>NZ_JBPJZO010000013.1:0-171582 GCF_051216545.1 Variovorax nitratireducens
TGGGCGCTATGTGGATGTGAACATCCAGCGCGACGCCGCGGCGCGCTTCGGCATGAACATCGCCGATGTGCAATCGGTTATCGCCTCGGCGGTGGGCGGCGAGAACATCGGCGAGACGGTGGAAGGCCTGCGGCGCTTTCCGATCAACGTGCGCTACCCGCGCGAGCTCCGGGACTCGCTGGAACGGTTGCGAAGCCTGCCCATCGTCACTGCGCGTGGGGCGCGGCTGGTGCTCTCCGATGTCGCGGACATCCGCATCGCCGACGGGCCGCCGATGCTGCGCAGCGAGAACGCCCGGCTGTCGGGCTGGGTCTATGTGGACATTCGAGACCGCGATCTGCGCTCGGCAGTTCAGGACATGCAGCGCGCGGTCGCGAAAGACGTGAAGCTGCCGCCGGGCTACTCCGTCTCCTGGTCCGGCCAGTTCGAGTTCCTGGAGCGCGCCACCGCCAAGCTGAAGGTGGTGGTGCCGTTCACGCTGCTCATTATCTTCGTGCTGCTGTACCTGACCTTCAAGCGGTTCGACGAAGCGCTGCTGATCATGGCCGCGTTGCCCTTCGCCCTGGTCGGCGGCATTTGGCTGCTCTACCTGCTGAGCTACAACCTGTCCGTCGCGGGGGCGGTCGGATTCATCGCGCTGGCCGGCGTGTCCGCGGAGTTCGGCGTGATCATGCTGCTGTATCTCAGGCAGGCCTGGGATCACCGGATCGAAGAGGGCAAGACGGGCACGGTCGATCTGTTGGACGCGATCCGCGAAGGCGCCGTGCTGCGCGTGCGTCCCAAGGCGATGACAGTCGCCGTCATCCTGGCGGGCCTGTTCCCGATCATGTGGGGAGAAGGTACCGGCTCCGAAGTGATGCAGCGCATCGCCGCACCCATGGTGGGCGGGATGATCACGGCCCCGTTGCTGTCGATGTTCGTGATTCCTGCGGCTTACCTGCTCATGCGGCGGCCGCGCCCACCTCGGGATCCCCTCGCATCTCGCCGCGCGTTCTGGGAAAGAGGCCATGACGCTGCCTGATCGCCCGCAACGCAATCGCGCACGCTCCTTGGCGTCGCGCTGTCGCTGCGTCTGGTTCTGCTGGGGGATGGCTATACAAGCGCGGACGCCGATGCAGCCGGAGGCTGGGCCCACCGGATGGACAGGCAGGCAGGCAGGCAGGCAGGCAGGCAGGCAGGCAGGCAGGCAGGTTAGTGCCAACGGCGCGATGCTGACTTTGAAGCCCTGGGTTCACGCTTCTACGAGCGGCTCTCATGCGCTGCGGTTTTGACGTGAATCGCCGTCTTGGGTGTTTGGGTGAAGGTGAAGGGTAGGGCGGTCGCCGCAGGGTTCGGGATCTCAGCCGGCTTGCGGGCGCACCGAATGTGGGAGGCCGCATGCGGACACTGTATCTCGCTCTGTTCCAGTGGATCGCCGCAGGCTATGACCCCCAAGCCTGCTTGCGCAGCCTTTTAGGGTCCGCGTTTACATGATCTTTGCAGGGCTTGTGTGTACTTACCCCACATCTCGAACGTTCAAAGGATTCAAGGGCGGTAGTCGCCCTCTTTTTGGAGATCCTCATGCTTCTCAAGCGCTCAATATTCCTTCAATTTGCTGCGGCAAGCATTGTGGCTGCTGCCGCATTGCTCGGCGCCGGCTCGGCGAGCGCCGGTTCCAACTGGTCCCTCGGCATCGCAGCGCCAGGCGTTGCAATCGGCGTGGGCGAGCCCGGCCCCGTGTACTACGAACCAGCCCCGGTGTACTCGCGCCCAGCCCCTATCTACTATCCGCCCGCACAGCCTGCGTACTACGCACCGGCGCCGATCTACTACGAGCCGGACTATCGCGGAGATGGTCGGCGGTTCTACCGCAGGAATTGGGACGGTGATCGCTACGGGGATCGCCGACACTGGGAGCGCGAGCGCCGTGAACATCGCAGGGATTGGAACGATAGAGACTAACGGAGAGGGGAAGGCACGGCGTTGAGCCGTCAAGTTGGCCAAGCACACGTGGCAGGGGCCTGCGCGTGAGCCGTCCCCACAACCTTGCGCACACGCGCACACGCGCACACCAGTGCCAATAAGAATACAAACGGCCTGTTGAGGCAGTACATTCCCCAGGGCATTGATGTCTCGAGCTACTCGCAAGCCAAGCAGAATGCGGTGGCGCGACTCTCAACATTCAAGCACCCGCCGCAACGCGCAGCCAATACGTTGCATCGGCCGGTTGAATCCGCAGTGCAGCCCTGTCAAAGGCGGCCCTCGTACATCACCTCCCGGTTCTTGCCGGATCGCTTGGCCTCGTAGAGCGCCTTGTCGGCGGCTTCGATGAGGTGAAGAAGGGAGCCGCCGCGTTGCGGGATCGTCGACGCGCCACCGACGCTCACGCTGAGGTGCCCGGCCACCGAGGAGCGGTCATGTACCAGATGCAAATCCTGCACTGCCAGGCGCAGTTTTTCGGCCTTGAAGCGCGCTCCGGCCAGTGGCGTGGTCGTCATGATCAGCGCGAACTCCTCGCCACCGAAGCGGGCCAGAAGATCGGTCGATTGGTCGGCGTTCTGCTGCAAGATGCTCGCCACCTTCTTCAACGCCTCGTCGCCGGCCAGGTGGCCGTAGGCGTCGTTGTATTGCTTGAAGTCGTCGATATCGATCATCAGCACGGAGAGCGAGCTTTGATCGCGCAGCGCCCGGCTCCATTCCTCCTCGATGTGTTCGTTGAAATGGCGCCGGTTGCAGACCTCAGTGAGTCCGTCCATATGGCTCATTCGCTGCAGTTCAATGTTCTTTTCCGTCAACTGTCGCTGGCTCTCGCGCAGTGCCCGGTAGGCGTCGTCACGCTGCAGTTGGTTCGAATACGCCTTCGAGTGGTAACGGATGCGCGCGATCAGTTCGACCTGGCTCGGCAGCTTGACGAGATAGTCGTTGGCGCCGGCCGCGAACGCGTCGCCTTTTACCGCCGGCTCCTCCTTGGTCGACAGCACCACGATGGGTATCTCCGCGGTGGCCGGATTGGCGCGGTACCGGCGAACCAGCGTCAAGCCGTCGATGCTTGGCATGACCAGGTCTTGCAGGATCACCGTCGCCCCAATCTGCTCGGCAACCGTGATCGCTTCAGCCGGGTCGGAACAGTAGTGGAAGTCAATGTTCGGCTGGTTCAGCAGCGCGCGGCGCACCGCCTCCCCGACCATCGCCTGGTCGTCGACCAACAGCACCATGACCCGGTAGTCCTTCGCAGCGGACGGCATCGACGCATCGCGGCTCTTCGATTCAACTTCGATCATCAGGACCCCCTGGTTCAGGTTGGGTGGAAAGGGCATTGCGCAATCGCGTTGCGATCGCTTCTATCGGCAAGACATCCACCGCAGCGTCCAACGCGATTGCGGCCTTGGGCATGCCATACACGGCGCAGCTGGCTTGGTTCTGCGCGATGGTGTAGTGGCCCTTGTCGCGCAAGGCCTTGAGGCCGTGCGCACCGTCGCGTCCCATGCCGGTCAAGAGCACGCCTACGATGTCGCCCTGCCACAGCGCGCATGCACTATGGAAGAACACGTCGACCGACGGGCGGTAGACATAGTCCTGCGGGGCGCGCGTGTAGGCGAGTCGCCCGCCCGCCACGAGCCGCAGATGGTCATTGGTGGCGGCGAGCAGCACCGCGCCGCGGGTTGGCCGATCGCCTTCGCGGGCCACCCCAACCGGCAGCGTCGAATGTTGCCCCAGCCACTCCGCCATGCCGGCGGCGAACTGCTCGTCCACATGCTGGACGATGACCACAGCAGCTGGGAAGTCGGCCGGCAGACCGCGCAGCAGCGTGGCCAGAGCCGCCGGCCCGCCCGCCGATGCGCCGATCGCGACCAAGCGTTGTGGATGGCCTGCCCCGGATGCCGCAGCGAACCGGGGGACGCCTGTATCGGCCCTGCTGCTGTCGCCGATGAGCCGGGCGATGATCTCGATCTTCGCCAGCACAGGCGCGGCGCCAACCCGCGGGTCGCCGGCGCCGAGCGCCGGCGTGTCGACGACATCCAGCGCACCGTGGCCCATTGCCTTGAAGACGCGCGCAGTGTTGGCCCCCATGTTGGCGGTGACGAGCAGGATCGCGCACGGCGTCTCGGACATGATGCGGCGTGTGGCCTCGACGCCGTCCATTTCCGGCATCAGCAGGTCCATCAGGATGAGATCCGGCCGCAGTTCAGCGCAGCGCTGCACTGCTTTCGCGCCGTTTTCGGCCACCCAGACGACGCGGTGCTCCGGCTTCAGCGCAAGCACGCGCCGCAAGGCCTCTACGGCCAGCGGCAGATCGTTGACGATGGCGATCTTCATGCGACGGCCTCGCCGATCAGGTCGACGACCGCCTGCAGCAGCGTCTCGTCGTGGAAGCTGCCCTTGGTCAGGTAGTGGTCGGCCCCGGCCTCGAGCCCGCGCCTGCGATCCTCGGCGCGATCCTTGTACGACATGATCATCACCGGCAGCGACTTCAGGTTCGGATCCTTCCTGACCAGCGTCACCAGCTCGATGCCATCCATCCGCGGCATGTCGATGTCGGTCACCAGCAGGTCGAAGTGGCCGGTGCGCACCGCGTTCCAGCCATCCATGCCGTCGACGGCGACCTCGACGTCGTAGCCGTGCTGCGCAAGCAGCTTGCGCTCGAGCTCGCGCACCGTCAGCGAGTCGTCGACCACCAGCACGCGCTTGCGCTTTTTAACGTCGGCGGCGCTGCTACCCGGCCGCATCTGGCTTAGGTGTCCGGATGCGATCAGCTTCTGCACCGAGCGGATCATGTCCTCGATGTCGATGATGAGCACCGGCGAACCATCCTCCATCAGTGCGCCGGCGCTGATGTCCTTGATCTTGCCAAGGCGGGGGTCGAGCGCCTGCACCACGAGTTCGCGTTCGCCGAGGAAACGATCCACCACCACGGCATAGGTATCGTCGTGGTCGCCGATGACAATGATCGACAAATTGCCGCCGGACGTTTGAGGCTCGCCGGCTTGCAGGACCTGGTGCGCGGTGACGAGGCCAATACACTGCCCGTCGACCTCGACGTGCTGCCGTCCCTCGAGAAGTTCGACCTCCTGTGGCGCGAGTTTCAAGACGCGAACGATGCGCGCCAGAGGGAAGGCATAAGGCTCGCCGCCGATGTCCACGACCAGCGTGCGCACGACCGATAGCGTGAGCGGCAACTGCAGTTGAAAGCGTGTCCCCTGGCCGGCCTGCGTCGACACGCGAACGCTGCCGCGCACCTGCTTCACCATGTCCCGCACGGCGTCCAGCCCAACGCCACGGCCGGAAATCTCGGTCACGCGATCACTGAGCGTGAAGCCCGGCAGGAACAGGAACTCCAGCAGTTCGGCCTCCGACAGTTCGGCCGCGAGTTCGGCCTTTATGTGATTGCGGTCGACCACGGCGCGGCGCAGTACATCGAGGGCTATGCCGCATCCGTCGTCAGAGACGATGATCTCCAGCGCGCCGGCACTGTGGCGGGCTTCGAGCCGTACCACGCCTTCCGCGGACTTGCCCACGGCGCGGCGCAGTTCGGGCGATTCGATGCCGTGGCCGAGCGCATTGCGCAGCAGGTGACCCAGCGGTGCGTCCAGCTTCTCAAGTACATCGCGATCCACCGGCGTCGCAGCACCGACGATGTCGAGTCTGACCTGCTTGCCGAGCGAGCGGCCGAGGTCGCGCAGCATGCGCGGCGTGGCCTGAAGACCGTCGGCAAACGGCCGCATGCGACAGGCCACAGCCTCGTCGTACAGCCGGCGCGACAGGTCGGCCGAGCGCCTTTCGAGTGTATCGAGATTGACCAGCCCTCGTGCCAGCAACTGCTCGCATTCGAGCACACGTAGCTTGATCTCGTGTCGTGCAGCCGTGGAACGCACTTCCGGAGATGCTGCGGGCACATCGTCGTGCAATGCGTCGAGCCTTTGCACGATCTCATGCTGCAGCCGCTTGAGCCGCAGCAGCGAGTTGGCGAAGGGCTTGAGCGAGCGCGCGGCCACCAGCGATTCGCCGGCCAGGCCGAGCAGCCGATTCAGGCTGTCGGCACTAACGCGCACGGCGCGATCCGAGGTGTCGCGTTCGGTCATGGCCGCAGGGTTCCTCGGCACAGGGTCCAACGCCGTGGCCGGCGCAGCCTCGTCCCGCGCCGGATCGCCTTTGCCGTTGTCCTGCATCGCGTGTGTCAGCGCCTCGACAAATGCCTTCACTTGCGCGTCGGGCTGATCCGTCTCCGAGGTTTGGGCGAGGCGCCCGAGCAAATCCACACCGCCGAGCAGCAGGTCAATGTGGCCCTGGCGCAAACGCAGCCGACCAGCCTGCGCGGCGACGAGGCAGTCTTCCATTGCATGGGCAACGCCCACTGCGGCGCCGATACCGACGATGCTGGCGGCACCCTTGAGCGAATGGGCGGCGCGCATGCTGGCGTCAAGCTGGTCGGCCGCGTCCGGATCCCGCTCCAGGGCAAGCAGTCCCGCCGTCAGCTGTGGTGCCTGGTTCGCTACTTCGATACGGAACAGCTCCGACATCGACAGCTGGCTGAGATCTTGGGTGGTCAAGCCAGGCTCCGATGGAGTGTGTAGAACAGCAATTGCTCGTCGAGCAGGCCGACCGCGTGCTCTTGCCATGTCAGGACCGCTTTGGAGTAGGTCGCGGTAGCGCGAGCGACGGTGGCCGGCACCGCCTTCAACGTGTTCGGATCGAAGCGCGCAATGCCATGCATCTCATCGACCGCGAAGCCCAGTCGCTGACCGTCGATGCCGATCACCACCAGGCGTCGCAATGCCAGGTGCTGCTGTCCGCGCACGGTCTCTGCGGCGTGCGTAAGGCCGAGCATGGTGCCAAGCGACACGCAGACCAGCAGTTCACCGCGCACATTGGCAACACCCTGCACGATACCCCCGTGCCGGTTTGGCAGCGAATGAATCGCAAGCAAGGCGGCGACTTCCCGGAAGACCGGGGTCGGCAAGGCCAGCCATTCGGCACCGATGCGAAAAATGACCACTGAGTCCAACTCGGCCTGACCGACCTTGGGGGACTGTGCCATGTGGCGTGTGCAATCGGCGAGGTAGTCGGGCGGCGCCTCCCGATCCAGTAGGACCAACGCGGCGGCGGCGTGCGTCGGACAGTGGCTGCAGTGCACATGCTGCTTCAGTTGCGGGCAGGAGCCATCGCCGTACACGCCGATACGGTTCCAGCAATCGTCGATGGCGGTGTGCGCCGAGCCGGCAGCGATGGGCGACTCGACGTGCATGTCAGGCCCCGCCGCCTTGGTGCAGCCGGCTAGCGCGCCGCTGCAAGCGCTGCGCACCGGCCACGTCGCCCTGCTTTTGCAGCAACAGCGCGAGGTGGATTAGCGCGTCCTGGTGATTCGGTTCGAGGTAGAGCGCCTTGCGGTACTGGTCGGCGGCATCCGCCGTCTTGCCACTCGCATCGCGCACCAGGCCGAGCAGGTTGAACGCCTCGGCTGTGGGGCCGTGCTCGAGCAGATGTGCTTCGCAGTGCGCCGCGGCGTCGGCGAGGTGACCCTGGTCGGCAAGGCGTCGTGCGCGGTCGATGCTCGTCTTCGCTTCGGCCCGCGCAACGGCCAGCGGCGCGATAGCCGGCGGCGCCGCTCGGGGCCGAGCGGGCTGCAGCGCCGGGGCCACTGGTGCCAGCGCGCGTACGGGCCTGGATGGCGAAGGCGCCGTGCGAAGCTTCGTGTCGCTGCCGGCCACCGGATCCTTGCGGAAGGCGAACGCGAGCGGAAGCTTTGCAGAAACGAAACCGTGATCCGACAGCAGGGCCGTCTCCGAGGGGCCGACGAAAAGCCAGCCGCCCGGCTTGAGCAGCCGGCCCAACACCGCGATGGCGCGATCCTGCGTGGCGCGGTCGAAGTAGATCAGCACGTTGCGGCAAAAAATGACGTCGTAGAGTTCTGGCTCGGCCACGAGGCCGTCGAGCAGGTTGCCCTGCCGAAATTGCACCAGTCGGCGCACCGCGTCGGCCAGACTGTGGCCGCCGCCCGCAGTCGCGACGAAGTAGCGGTCGCGAAAAGCAAGGTCGCTGCCGCGAAACGAATTTCGACCGTACACCGCACCCTGCGCTCGCGCCAGTGCGCGGGTGCTGATGTCGACGGCATCGACGCGCAGCGTGCTTGCCGTAAAACCGGCGTCGAGCAGCGCCATCGCCATCGAATAGGGCTCCTCGCCCGTAGAGCACGGAACGCTCAGCAGGCGCAATACGGTTTGTGTTTGACGGGGCCGTCCGTCATCGCAGACCAGGCGTGTCAGCGCCGCGAAGGACGCCGGGTCGCGGAAGAACCAGGTCTCCGGCACGACCACCGCCTCGATGAGTTCCTGCAACTCGGGCGCAGAGCTGCTGAGCAGCTCCCAATAGGCCTGCGCATCCGGCAGCCGGCAGGCAGACAGGCGCTCCTGCACTGCGCGCTCGACGGCGGCTGAACCGATCGAAGCGGCGTCCAGGCCCATCGTCCGCTTCAAGAGTTGCTCGAACCGGGCGATGTCCATCACGCTGGCGCGGCCTCGTTGAACAACAGTGCCCGCAGCGACGGCGGCAGCAAGTGCTGCACCTCGATGCGCCGAATCAATCCGCGCGCGTCGGCGCTCACCGGGCCGAGATAAGACGCCGCATCGACGCTGACGCCGGCCGGCACGAAGTCCGCCGGTTCACGGTGCAGCGTTTCCGTCGCCCGTTCGGCCAGCAAGCCCAGCAGGTGTGGCCCATCGGCGGGGTCGGGGAAATGCACGAGCACGATGCGCGTGCTCAGGCGATTCGCAGATGGGCGGCCGAGCGCCAGTTCGCTGAGGTCGATCACCGGCACCGGAGCGCCCCGGTACTGGCACAGGCCAGCCACCGCTGAGGGCGCGTGGGGAATCACCTTCACGTCGAGCCGCGGCAGCACGGCGACGACTTGGCCCGCATCGAGCGCGTAGCGTTCGCCGCCGAGCTGAAAGAGGAGGAACAGCATCTGGCCGGGCCCTCGCTCCTCAAGCCTCCACCAGCTTGAAGCGCGAGACCCCGCTGCGCAGGCCGCCTGCGGCCTGGTGCAAGCCGTCGATCGCCTCGCCCGACTGGCGCAGCGAGTCGACGGTCTGCTGGGCGGCTTCGCTCAATTGCGTGAGCGCCTGGCTGATCTGCTCGGCACCGGTCGCCTGCGCCTGCACGCCTTCGCTGACCTCCACGAAACGCGGTGCCAGCGCCTGCACCTGAGAAATGATCTGCGACAGCTGCGTGCCGACCAGCTGCACCTCCTGCATGCCGCGGCGAACCTCCTCGGAAAACTTGTCCATGCCCATCACACCGGCGGACACGGCCGACTGGATTTCCTTGACCATCTGCTCGATGTCATAAGTAGCCACGGCCGTCTGGTCGGCGAGCCGGCGGATCTCCGTCGCGACCACGCCAAAGCCACGCCCGAAATCGCCGGCCTTCTCGGCCTCGATCGCTGCGTTCAGCGACAGCAGGTTGGTCTGGTCGGCCACCTTGGTGATGGTGGTGACGACCTGGTTGATGTTGCCGGCCTTTTCGCTCAGTACCGCGAGCTTGGCGTTGATCGACCCGACGGCCTCCATCACCTTGTGCATGGTCTCACCCATGCGCAGTAGGCCTTCCTGTCCACCGCCGGCCAGTGTGGCTGTCTCCTCGGCGACGTGCGACACCTCGCTCATCGTCCTCACCAATTCGCGCGAGGTGGCGGAAATCTCCTTGGACGTGGCGCCGATCTCAATGGTCGTCGCGGCGATCTCGCTGGCGGTGGCCTGTTGCTCCTTGGACGTGGCAGCTATCTCTGTCGCGGAGGTGTTGACCTGGATGCCAGACTTCTGCACCTGGCCGAACAGTAACGTCAACTGCTCCGTCATGCGATTGAACCCCTGCGCCAGCGTGCCGAACTCGTCGCGCCGCTCCAAGTCCATCCGCTGGGTGAAATCGCCGGTGCTGATCGCATCGGTGACTGTGAGCAATCGGCCCAGCGGCCGGGTGATCGACCGCAGCAGGACATAGCCGAGCGCCAGCGCCAGCAACAAGGCCACGGCGAGACTTACCATGATGGCCGTGTTGGCGGTCGCCACCGCACTCATGATCTGCCGAGCCGCCTCTTCGGCATCTGTCTTGTTGAAGTCGACCAGAAATTGCGTTGCGCTGCGGATTTTCTCGAACTGCGGGTCGAGCTGGCTCTGCAGCAGCGCCCGGGCCGCGTCCCTTTTATTGTCCGCGCTCAGCTTCAGGACATCCTGCTGCGTACGCAGGTAGGCCGCGGCAGCGTGAAGGCTCTTGAATGCCTCGTAGTTCTCCTGATCATTAGGCGTGAAGATAGTACTTTCGTAGCTCCTGGTCAGGTTCTCCAACCTATCCCGGTTGGCCTGCAGCTGCGACTCGACCTTGCGCGTCTCAGCACCTTCTGTCTCCAGCACTTGCTTCTGGGTAAGCGCAAAGTTCTCTTGCCAGGCAACCATCATCTGACTGCTGTATGACAGCCCGGGCACGGCCTCCTTCTGAATGAGGGTCGCGTCATGAGCCACGCGCGCGAGGCAGGCGTAGGCAACGGCGCCCATGACAATCATCAGTGCCAGCACGGCGGCGAAGCTGGCGAGAATGCGATGTCGTATGGTCCAAGTTTTCATGAGGTTCAGGGCATCGCCATTAATCACGCTTGGCCCGGCAACGGCAGACGGGTCGACGCAAAGTGACGGGATCATGCGCCTTTTCCAGCCCGCCTCCTATGCGCCGGCGCGCACAGCTTGCTGAACGTCGTTCTTTATGCCGCCCGAACCTGTTCAAAGCCAGCCTGCTCGCCGGAACCGGTAATACAAAAATCCACACGCACTCGAAATGAGGAAGAGCGCCCCGGCATAGCCATAGGTCCACTTCAATTCGGGCATGTGCTCGAAGTTCATGCCCCAGATGCCGGCGAACGCCGTGCACACGGCAAAGATGCTCGCCCAGGCGGCCAGGCGTTTCATGACCTCGTTTTCCTCGATGGTGACCATCGCGAGGTTGACGTGGATCGCCGTCCCGATGGTTTCGCGCATCGCTTCGATCGACGCGTTGATGCGCCCCAGGTGATCGACCACGTCGCGGAAGTAGTCGCGAGCCCGCGCAGACCTGAGGCACGCGTCCGCCGTGCAGCTTGCTGGCGCCTTCAAGCAGAGGCGCCACCGCGTGCTTCAGAACCATTACGCGCTGCTTCAGTTCATAGAGTTGCTTGATGTTCGCGCGTGGGGCGCCCTTGGTGAAGATCCGCTGCTCGATTGCCTCCAGTTCGACCTCCAGCGAGTCGATCACCGGGAAATAGCGATCGACAACTGCATCCATAAGCGCGTAAAGCACGAATCCAGCACCATTGCGGAGTAACTCGGGCTCTCGCTCACAGCGCTCCCGAACGCCCAGGAAACCAAGCTTGCTGCGGTTGCGTACCGACAGCACGTAGTTGCGGCCGACGAAGACGTCGACCTCTCCGACGTTGATGCTGTTCGCGCTGTCCGCAGCCGGCTCGACCAGATGCATCACCGCGAAGAGCGAGTCGCCGTACTCCTCGATTTTGGGCCGCTGGTGCCCATGGCGCGCGTCTTCGACGGCGAGCGCATGCAGGCCGAACTCTTCCCGCATCTCGTCGAGTTCTTCGGGCGTGGCGTCGCTCAGCGCAACCCAGACAAAGCAGCCGGGCTGGACGATGTATTCGCTGATGTCCGCGACGGGAATGTCGGCCAGCTTGGCGCCGTCCTTGTAGGCAACACAGTTGATCAGCATCGGCGGATTTTGCTTGGTGGGAATGAGCGCGAATCTTGCCACGCCCAGAAGTCCTTCGAGCGGATCCTGAAGGCGCGGTGCGAGCGGATCACGGCTGTGTCATGTCGTCGCTATCGCCTCGCCACCCTCGGTCACTTGCCCCAGATATTCCTATAGGCGTCGCGATATCCGTTGTCGGGATCGAAACTGTTCTTCGGCCCGCCATCATTGTTGATGTTGTCGACCGTCACCAGGTGCACTGGCGTCGAGTAGCCGCTGGGCGCCTGGCTGGCGAGCGCACGGTTGATCTCGTCAACCATCTGCCAGCCGTGCAGATTGAGTGGCTCGGGCACGGTGCCGGCCTGGAAGCGCTGGTTGCGGATGCGTTGGTAAGCCGACTCCGAACCATCCCCGCCAGAGAGGTTCTGAAGCCCCTTCGCGCTGCCGCCGGCCGATTGCAGGGTGGGGCCCATGAAGTCGAAATACAAGTCGTTGATGCCGAGCGAATAGCTCCACTTGGCGCCGTGGCGCTGGATCAGCGAGGTCGTCAGCTGCGGCATGCGGGTGGAGGTGTCGGCCAACGGCGTGTCTTCGACGCCCAGCAGGCTGCAGCCGCTGCACTTTCTGATGACGTTGGCCATGGCGTTCGACTTGGCAATCGCCACCGCGTAGGCCGAATCGGTGAACACCACCACGCCGGCCTTGCCGTCGGATTTCGCGACCGCGTAGAGCGCCGCAATCTCGGCCACGTCCTGCGCGCTCGTCGTCACGTTGAAGAACATGCCGTCCACCGCGCCGGCTTCCTTTGCGGCGTGCCAGCCGACGACGGGCACCTTGGCCTCGTTGGCCTTCTTCACGCTGGTGGCCTGCTCCCTGGCGTCGAAGCCGCCGAGCAGGATGCCGGCTGGCTTGAGCGCCATCGCCTGGTTGAAGGCCGAGGTGCGGCCCTGCACGGTGCCCTGCCCATCGAGGACGCGCACCGTCCAGCCGAGGGTTCGGGCAGCTTCTTCCACGCCCTTGGAGACGCCGAGCACGCCTCCGTTGCGCATGTCCGAGGCGACGAACACGATGGTCTTGCCGGCCGGTGCCTTGGGGCCGGTGGTAGGGCCATCCCACTTGTTCTTCGGTGCCGTCGCGGCAGCGACTTTCTGCTTTGCCAGGTTGAGAAAATCGTCGGCCATGGCGTGGCCGGCCAGCGCCGCGAGGCCCGCGGCCAGAATGCCGGCGAGTGCCGTGCGGCGTGCCTGGCGGATCGATGTCTGGAAAGATGTCTTCATGGTTGTCTCCTGGTTGTGGTGGGTTGGGGAATAAAGAAACTCAAGATCCCGCGGGCAGCTTCGGCGTGCCAGCCGGATGCGATGCGATCTGCTGGTCGGCGATGCGGCGCTTGATCGACTGGCCGCGCTTGCGTTGCGCGTAGCCCGCGATGCCGATCGACACCAGCAGCGTGACGCCGTTGAACAGAGGCTCGACGAAGAACGCACCGCCGAACTGCTGGATGCCAGAGATGCCCACCGCCAGGATCGCCACGCCGACCAGCGTGCCCCAGACGTTCACGCGCCCGGGCCGGATGGTGGTGGAGCCGAGGAAGGCGCCGACCAGCGCCGGCAG
Organism: Variovorax nitratireducens; assembly: GCF_051216545.1. Lineage (NCBI taxonomy): Bacteria > Pseudomonadati > Pseudomonadota > Betaproteobacteria > Burkholderiales > Comamonadaceae > Variovorax > Variovorax nitratireducens. The sequence goes on from NZ_JBPJZO010000013.1 coordinate 13,309, forward strand.
CAGGAACTCGAGCCCGACGCCGGCCTGGCCGATCTGCAGGCGTGACGCCAGCACCACGCCGGCAAAGGCCGACAGGGTGCCCGAGGCGACGAAGGCGCCGATCACGCACTTCTGCAGCGGAATGCCATTGAGCACGGCCGCCTTGGGGTTGGAGCCGATCACGTACAGCGCACGGCCGATCGGCGTGTGCTCGCTCACAAGCCACAGCACGACAGCCACGGCCACCACATAGAACGCGGTCACCGGCAGGCCGAGGAGATCCGCGCCGGCGATGTTCAGGAAACCATCCGGCAGGCTGCCGATCACCTGCCGTCCGCCGCTGTGCCACATCGCGATGGCATAGAGCACGGTGCCGGTGCCGAGCGTGGCAATGAAGGAGTCGATCTGCGCCTGCTCCACCAGCACACCGTTGAGCACACCGAACAGCGCGCCGCACAGCAGCACCACGGCGACCGCCGCGGGCCACGACAGTCCGAACTGGGTCTGCAGGCTGATCGCAAGGATGTGCCACAGCACGATGCCGTAGCCGACCGTGAGGTCGATCTTGCCGGTCATCATCGGAATGGTGGCCGCGAGCGCAAGCAGCGCGATCACCGATTTGTCGCTGAGGATCGAGCGCAGGTTGAACAGCGTCGGAAAGCTCTGCGGCAGCAGGAGCGAGAACAGCACGATCAATCCGAGCATCAGCACCGGCAGGCCGTACACCGGCGTCTGCCGGCTGATGCGGCCGAGCAGGCCCGAGACTTTGGCGTCGAAGGACGGATCGGGTTCGAGCGCGGTGGCCCTGATGGAAGTGGTCATGATGTTGTCTCTGTCGTTGTGGGTTGTTTTTCCTGCCTATCGCCGCCGGCCGCGGCCACCAGCAGGCCGGCGACGGTCAGTGCGGCGCCGGAGAGCTCGCATGCGGGCGTGCCGTCGCGAAATACCAGCGCACGCGTGCAAACGTTGGCGACTTCCTCGAAGTCGGTGGAGATCACCAGTACGCAGACGCCGGCGTCGGCCTGCTGGCGCAGGATCTCGTAGATCTGGCGCTTGGCGCCGACGTCGACACCCGCGGTCGGTTCTTCCAGGATCAGCAGCGGCAGCTTCAGGTTCATCCAGCGTGCGAGCACCACCTTCTGCTGGTTACCGCCGCTGAGGTTCTGCACCTCGGCCTGCGGGGCGGGCGGATTCACGTCGAACTGGTGGATGAGGCGCAGCGCCTGCTGCGCTTCGTCGCGCCGCGCGAGGCGCGTTGTCAGGGTGCCGAGCGTCAGCGCCGGGTTGGGAAACAGGTTCTCCTGCACGCTGAGGCTGCCGCCGAGGTTCTCTTCGAGCCGGTCGCCCGCCACCAGCCCGATGCCGAGTGCAATGGCCTGCGCCGGGCTGCGCGGTGCAATCTGGCGGCCGCCGAGCAGGATGCGGCCGCGCTCCAGCGCGGAGAGGCCGAACAGCATGCGGCCGATCGCCTCGTGCCCGGCGCCGCGCAACCCGATCAGGCCCAGCACCTCGCCGCCGCGTGCCTGCAGCGTGACCGGGCCCGCGTTGGCGGAGTAGGCCGCGTCGAGCGCCAGGACGGTCTGCGTGCCGTCGCCGCGGGCCTTGGGCAGCGATGCATCGAACTTGCTGCCGACGATCAGCTCGACCAGCTCTGCCGCGCTCGCCTGTGACGTGACACGGCTGCCGACCAGCTTGCCGTCGCGCATGACCGCGGCCCGGTCGGAGATGTCCATGATCTCGTCGAGCCGGTGCGACACATAGATCATCGCGACGCCCCGCTCGCGCAGCTGCCGCAGCAACGCGAACATGCGCTGCACGTCGGCCATCGGCAGACTGGCAGTGGGCTCGTCGAGCACCAGCACCCGGGCATCGGCGTCGAGCGCGCGGCCGATCGCGAGCAGCGACTTCTCGGCGCGCGTCAGGGTGAAGACGCGGCGCCGCGGATCGATGTCGCAGCCGACATGCCCCAGCACGCGGCGTGCATTGCGCTCGACCTGCTTCCAGTCGACCAGCCCCAGCCGGCGCGGAAAGCCCATGCCGAGTGCCACGTTCTCGGCCACGGTCATCCATTCGACGAGCCCGAGATCCTGATGGATGAAGGCGATGCCCTGTGCTTGGCGTGGTGCGGCGCGCCATTCGGCTTCGGGGCGGCCCTGCAGCGAGACGCTCCCGCTGTCCTGGCTGTAGACCCCGGCCAGGATCTTGATCAGGGTCGACTTGCCGGCGCCGTTCTCGCCCAGCAGCGCGAGAATCTCGCCGGCGTGCAGGTCGAGCGAGACATCGTCGACGGCCTGCGTGCCGCCGAAGCGCTTGCTGAGCGCCTCGATGCGCAGCACGCGCGCAGCGGCGGCCTGGCCGTTCACAGGATCACCGCGCATGACACATCCGGCTCGCGCTGCGTGGCGATGAAGCGCTCGAAGGCCAGCGTTTCCACGTTGAAGTAGCCGAGCCTGTCGTTGTCCTGGCTCACGAACGCGAGCGGCCGGCTCGGGTGGAAGCTCAGCGCGATCGCGCGGGCCTCCATCGGAATGTGGGCCAGTTCCTTCAAGCTCTCCGGGTCGACCACCGACAGGCTGCGCGCGCCATAGTTGGTGACCAGCAGGCGCCCGTCGCGGTAGAGGTACAGGCGCGTCGCATCGTCGCGCGAGGGCGCCTCACGCAGCACCTTCATGGTGGCGGTGTCGATCGCGGTGAGCGTGTTGCTCCAGCGGTTGGCGACGTAGAGCGTCTTCTCGTCGGTCGAAAGCGCATAGCCCTCGGGCTTTTTGCCGGGCGAGCAGGGCACCGGCGCCGCCGTGGCGTCGTGCGGCCGGATCCTGGTCACGGTGTGCGAGAGCAGGTTGGACACGTAGGCGGTCTGTCCGTCGCGGGTCAGCGCGAACAAGTGGCTCTTGATACCGCCCGTCGGCACCGCGCGCCGCGGCGCCGTGTCGGTCTCGGGGCAGTCCAGCACCGCCAGCTGCGCGCGATCTTCGCTCAACACGTAGAGACGGCCCCGTTCGTCCATCTGCATGCCGTGCAGCCGGTTGAAGGGGGCGATGTCGATCGTGCGCGCGAGCTTGCGTGCCGCAATGTCGATCTGGAAGATGCACGTGCCGCCGTGCCCCAGGTGGCCCGAGGTCTCGACGCCGTAGTGGCCGACGTAGGCGTAACGCTTCGCCGCGTCCACCACGAACTCGTGCGGAAACTCTCCCAGCGCGATGCTGTGCAGACGCTGGCCGCTTTCAATGTCGTAGTAGCTGAAGCAATGGCTGCACTTCTCGACCAGAAGCAGGATTTCTTGTGTCATGGGCGCTGGATTCCTTCGGTAGCAAGAGTGATGCGGTAGAGCGAGGTGCTTGCCGCGATGTAGAGCTGGTTGCGTCGCGCGCCGCCGAAGCTGAGGTTGCCCACCTTCTCGGGCACGTGGATCTTGCCGAGGAGACTGCCGTCGGGGTGGTACACCTGCACGCTGTCGAGGCTGCTGGTATAGAGCCACCCCTGCACGTCGACGCGAAAGCCGTCGGGCAGGCCGGGGTTCACCTCGGCGAACACACGAGGGTTGGCAAGGGCGTCGCCATGCGCGTCGAACACCATCAGGTGATGGCGCCCGCTGCCGTCGTCGCGCATTGCGGCCGAGGTGTCGCTCACATAGAGCAGCGCTTCGTCGGGCGAGAACGCGAGGCCGTTGGGTTCCTGCACCGCATCGGTCATGGCATCGAGCCGGCCGCTCGCGGGATCGAATCGGAACACGAAGTTGGCGGCCTGCTCGCGCTCGGCGCGATGGCCCTCGCGGTCGCTGGCAATGCCGTAGGGCGGGTCGGTGAACCAGATCGTGCCGTCGCGCTTCACGATGATGTCGTTGGGCGAGTTGAGGCGCTTTCCCAGGTAGCGGTCGACCACGATCTCGTCGGGCACGTCGGCGTGCACGCCCCCGGCCGACGCACGCGTGCGGACGATGGCGCGCAGGCCGTGCGAGCAGTGGAGCAGATCGCCATTGAGGTCGCGTGCGTGGCCGTTGGTGAACTCCACGCCATTGCGCCACACGGTCATGCCTGCCGCCGCGGACCAGCGCAGCATGCGGTTGTTCGGGATGTCGCTCCACAGCACCGCGTCGTCCTCGTGCATCCAGACCGGGCCTTCGCCCCATTGGGCGCCGGTGCACAGTTTCTCGAGGCGAGCGCCTTCGACGACCGGGCGAAGACGCGCGTCGAAGATGTCGATGCGGGTGTCCATGCGCGTCATGCCTTCGCCCCACCGGTGGCCGAGGCCTTGCCGATCCAGCCGCCACCGCGCAGCAGCAATTCGAGTCGCGGCGTGGTGGACGCGAGGGCCTCGCGCGCCGAGCGCTTGCCGCTCAGCACGTCGGGCAGGGCCTGTCCGATGACGTCCTTGCTCATCTCGTCCCACTCGGGTATCAGCGGGCGCCAGTCCGGGTTGGCCGCACGCAGCACGAAGGGCAGGATGCTCTGCTCGGGATTCCTGATCTTGAAGTCGACGTCGGCCAGCGTCGACCAGCGGCTCGTGTTGCCTCCCAGCGTGGCCACGCGCAGGTCGTTCGCCTTGCTGGTCAGCCATTGGATGAAAACGAAGGCGGCCTCGGGGTTGCGCGCGTTCCGGGGTATCGCAAGTCCGAAGCCGCCGGTCTGGCCCGACAGGCGGGTACCGCTGGGGTGCATGGCATAGGCGATCTTGCCCACCACCTTCGAGCGCTTCAGATCCTTGGCCGGGCCCATCACGGCGAGGGAATCGAGATAGAACGCGCATTCGCCGTTGAGGAACGCACTCTGCATCTCGTCGAACCCAGCCTTGCCGGCAGCCACGGGGCCCGTCTCGACGAGCTTGCGCAGCGTTTCGGCAGCCTTGACGCCGGGCTCTTCATGCAGCATGGGCTTGAAGTCGGCGTCGAACACCTGGCCGCCGAACGGCGACAGGTGCAGCAGCCAGGCGTGGGTGACCTGGTGGCCGGCCTGCGAGCGCGATGCCACGCCGGCGATCTTTTCCTTGTCGCGGATGACCTCGCAGGCGCGCAGCAGCTCCTCGTAGGTGGAGGGCACCTGCAGCTTCTGGCGCTCCAGGATGTCGCGCCGGAAGCCCAGCACGCTGGTTTCCGCGCCGCAAGGCAATCCATACAGACGGGCGCCCGGGCCGGGCAGGTACATCTTCGGCCCGCCGACCATGCCGATCGCCTGGACGTAGGCGGGAATCAGATCCTTGAAGTCGTAGTCCGCCATCGCCAGCCGTGGGTCGGCCAGCATCTCCTCCAACGGCCGCAGCAAGCCCTGCTTGACGTACTCGGTCTTCCACACCACCAGGTAGGCAATGACGTCGTAGTCGCCCTCGGGCTTGCGCATGCTGGCGAACTGGCGCGATTTCATGTCGAGATAGGGCGTGCGGTCGCGCTCGATCTTGATACCCGTCTCGCGCGTGAAGTCGTCGAAGAGCTTCTCGGCCGCGTCGTAGTGCGGATGCGGGCCCGGATAGCTCAGCCGGATGGTCTGCCCGCGCAACTTGTCCCGGGCGCCTTGAGCACGGACGCCGGCCATCGATCCGGCCGCGCCGTACGCTGCTGCCGCTCGAATCAGCGATCTGCGGTTCATGGTGAACTTGCTTTGCAACATGTCAGCCCTTGACCGCACCGGCCGTCAGCCCGGTGATGATCTGCCGTGCGGCGACGAAGGTGAATATGAGTGGCGGGATCGCGATCAGGCTGCCCATTGCCATTACCTTGCCCCAGTCCACCCCGATGTCCGTGATGAACAGTGACGCTGCCACCGGCAGCGTGCGCGTGTGCCGGTCGGTCAGCACCAGCGCCAGGATGAATTCGTTCCACGCGATGCGGAAGGTAAAGATCGAGGCCGCCGCCAGGCCCGGCGCCATCAGCGGCAGCAGCACCTTGACGAACACCTTGATCGGGCCGCAGCCGTCGATGGCTGCGGCTTCTTCCAGCTCGACCGGAACTTGCAGCACGAACCCGTAGAGCAGCCAGATGGTGAACGGCAGGTTGACCGCCACGTAGAGCAGCACCAGGCCCCAGAGGCTGTTGACCAGGTGCCACTGGTTCCAGATCATGAAAACCGGAATGGCCAGCACGGCCAGCGGCACGGTGCGCAGCAGCAACGTGGTGTAGGCCACCGTGTTGCGCCCCGCGAAGCGGAAGCGGGCCAGTCCGTAGGCGGCCATGCATCCCAGCACCAGCGTGACGGCCGTGGAGACAATGCCGACGAACAGGCTGTTCATCAGGTAGGTGCTGAACTTGTCTTCTTCCAGCACGGCGCGATAGTTCTCCAGCGTCGGGGTGAAGATGAAGTTCAGCGGCTCGGCGAAGATTTGAACCTGCTGGCGCAGGCTGGTGGTGAAGATCACGGCGATCGGCGCAATGCACAGGATCGCGAGAGCGATCAGCATCACGTAGTGCAGCGTCGTGAGAAGAGGGGAGCGTTTCATGCCGGCCGCCTTACCTGTCGTTCCTGAGCGGGTTGGACAGCCGCAACGCACCCCAGGAGAGGGCCACCACCACCACCAGCAACAGCACCGAGATCGCCGCCGCAGCGCCAAGCTGCTGGCCGACAAAGGCGGTCTTGTAGATATGCAGGGCGAGGATCTCGGTCGAGTCGCCCGGGCCGCCGAAGGTCAGCACGTAGATCACCTCCAGCACGCGGAAGGCGTCGATCAGCCGCATCATCAGCGTGATGGCGATCACGTGCATCACCATCGGCAGCTTGACGAGAAAAGTCATCTGCCACCAACTGGCGCCATCGATGCGCGAGGCCTCGATCACCGCGCCGTCGACGTTGGCCAAGGCCGCCACCATCATGATGAAAACGAAGGGCGTCCATTGCCAGATGTCGGCGATGACGATCGCGGCGAAGGCCAGGGTCGGGTCGGCCAGCCAGCCGCGTGCGGCGATGCCGAACAGGCCCAGCACTGCATTGATGAGGCCGAACTGGGCGTCGAACAGGTAGCGCCAGGCCAGGCCCACCGCAATCGGCGCGATCATCATCGGCAGGATGAACAGCGTGCGAAAGAAGGCCGTGCCGCGCACCGGGCGTTCCAGCGCAAGCGCCAGGGCAATGCCCAGCACCATTTCTGCGCTGACGCTCACCGCTGCGAACTGCAGGGTGGTCCAGAGCGACGACCAGACGCGTGGATTGGAGAGGGCCGAGACGAAGCTCTCGAGCCCGACCCAGCGGGCCTCGCTCCACGGCGTGCCCATGCTCCAGTCGAAGAAGCCGAGCTGGAAGGCCGACAGCACAGGGTAAAGGCAAGCTGCCGCCATGATGAGAACGGCCGGGCCGAGGAAGAAGGCCGGAACCCAGGGGGAAGTGCGCATCGCGATCAGGCCTTGTAGCCGGCTTCGCGCATGATCTGCGCGACTGGCGCCACCAGATCATTGAGCGCGGACTCGGCGGTCTTTTTGCCGGTGAGTGCTTCGGAGATGCCGACGCCCAGGGCCTGCACGTTGATCTTGTCCCACACCGGGATGATCGGTCGCCAATCGGGGTTGGAGTATTTCAACGCCTCCCTGAAGGTGATGAACTCCGGGTACTGGCGCACCAGTTCGGCATCCGCCATCGTGGAGTTGCGCACCGGGGTGCCGCCGGCCCGGGTGCAGGCCTTGTCCTGTGCCTTCGAGGTCAGCCACTGCATCAACAGGAAGCTGGCATCGGCATTCTTGGCATTCTTCGGAATCGCCAGGCCCAGGCCGCCCGACTGCGATGCGCGCCGGGTGCCCATGGGGTGCAGCGCCCAGCTCACCTTGCCGGCGATCCTCGATTTGGAGGGGTCGTTGACCAGACCGGCGAGCGAGGTGGAATCGAGGTACATCGCGGCCTGGCCCTGCAGGAAGGCCGTATTGCTCTCGCCCTGTCCGTAGGCCGGGATGCCGGCCGGCCCGGTGGCCACGACCTCCTGCAGGAACTTGAGCGCCTTGACGCCCGCTTCGTCGTTGAAGCGCACCTTCCACTTGTCGTCGAAGATGCTGCCCCCGAGCGGGTTTAAGTGCAGCAGCCAGGCATGCACGCATTGGTGGCCGGCCTGCCCGCGCGAGGCCAATGCGCCAATGCCTTCCTTGTCTTTCAGCACGCGCAGAAGTCTTGTGAATTCGTCGTAATTGCCGGGTGGCTGCAGGTTGTGCTTGGCGAAGATGTCGCGCCGATAGGCCAGCACCGAGGTCTCGGCGCCATAGGGCAGGCCGTACAGCTGGGCGCCGGGGCCTGCCAGGTAGCCCTTGGGGCCTCCGACCATGCCCAGGTTCTCCAGGTAGATCGGGATGATGTCCTTCAGGTCGTAGTCGGGATCGGCCAGCGCAGGATTCTTGAGGAAGCGTTCCAGCGGATGGATCAGGTTCTTGGCGACGTACTCACCCTTCCACATCACCACGTAGCTCACCAGGTCGTAGTCGCCCTGCGACTTGGCCATTTCGAGCAGATGCTTTTCCTTCATGCGGCCCATGGCCAGCTTGTCCACGTCGACCTTGATGCCGGTTTCCTTCGTGAATTCGGGCAGGATCTTCAGCATCGCGTCGTAATGCGGATGCGCCGGGATGCTGAAGGTCACGGTCTGGCCCGCGTACTTGGTGTAGCGGTTCTGCGCGAGAGCCCCGCGCAAGGGCAGGCCGGCGCCGAACACGGTGATGCCGGTGCGCTTGACGAAATCTCTTCTCTTCATGGTTGTCTCCTTTTCTTGTTGATCGGTGAGCGTGGAGTCAGCGGCGCAACGAGCGTCCGCTGTCGCTGTCGAAAACGTGCAGGTCTTCGCTGTCGAACCCCAGGTGGACGTTGCGGTGCAACTGCGCATGGGCATCGCCCGGCAGCATCGCGGCCACGCGTTGGCCCGAGGGCGTGACCATGTGGCCGACGATCTGGCTTTCGGTGCCGAGGTACTCCACCACGTCGACCTTGACGGTCAGCTGACCGGCGTCCGGGCCGGCGCGCAGTGCCTGCGGACGCAGGCCCAGCGTCAGGCCCTGCTCGGGCCCGGGCGGGTTGGCCGCCAGCCATGCGGGCGGTTGCCAGGCAAAGCCTTCGCCGCGCAGCACGCGCTGGCCACCTTCCTCGACATAGCGGGCTTTGAAGAAGTTCATGCTCGGCGTGCCGATGAAACCCGCCACGAACAGGCTCGCCGGGCGCGTGAACACTTCCGACGGCGTGCCGACCTGCTGGATGCGGCCCTTGTCGAAGATCACGATGCGCGAGGCCAGTGTCATGGCCTCCACTTGGTCGTGCGTCACGTAGACCGTGGTCTTGCCCAGGCGTTCGTGCAGCAGCGCCAACTCGGCGCGCATGTGACCGCGCAGCTTGGCGTCGAGGTTCGACAACGGTTCGTCGAACAGGAAGACCTTGGGCTCGCGCACGATCGCGCGGCCGATCGCCACGCGCTGGCGCTGGCCGCCCGAAAGCTCCTTGGGTTTGCGCGCAAGCAGGTGCCCGATGCTCAGCACCTTGGCGGCGGCGGCCACCTTGCTGTCGATCTCCGCCTGGGGACGGCCCGCCAGGCGCAACGCGAACGACATGTTCGTGCCAACGTCCATGTGCGGATACAGCGCGTAATTCTGGAACACCATCGCGATGTCGCGCGCCATCGGCGCCACGCGCGTGACGTCGCGCCCGCCAATGGTGATGTGCCCTTCGCTCACTTCTTCGAGGCCTGCGATCATGCGCAGCGTGGTGCTCTTGCCGCAGCCCGATTCGCCCAGCAGCACGACGAACTCGCCATCGTCGATGGCGAGATCCATCTGTTGCACAACAGTCACTTCGCCGAAGCGCTTGACGACGTTGTTCAGTTCCAGTCCGGACATTCGATCTTTTCCTTGAAGTTGTTTTTCTCGAGAGGGATCAGTGCGGGCCCGAGAGCGCCCGCCACGCCGATGCCGTGTAGCGGCGCACGCCCCAGCCGACGCTCGCTTGCCGGTTGCCCGGATGCAAGGTGTCCGGCCCCCAGATGGCCTGGTAGGTGTCGATGCAGTGGCCCCGTCGCTGCAGGGCGATGAAGGCTGCGCCAAAGGCGATCCACCAGGCGGCGAGCACGACGGCCATCCAGCGCGGCGCGTCGGCAATGCCCAATCCCAGAACGATGGTTGCCGCCGCGAGGACGATGGACAGCCAGCCCAGCGATTTGTGCAGGCGCTCGAAGCCGATGCGCCAACGGGTCATGTCGTAGTGGTCGCCGCGCAGTTGGGCGTCGGTCGGGCCGCCCTTGCTGCCGCGCAGCAGACCACCCGCCACCTGCAGCCACCCCGCGACGCACAGGCCCCAGCCGAGCCAGCGGTGCGCTCGCGCGGCAGCGCCCTGGCCGTCGGCGTGCCCCCACGCCAGCCACAACCCCAGCGTCATGGCCAGCGCGCCGAGATACTGCAGCGTGCGGTGCGTGTGCCACCAGGCCTTGTGGTCGAGTTGCTGCGGCCAGTCCTGCCCCGGCATGATCTTGAAGAAGCGTGCCGCGAGCGCCCCGAGCGGCAGCAACAGGCCCCAGGCCAGCACCATCGACCGCCCGTGCCAGGCGGCCCATGGCGCGAGATGGTGGCCGGAGGCGCCGCTGATCGGCTGCAGCAACCATGGCATGAGCGGCTCCATGGCGTTCGGCCTCAGGCCAGCGTGTAGGCCGTCTTCACCGTGGTGAAGAACTCCTGTGCGTACTTGCCCTGCTCGCGCGAGCCGTAGCTGGAGCCCTTGCGCCCGCCGAACGGCACGTGGTAGTCCACCCCCGCGGTCGGCAGGTTCACCATCACCATGCCGGCCTGGCTGTGGCGCTTGAAGTGCGTGGCGTACTTCAGGCTCGTGGTCGCAATGCCCGCCGACAGGCCGAACTCGGTGTCGTTGGCGGTGAACAGCGCCTCCTCGTAGTTCTTGACCTTGATCACGCTGGCCACCGGGCCGAAGATCTCTTCCTTGTTGATGCGCATCGACGCCACCGACTCGCTGAACAGCGCGGGCGACATGTAAAAGCCCTCGGTGGCCAGCTTCAGGCGCTCGCCGCCGGCCGCCAGCGTGGCGCCTTCGCTCTTGCCGATCTGGACGTATTCCAGATCCTGGTCGAGCTGGCTGCGGCTGGAGACCGGACCGACATCGGTGCCGGCGGCCAGCGCATCGCCCACTTTGATCTTGGCCATGCGCTCCTGCATCGCGGCGATGAACTTCGGGTAGATGCCTTCGGTGACGATCAGCCGGCTGGACGCGGTGCAGCGCTGGCCGGTGGAATAGAACGCGCTCTGCACGCTCAGTTCCACCGCCTGGTTCAGGTCGGCGTCGTCCAGCACCACCTGCGGGTTCTTGCCGCCCATCTCCAGCTGCACCTTCTTGTGGTTGGTCACGCACTGAACCGCGATGTTGCGGCCCACGCCGACCGAGCCGGTGAAGCTGATCGCATGGATGCCGGGGTGGTTGACCAGCGCATTGCCGATCACGCTGCCGCGGCCCATCACCAGGTTGAACACCCCCGCCGGAATGCCCGAGCGGCTGATGATCTCGGCCAGCGCCCAGGCACAGCCCGGCACCAGGTCGGCGGGCTTCAGAACCACGCAGTTGCCAAAGGCCAGCGCGGGCGCGATCTTCCAGGCGGGAATCGCGATCGGGAAGTTCCAGGGCGTGATCAGGCCCACCACGCCGACGGGCTCGCGCGTGATCTCGACGCCGATGTTGGGGCGCACCGAGGGCAGCAGTTCACCCGACAGGCGCAGGCATTCGCCGGCGAAGAACTTGAAGATCTGCCCGGCCCGGGTGGCTTCGCCGATGCCTTCGGCCTTTGTCTTGCCTTCTTCGCGCGCGAGCAGCGTGCCGAGCTCTTCGCGGCGCGCGAGGATTTCGGTGCCGATCTTGTCCAGCGCATCGCTGCGCGCCTGGATGCTGCCGGTGGCCCAGGCAGGGAAGGCAGCGGTGGCGGCGGCCACGGCGGCCTCGACATGGCTGGCATCGCCCTGGGTGTACTCGGCGATCGTGTCGCCCAGGTTCGAGGGGTTCAGGTTCGGGCTGTAGTCGCCGCCCTTCTTCCATTCGCCGCCGATGAGGTTGTCGTGTTGTTGCATGGGGTGTGTCCTTTGTTCAGCGTGCCCAGCGCAAGACCAGCGCATCGAGCCGGCGCGCGGTCTCGATCAGCAGCGAGCGGCTGGCCGGATGGATCGGCGGAAACGGATGACGGGGCGCCTCGCAGGCGATCACGCCGCCTTCCTTCATGAGCGACTTGGCGGCCAGCGGGCCGCACTGGCGGTTTTCAATGTTGATCAACGGCAGCCAGCGTTCGTAGCCGGCGATGGCTTCGTCGCGCCGCCCCGCACGCCAGGCGTCGAGGATCGGCCGGATGCCATCCGGAAAGCCGCCACCCGTCATGGCGCCGGTGGCGCCGGCTTCGAGATCGGGCAGCAGCGTGATCGCTTCCTCGCCATCCCACGGGCCTTCGATGGCATCGCCGCCGAGACGGATGAGTTCGCGCAGCTTGGCCGCGGCACCGGCGGTCTCGATCTTGAAATAGGCAACGTGCTCGATCTCTTGCGCCATGCGCGCGAGGAAGGCGGCCGACAGCGGCGTTCCGGCGGCCGGGGCGTCCTGAACCATGATCGGAATGCCGACCGCGTCAGATAGGCGCGCGTAGAACGCGTGGATCTGCGGCTCGGGCACGCGGAAAGAGGCGCCGTGGTAGGGCGGCATCACCATCAACATCGCCGCGCCCATGTCCTGCGCGCGGCGGCTGCGCGCGGCGCACACCTGGGTGCTGAAGTGCGTGGTGGTCACGATCACGGGCACGCGGCCGGCCACGTGCTCGAGGATCGTGCGCGTGAGCACCTCGCGCTCGTCATCTGCCAGCAGGAACTGTTCGGAGAAGTTGGCCAGGATGCACAGGCCGTTGGAGCCGGCATCGATCATGAAATCGACGCAGCGCTTCTGGCTCTGAAGATCGAGTTGGCCGTCTTCGGTGAACGGGGTGGGCACTACGGGGAACAGGCCCTCGAATCGTGCGGTCTTGCGGTTTGTCATGGAAGAGGTGTTGCTGAATTGGAAGATGCTGGTGTGGCGCTGAAAAGCCTCGATGCGTTCGCGGAACTCAGGTCACGACGCTGATCTGCCAGGGAACAAACTCCTGCTGGCCATAGCCGTGGCGCTCGCTGCGCGAAGGCTGTCCGGAGGCCGTGGCCAACAACATGCGGAACAGATGGGCGCCGAGTTGCTCGATGCTTTGCGTGCCGTCGAGCACCTCACCGCAATTGAGGTCCATGTCGTCGGACTGCCGTTGCCACAGCGCGGTGTTCGTTGCGAGCTTGAAGGAAGGCGAGGGCGCACAACCGTAGGCCGAGCCGCGGCCGGTGGTGAAGCAGATCAGGTTGGCGCCGCCCGCGACCTGGCCGGTGGCCGAGATCGGGTCGTAGCCGGGCGTGTCCATGAACACCAGGCCGTGCGCCCTGACCGGCTGCGCGTACTCGTAGACCTCGTTGAGATTGGTCGAGCCGCCCTTGGCAATGCCGCCCAGCGACTTCTCGAGCACGGTGGTCAGGCCGCCGGCCTTGTTGCCGGCCGAGGGATTGTTGTCCATCGCGGCACCGTTGCGCGCGCAGTAGGCCTCCCACCAGCGGATGCGCTCGACCAGCTTGCGCCCGATCGCGGGCGTTTGCGCGCGGCGCGTCAGCAGATGCTCGGCGCCATAGATCTCCGGCGTTTCCGAGAGGATGGCCGTGCCGCCATGCGCAACCAGCAGGTCGACCGCCGCGCCGAGCACCGGGTTGGCCGAGATGCCGGAGTAGCCATCGGAGCCGCCGCACTGCAGGCCGACGATCAGGTGGCTCGCGGGGACGGTTTCACGCTTCACCTCGTCGGCCGCGGGCAGCATCTCCTGGATCAGTTCGATGCCGCGCGCGATCGTCTTGGTCGTTCCACCGGTGTCCTGGATGGTGAAAGTTCGCAGCCGGTCGCTGTCCTTCAGCCCCTGGGTGGCGAGTAGCCGGGGAATCTGGTTGGTCTCGCAACCCAGGCCGATGACCAGCACGCTTGCGAAGTTTGGATGGCAGGCGTAGCCGCCCAGCGTGCGCTGCAGGATGGCAAGGCCTTCGCCCTCGGGATCGACCGCGCAGCCCGCGCCGTGCGTGAGCGCCACGACGCCATCGACATTGGGAAACGCCGCCAGCATCTCGGGATGGATGTCGCGGCGGAAGTGGTCGGCGATGGCGCGCGCCACCGTGGCCGAGCAGTTCACCGAAGTCAGGATGCCGATGTAGTTGCGCGTGGCGACGCGGCCGTCTTCGCGCACGATGCCTTGGAAGGTCGCCGCCTCGGTGGCGCGCACCGTCGGGCGCGCATCGGCGGCATGGGCATGGTCTCGCGTGAAGTCGCCCGTCGCGAGGTTGTGCGTGTGCACGTGCTGGCCCGCACGGATCGGCTGGCTTGCGAAGCCGATGATCTGCCCGTAGCGGCGCACTGCGGCGCCCGGCGCGATTGCGCGCGTGGCCATCTTGTGGCCCGGCGGGATCAGGCCGGCCACGGCGATGCCTTCGCTGCCGATGTGCGTGCCCGCGACCAGCTGGTCGAGCGAGATCACGACATCGTCTTCGGCGTGCAGCCGGATCACGCGTGCGTGCGGTTTTGGCAGTGGGGACGACATGGCCGGGCGCACCGTCATTCGACGATGTTGAATTCCTGGAGGTACTCGGTCTTCAGCGTGAGGCCGAGGCCCGGCTTGTCGTCGTCGAGCTGCACGAATCCGTTCTCTGCCACCGGCTCGCCGTCGAAGATGTAATAGAACAACTCGTTGCCCACTTCCACGTCGTGCATCGGGAAGTACTCGCTCATCGGCGAGGCCAGCGTGCTCATGGTCAGGTGGTAGTTGTGCATCTGGCCCGCATGCGGGATCACCGGCACGCTGTAGGCCTCGCACAGCGCGTTGATCTTGTGCGCGGCGGTGATGCCGCCGACGCGATTGGTGTCGTACTGCACCACCGACACCGCCTTGCGGTCCAGCAACTGCTTGAAGCCATAGAGCGAGAACTCGTGCTCGCCGCCAGAGATCGGAATGTTGGTCAGCTGGTTCAGCTCGGCATAGCCGTCGATGTCATCGGCAATCACCGGCTCTTCGAGCCAGCGCGGCTGGAACTTCTCGAGCTTGGGGCAAATGCGCTTGGCGTACTCGACGTTCCAGCCCATGTAGCACTCGAGCATCAGGTCGTTGTCGTAGCCGATGACTTCGCGCACCGCCTCGACCGACTTCAGGTTTTCCGCCACGCCCTTCTGCAGGTGCGCCGGCCCGTAGCCGAAGCGCATCTTGAAGGCGGTGAAACCCTGGTCGAGAAACTTCTGCGCCTCGGCCTGCATTTCATTCAGGTCGGTGCGGTAGAGCTTCGAGTAGTAGCAGGGGATTTTTTCCTTGGTGCGGCCGCCGAGCAGCTTGAACACCGGCTTGTTGACCGACTTGCCCAGGATGTCCCAGATCGCGAGGTCGACCGCCGAGATCGCGGCCATCGTCACGCCCTTGCGGCCCCAGGCGTGGGTGGCGCGGTACATGCGCTGCCACAGGTATTCGTAGTCCCACGGATCCTGGCCGATCACCAGCGGCGCGAGGTACTGGTCGATGATGGCCTTGGCGATGGCCGGCGCGAGCGCGACGTTGCCCAGGCCCACGATGCCGTCGTCGGTCTCGATCTCGACCACCGTCCACGAATGGAAGCGGAATGTGCTCATGGTTTCCTGCGGCGCGTACAGCAGGTCCATCGCGTTGGAGCAGAAGTTGCCCTGCGGTGGAACGGTCTTGCCCTTCCATTCGAAAACACGGGCGCGTACGGATTTGATCTTCATGGCGATATCTTTTGGAGGGAGGTGAATGTCAGGCTGCGACGGCAGCGGCGCGCAGTCGCGCGGTGCCCATGCGGCTCGCGATCTGGAACGCGTGCCAGGTGGCTTCGACGTTGGCCCGGCCCTGGCCCGCGATGTCGTAGGCGGTGCCGTGCGCGGGCGTGGTGATCGGAATCGGCAGCCCGCCCTGCACCGTGACGCCGCGGCTGAAGCCCATCAGCTT
The DNA here is from genome assembly GCF_051216545.1 of Variovorax nitratireducens. Lineage (NCBI taxonomy): Bacteria > Pseudomonadati > Pseudomonadota > Betaproteobacteria > Burkholderiales > Comamonadaceae > Variovorax > Variovorax nitratireducens. The sequence goes on from NZ_JBPJZO010000013.1 coordinate 29,257, forward strand.
GATCGCGATCTGGCCCTGGTCGTGGTACATGGTCACGATCGCCTGGTAGTCGCCCGCCTGCGCTTTCAGGAAGATGGTGTCAGCAGGGAAGGGGCCATGAAAGGGTGCTTCGGTGGGCCAGTTGCGCGCCTGCAGGTGCTGCACTGCCGGCTGGATGATCTCGACCTCCTCGCGCCCGCACGAGCCACCGTCCCCGCCGTGCGGATTGAATGCTGCGATCGCGACCTTGGGCTGCGCCACGCCATTGGCCAGCAGCGAGCGGTAGATCAGTTCGGCGGCCTGCTCGATGCGCTCGACGCTCAGATAGCCGGCCACTTCCTTCAGCGGCACATGCGACGAAATGCGCGAGGTCCAGAGCTCACCCAGCGTGTTGAACTCGCAGAAGTAACCCGTGACACCCAGGTGCGCCGCAAAGTGGTGCAGCTCGTCTTCATGCTGCATGCCGCCCATCTTCATGGCCTGCTTGTTGAGCGGCGCGAAGCAGATCGCGTCGAGCGCGCCGGCGAGCGTCGCGTCCATGCACTGGTCGAGCACCTGCAGCACCGCCCGGCCGCCGGGCGCCGCGGCCTGGCCGCGCTGCACCAGCGCCGGATCGATGCTCTGCACCGCCAGGAAGGCAGGGCGTGCGATGCTTGCGCGCCCCCGCACCTCGGCCAGGGTAGTTACTTCTTCGGTGGCGACCGCGACACCTGCGATGCGCTGGCCGTCTTCCCACAGCCAGCGATCGCCGATCAGCACGATGTTGGCGACTGCGGTGGCCTCGGGCCTGGCCAGCAGCCGCGCGATCAGCTCTGCGCCGATGCCGGCGGGATCGCCCAAGGTGAGGGCGACAACGGGTAGGGTTTGCATGTTCATTGGGGGTTTGCCTAATCCAGCTTGATCTGGTTCTTCTTGATGACCTCGCCGAAGCGCTTGTATTCGGCGGCATGGAACTGTGCGAACTGCGCCTGGGTCATCGGCGTGATCTCAGCGCCGATGGCGTCAAGGCGGGTCTTGGTCTCCGGCATCGCGAGCACCTCGTTCACGGCGTCGTGCAGCCTGGCCTGCACCGCCTTGGACGTTGTCGCGGGCATGTAGATGCCGTACCAGGCGCTCATCTCGACACCGGGCACGCCGGCCTCTGCCAGCGTCGGTACGTTGGGCAGCTGCGGGTTGCGCTTGGCCGTGGTGACGGCGAGCGCGCGGATCTTGTTGTTCCGGATCTGCCCGATGACCGCGGGCATGGTGTCGAAGCTCAGCTGCACTTGGCCGCCGATCAGATCCACCAGCGCGGGCCCGCTGCCCTTGTACGGTACGTGGGTGATGTCGACGCCCGCCGCGTCCTTGAACATCTCAGCTGCAATGTGCTGTGTGCTGCCCGAACCGCTGGTGGCGTAGTTGAGCTTGCCGGGTTCCTGCTTGGCCAGCTTGACCAGCGCCTGCACCGAGTCCGCCGCCACGCTGTTGCCAACCACCAGCACGTTGGGTACGGCGCCGACGAAGGCAACGGGCACCAGGTCGCGGTTGCTGTCGTAGTTGAGCTTGAGCAGGTGCGGCGCGATCGCATGAGCGGTGACCACGCCCATCACCATGGTGTGGCCGTCGGTGGACTTGGCCGTGGCGTCGACCGCCAGGGTGTTGGAAACGCCGGGCCGGTTCTCGACCACCACCGGCTGCTTGAGCAATGGGCCGAGCCGGTCGGCGACCGCGCGGGCCATCGCGTCGGTGCCGCCGCCGGGCGCAGATCCGACCATGATCCTGATCGGGCGGGTGGGCCAATCCTGGGCCTGCACGGCGCTGGCGGCGAGCGCCAGCAACCCTGCAGCCGTGGCCGCCATGAGCTTTTTCATCTGCTTGTCTCCAGACTGTTTCGAGGAATCGTTGGCGGCAATCGTAGGCAGGCGATAGATGCACGTAAACTGAAAGATCTTGATCGATCAATATCCTGAGGTAATCAATCATGGGCTCCATCGACAGGCAGAATTCGACCCCCCAACTGCTCAACCGTGTTCGCATGAGGCAGGTCGCGCTGATGCTGGCGGTGGAAGAACGGCGCACCTTGCGCGCCGCTGCCGATCAGCTTGGCCTCACGCAACCGGCCGCCACCAAGATGCTCCATGAGCTCGAGAGCGCGCTGGGCCAGCCGATGTTCGAGCGAGTAGGGCGCGGCCTGCAGCTCAATGCCGCGGGCGAGCGCGTGATGGGCTACTTCAGGGGCATTCGCGGCAGCATGGAGGCGCTCAATCGAGAACTGCACGAATTCCAGCTGGGCAGCGTCGGCAAGTTCTCGCTCGGCAGCATCATGGCGGCCTCACCAGGCAGGCTGACCGATGCGCTCACCGAGCTCAAGGCAGACCATCCTTTGCTGGCCGTCGAGATTGCGGTGGACACCAGCGACAAGCTGCTTGCCCAGTTGCATGAGGGCGTGCTCGAGGTAGTGGTGGGGCGCCCCGTGGGCCCCGAAGCGGCGGCCTGCACCTTCAGGGCGATTGAGGACGAGTCCTTGGCGGTGGTCGTCGGCAACGAGCATCCGTTGGCCGCGCGGTCACGCGTGGCCTTCGGCGATCTGCTGGACTACACGTGGATCCTGCAGCCCGCGCACAGTCCCATGCGGGACGTGATCGAGCGCGAGTTCCAGGTGCACCATGCGGTGATGCCGCCCGGCTTGATCGAGACCGGCTCCATACTCACGACCATCAACCTGATTCGCAAGTCGCGAATGATCGGCGTGATCCCGGCAACGGTCGCGCGGCGGGACGCCGAGCATGGCGTACTGAGCATCGTGCGCTACGCGATCCGGCACAAACTCTCCACCTACGGCAGTATCGTGCGCCGCGATCGGCCTCTTAGCACTCCGGCAAAACAGTTCCTGGAACTGTTGCACAGGGAGCGGTAAGCCAGCCGTGCCCGCGTCCCGCTGCAGCAGAAGGGTTCGTACTGCACTGCGACATCCGGACATCGGATGCCGACTGACTCCGAACGGTTCCGGAATGATGCCTTGATCCGGCGGATTTACGAAGCCCTCATCGAGTGTTCGCCAACGCACAGACATCCCACCCGCCATTTCTTTACGGTTGGGGGTGCGTACCGTCCCGGCAATCGCGAAATGAGTTTTTAATGAACCATTCGTCCCGTCTCTTCCGCTCTCCCGCCAGTGCGTTGACCATCCTCCTTTTTGCAGCGTTGGTTGGCTGCGGGGGAGGAGGTGGCGGAGGCGGCCTCGACCCCATCCTGGGTATTCCATTGATCGGCGCGGCTCCCGTCGCGACACCGGCTCCGTCGGTGCCGCCGCCCGCCGCCACCCCGCCGGTGGTTGGAGGCACCACGCTCACCGACACAACGCGGCCCAAGGTCGTGGTGACCGTGCCTGCGCCGGTCGCGGTCGCGGTAGCGATCAACACAAAGATCACGGCCGCTTTCAACGAAGACATGAACCCGGCCACGCTTTCGGCCAGCAGCTTCGTCGTGAGGGACACTACCTTGGGCGCGGCGGTCACCGGCAGCGTCAGCTACTCGGTCGCAAACCGAACGGCGACCTTCACGCCGGCCTCGCCAGCGACGCTGGCGATCAACTCGCAGTTCACCGCCACGATCAGCACGGCCGCAACGGATGTCGCAGGCAATGCGCTGGCGGGGAACGCCGCGTTGGGGCCAAATGCAGGAATCCATGTCTGGGCCTTCACCACCGGCGCCACGGCTGATTCGACGCCGCCCACCGTCAGCCTGGTCAGCCCTCCTAACGCAGCGACCGGCGTCTGCCGGACCCGGTCCGTCAACGCCACCTTCAGCGAGGCCATGGACGTTGACACCCTTGACGCAACGACCTTCCGCGTGACCGAAAACGGCGTGGCCGTCCCGGGTAGCGTGAGCTATGACGCGGCCAGCCGGGTGGCGACTTTCGTGCCGACCACTGCGACTGGCTTCGCATCCAGCGCGACGCTGGTGGCGACAATCGCCTCCGGTGCCGCGGGCGTGAAGGACCTTGCAGGGAACGCACTGGCGGCCGACCTCGTCTGGACCTTTACGGCGGGCGCACAGCCCTGCCTGGCGCCGGTCGACCTGAAGACCATCGCGACCTTCGGTGCCTTCGGCGGCGCAGCCGGAGTGACGAACACGGGCGTCAACACCGTCATTAACGGCAACATCGGAACCACCGCGGCTTGCACCCTCATGACCGGTCTGCACGACGCATCCAACCCCTACACCGAAACGCCACTTAATATCGGCGGCGTCAACGGCACGGTCTATTGCGGCCCACCTGCACCCGGAACGACCACGACCCTCGCGATCGCCACGCAGGCGCGCGCCGACGCACTTGCCGCCTACAACGCCCTGGCGGCACTGCCAGCCGGCAGCGACCCGGGCGCAGGCCAACTCGGTGGGCTGGTCCTGTTCCCGGCGGTGTACACCTCCGCGGGCGGAACCTTCGCAATCACCACTGGCGACCTGACGCTGGATGCCAGAGGTGACGCGAATGCAAGCTGGACGTTTCAGAGCGCCGCGGCGCTGACGGTGGGCCTTCCCGCGACGCCGCGCCGTGTCTTCCTGATCAACGGTGCCAAGGCCGCGAACGTTTTCTGGCAAGTCGGTAGCGCGGCCCGCATTGAAGATGGCAGCAGCATGGCGGGAACGATCATTGCGCCGGCCGGCGTGACCATCTCGACCGCCGGACAAGCGCTGCAGACCACGCTGACTGGGCGCGCGATCGGCCTTACGGCCTCGGTCACGATGGTCAACACCACGATCGTTGCGCCATGAAGGGAAACACAATGAAATCGACCCGATGGCTGCACCTGGCCGGCCTTGCCACCCTGGGCTCGCTCAGTGCAAACGCATCCTTGGCGCAGGAAGCCGGCTACGCCTACGGCGGCATCTCCGTCGGACGGTCGCAATCCAGGATTGACACCGAGCGCATCACCGCCGGCCTGCTCGGCGCAGGCTTCGCGACCACGACCCTGACGCGCGATCAGAAGGACACAGCTTTCAAGCTTTTCGGCGGCTATCAGTTCAACCGCTATTTCGCGCTTGAAGGCGGCTACTTCAATCTCGGCGAGTTCGGCTACACATCCACCACGATTCCGGGCGGCACGCTCAGTGGTCAGATAAAGTTGCAAGGCCTGAACCTGGACGTGGTGGGCACGCTACCGATCAGCGAGCGCTTTTCGGCCATCGGCCGCGTAGGCGTACAGGTCGCCAGGGCACGGGACAATTTCAGCGGGACAGGCGCCATCCGCGTGCTCAGTCCCAATCCCTCCAAGACCGAGGCCAACTACAAGATCGGTGTCGGTCTCCAGTACGAAGTTCATCCGTCTTTCCTGGTACGTGGAGAGGTGGAGCGGTACCGCGTCAACGATGCGGTTGGCAATCGCGGGGACATCAACTTCTACTCGGTCTCACTGGTCTTTCCGCTAGGTCGCGTGCCCGCGCAGGCGGTGCGCGAGCCGATCATGTCGAGCTACGTTGCACCTGCGCCGATCGTGGCAGAGGCCCCACCGCAGCCGGCGCCCGTCGTGGCACGCCGCCGGGTGAGCTTCTCCGCCGATTCACTGTTCGGTTTCGACGCGGCCACCATCGGGCCACAGGGCCGCGTTGCGCTCGACAGGTTCACCAGCGAACTGGCGGGCACGGAGTTCGCCCTGATTCAGGTCGAAGGCCACACGGATCGGCTGGGCACGGCGGCGTACAACCAGAAGTTGTCGGAGCGCCGTGCGGAAGCGGTAAAGGAGTACCTTGTCAGCAGTGGCAGGATCGACGTCGCCAAAGTCGCGGCCGTCGGTCGCGGCGAGTCCGCTCCCGTTACCCGGCCCGGCGATTGCAAGGGCAGTGCGGCCACCACGTCCCTCGTCGCCTGTCTCCAGCCGGACCGCCGGGTCGTGGTGGAGGTGAGCGGCACGCGGTAGAGGCCCGCCCCCGCCGATGCTCTAAGCGTCTCGCCAATGAGTCTGGAGGACTTGATCGCCGCTCCACAGAAGTCGTAGTCGGTCTTTTGGCGGCAACCAAGCTCCTCCGGCGCGCTGACCGCCGGCTGAATCGCATAGCCTGCGAACTTCTCCGTGCACTGGGTGAAGCCTGCCTTAAAGTGGCCGCCTCTACGGTCCACAGGACGGTCATCCGACATGAAAACAGTTGCTTCAGAGCCGCTGGTGACGCGCGCAGGCGACAGGGGCAGCGTCTCCATCGAATTGGTTCACGAGGCGCTTCATGCGGCGGCGCTGAGGAACCTGGACCTTGGCAAGGTGCTCGAGGCCGGAAATCTGGATCGCGAACTGTTGCAGTCGCGTCGCGCGAGAATTCCGGCAACGGCCTACTCGCGGATGTGGGTCGCTCTCGCCGACCTCATGGACGATGAGTTCTTCGGGCTCGACAGTCACGGGCTGAGGCGTGGCAGCTTTGCCCTCATGACGCGGGCCGCGGTCAGTTCGGAGAACCTGGGGCATGCATTGCGCCGAAGCCTGCGCTTTCTCAGATCGTCGCTCGACGATTTTCGCGGAGAACTGATCCATACGGGAAGCGAAGCCCGGATCGTGCTGCACGACGGTGGCGTCATGCGGCGGTTGTTCGGTTACGGCACCTGGTTCATCCTTGTTCACGGCTTGGCATGCTGGCTTGTCCATCGCCGTATCCCGTTGCTTGAAATGCAGTTCCGCTGCGCCGCGCCGCACGACGACAGTCATTACCGCACGCGCTTTTGCGACAACTTGCTTTTTGGAGGCACGTCGACGCACATCACTTTCGACAGCACCCTTCTGGATCTGAACATCGTTGAAACGCCCGAGACGGTGGATCGATTCCTGAGAGAGGCTCCGGGAAATCTCCTGGTTCAGTACCGAAACGAAGCCAGCACATGTGCCATGGTGCGCAGACGTCTTCGTGGCCAGTCTCCTGACCAATGGCCTGAAGTCGATCGGATCGCAGAGGACATGCACATTGCCGGCACCACCTTGCAGCGCCGTCTGCAGCTGGAGGGTTCAAGCTACCAGCGGCTCAAAGACGACCTGCGTCGCGACATCGCCATCGACCTTCTTTCCCGCCATGCGCTGACGGTCTCGGAAATCGCTTCGCGCACAGGGTTCCAGGAACCGAGCGCATTCCACCGTGCGTTCAAGAAGTGGACCGGCGTCAACCCTGGCGCCTACCGGAGGAGGCCAGGCTGAGCTGCTGGAGCCCCGCGGATCGCATGGCGCTGTTGCTTGCTGAACGCAATCAAGACCTTCGGTTTCCTCCCTCGCAGTGGCTTTATACCCCGCCACATCGGAGGTATCTGGACATGGCCAGATACCTCCGGCCGAACTAGTCTTCGATGGCCGCCAAGGCGCAGTCAGTTGCCCCTTGAAGTCGGCACTCGTATCGAATGGTATGGACCGTTCGTCGATTACAACCTGGAGACCTGAGCGATGGACCGTATGACAGCGTCCGAGGTGCAAGATGCGACGTTGCAGGAAGCCGTGGACTGGGCCATCGTCACACGGCGCAGCGTGCGCGCGTTTCTGCCATTGCCGGTAGCGACAAGCGTCGTCGAGTCAATTCTGGAAACAGCCAGCTACAGCGCGTCGGGCATGAACATGCAGCCCTGGCGCGTCTACGTCGTCGCCGGCGATGCAAAGGAAGAGCTCTCGGCAAGACTGGCCCAGGTTGACGGCGATCCGGCCCTCGCCGCCAATCTGAGCGAGCCGTACGACTACTACCCACGTGAATGGGTCCCGCCATACATCGACAGGCGGCGGAAGGTCGGATGGGATCTGTACGGTCTGCTCGGCATAGCGAAGGGCGACAAGGTGCTCATGCATATTCAGCACGGGCGCAACTATCGCTTCTTCGATGCGCCGGTGGGCCTTTTCTTCACCGTGGACCGGCAGCTGCAGCAGGGGAGTCTCCTTGACTACGGCATGTTCCTTCAGAGCGTGATGGTTGCAGCGAGGGCGCGCAACCTTCACACCTGCCCTCAGGCGGCGTTCCTCAAGTTTCACCGCGAGATCGGTGGCTACCTGCAAATTCCCGATTCACAGATGCTGGTGTGCGGAATGAGCCTCGGGTACGCCGATGATGCGTCGATCGAGAACACGCTGGTCACCGAGCGGGAGCCAGTAGCTTCCTTCACGACTTTCCACATCCACAAAAAGGAGACCCCACCATGAGTGCAGCTTCCTATTCGACTGGTCTCGATCGCTGTGCGGCGAATCATGTCCCACTTACGCCGCTCGGATTCCTCGACCGGGCGGCGCTCGTTCACCCGCAGCGGATCGCCGTTGTCCATGGCGAGTTGTCCCGAACGTGGGCGCAGACGCGGGATCGTTGCTACCGACTCGCATCGGCGCTGGTCGGCAAAGGAATCGAGGTCGGTGACACGGTTTCCGTTCTCGCTCCCAACACGCCTGCCATGCTCGAGGCTCACTTCGGCGTTCCGCTCGCCGGCGCGGTACTCAACGCGGTCAATCATCGTCTGGATCCCGAAGGCGTGGCGTTCATCCTGCGGCATGGCGAGTGCCGGCTGTTGATGGTGGATCGCGAATACGCGGATGTCGCGAAAGCGGCCCTGGGGCTTCTGGAGCGGCCACCCATCGTCGTCGATATCAACGACCGCCTGGCGCCCTCTGGATCACCGATAGGCGAGACGGACTATGAGTCGCTTCTGGAGAGTGGCGATCCTGCGTTCGCAGGGATCTGGCCAGCCGACGAATGGCAGCCCATCGCGCTGAACTACACCTCCGGAACGACGGGAGATCCGAAAGGCGTTGTCGCGAGCCATCGTGGCACCTACCTCATGAGCCAGCTCCAGCTGACGAACTGGGCGATGCCGCGTGCCCCGCGCTACCTCTGGACGCTGCCCATGTTTCATGCCAATGGCTGGTGCTTCACCTGGGGCATCACCGCTGCGGCGGGCACCCATGTATGCCTGCGCAAGGTCGGCGCGGATGCCGTCATGGCCGCAATCGATGACCACGGCGTCGATCACCTCTGCGCGGCGCCGATTGTGATGGCAATGCTGGCGGACTCCGTCCACAGCAGGACGCTACCCCGACCGGTTCGCGTGTTGACCGCTGGCTCCCCTCCACCCCTGGCCGTGTTGGAGGCGGTGCGCTCCATGGGATTCGACGTAGAGCACGTGTTCGGCATCACTGAAGTCTCGGGGACGCCGGTCAGTTGCGAGTGGCAGGACGGCTGGGACGATTTGCCGGCGGCCGAACAGGGAAAGCTCCGTGTGCGGCAAGGCGCGCGGGCAGCAATGTTCGAAGGTCTCATGGTGGGTGACGCCGAGACTCTCCAGCCGGTCTCGTGGGACGGCAAGACAGCGGGCGAACTGATGCTGCGCGGCAATACCGTCATGATGGGCTATTTCAAGAACGAGGCCGCGACGCTCAAGGCCTTCGCCGGAGGTTGGTTTCGCACCGGCGATGTCGCGGTCCAGCATGCCAACGGATACGTGCAGATCACGGATCGATCCAAAGACGTGATCATCTCGGGCGGAGAAAATATCTCCTCGGTTGAGGTCGAGGACATCATCCATGGCCATCCCGCGGTCCTTCACGCGGCCGTGGTGGCACAGCCAGACGAGAAGTGGGGCGAAGTTCCATGCGCCTTCGTGGAGCTCAGAGGCAATGTCGAGCAGCCGTCTGAGGAAGACATCATCCTTTTCTGCCGCGCGCGGCTTGCGCATTTCAAGTGCCCGCGCCGGGTTATCTTCCAAGCGCTGCCCAAGACCGCGACAGGCAAGATACAGAAATTCAGATTGCGCGAGGAAGCCGGGAGCCAGATTGCCATCACCCGTTTAGCCAACCATGCTTGACTGCTACACCACGGATCGCCTCGACGTCGGTGTGGGGTACCGGTTCTCACGCCATCACACTTTCGACGAGGAGCAGGCGCGATCCTTCTCGCTCGCGGCGGGCGACGAGAATCCCCTACACCTGGATGCAGACTATGCGCGCTCCAGCCGCTTTGGCGGTCTCATCGTTAGCGGTACACACAGCACATCGATTCTGATGGGCCTGAGCGCGACCCACTTTTCGTCCCGAGGCAGCGTGCTTGGAAAAAGCTTTTCTTTTGACCTGCTTGATGCCGTCAGAGCAAACGAATCGGTCGAGCTCGAGTGGATCATCACGTCGGTTGCGTCGCGACTCGATGGACAGCTATTGCTCGGCCTGGAGGGCACCATCCGGGCGCAGGACGGCCGAACCCTCGTGCTCGCCACCAGCCAGTTGTGTTTTGCACCAAGCAATTGCTAGTTTCGTAACGAGCGCTTGCGGCGACAAGGTCGCAGACGCGCTACGGATCAGCTTGCGGTTGGCTGGGGTGTCTTTGAGCAGGTAGATCACCCGGTCGTGCTGCAGCGTGAGCGACAGCGAGACCTTGCGCTGCAGCCGCCAGGTGAACAGCAGATCCAGATCTTTATCGGCGCGCACCGGCCGATGCATCGAACTCGCGCAGCGGCGCCTTGGCGAAACGGGTGTTGAAGTCGGCAATGAAGTGCGGCGCAAAGGCGTTGGCCGCCTCGCGCGTCTTGATCCCGCGCAGGCGCAGTTCCTTCACCAGGCGATCCTGCAAGGTCAGGTTAGCGCGCTCGACACGGCCCTTGGCCTGGCTCGTGTTGGCACACATGATGTCGATGTTCAGCTCGAAGAGAACGCGCCCGAACTGCGTCGTGCCGCGGCCGAAGTCGGTGGAATCGCGCACCGAGCGGAAGATGCTGGCCTTGTCGCTGTAGAACGCCACCGGCTTGCCATGCTGCTCGAGGTAGGCCCGCGTGGCTTCGAAGTACGCGAAGGCCGACTCTGTCGGCACGAAGTGCAGTTGCATCAGCCGGCTGGTGGCGTCGTCGATGAAGACCAGCAGCGTGCACGCCGGCGCCCGCTCCTCGAACCAGGCGTGGTCGCTGCCGTCGATCTGGATCAGCTCGCCGACGCATGCCCGGCGGTTGCGTGGCTGGTGGATCTTGGCTGCGCGCTGTTTGCGGGGCGTCCACAGGCCGGCCGCCATCATCAGCACCCTGACGGTCTCCTTGGCCAACGGAAGCCCGTGGCACTCACGAAGCTTCTCGCACGCAAGTGTTGGCCCGAAATCAACATAGCGTTCGCGGATCAGCGTCGTCGCACGTTCGGCCACCTCTGGCGCCAGTTGATGATTGCTTGGACGTCCGCGCTTGCGTGACACCAGGCCGGCTGGTCCTTCGGCTGCATAGCGCTCGATGAGCCGCGACATCTGCCTGCGGCTCAAGCCCAGCCGCTTCGCGGCCTGACCCACACGTGTCATTCGGTCGACGACGGCTTGCACCGTCTTGATCCGATCGACCTCGCGCATGTTCATCGTGATGGTGGCCGCGTCGTTCGCCATGTCTGCACCTCAAACCCCGGACCGGGGGGCGCAGACTTTGCGACATCTCTACCTAGCCAGAATGAGACATTACTACTCAGCCGCTACATGCTTGATTTATACAAGATCTGTTATGTTTAATAACACTATGGAATACACAGCTTGGCCGCCTGGTGCGCATCGCCTCGGTATTGATGGTGCGCCAGTGACCTGCCCCCTCCTGCCATGCCATTTATAACGAGGAAGTCCGGGGATGAAAGATTAACTGGTCGCTGTGGTTGTTGTGGCTGCTCGGTGAACTTCGCCGGTGGCATCCTTGCGCAACCGCTGTGCGGCCTGACCTCGTTGTAGTCCTGTCGCCAAAGCGTGATGGCCGATCGGGCCTGCTGCAGTGTCTCGAACCGCTGCTCGTTCAGGCATTCGTCCCTGAACTCCCGTTGAAGCTCCCTCGATGTAGCCGCTCTGCATGGGCCTGCCCGGCTCGATCAGGATGTGGCGGTGCCGTGCGCGCTGGCCCAGGCCATGAAAGCCCGGCTGGTGAACTCTGGGCCGTTGTGGTGCGCAGGGCCAGCGGGTAGCCTCCGAACACAGCCGTCTGGTCGAGCAGCCGCGTGACGAATTGCCCCGAGATGCCCCAGTCTACCGCGATGCTCACGCACTTGTGGCTGAAGTCGTCCGCCACCGCCAGGCACTTAATGCGCCGTCCGGTGCTCAGGCTGTCGCTCACGAAGTCCATGCTCCAGAGGCGAGCGCGTTGGGCCCGCTCATCGGGTAGATGTTGTCGGGGACGACCGCGCCCTGCGCCGTGCTCGCGTGGCCGATCTTCACCAGGGCTCCGGACACCGGCTTGGAGCCGCCCAGCCAGAGCTCGTCGTTGGCCTTGTCGAAGACGAGGTTCGTCCACGGAGCGAACCCACGGACGGCGTCGTGATGACCCGGGTCGGCGTCACGTCGCCGCTGACCATGCTCGCATGGTCGATGACCATGATCGTTGCGCCGATGCTGCCGTAGAGCCGGTCGGTGGCCTCGTCGTACGCGATGTGATTGCCCGGCAGACCGCCGAGTCCAGCGTAGGACTTGATGGCGCGCACCTGGAGCGTGGTGCCCGGCGTGGGGTTCTCGTTGGAGAAGGCGGCGATCGTCATTGGGTTGGGAACGACCGCGAACACCTTGAAACGGCATCGGGGAACCGGCGCCAGGATCGGAAACGACTGGGACTTGAGGAACGACCGGGACAGCGGGCTCGGCCGCCGCGATGTTTCCTGAACCTTGAGCCGCAGTTGCCCGAATGATCCATGCAGGAAGGCGAAGTGCCCGCGGCGCTGCTGACCGGGCGGAGTCTGGGGTTTTCACATGGGCGACACAGGGCCGCCGCCGGTGGCCGCTCCCGCCTGCCAGAACTTCCACCATGGCCGCGGAGCGGCAACGGGCTCCCGCGGCAACTGCGCCATCTGGCTCGCGCGCAGCCGTCGGCGCTGCTCAACCTCCAGCGCATGGGCGATCCCATAGGCCTCCCGATCCCCGCGCAAGGCTTGCCCGCGCCAGAATGTAGCGAGGCGCTCCAGCTCCTCGTCATCGATGTGGCCGAGTTGCGGTGGCATGCGGGCGGTGGTCATTCGTTCGAAGGTAACCCGAGTAGATTGCGGACGGTATCGGGATTCATGAGGATGAGAGGCGGCTATAACCTTGAAACGACGCGGCCCTCCTCATTGCTGTGGAGAAGGCACGGCAGAGCGCGCGCCGTGCCGCGGCGGGCGCGTTCAGCGCGGCACCGCGCCGCCCAGGAACATGTCCACCGCACGTTCGACCATGGCGCGAATCTGACGTGTGGACAAAGCGGGCGGTTTCTGTTGATACAGCCGCCGGTCGATCTCTGCCGTGACGAGTCCCAGAAAATGCAGCGCCATGACATGCGGGTTCGTGCGGCGCAGTTCCCTCCGCTCCATGGCCCTCTTCAGAATCACGGCCAGCGCTTTCACACTCTCCCTTGGGCCGGCTTCGTAGAACAGCTCCCCCACCCGCGAGCGACCGGCCTCTGCGACCACCATGCGATAAATGTCCAACGCCCTAGCGTCGTCGGTCAACACAAACAGCATTCGCTCGCCAAAGCGCACGAGCGCACTTCGGATCGTCTCCTTGGCATCAACATCCGCCTGCAGTCCTTCCACTGCCATGGACAGATGTGAGGTTGCCGACGCCCTGACCACAGCGTCGAACAGGGCCTCCTTGGAGGGGAAGTAGCGGTACAGCGTGGCCTTGGAACCCTGCAGCCGGGCTGCGAGTTCGTTCATGGAAGCGCCCTCGAAACCGAACTCCTGGAACAGCTTGCCTGCCGCCTCCACGATGGCCATTCGACGCGCTTCGGTGAGTACCTTCATTGCGTTTTCATCTTTTGATTACCAGACCCGACTGTACATTTTTGTTGACAGGCAAAAAAAACTCGATTCATAATAACGGTACCGCATGGTATCGTTTTGACCGAACCGCCGCAACGGATGCGCCTGTCGAGCACAACGAGTCTGCTCGTTGACGGTTCGGCAGAAGCTCTGCGACACCGACGGAAACGACAAGCCCAAGCAACGGGTGAGTCCCGGCCGAATCTCTGATCTGACGAAGAATTGAAATGCGAATCACCTCCGCGCCGCTCGCCGCCATCTCGGCCCTGCTTGTTCTCGGCGGGTGCGCTAGCACGCGATCGCGTCTCGACCTCGGGCCATCGTCATCCCAGCATCTGAAGCCGAACATCGCAGACGAATCTCGCAGCGTGCCCAACAGCTACGCCCCAGACGTCGAATGGAGGGAGTACGCCAACGCGATGATCGACCCCGTTCCCATCCGCGGGGACAGCGTCCGTCAATTCGAAGAGATCCCTGCCCGCGACCGGCAGGCGCTCACCCGCTACATGGAGCTTCACTTCAGGACGGCGCGTGCCGAGCGCTTCTCGATCGTGAACGCGTCGATGCCGCGAACGGTTCCGGTACGCGCGACGCTGACCGCAGGGAAAGCGAAGTCCACCGGGGGCGCGCTGGACGCCGCGAAGGCCGAGATCGAAAACGCGGCCGAATCCCCGGTCGCACAGCTTCCGTAGCTCCATGTCCCTCGCAATACCGAAGCGGACTTGCCCGGCAAGGTGGGGGGGAGCCGCTTGGACATCCGCATCACGAAAACGACCTTGAGCACCGATACCAACCTCTTTCCTGCGATGCACAAGGCCAATCCGGGCTTGCGCCGGCGTGCGACGCCATGGTTCCAACGAGTCTGGCCCCTGGTTCGCTCGCCGGCAGGATGGGAATGCGCCGTCACACGCGATGCCCACCGAGCTGGTGCAACGAGGGTTGCCGCGCTGGTCGGCCTGCTTGCGTCAGCCCTGCTGGCGGGTTGCGCCACAGCGCTGCAGCCCGACCCCATCGAACCGTGGAACCGCGGCGTATTCGACTTCAACGAAGCAGTGGATGGCGCGGTGGTCGCACCTGTTGCTCGCGGCTACGTCAAGGTTGTGCCCCAGGTGGTACGCACCGGCGTGCGCAACTTCTTCGCCAATCCGCAGGACATCGGGTCGGCGATCAATCTGCTGCTGCAGGGGCGGCCGAAGGACGCGCTGTCCGACGTGGCGCGCGTGGTCACCAACAGCACGCTCGGCGTGCTGGGCCTGATCGACGTGGCCACGCCGCTCGGTCTGGAGCGCCACGGCGAGGACTTCGGCCAGACACTGGGCCGCTGGGGCGCCGGCCCCGGCGCCTACATCGTGTGGCCGATCCTCGGACCATCGACAGTGCGCGACACGGCGGGCATACCGGTGGAGATGCTGCTCGCTCCGCAGGCCTTCGTCGCCAATGCGGATGCGCGCGCCGGCCTGAGCGTGCTGCAACTCACCGGCAAGCGCGCTGAATTGCTTCCCGCCACCGAGATGCTCGACAGCATCGCGCTGGACAAATACCTCTTTGTGCGCGACGCCTACCTGCAGCGCCGCCGCGGGCTGGTTCAAGACGGTCAGGCGCCCCAACATGACGTGGCGGAGCCTTCTGTCGACGCGGGCCGTGCCGCTCAATTCTGAGCACGCCGAAGATGGTGCACTTCTTCTCCCGCCTTCCCGCCGCCGTTCGCTCACACGGCCCATCGCACCAGTCGCTGCGCTCTGCGCGCTGGCCCTGTCTGCTATTCAGGCCCGGGACAAGTCCATTTCCCCAGCCTCATCTCGTAAGTCTCAAGGAAAGGCGAAGCGCACATGAGTGACGAAGGCCAGCGTCCTCCTGCTCCATCTGAACCGGCAGATCGGTGTGGTGCAAAGCCTACTCCTCTCCGAAGACCGCTCGCGCGTGTGCGCTGCGACTCGGCTCTTCAGCGTCATCCCGAATCGCCTCTGCGCGGCAGGCCGAGCGACAGCAGATGAAGTACCTCTCTAGTTTTCCGGTCCTACACGCCGCCGTGCTGGCGCTGATGCTAAGCGCCTTTCTGGTCGAGGGTTACGTGAATGAGCCAGATCGCGGGTACAAGCTGGCCGGATCAGATGCCCTGTCGGCGCTGGTTCTCAAACCCAAATCACCGATGTTGATCGAGTTCGCGCCGCTGGTCATGGCCGAAGAGCCTGAGGTGCCAGCGCGCAGGAACGTGCCGGACGGCGAGGTCGGGTTGCGGGGGCAGCGACGCTGGTCGTCCTCCTTCAAGCGAGAACTGCAAGATGCGCTGGCCAGCGGTGTGGCCGCGCGCTTGGAGGCACTTGATGCGAACGAGGGCGCTCGCCCAGTCAACCAACCGATATGGCGCATCTCGGTGCAGGTGCGTCGGTTCGATGCGGTGGAGGACACGCGCATCGAGGCCGCCTTGAGCTGGGTGCTGCAGCGGCCAGACATCGACCGCTCGCTCCATTGCGAGTGGTCGCACTCGGAGTTCGTCAAGGACAGCGTCCAGGCGCTTTCGCAGGGCGTACAGCGTGTCGTTGATCGCGCAGCGGACGCCATATCTCAGCAATTGGAAGCGCTAAGAATGAACCCGGAGGCGACGTGCACAGGTTGAGCACCCAAGTGCGGGAAGAAGAAGCAGGCACCGCGCTCGGCGAGCTTCGCAACCCGCGGCCAGGCCGGCTGCACAGCAGCCGAGAGCGTGGCGCCGCTGCTTGCTGCGCTGAACCACGGCAATGCCCTGCGGATCGCTTTCCTACTCTGGGCGAGGAAGGCATGCGACGACGGAGCACCGTCGCATACAAGCCGGGCCAATGCCTGATCGGGCTCATCCCTCATCAACGAGAAATTCTCGAAATGGCGATTTCCATTCCTGACCAGTTCGGAGAACGCGGTCAACACGAGCACGATGCGCACGGAACCGGGCCCGAGCGTTCCAGCTTTCTCGAAGCGCTCGGCAAACGCCTGCCAGTTGTCCCGCGCGCCGGACAGCTCGTCGTCAATCGCTCCGGCGGGAATCATTCCCCCGCCGACCAAATCGTCCAATTCGATCGAAGCGCTCAACTTCGAGATACCCGTGCCCGTTGCTTTCGACACACCGTCCTGCCGCGGCCGCAACTCCTGCCTCGTCAAGCGCCCGCAATGCCGACTCTTCGAGAACGAGCATCTGAGAGAACCTGGTTTGATCGCCAAACTGAACGCGCTTTGAGGACGACTGAGTTGCCGGCCATAGACGCGAGCGGCATCTTGGCAGCTCCCTTCCCGGCTGCAGCACTTGCCGGGCCAAGATTCAAGAATAGGTTCGCTTGCCAACAGACGAAACGCTCCGGGATCTTTGCAAGCGAGATTTTCGGCGATGCAACGGGCTGGCGATGCCGGATCACCACGCCTTGCCACCTGCCCGAACGCGGATTCTTCGACGTGCGAGTCGATTTGCCGTAGGCAATCTCTGACCTTTTCCGCACTGCCGGCACCTGAACCATAGGAACGACGTCATGACCCCCACACTATTCGTCTGCACCGCGCGGGGAGGTACATGAGTCCGGTTCAAAGTGCCAAGAAGCCAGCGGCGTTGCGCGATCTTGCCCCGGACACCAACCCGTTTCCGTGGATCGCGCCGGCACAAAAAGAGGTCGAGGAAGCGATCGGCGACCTTCCCAGCGATCGTGCCTTCGTTGCGATGCTCGCTCGATATCGAGCGACCGGCGGCACGGTGCGCGGAGGCGATCTTGTCCGCTTGCTGGAAGATCGCCGGCGAGGCGACTCCGTGAGCCTTGCAACACTCCTCGTCGCAGGCGAGATCTTCAGTTTCGAATGGAGGGGCATCGTCTGGATCCCGATGTTTCAGTTCGAACTTTCCGACCTCTCCGTCAAGCCAGCGCCTCGGCAAGTGCTCGCCGAACTTGTCACGGTATTCGATGGCTGGACACTCGCCATCTGGTTTGCCCAACCCAACCCATGGTTGAACGACCGAAGCCCCGTCGACCTGCTGGGCTCGAATCTGTCGGGAGTCTTGGAGGCAGCTCGTGCCGACCGCTTCATTGCGGCCGGATAACCGAGGACGCGCTCTTGCCCGTCGGCATGGCAAGGGAGGGGTTGATCTGCAGGGATCGCGGCATAGGCAGCACGGCTTGCATGGAATGTGCATCCGGCTCCTTCGCTTTGCGGCAGTACCCAACTGAACCGGTTGTCTCCTCCACCCCTCTCGGGTGGATTGCTCCCGGGGCTTGCGCTCGGCGCTGGCAACACTGCGTCGACTCGTGTCCGTGATCCTGCGAATTGCGATGTCTTAACGCATGCACCAGCCATGCCTGCAGCACCCCATTGATCAGCATCTCCGTTCACGGCAGAAAGGCGTATCGCACTAGACGGGCAGACTCGCTGAGCGCTTGATTTCTCTGAGCGAAAACCCGGTGTACATCTCCTTGACGTTGCCGAGCGTGCGAATGCGGTACATCGCCAGTTCATGAAACGCCTCCATGTCTTTGACAACAACCTGCAGAAGATAGTCGTATTTGCCAGACACGTTATGGCAGGCAACGACGTTGGGCAGGGCCATCACTCCCGCTTCAAAAGTTTGCATCGCCTTCTCTGAGTGACTGTCGAGCGAGATGCTGATGAACGCAAACAACCCTAACCCCAACGCCTGCGGATTGAGCGCCGCGTGGTAGCTAAGGATGACATGCTCCTCCAATCGCTTCAGCCGCTTCCAGCACGCCGGTGGCGACAGCGAAACCCGACCCGCGATCTCCGCGTTGGCCAACCTCCCATCCGTCTGCAGGATCTGCAGGATGGCGCGATCGATTTCGTCCAGTTCCATAGAGAGTACTCCAGATCAGAAAAACAGGCTTTATTGACTAATTATATTTCCTATCTTCCATTATTCTGGCTAACTACGTTAATCCTATTTTTCACACCGGCAACGATACTTGTCGACTGTCGAGGTCAGCAATTTGAGCGGGTCTCGCTGGCCGTACCGGCCGCTCAACTCTCATAAGAAAACGGAGGCACGCATGAGCCTGTTGAGAACAAGGAACATGGATGCGATGGTTGCAAGTCGTGCGCCAGAGGGCCTCGAAAGGATCCTGAGCCCCCTTGATCTGGCGTTGGCGTTCACCGGAGCCATTGTCGGCACCGGCATCCTCCTTCTGACTGCCACGGGTGCGCTCACCGCTGGCCCAGAAACCCGATGCTCGAATATGCGCGACCTCGGTTCTTGCTGAACTGAGCGATGCACTTCACAACCAACCTGTGAAAGATTTGAAATGACCTTGGACGACTCCGGTCTGGGCACCGGCACAGTGCTCGCGCACGCCGGCATTCACCCTGAAGACCATCACGGCTTTGTAAATCCGCCCAGCTACCGCGGTTCGACGGTGGTGTTTCCTGACGTGGACACCATGCAACGCGGAACCCAGCGCTTTGGCTACGGTCGGTGGGGCAATCCAACGACTGCCGCACTGGCCGAAGCCATCACGGCGTTGGAAGGCGCCGAGGGTACGGTGCTTTGCCCCTCAGGCCTGGGGGCTTGCACCACTGCGATCCTGGCCGTCGCCGGTGCCGGTGATCACCTCCTGGTCCCTGACAGTGTCTATGCGCCTACGCGTCACTTCTGCGAGACCGCCGGAAAGCGCTTCGGGATCGAAACGACCTACTATGACCCGTCAATTGGCGCAGGCATCGAAGCACTGTTTCGCTCCAACACCAAAGCGGTGTTCACCGAGTCGCCTGGATCTCACACGTTCGAGATACAGGACATCCCCGCGATCACCGAAGCGGCGCATCGACACGAGGCACTCGTCATCATGGATAACACATGGGCGACCCCCCTGTTCTTCAAAGCCATACCATCCGGTGTCGACCTCTCTCTGATGGCTGCCACAAAGTACATCGTGGGTCATTCCGACGCCATGCTCGGGACGGTCGCTGCCGGACCCCGCGCCTGGGAAAAGCTCAAAGCATTCCACTTCCAGTTCGGCATGTTCGTGGGGCCGGACGATGTGAATCTCGCGCTGCGAGGCCTGCGCACACTGGAGGTTCGTCTGGCGCGGCACGAGCAGAGCGCACTTGAAATCGCGCGTTGGCTTGAGAGCCGAGAAGAAGTCGCGCGTGTGCTTCATCCAGCCCTGCCCTCACACCCCAGCCACAATCTTTGGAGGCGTGATTTTTCCGGGGCGAGCGGCCTGTTCTCCTTCGTGACCAAGGCGGCCCCCTTCAAGGCCGTGCAAGCCATGCTCGATGGCCTCTCCTTCTTCTCGCTGGGGTATTCCTGGGGTGGATTTGAAAGCCTCGTGCTGACGGTGGATCCCCGCAAAATGCGCACAGCCACCGCCTGGAACGAGCCCGGCCACCTGATCCGTCTGCACATCGGTCTGGAGGATCCGGCCGACCTGATCGCCGACCTGCAAAAGGGTTTCGCGCGCTTCGGGGCCGCATCCGCGTGATACATCCACTGTTGCGAAGCAATTGGCAACTGGCGCAACGAGACCGCCTCGCCATTGCGCTCAGGAACGCAGGCGTTTGCTGCGAAATGCACGCCCGTTGGTCGGCATGAAAGTGGCCAATCTGATCGGCCTGGCCCTGTGCAGTTGCCCGCCGAGCAGGAAGACCGAATTCTCTTGGCTCAACATTGGAAGGCCATCTGAAGTAGGCGAATCATGGCCCGCTAGGCCCGATCCTGACCCAGGCCCGCAAAACGCACCGGATCACGGCGCCTGAGCCTACGCGCAGCCAACCAACCGGCCGCAGCGGCGATCGGCACCAGGCCGACCAGAGCGAATGAGCTCCGCGTGCTGGCACCTGTCAAGACATGGAAATTCGCAATGGCAAGCACCAGCACCGCGCTGAGCCCAAGGCTCGCCAATGCCGGCAGCAGCAAAGTCCTGACAGTGCCATAGCCGTGCGAAGCGCCGCGAAAGAACACGATCACCGAGATCGCGGTGGCGATCATCAGCAAGAGCACACATAGCGTGGCCAGGTTACTCAACCACGAGAACATCGTCAGAACCGGATCCGCCTCGGCCACCGCGAAGCCGATCACGACCGCCGCACACAGCACCGTCTGCAACAGAGATGCCACATGCGGGCTCTTGTGTCTGGGATGGGTCCACCCAAGCCGGGACGGCAGCAAGCCTTCGCGGCCCATCGCGTAGAAGTAGCGTGCGGTCGAGTTGTGAAATGCAATCAATCCTGCATAGATGCTGACGATGAACATGCCTCGCAAGATCATGGTCAGCTGCGAGCCTGCATAGATGTCGGAGAGCGTGTACAGGAAACTCGTCGGATCGCTCAGGGCCAAAACGGTGGCAGCGACCTTGTCGCTGCCCGCACCCAGCACCATGCACCACAGCGAAAACGAGTAGAAGCAGCCGACCAGCAATAGTGCCGCGTAGGTGGCGATCGGGATGCTGTGCTTCGGATCCTTGGCTTCTTCACTGTAGATGGTCGTCGCCTCGAAGCCGATGAAGGCGGCAAAGCAGAAGAGCAATCCGATGAACGGATTTCCGCTGGAGATGACCTGCGGGGTGAAGGACTTGAGGTTGATGCCCTCTGCCCCGCCATGGCTGAGTATCAGGACATCCAAGGTCAAGACAGCCGCATACTCCGCAATCACGAAACCGGCTAGGATTTTTGCGGAGAAGTCGATCTGGTGATATCCGAAGTACGCCACCGTCGCCATGACGGCAAGCGCACAGGCCCACCATGGAACGCTCAGTCCGAACTGGATGCGCAGGGACTCAGACGCGACAGCGCCCAACATGCCGTACAGCGCGAATTGCAGCACAACATAGCCGAGGATCGCCACCATCGCCGCTGCGCCGCCAGCGCTTCCACCAATGCCCCGCGCGACCATGGCATAGAAGCCCCCGGCACTGGTGACGCAAGTGGCCATCGCCGTGTAGCCTGCGGCAAACAGCAACAAAAGAGCCAGCGCGACGATGACCAGTGCGGGCGTGCCAGCACCATTGCCAAGCATGATCCCAAGCGGAAAGCCGCCGGCGACAACGCTCAGCGGGCTTGCAGCCGAGATCACCAGCAGTGTGATGAAACCGGCACTGAGCGTCGAACGACGCAGGCTGGTGGAGCGGACTGTGGCGGCTTCCTGTGGCCGCTCCACCAAAGGGTTCATCACTTCCATGTACTGTCTCCTTGCCTAGGCGTGCGATGGTCGAAGCCGGAACGGCGAATGGGCACGCAAGCCCACACGTCCCGACAGAGGTGCCTGGCAGTCTATGAACAGAAGCCTGCTGCGCGGTATCCCGGATCGGCAAACCATCGCGCCGCGACTTGCGCCCAACTCGATTAGCAGCTGTGCGGCCACCCGGCAATTGGTACGCGTGCTCAGCAAGGCGAAGCTGGCCGCCCTTGGGCTCTTGAGGAAGTTTGTCTCCGATTCAACGCAGGCCGCTATGGCGATACTGGCGTCGTTGAACGGCGCGGAACCATGGCTGCTCAGTCGTCGAAGCGGCGCGCGGTTGCGTCGGCTCGCCTGGTCTGCGAAGGCAGTTCACCGAACAACCCCTGGTACTCGGCCGCAAAATGGCTCAGGTGGAAGAAGCCCCAGTTGGCTGCGGCGTCTCCAATCGACAGATCCGACATGCGCGTGGACATCAATTCCCGGCGCACGCCATTGAGGCGCACTGACCGAAGGTAGTTCAGTGGCGTCGTCTCTGCGACAGTGCGAAAACTGTTCTGTACCGTGCGACGACTCACCTGAAGGCGTTGGCACAGTTCGATGACGCTCGGCACGTTGATCGCGTCAGACACCGTGAGGCGATGGCACTTCTCGACGATGAAGCTGTGCGTCGAACTGCTTTGGCGCTGCCCCCTGTCGCAGGCCGGGTCGGACACCAATTGCAGCACTTCGCCCAGCATCGCCTGCTCCATCTCCTGCTCCCTCTCCGGCGTATTGCCAAGGTCGTCATTGATCAGCGCCTCGGAAAACATCGCCAGCAGCCGCCTGCGGGATTCGGCGAAACGCTGTGGCGGAACCTTGATCACAGGCTGCTTGAGCAAGGTGTTGATTTCCTCTGCCCAGAGGTTGTCCACCAAGGCGCGCTCGAACAATTCCTGATCGAACGTGATCGCCAGCATGTCCATTCCCAACGGCATGTGGAACATGAACTCTTCTCCTGCACGGAGAAAGAAGATGCTCTTGTCGTCCGCCTCACGTCCTTGCATGCGGATCGCGCCCGGAATCGCGATTGGGACGGCAAAGCAGACTTTCCCCTGCGGGGCCTCACCGTGCTGCACGACACGCTGATTGATCTGCTCACGAAAGACATGGCATCGAGCGCTGGTGAGTTGCATCAACGAACTCTCCAGCGACCCCGCCGTGATCTGACTGTACGTTTGACTCCAGTCGTGCACGGCCGACGCATGGACATGAGCGTCCTGAAATCGATTGATGCTTTGATTCATGGCTCTGGAGAACTTCCGTGGTGAACAAGGCCTGCGAGGGCAGGCACTTGAAATTCCCGCATTGCAAGAATTGTGCTAGGAGCCCATCGGGGCACAAATCGGGGAAACCCGGCCCCCTCAAACGCGAGCGCGTCCCCTTCAGGCAGCCATAGGCAACCTGCCAGCGCACGAATCTGTACGGCGGCCCCGGATTGGTGCCAACCGATGTGCAGCAGGGCGCGCCGAGGCAAAACCGCGCGGATACGGCTCGTGGCTTGGAGGCTCCCAGTTGCTAATTTGGGCTAACGCCGCGCGATGGTCCGCCGTGAAACTCGCCCGCGCTGCCGGCATTGGCAGCGCCCTTTCGTCCCTTTGAAATTTGCGCGCCCTCAGCGCGCGCACGTCCTGTTCGGAGACTCAATGACTTACGAGAAAGCCCGCTTCTGGCATCCCATGATGCACCCCGCCGCCATGAAGGAGCGCAAGCCGCTTCGCATCGTCCGTGGCGAAGGCTGCTACGTCTTTGACGACGTCGGCAACAAGTTCGTCGATGGCGTCGGCGGCCTGTGGAACGTCAACGTCGGCCACAACCGACCCGAGGTGAAGAAGGCCATCGTCGAGCAGTTGGATCAGCTGGAGTACTTCCAGCTGTTCGACGGGGTCTCGAATCCACCGGCAGAGAATCTGTCGGCGCAGTTGATCGACGTCCTGGCGCCGGAGAACATGAAGCGCGTTGTCTTCAGCTCCAACGGTTCGGACTCGACCGAGACCGCGCTCAAGCTCGCGCGCCAGTACTGGAAGGTGCTCGGACAGAAAGACCGCACCAAGTTCATCTCGCTCAAGGAGGGCTATCACGGCAGCCACTTCCTGAGTGCATCGGTCAACGGCAACACCGTCTTCCGCCGCAACTACGAACCGCTGATGCCGGGATGCTCACAAGTGCAAAACCCATGGGTGTACCGCAATCCATTCACCCAGGATCCCGAAGAACTCTCGGAGTTGTGCGCAAGAATGCTCGAGCGCGAGATCGAGTTCCAGGGGCCGGACACGGTGGCGGCTTTCATTGCCGAGCCGGTTCAAGGCGCCGGCGGTGTGATCGTGCCTCCCGCTAGCTTTTGGTCGAAGGTGCGCCAGGTCTGCGACAAGTACGGTGTGCTGCTGATCGCCGATGAGGTGGTCACTGGATTCGGCCGTACCGGCAGCCTTTTCGGTGCGCGCGGCTGGGGCGTAAAGCCTGACTTCATGTGCTTTGCCAAGGGTCTGTCTTCGGGCTACGTGCCCCTGGGTGCCACCGTGTTCAACGACCGAGTGGCCGACGCGTTCGAGAGCAACCAGGACTTTTCGGGCGTGGTCATGCACGGCTACACGTACGCCGGGCATCCCGTCGGATGCGCGGCTGCAATTGCCAGCCTGGACATCGTGCTGAAGGAAAATCTGCCCGGCAACGCCGGCAAGCAAGGCGCCTACCTCCTCGAGGCGCTGAGGCCTTTCGTCGACCGCTACGAGTCTATTGGAGAGATCCGCGGCAAGGGCCTGATGTTGGCGATCGACCTGGTCAATGACAAGAAGACCCGCGAGTCGATCAGTCCGCTGTCGAACTATGCCTACGCGGTGGCCGAAGCGGCGCGCCGCAACGGGGTATTCGTGCGTCCAGTGGGCACCAAGATCATCCTGTCGCCGCCGCTCGTGATCCAGCGTCCCGAGATCGACCACATCGTCGCCGCGCTCGACGCCGCGTTCAAAGAAGTGCCCTTCACGCGCTGAGATGCAGCGCAATCTCACACCCCATCCAAAAAATCGACTATGAGCAAGCACTGGAAGCACTTCATCGAGGGCGCGCATGCCGAGGCGTCCGACGGCGCACGCATGAGCCTCGTAAGTCCCGTCAGCGAGCAGGAATATGCGACGGCCGCTCGCGGCACGGCTGAAGACGTTCAGCGTGCGGTTTTCGCAGCACACACGCAACTAACCAACGGCGCGTGGAGCAAGCTCAGTGGCGCGCAGCGCGGCCGTCTGCTGAGCAAACTGGCGGACATGGTCGAGCGCGACACCGACCTCCTTGCCGACATGGATGCCGATGCCATCGGACGTTCGCCGATGGAGCCACGCATGATGGACGTGCCCAACGCCGTCGCGAACCTGCGTGCTGCAGCGGGCTGGGCCAACCAGCTCGAAGGCCGGACCATCCCCACCGGGGGATACATGGGCATCCCCACCCTCTCCTACACCATCCGTGAGCCGGTCGGTGTGGTCGGTGCCATCGTGCCGTGGAACTCGCCGCTGATGATCACCGTCTGGAAGCTTGCAGCGCTCTTGGCAGCAGGCTGCACGGTGGTGATCAAGCCTTCGGAGGAGACGCCGCAGTCCGCCCTTCATCTGGCAGCACTGTGTCAGGAAGCCGGTTTTCCCGATGGCGTGGTCAACGTGGTCACCGGACATGGCGAAGTGGTAGGCCGCGCGCTGTGCGAGCACCCCGACGTCGCCAAGATCAGCTTCACGGGCAGCCCCGAGGCGGGACGCGCCATCCAGAGCATCGCCGGCACCTTGTTTAAGCATGTGACGCTCGAGCTCGGCGGCAAGAGTCCGCAGATCGTCTTCGGGGATGCCCCGTTGGATGACGCCGTTCGCGGTTGCGCGATGGGATTGTTCGTGAACCAGGGACAGGTCTGCGCTGCGGGCTCGCGCATTTTGGTTCAACGGGGCATCGCGCAACAGTTTGCCGCTGCCCTGGCCGAAGCCGCTTGTGCAGTCAACGTGGGCGACCCGCGCCTGCCCGGAGTCCAGATGGGCCCTGTGGCCAAGAAGGCGCAGTTCGAGCGCGTGAACCGCTACATCCAACTCGGCCTCGACGAGGGCGCCGAATTGCTCGCTGGCGGCGTGTCGAGTCCGCAGACGGGTTGGTTCGTCAGGCCCACGATCTTCGCCAACGCGACGAACGACATGACCATCGCGCGCGAAGAGATCTTCGGTCCGGTGGGCACGATCATCGAGTTCGACACCGACGATGAGGCCATCGCCTTGGCCAACGACTCCGTCTATGGTTTGGCAGCCACCGTGTGGACACGCGATCTCACGCGTGCCCACCGCGTGGCCGCTGCCGTGAAGGTAGGTGCCGTCGGCGTGAATTGCTGGAGCCCTCTGGACGCCAATCTGCCCTGGGGAGGCCTGAAGACCAGCGGCATCGGTCGCGAGGGCGGACTCGCCGGCGCACTGGCGTACACCGAGGAGAAGGTCATCACCGTGCTGCTGCCCTGATCGCACGTTCTGTCCGACAAGCAAAAAGGAGAAAGCGATGCGATGGCGGAACACGCTGGATGCCTACGGTGGCGTCTCGATGCTCTTTCACTGGGTCACGGCGGCAGCCTTCATAACTGCGTATGTCGTCGTTTACTACGTGATCTGGTTCGTCGACCCACAAACCAGCATCAAGCCACCACTCTTCGGCATCGTGCCCGCCGCCGATCGTGTCGTACCGATCCTCAACATCCATTGGGTGCTCGGTATCACGATCGGCTTCCTGGCACTGCCACGCCTTCTATGGCGCATATTGGGAACCCCTCCGAGCCATGTCCCTGGCTCGAGACTCGAGAATCGGGCCGCAGACGTCGCGCACTGGGCACTGTACGCGTTGCTGTTCCTGATGCCGCTGTCGGGCTACATGACCACCTACGACGCGACTGACTTTGGTCTTTTCGTGCTTCCCGCCTGCAGAGACACCACCCTCGCCGGATGGATCCGCTCGGCGTTCGCGTTGACGACAACAGAGCTTGAGGACGTGATGTGGATCGTGCACAGCTTTCTGGGCAAGCGCGTGGCCTGGGCGCTGGTGGCACTGCACGTCGCCGCGGCCCTCATCCATCATTTCGTGCGCCGAGACACGGTTCTGCGCCGGATGCTGCCCATCCGCAACCGCTAGCCCAGGGAGAGCCGGGAAGCGGCGCAGATTGCGCCGCCTCTGTTGGCGCGCCGCGGCGCGCCGGATCCGCGAGGCTATGGACAACGCCTCCGCTCGCCAGCTTCAGGACTTGCCGATCTCGGATATCGAATTTCGTTCCGCGCCCCTAGATTCGAACACGCAACCACGTGCATCTGCCGAGTGCATGACCGCTGCGAGCCATCAAGCGTAGCGCAAGCAATGTGGGCACCGATCGAAGACACCCAACCCCATGGAGAACTCATGCTAAGGACAACTCTGCCAATCGCCAAGCTATCCCGCACAACACTGATGGCGGCTCTGGTCGCTCAATTGCTTGGTGCCCCCCTCCCCGCCGCCGCTGTTGATCCAGCGCAGCTCGACAAGCTCACGCCCTCCGGCGCTGAAAAGGAAGGTAACAAGGATGGAACGATCCCCGCTTGGCAGGGCGCCGAAGCGCCGTTGCCGGGATGGGAATGGGGCAAGCTCCGGCGCGACCACTGGAAACACAAGGACGAGAAGCCGCTGTTCACGATCGACGCCTCCAACGCGGACAAGTATGCCGACAAGCTGTCCGCCGGTCAGCTTGCCATGCTCAAGCAGCGCAAGGACTACCGCATGGATGTCTACCCGTCGCATCGGACATGCGGCGTTCCAGACTTCGTCGCCAGCAACACGAAGAAAAACGTCAATACCGCGAAGCTCAACGATGACGGCTGGAGCCTCAAGGAGGCAACGGTCCCGGGCTACCCCTTTCCAATTCCTTCGACAGGTGTCGAAGCAATGTGGAACTCGAAGATGCGCTATCGCGGCGTTGGCATCGACTACAAGGGCACCATCACGGCGGTTTCGCCCCGACGCGGCAGCACGGATTGGATCCGCGCCGATTCGGAGCAGACGCTGTTCATCCCCTGGGGCGCAAAGGGCTCCAACCAACTGTCCTCGTATCCACCGGTCGAGTTCTACGTGTACTTCGGCTACGTGTCGCCGGCAGCGTTAGCCGGTCAGGCCCTGGCCATCACGCAGTACATCAACCAGGCCGAGAACGAGACCTTCTACTATTTTCCGGGCCAGCGGCGCGTACGTCGCATGCCGACTTACTCCCACGATGCGCCTCAGATCGGCATGGAGAACCAATACACGCTCGACGAGCCGAATGTGTTCAACGGGGCGTTGGATCGGTTTGACTGGAAGCTGGTCGGCAAGAAGGAGATCTACGTGCCATACAACGCCTTCGGCGCGTACGACTTCAAGGCCAAGTTCGAGGACGTCGCAGGGAACGATTTCATAGCGCAGACCCATCGTCGCTATGAATTGCACCGAGTGTGGGTGATCGAGGCGACAGTGAAGGCCGGCATGCGCCACTCCGCACCGAAACGCACCATCTACCTGGACGAGGACAGTTGGGCACCGTTGCTGATGGACGACTTCGACGGTCAGAACAAGCTGGCAAAGATGCGCGAAGGCTTCCTGATTCCCGTGTATGAGACCGGAACCTGCGACTCGATGGCGATGGTTCAGAACAACATTGCCGAGGGCCGTTACGTTTTCGATACGCACACAGCGGGCGTCGGCAAGGACATCCGCTGGTTCACCGAGCCCAACGGGCCGCGGTTCAAGGCGGGCTTCTTTACTTCGGACAACCTCCGCGCCATCAGCGAGCGGTGATCCTGACTCCATAGGCCAATCGAGGAGAAAACAACATGTTCACCGTCGCTTCATCTCAGCATCGCTCGATCGCGATGGCCGCCTGCACCCTGTTCAGCTTCGGCGCGCAAGCTGAAACGTTCGAATTCGAAGGCGGCCGCGGCAGCTTCGACTCGACGATCACAATCGGCACAGGCGTTCGTGCCAAGGCACCTGGGTGCTCCCTAATTACCGCGGGTGCCAGCGGCATCGGCGCACCCGCCGGCTGCCTCGCACCCTCGTCCGCCCTCGGTGATCAAGGCAACCTGAACTACGCAAAGGGGGATGCGTTCACGACCTACGTCAAGGGCAGCCACGAACTGCTGCTCAAATTCCCCTCTGACATCACCTTCCTCGGACGGGTCAACTGGATCAGAGATTTCTCGGCCACCAGTACGACGGGCTACCTGAGCGCCACTGCACCTCCCGAACTCTCCAACGGGCTCGCCAGCGACGCCCGGAAAGATCTGCGATTCAAGGCGCGACTTCTGGACTTCTGGGTCAGCAAAAGCTTTCAGGTCGGCAACGAACAGGCGCGAGTGCGGGTCGGCAACCAGGTCATCAATTGGGGCGAGAGCCTGTTCCTTCCGGGCGGGATCAACAGCACTAACGCCGTCGACGTCATGAGGGCATCACAGCCTGGCACGCAGCTGAAGGAAGTTCTCTTGCCCGCGCCGATGATCAGCGTCGCCAGTGGCCTGGGCCACGGATTCAACGTCGAGGCATATCTCCAGTCGAACTGGAATGGCAACTACCTGCCCCCGACGGGCAGCTACTGGTCGACAGCCAACGGGCTCGGCAAAGGCCATGACGCTTACGGACTGATCGAGGTGAAGCCCAAGGACAGTAGTCAAGGGGGCGTGGCCCTGCGCTACCAGCCCAGCGGCACTTCGCTGAATCTGGGCCTCTACGGGATGAACTACCACGACAAGAGCCCCAACTTCAGCACCAATGCCGGAGGCAAGGGCGTACCGGGCTGGGCCTTCGCGGAAAATCGTCGCCTTTACGGCGTCAGCGCGAACATGCCGATAGGCGATTGGGCCGTTGGAACAGAACTGTCCTACCGCCCGAAGGATGCCGTCGCACTCAACCCCGCCGTCAGTGGCTGTGCATCGCAAAACGGCAACTGCTGGGTCAACGAGAAGAAGTTCCAATGGCACCTGACCGGCCTCTACAGCATGACTCCCAGCAACTCCGGAGGCCTGCTGAAACTGCTCGGCGCGAGCACGGCAACCCTGATGGCAGAGGCTGTCGTGGTGCGCTACCCCAACCTCAAGCAGACCTATGGCGGGGATCCAATTTCCGCCGGCGGCTGGGGATGGGGTCAGGAATACGACAGCGCAGGTTCGCCGACCCCGATGGGCACAAAGACCTCCATGGGCTACAACGTCGACTTCAGTTGGGTCTATGACGGCACCCTCATTCCCGGTTGGCAAGTGATTCCCGAGATCTACTATTTCCAGGCGGTCAAAGGTCGCACTCCGAACGCTGCCGGGCAGTTCATGGAAGGCGCCAAGTCGGTCAACTTGATCGTCACCTTTGTGCAGAATCCCGCCAAGTGGCAGGCATCGATCAACTATGCGGCCTTCTTCGGGGGCAAGCGGGTGTTTGACCAGCCCTACCGCGATCGCAACTACCTGGGCGTCACGCTGTCCCGGAACTTCTGATCCGAACAACGCGCTGCCGAAGGGGTCTGCACGACCGAACCCCCTTCGAGCAAGCCCATCGCCCGAATTGATCTCACCAGGGAAGTATCCGATCGGTCATCGAGCGATCAAGTCGCCCAGCGAGCCGATCGCGTCCCCGAATGCCTGTTGAAAGCCGCCCCGTGTCCGAATCCGCAACTGCATCCAGTTCATCGATTGTTCGTGCCGTACAACGCGTCGAACATCTGGCCTTTCGTCATCGAACCAAACTCCTCATCGCACTCGCGCTGTTTACGCTCGGGATGACATGGTTCGCGGTTCAGTTGCGCATGGACGCGGGGTTCGACAAGCAGATGCCCATCGGCCATGAGTACATCGAAACATTCAAGGAATTCCGCAACGACGTTCTCGGTGCCAATCGACTGAACTTCGTCGTGAAGGCCCGACGCGGCAGCATCTGGAATGCTGCTGCGCTGCGGCGCGTCTATGAAGTCACGCAGGCCGTCACTTTCCTGCCCAACGTGGAGCGGCTCGGCGTTCAGTCGCTATGGACACCCAACAGTTTCGTCAACGAGATCACGGAAGAAGGCTTTCGCGCCGATCCGCTGATCGACAGCACGATCACGCCGGAGCAGCTCACCGAGGACACGATCGCCAACATCCGACGCACTGCGGCACAAGGGGGCTTTGTCGGAACGCTGGTCTCACGCGACGAGACGAGCGCAATGATCACCGCCGAACTGCTCGAGTACGACGCCGACAACGTCAAGCTCGACTATGTCACCTACAACCGCATCCTCGAGGAAAAGATCCGGTCGAAATTCGAGGATGACGATTTCGAGATCCAGATCATCGGCTTCGCCAAACAGATCGGCGACATTGCCGACGGCGCACGCTCCGTCCTGAAGTTCTGCGCCGTTGCGCTGCTGCTGACCGCGTTCGCGGTGTACTGGTACTGCCACTCACTGCGCTTCACGGTGCTGCCCATCGTGTGCTCGCTGACTTCTCTTGTATGGCAGTTCGGCACGCTGCGGCTGCTCGGATTCGGCCTCGATCCATTGGGGGTGTTGGTGCCATTCCTCGTGTTCGCGATTGGTGTGTCGCACGGCGTGCAGCAGATCAACTTCATCGTGCGGCAGATTTCCCATGGTCGCTCCAACTTCGACGCCTGCCGCGACAGCTTCACCGGGCTCTTGATCCCAGGCACATTGGCGCTCGTCACGGCCTTCGTCTCGTTCGTCACCTTGTTGCTGATCCCGATCCCGATGGTGCGCGAACTGGCGATCACGGCCTCTCTTGGCGTCGCGTACAAGATCATCACCAACCTGGTGATGCTGCCGGTCGCGGCCTCGTACTTCGATATCAGCAAGAGCTACGCCGATCAAGCGCTGATACAGCGCGAAAAGCGTTCGCGATGGTTGCGCACGTTAGCCAGAGTCGCCGAACCGCGCAACGCGCTGATCGTGCTACTGATCACCACGGCGGTGTTCGCGACAGCCGTGTGGCAAAGCCGCGATCGCGTGGTCGGCACCCTGCAGCCCGGAGCCCCCGAACTGCGCGAAGACTCCCGCTTCAACCTCGATGCGGTGGCGATCTCGAGCAACTACGACACCGGACTTGATTGGCTGACGGTCATCTTCGAAGCCCCAGCCAATAGCTGCGACAACGTCAACATCGGTCTCTACCAAGACCGCTTCACCTGGGCCATGCAATCTGTCGAGGGCATCCTGTCTGTAGCCTCGTACTCGGGTCAATTGCGCCTCTACAACGAGGGCTACAACGAAGGCAATCCGAAGATGAGTGTGGTGCCCATCGACTCCGGCAACTACGCCGCCCTGTCCACCGAGGTCGGTCGCATCCGAGGAACCATGCGCAAAGACTGCAGCATGACGGCGGTGCATCTGTTTCTCACCGACCACAAGGCCACGACCATCCAGCGGGTCATCAATGCAGTGAAGGACTTCCGCACCAAGGACACGCTGCCAGGCGTCAGGATCCGCCTCGCGTCAGGAAATGCCGGAGTGCTCGCCGCCATTGACGATGAAGTCGAGAAGAGTGAGTTGCCGATGATGCTGTATGTCTATGCAGCGATCGTGGCGCTGGTGTTCCTGGTCTACCGTGATCTGCGTGCGGTGGTCGCCTGCTGTCTGCCGCTGACCGTGGGTACCTTCATCGGTTACTGGTTCATGAAGGAGCTCCAGATCGGGCTGACCGTCGCGACGCTGCCGGTGATGGTGCTTGCGGTGGGCATCGGTGTCGACTATGCCTTCTACATCTACAACCGTCTGCTGGTGCACATGGCCAACGGGCAACCCATCGTCAAGGCCGTCGAGCACGCGATCCTCGAGGTCGGCACCGCAACCATTTTCACGGCGATCACGCTGGCCATCGGCGTCGCGACCTGGTCGTTCTCGCAACTGAAGTTCCAGGCCGACATGGGCAAGCTGCTCGCGTTCATGTTCATGGTGAACATGGTGATGGCGATGACGGCGCTTCCAGCTGTGGCGGTGTGGCTGGAGCGGCTGTTCCCCCGCCGCAAACCGGTACTGGCGACCGGACTGCAGAATCACTGAGACATTCGGACTCCGACAATGAAAAACGCACTCGCCACACTTGTTCTTACGGCATCGCTCGGATTGCCTGGCGTTTGCACCGCCCAGGCAATGCAAGGCACCGACGCTGCTTCAGTTCCTCTACTCGCACCGGCCTTGCATGTGCGCCATGCGACCCAGGCGATGCTGCTCGCCAGCACACGGGCCGGGGCACGCTTCGTGGCCGTCGGTGACCACGGCATCGTGCTTCTGTCCGACGACGGTGGCAAGACTCACCGACAGGCAGGTACCGTGCCCGTGAATGTCCCGCTCACCTCGGTGAGTTTTGTTGATGAACGGCAAGGATGGGCGGCTGGCCATGCGGGCGTGATTCTTCACACCACGGACGGGGGCGAGAACTGGATCGTCCAGCATAGCGACGTACATCAGGATCGACCGCTGTTCGGCGTGCACTTCTTCGATGCCAAACATGGTGTCGCCGTCGGCTTGTGGTCGCTCGTGTTGACCACCAATGATGGCGGGGTTCGGTGGCAGACGGTGCCAATGCCGATCCCCGACGGCGCCAAGAAGGCCGACCTTAATCTTCTGAGTCTCTTCGCGGACCATCGCGGCCGGCTTTTCGCGGCGGCAGAGAAGGGCATGGTTCTCAGATCCGACGACCAGGGGCAACACTGGACCTATCTGGCCACCGGCTACAAGGGATCATTCTGGACGGGCATCGCCACCGGGGACGGCGCTCTACTGGCCGCCGGGCTGCGTGGTTCGCTCTATCGCAGTGAAGATGACGGCCGAACTTGGCGGCGAATCGAGACACGCACCAAGTCGTCCATCACGGCGCTGGCAACCACCGGCACCCAGGTTGTGGGGGTAGGTCTCGATGGACTGGAGTTGCACAGCGACGACGCCGGATTGACGTTCGCTACCCAGGTACGCCCTGATCGCCTGCCGCTGACGAGTCTGACGCTCGACGACCAGCGTCGCCCTGTCCTGTACTCACGGCAAGGCGTGTTGACAGCCAACGCCGCGGGAAAGTGAAGCTAGCGCGCCATGGCGCACGCCACAGCCAGTCTGTCGATCGATCCGGGGGATTGCCGCCGATTGGAAGCTCAACTCGGATCGCATATGGCGGTGACCGCCCTCTTCCTGCTGGCGTCGATCGCTCCTGCTTACACGCGCAAGCAGACGAAATCGTCGTGAGCCAGCTGCTGTCTCACACAGGCCCTTCGGTCACCATCGCCAAGGACTTTCGACGCGGCCGACAGGCCTGCGTCAACTGGGTCAACTGGGTCAACGCGCAAGGCGCAACCCGAGGGCCGTTTGGCGTGATGTCGGATTTGCCCCCGCGATGAAACCCCGTCCTCGGTCTGCCAAAAGGCAACTTGGCGCCCACGTTGTCACTGGTGGTGCACAGTCTCCCGTTGGCACGGACGGCCCTCAATCGCTGAAGCTGAAACGCCCCTCAGCCGCCAGTTGGGTTAGCGGCAGTCGGCCATTGGGCGACTCGCGCGACTGCAATCCCTCGGGAAGGACGTCCTTGTCCCCTCGCTTGCCGATCGCCACGACGGTTTCCACCGCATAGGCATCAGGGATGGCTGCGACCTGACGCAGACGTTCGAAGTCGAAGCCGGCCATCCCATGCGCAGCCCAGCCTGAGAGTGTGGCCTGGAACGCGATGCTGGCCCAGGCTGCGCCAGAGTCGAAGGAATGCCACAGGTTCGGTGCGGCATCGGCCGCGCCTGGAAACACAGCCTGCTTGGCCGAGGCGATGACCACCAGCGCGGCCGCGCGCTGCGCCCACCCTTGATTGAATTCCACCAACGTATCGAAGATGGGCTGCCAACTGGCTGTGTCGCGCCGCGCATAGATAAAGCGCCAGGGCTGGGCGTTGTACGCCGAGGGCGCCCACCGCGCCGCCTCGAGCATGCTGAGTAGCGCAGACTCGGGGATCGCCTCGCCCGTGAACGCGCGAGGCGACCAGCGGTCTGTGAAAAGGGGATGGATCAGGTGATCAGGTTGACGCGTTTGTGTCATGGGTTTCTCAGGTGAAATGCGCGCGGGCGCCTAGATGCCCGCCATGTTGATGTACTTGATGACCAGGTAGTCCTCGATGCCATGGCGCGAGCCTTCACGACCCAGGCCCGACTGCTTGACACCGCCAAACGGCGCGACTTCATTGGAGATCAGCCCGGTGTTCACGCCGACCATGCCGTATTCGAGGCGTTCCGATACGCGCCACACGCGGCCCAGGTCGCGCGCATAGAAGTAGCTCGCCAGGCCGAATTCGGTGTCGTTGGCCATGGCAACCACCTCGTCCTCGGTCGTGAAGCGAAACAGTGGCGCCACCGGGCCGAAAGTCTCTTCACGCGCGAAACGCATTTCCTGCGTGACGCCCACGAGCACAGTCGGTTCGAAAAAGCTGTGGCCCAGTGCATGCCTGCCGCCGCCCGCGATCACGCGCGCGCCCTTCCCAGTGGCATCCGCCAGGTGCTCCTGAACCTTGCGCACTGCCGCCTCATCAATCAGCGGACCGATGCGTACGCCCTCCTCGTCACCCGGCCCGACCTTCAGGGCCTGCAGGGCATCCGCCAGCTTGCGCGCAAACTCGTGATACACGCCGGCGTGCACGTACAGCCGGTTGGCACACACACAAGTCTGCCCCGCATTGCGAAACTTGGAGATGATGGCCCCTTCCACCGCTGCGTCGAGGTCGGCATCTTCGAACACAATGAAGGGCGCATTGCCGCCCAGTTCCATTGAGACTTTCTTGACGGTCGACGCCGTCTGTTGCATCAGGTGCCGCCCCACCTCGGTCGAGCCGGTGAAGCTAAGCTTGCGCACCAGCGGATTCGTTGCGAGCTCGGTGCCAATGTCGCCGGCCGAACCGGTCACCACCGACAGCACACCGGACGGGATGCCCGCACGCTCGGCCAGTGCCACCAAGGCCAGGGCAGTCAATGGGGTCTGGCTCGCCGGTTTGACCACCATGACGCAGCCCGCCGCGAGCGCCGGACCCGCCTTGCGCGTAATCATCGCGGCCGGAAAGTTCCATGGTGTGATCGCAGCGCACACGCCCACAGGCTCCTTGATCACCACGATGCGCTGCGAGGCGATAGGCGCTGGAATCGTCTCACCGTACACCCGCTTGGCCTCTTCGGCGAACCACTGGATGAAGGACGCCGCGTAGGCGATCTCGCCCCGCGCCTCGGCCAGCGGCTTGCCCTGCTCTGCCGTCATGATGCGCGCAAGATCGTCCTGGTTCTCGAGAATCAGTGCGTGCCAGCGCGCCAGCAAGGCCGAGCGTTCGTGGGCCGTGCGCGCGCGCCAGATGGGCCACGCCTGGTTCGCGGCCTCAATAGCCCGCCTGGTCTCGGCGGCCCCCAGCCGGGGCACATGGGCGACTACGGCGCCGCTGGCGGGGTTCGTGACGGCGATGGTCTGGTCAGCGGATATCCACTGGCCCGCCACGAGGCATTGTTCTCGCAGCAGTGAAGGGTCTCGCAGATTCAGCATGGAGTGGGTATTCAAGATTGCAGATTCAGATTTGGGTGATCAGCTTGGTCACCAGGAAGCTGTCGAAAGACTCGGTGCCGCCTTCACTGCCGAAGCCACTGTCCTTCACGCCCCCGAACGGCAGTTCGGGATGCGCCATGCCGGAATGGTTGATATTGACCATGCCGGCCTCCAGTGCGTTGGCCACCCGCGTCGAGGTCTGGATCGACTGCGTGAAGACGTAGGCGGCCAGGCCGAAGGGAAGCGCATTGCCCAGTCGCAGCGCATCGTCTACCGTGTCGAAACGCGCAAGCGCTGCGATCGGACCGAATGGTTCCTCGCGCATGACACGGGCATGCTGCGGCACGTTCGCAATCAGGGTCGGCTCGTGAAAATGGCCGCGCTCGCCCAACCTCTTGCCGCCCACCAGCACCTGCGCGCCCACTTTCTCGGCATCGTTCACGAGTTCGCTCACGGCCTGCAGGCGCCTCTCGTGGATCAGCGGCCCCATCTGGACGCCTTCTTCCAGGCCGTGACCAACCTTCACTCCGCGCAGCGCGTCGGCGAAGCTGGCCACGAAGCGGTCGTAGATGCCGGCCTGAACGAAGAAGCGCGAGGGCGACACGCACACCTGCCCCGCGTTGCGGGTCTTCAGTCGCGCCAGCAAGGTCGCGGCCTGCTCCACGTCGGCGTCGTCGAACACCAGCACCGGCGCGTGGCCGCCCAGTTCCATGTTCATTCGCTTCATGTGCGAGCCCGCCAAAGCGGCGAGTTGCCGGCCCACCGGAACCGAGCCGGTGAAGGAGACGACACGCACCTGAGGCGACTCGATCAATTGGCGCGAGATCTCGTTCGGTACGCCCCACACGATGTTGAACACGCCTTCGGGCAGCCCTGCGTCGTGGAACAAGCGGGCCATCGCCACGATGGCGCTGGGCGACTCCTCGGGCCCTTTGAGCACCACGGTACAACCGGCGCCAATCGCAGCCACGACCTTCTTCATCGCTTGTCCGAACGGGAAGTTCCATGGACTGAAGGCAACGCAGACGCCTGCTGGCTCACGCACCACAAGCTGACGCACCGCCGGGTTACGCGACGGCACGACGCGGCCGTAGATTCGACGGCTCTCCTCCGCGTGCCACTCGACGTGCTCAGCGGCATTGAGCACCTCGGCGACCGCCTCGGGCAACGGCTTGCCGTTGTCCAGCGTGATGCCGCGCCCGATGGCATTGGCGCGCTCGCGCGCCAATGCCGCCACCTTGCGCAATACCTCGGACCGCTCCACCGGCGAGCTGTGTCGCCAGGACTGGAACGCGCGGTGTGCGGCGCTCAATGCGGCGTCGACGTCCTCGCGCGTGGCCCAGGGCAGGTACCCGAGCAAGTCGAAGGTCGCAGGGTCGCGAACGTCTTGTCCGGGGCGGCCGTCATTCCCCACGAAGCGGCCGCCAATGTAGAGGGAAAGATCGGGATACACCATCATCTCCTCAGGCATGCGCCACCAGTTGTGACGGTTCCTCTGAGCCTGCGCAGCCGGCCGGGAAAGACATGGCAGCCGGCAACACCGTCTCGCAGAATGCCGACAGTTGCTGCACGGCGTCGCCCACCTTGCCTGCGACCGCAATGAAGCGATCCGGTCGGAGCAACACCCAATCGACGTTCTTGCCCTGAAACCAGAAGTGCAGCGCGTTCTCCACGTCCTCGACCACCGTGCCCGACGGCTGGACCGGCACATGAGAGCAGGCTTCGTTCCTGACACTGCGCGACCGCACAGCGACGTAGTGGTCGCAGCCCAGGCGGTCGAGTTGCAGCCGCAGGCTGGCGGGCGCGCTCGCCAGTGCGTCACTGCGCCAACTCACCAGTGCGAAGCGGGCGCCGACGACGTCATCGAGCCGCTGGGTACGCCCGGGCTCGCGCTCTATGTTGGGCTGGATGAACATGCGCCCCACCAGTTCGTCGCGCTGCACATCGCCGCTGTCCAGGACGATGCCCTTTATGAAGCGTGGCATGGGCTTGAACTTCATCTGCAACACGTAGTCGCGTACGCGCGGAATGTTCTTGATGGACAGGAAGAAGCGGTCACGCAACCAGGCCACGAAGCGATTGCGCTGGGACAGCACAGATCCGAACAGGTCCGCCAAGTCGATCATCGCCTTGGCGTGCGCATGGCGCTCATCGTGGTAGCTCGTCAGCAACTCGGGTTTCAGCCGCCCCTGCAGGATCCAGGCGAGCTTCCAAGCCAGGTTGAAGGCATCACGCAGGCCCGCATTCAGACCCTGGCCGATCCACGGCGGCGTGATGTGTGCAGCATCCCCCGCCAGGCACACCCGCCCGGAGACGAATGAGCCGGCCACGCGCGAATTGTGCGTATAGACCCGCGCACGGATGACGTTGAGTTTCTCGGGCTGCGCCACATGGCGACCAAGCAGTTCCCGCACCTTCTCGGGAGCTAGCATTTGCTCGCCGTCTTCGCCGGGGAACAGCATGAACTCCCAGCGGCGCAGGCCGTACGGCAAACGCAAGCACACGTAGGGCCGGGCGGGTTCGCAATGCAGCGCGGTATAGGGGGCGTCCAGCGGATCCTGGTCGCATTCGATAACCACCCATTTGGCCGCATGTGTGCGCCCCTCGAAAGGCAGCTTGAGAATGCCCTCGCGCACGATGCTGCGCCCGCCGTCGCACGCCACGAGATAGCGCGCGCGCACCTGACTCTCCGCGCCCTGCACATCGCGCACGGTCGCAGTCACGCCCGTCTCATCCTGCGTCAGCCCGACCAGCTCCACCCCCACGCGCAGGTTGACGTGAGGAAACCGTTCCAGCCCCCGGCGCAAGACTGCCTCGCCGAGAGGCTGGGAAAACAGGTTGCGACGAAACCAGCCGAACTCTCGTGTGCTGGGAAGGATTTCCGCGAAACACTGCTTTCCAGCGGTGTACATGCGCATGGGCACGTTCTGGATCATGTCCCGCAGCATGTCCTCGGCCAGTCCAGCCGCTTGGAAGGTGCGCAACGCCTCGTCGTCCAGCCCCACGGCGCGGGGGTAGTCCATCACCTGCAGGCTGCGGTCGACGATCAGCGTCGATGTGCCGTAGCCACCCAGCAGGTTGGCAATCGAGACGCCGACGGGCCCCGCGCCAACGATAAGCACCTGGATTTCCATTGGGTTTGTCATCGGTTGTGTCTCCCGTAGTTATGTGTCAAGCGGGGCTGAGCAGCCTGATGTCCTGCTGCACCAGCAGGTGTCGAACTTTCTTGCGGAACTCGGTGAAGGCGGGATCGGCCGTCAACTCTGTTCGACGTCGGGCGCGTTCCTCGTAGCTGTCGAATGCCCAGAGATAGACCAGCTGATTGAGATCGCCACTCTCCGGTGCCAGGAGCGCGACCAGATTGCCCAGCAACCGCGTCTGCACCTCGCGCCCCATCTCGTTGTAGATGCGCAGGTACTCGCGCACGCTCCCGGGCACCAGGGTGTAAGTTCGAAGTTCGTGGATCATTTTTTTACTGGGAGGCGAATGCGGGAGTCGGCTTGAGGAATTGGGCGACCAACTGCTCGAACAACACCGGCTGATCATCGTGAACGTAGTGGCCGGCATCGGGGATTTCGGCATCGACGATGCACGAGTTCACTTCGCGCATTCGCGCCACCATCGACGGCTGCAGGTAGTCGGAACGGCCCCCTCGCACCACGAGCGTCTTGCATGCAATGGCCCGCACGCTGGGCTCCAGATCGATCATGCGAGCCGGATCCGGATTGAGCCTCGTCGCGGCGATGCCGGCGTGGTCGTAGCGCCAGGTATAGCCCCCCTCTGGCAGAGGTTTGAGCATGTTGTGGAGGCGCTGTTGCCGGGCCTCTTCCGTCACGGTCGGGCGCAGGGCGCGCATGAAGTCGCTGGCCGCCCCCCAGGATTCGAACCTATCGGGCGTGGTAGCCAGTTCCTTGCGGATACGCGTCGCACCCTCGCTGGTATCGAAGGCCCCCGGACCGGCGTCTTCTATTACGAGGCGCCTGACCTTCTGCGGATGGCGCGCGGCATAAACGATGGCATTGATGCCCCCCATCGAGTGCCCCAGCAGGTCGAAGGGCGCAAGCCCCAGAGCC
The DNA here is from genome assembly GCF_051216545.1 of Variovorax nitratireducens. Classification (NCBI taxonomy): domain Bacteria; kingdom Pseudomonadati; phylum Pseudomonadota; class Betaproteobacteria; order Burkholderiales; family Comamonadaceae; genus Variovorax; species Variovorax nitratireducens. Next base: position 69,721 of record NZ_JBPJZO010000013.1, read on the forward strand.
TGCACGATGCCTTCGATGTCGGCCACGTAGGCATCTGTATAGTAGTTGTGCGTCGGATCCCAGTCCGATTCACCCCGCCCCCGTTGATCGAAGGCAATCACGCGGAACCCGGGTTGCAGCGCCGCGCCGATGCCGGCGAAAGTCTCGGCATAGCCGCGTATGCCATGGAGCATCAGGATGGGCCATCCCTGTTCGCTTCCCCATTCGGTGACGTGGAAGTTCAGCCCAGACAGGGCCAGCGTGTAGTCGCGCCGCTCCATAGCCATCTCAGTACAGCCCGTCCTCGCCCTTGACGTCCGAGGCCTTCAGACCCCCGAGTCGGGCGTTGAGGCGGCCGCGGGTGGCGAAGGCCCAGCACACGATGACTTCGTCCCGATTGGGGCCGTCGCTGAACTGGGCCGTGATGGTGTCGTAGTGCGAGCGCACGTACAGCGCGTCCTTGTGCGCTAGGGGAATGTCGATCACGGTTCCGGGGCCGCCGCGCTTGCCGGTGGACGGCACCCATGACTTGCCGCCGCCCACGTGATCGCGCACCGGGTTGGCCGCCGGATTGGTCAGCAGCGCATTTCCATGCTCGTACTCACCATCGATACCCACCAGGCAGGCTTTTCCGTAGCTCTGGATAGCGCGGCCCTGGGCCGCCTCCTGAATCCGACGACCGAATTCACGCCCGAGTTCGGGGGAGGGCTCGATCCAGGAAGACAAGTCCTGCACGAACTTGCCGGCGAACGGGTTGTGGATGCAGGCTGCGATCACGATCTTGCGCAGCGGCTCGCCATCGGCGGGAGCACCAGTCTCACCGAAGAGGGTGTCTTCGATCTGCAGGTACCACTTGCGAATGCAAAAGACGCTGGAACTGGCGGTCTTGGTCATAGAGATATGCGATCAATGTTGAAGATGAGAGAAGGAAATGAGCGCTGCTCAGTCGTACAACGGCTCGAGGTGGAAGTGATCGCTGGGCGCGTTGTAGGAATGCAGTACGCGCTTGCCCTCTTCGTCGTCGTGGACGGTTTCCAGGAAGAACTCGAAGCGGTGACCGTCCGGGTCGTTGAAGTACAAGCCATAGCCCACCTTGTGGTCAGTTGTCTTGACCACCTCCACACCGGCCCTAAGCAACTGCCCGTAGAGCCGCCTCAACTCCGTAAAGTCGCCGTCGATTTCCAGGCCGTAGTGCTGCAGGGCGCAACCGCCCACCGCAACACCGGGTTCGGGACGGATGAGCGCGATGTCGTGATGCTTCTGGCCGAAGCTCATGAACACCCACTGTGCGCCGCGCGCCGTTTCCTGCATGCCGAGCACGCGCTCGTACCATCCGGCCGACACGAAGGGGTCGGTGACAAAGAGCGAGAGATGCGTGCGGCGGATCTTGGGCCGCACAACGGCCGCAGCCCGCTCAGTCATGGGGCTTGGCCCCCAGGATCGACTTCGGATGCGCCTTGACGGCTGCCACCGCCGGTGTCCACGCCACGGCCGTGATCTCGCTGAAGTCGCGCCAATCCTTGAACCAACTCCGGCCGCCGTCCATCGAGCGAAAGAGGTGGCCGTACTTGGTGCCGGCGAACACCAGCTGGGGGTCTGCAGCGTGCGTTCCGAGCGCCCAGAACGTGGAGTTGGGTACCGCATGGAGCAGTGCGGTCGACCATGTCGCGCCACGATCGAGCGACCGGTAGATCTGCGTGCGTGTGCCCGGCGTGCCGTCACCGATGGCCACCAACAGGACGTCCCGGTCGCCTTCCAGCGCTGCGAGCGTGCGCGTGTAGTACATGCCCTCGAAACGTTCGGCCGAGCTCTCCGCGGCCCACGCCCCGTAGCCGCCGTCGCGGTTGGTGTAGACCGAGTTCACGGTGGCAAGCAAATGCGTCTTGGGCTGACCGCCGCGCGCCGGAAGGATTGTGATGGCGTGGATGTCGCCGTTGACGATGCCGCTTGGCGCGTCGTCCGCGCGACGCCAAGTCTCGCCCTGGTCCAGGCTGTGCCAAGCACCGCCCTCCTCCACGCCAAACCAGACCGCGCCGTCATCGGGATCCACGCAGACAGTGAGAATCCGCGGACGGTTCACGCCGCCGCAGAACTCCGGCAGTTCGATGCCCAGCCGCGTCCAGTTCTGACCACCGTCGAGCGAGCGGAACATCGCAGCGCGAGAGGGCGCGCCCGTTCCAGCGTAGATCACGTTGGAGTCGCGCGGGTCGATCGCGATCGCCCAGACGTGCATGCCGTTTGCGGGCGATTCGAGGCGTCTGAAATGCACGCCCGCGTCTTCGCTCAGGCAGATGCCGGCATCCGCGCCCGCGAAAATCCGGTTCGGATTGCGGGGGTCGACCAGAAGACTGCGCACGACGCCATCGAACTCGATGGCCTCCTTCAGCCCCAGGCGATGCCACGTTGCACCATCGTCCGCGCTGCGCAGAATACCCTGCCCCGCGGTTCCCACAAGAATTGTCCCCTGCATGATCGAGTACTCCTTCGCTTCGCTCAGATGAAGATGCCGCGCGTGATGCCGCCGTCCACGGCGATCGATTCACCGGTGATCGCGCCGGCTCGCTCGGAGGCGAGGAACAGCACGGCATCGGCGATTTCATTGGGTTGCAGCACACGGCGGATCGGTGTGACCTTGGCGTAGTTCGCCTCGACCTGATCCGGCGTCAGGCCCTGCAGCTTGGCCTCCTTGGCGTAGAGCTCGTGGATGTGCGGTGTTTCCACCACGCCGGGATGGATCACGTTGACCGTGATTCCCAACGGGCCGAGTTGATCGGAGAGCGTCTTGGTCAAGTGGCAGATCGCCACGTTGCGCATGCCCGAGAGTTGCTTGCTGCCGCGGCCGGTGAGGCCGCCGATGTTGATGATGCGGCCGAAGCCGCCCTTGCGCATGTGGGGCGCGGCCGCCTTGGCGCAGCGCATGTAGCCCACCACCTTGATGTTGATGTCTTCCAGCAGGCCCTCGGGGTCGGCGTTCTCGATCTCGCTGCGCACGAGGCCACCCGGGTGCGCAGCCCCGTTGACAAGGATGTCGATTCGGCCGAAATGTGCCGCTACTCTGCTCATCATCGCGTCCACCTGCTCGGTGCTGCTGACGTCTGCGGGGGCGGCGAGAATCTCGACGCCCGTTTCCTCGCTGATTTCGCGCGCCACCTGTTCGAGCGGCTCCTTGCTGCGCGCCACGATGGCCACGCGCACGCCTTCGGCTGCCAGCGCCTGCGTCACCGCCCGGCCGATGCCAAGGCTGCCACCGGTCACGACAGCGACCTTGCCTCTGAGTCTCAGATCCATACGTTCTCCTTGATTGATGCAGACCGCCTTCCGGCGCCCTGTCGTTGCGCCCTCAAAGGGCCATTTCGATGAGCGCGGGGCCGGTTCGCCCGAACGCCCGATGCAGTTGTTCAGCCAGTTCCTGCGCCGTGTGTGCGCGCGTGGCCGGGACACCATAGGACTGGGCAAGTCCCACCCAATCGATGCGCGGGTGATCCAGGGCAGTCAGCGCCTCGGCCCTTGCGCCGAGCGCCGCGCCGTCGCGCCGCAGTTCGTTGCGCAGGATGGCGTACTGATGATTCGCTGCGATCAACACGACGACGTCGAGGTTCTCGTGAGCGATCGACCACAGCGTCTGGATCGTGTATTGGGTACTGCCGTCCGACAGCAGCCCGACCACCTTGCGGTCCGGGCAGGCAATGGCCGCGCCCATCGCCACGGGAAGCCCCTGCCCGATGGCCCCGCCGGTGTTGGTGAGCGTGGTGTGCGGGCGGGCGGCCGACGACGCGGCGTAGAACGGATAGCCGCAAGTCCCACCCTCGACCGAAACGATCGCGCGCGCCGGCAACTCGCGCGCCAGAACCGCGGCGATCTTGGCCGGCGTGAGCGCGCCCTCGGGCACGTCCGGCAGCGACGAAACGGGCGCCAGGTAGGCCGGCGCACCCAAGGCATCGGCAATTTGCTCGAGCCGCTCGGCCACCGCCTGTCCCGGCTCGGCGATCACCAGCAGCCGTTCGGCGTTCACCAGCAGGCTGGGGTGACCCGCATAGCCGAAGTACGTCACGGGCGGCAGCGCGCCCACGAGCACCACGAGGTCGGCGGGGTCGAGCACTTCACGCGCCGGTTCGGGAAAGTAGGGCAGCCGATCGAAGGCCGGCAGCCCCTGCCCGCGTTCGGAACGCGACGGAAAGGTCTCGGCATATGCCTGTGCGCCCAGCAGTGCGCACAGGCGGGCTGTCGCTCGCTGGGCGCGCTGCCCCAGCCCTGCGAGCTCGCCGCCGCCGCCCAGCAAGAACACCACGCGCCGAGCCGCGCGCAGGCGCTCGATCCATTGCACCGCGTCGAGGCTACCCTCCGGGCCTGCGTCGACGGCTGCAGGCTTTTCGTCCCTGGCAGCGCGCGAGACGTCGCCAGCCTGAAAGTCGGCGGGGAAGATGAGCGTGGCGCCACGCCCCCCCGCTGCGACGCTTTGCCGCACGGCCTCGACAGCCGCGACAGCACTGTCGTCAGTGCTAGCGATGCGGTGCACCCATCCGGAGACCGGCCGCGCCAGGGATTCGATGTCGGAGGTCAGCGGCGCGTCGTACGGCAAATGCCAGCTGGCGTGGTCTCCGACGAGGTTGACGATCGGCGTGCGTGCGCGCCGTGCGTTGTGCAGGTTCGCGATGCCGTTGGCAAAGCCCGGCCCCAGGTGCAAGAGCGTGGCCGCGGGACGCACGAGCATGCGGCCGTACCCGTCGGCCGCACCGGTGCAGACGTTTTCCTGCAGTCCGATCACGCAGCGGATTTCGTCGCGTTGCTCCAGTGCACGCACCAGATCGAGTTCGGTGGTGCCCGGATTGGCGAAGCAGGTGTCCACACCTTCGTTTGCAAGCGCGAGCCAGAGCGCCTCGGCGCCGGTCATTTTCTTCATTGCCTTCTTTCTTTTATTGCACCTTGATGCCGCGCTCGCGCACGAGCTTTCCGACACGCTCTGCGTCAACAGCGATCTGTGCATCGAGTTCCGCGGGTTTGGACGCCCCGGCCCGCAGGCCTCGCGCGGACGCCCAGGCCTGCAGGTCGGGCGCCGCAAGCACCTTGGTGAGGGCCGCGTTCATTCGCGCCAGGATGTCCGGGGGTGTGCCTGCCCTGGCATGCAGCGAGTAGGAGGTGGACAGCAGCATGTCGGATCCACCGGCCTCGGTGATCGTCGGCACGTTCGGCGCCACCGGCGTGCGCGCACTGGCGCCGACGGCCAACAGCTTCAGGCTGCCCTTCTGCACATGAGGCAGCAAAGCTTCGACACCGCCCGACGTCGCCACCACCTGGCCGCCGAGCATGGCGGGTATGACCTCGGCAAGCGCCTTGTACGGCACGTGCAGGAACTGCACGCCCGTGCCCGCCTGCAGCAACTCCATGTTCAAGTGCATGACGCTGCCCACGCCGCCGGTGCCGAACGGCACCTCGCCGGGGTGCGCCTTGGCATAGCCGATGAAGGACTTGAAATCGTTGGCGGGCACCTGCGCGCTGACCACCAGATACAGATTCACGTCGGCGATGTTGCTGACTGAGACGAGATCCTTCTTTGGATCGAACGGCAGCGGCTGATAGAGCAACGGATTGACCGTGAGGGTGAGCCGGTCGACCAGCAGGAAGGTATAGCCGTCAGCCGGCGACTTCACCACCTCCGACGTCCCGATGATCGCGTTGGCGCCGGCCTTGTTTTCCACAACGAACGTGGTCTTGAGCTCCTTGGCCAGTCCGTCGGTCACAAGCCGGGCCATCACGTCGGGGCCCGTGCCCGGCGGGTAGGGCACCACGATCCGGATGGGCCGCGACGGCCAGCCGGCCTGTGCCCAAACCTGCACCGGTGAAAGGCATGCGGCCAAAAGCATCGCCGATGCAGCGCAGGCTTGCCGAAAGAAATTTCTCTTCATCGCTGACTCCTAGAGACCCCTGCTGACGACGTTCCGGCTCCGAGCGGGGAGCACTCGAATCGCCGAGGGCGATAGCCCGACAACCCCTGCCCCTGTTTTCTCTTTTCTCAGTATTTTGCTAGTTTATCGTTTAGATCAAGAAAAGCAAATATGTGTCTACAAAAAGCCATGTTCTATTGCTAGATTATCACCACTTGTGTTTAAGAACATGTCGTTCCAAGCACGAGGCAACTGGATGCAAAGGCCTTTCCTGCGCCGCATCGTTTAACCTTGGGGTTTGCCAGAGCACGACCCGCGCGCTGCGCATCACCTCACTCTCGACGCCATGAATAGCCTGAGCCGCATGCTCGATGTGCTGAACCTGTTCAAGCCGGATCAGCCCGTGATCGATATCGAAATCATTTGCTCTCAGCTGGGGTACACACCGGCAAGCGCCTACCGCTACGTGCGCGAGTTGTCCAATGTGGGCCTGTTGGTGCGCTTGCCGCGCGGCTACGCGCTGGGGCCGCGGATCATCGAGCTGGATCGGCACATGACGCAGTTCGACCCCTTGCTCGCAGCGAGCCGCGACATCGTGGGCGACCTGGTGGCACAGACGAACCTGGAACTGCTCATCAGCGAGCTCTACGGCTCGACCGTGATCAACATCCTTCAGCGCTCCGGCGCCGACGAGCTGACACTGAACTTCGGACGCGGCCGCCCGATGGATCTCTTCCGCAGCGCCACTTCGCGGGTCATCCTTGCGTACCTGTTGCCGCGCCAGGTGCGACGCCTGTTCGACAGCGCCGCCCCCGCAGATCTCGAGCGCATCGGATTGACGTGGAAAGATTTCTCCAAGGCCATGCTGCGCATCCGCAAGGACGGCTACTGCATCAGCGAGGGCGAACTCGATCCTGGCAAGAGCGGCATCGCCGCTCCCATCTTCGACGAGAAGGGACGCATCATCGGAAGCATTACCCTGGCGGGAAACTCCGAGCGCTTCAATGCTTTCAACCGGGCCTTCCTTTCGACACTGATGGTCGAGGCCGCTCGGAAGATCACATCGCGAATTGCGGGCTAGAAGGCCAACTCCGCATTCGCGGTCGGTCACGAACCGACGAGCGCGGCCGAAAGGCAACGCACTCGCTGCGTCCAGGCTCGGCGATCGTTGACGCCAGCGCATCTGCACCGGCTTTCCAAAGTTCCACGCCGGCGACATTCGCGGCGACCGGTCAATCGACCTTGATCTTCCGCTCCGAGACGACGCGCTGATAGGTCGCCTTTCCCTGAGCGATTCGTGCCTGCATCTCTTCGGGGGCGCTGTAGGCTGCGGTGAAACCCAGGTTGTCGAATGCCTGGCTGACCGCGGGCGCCGCCAGTGCCTTCTTCATGGCGCCATTGAGCCTCGTCAGTACTTCCGGCGGCGTCCCGCCCGGGGCGAGCAAGCCAAAGAAACCGGTAATGGCCAGATCCGGGAGCCCGACCTCCGCCGCAGTCGGAATGGAGGGGAACAGTCGATCGCGCGTGTCACTCGTTATGAACAACGGAACCAGTTGATTGGCGCGCAGCGCGCCAATGAGCGGGGAGACGACCTCGTCCATCAACTGGGCGTCTCCCTTCAGCAGCCCCTCCTTTGCCGAGGCCGCTCCCTTGTAGGGCACGTGAACCAGCTGGATGCCAGTGGCAGACATGAATATCTCGCCCAGCAAATGATTGCTCGACCCCGTTCCTGCCGATGCAAAGTTCAACTCACCGGGTCGCCGCTTTGCCAGTGCGACGAATTCCGCCAGGGTTTTTGCGCCGGTGGCAGGCGTCGTCACGAAGACGAACGGCTGGGTCGCGCCCAGGCTGATGGGAGCCATTCCCGCCACATGCCCCTGATCCGGATAGAGCACCGGCCCGGCCGTCAGGGTGCTCCCACTTCCCCAAAGAAGCGTGTAGCCGTCGGCTTTCGCCAAAGCAGCATATTTCGTTCCAATGCGTCCCCCTGCTCCCGGCTTGTTGTCGACAACGACAGGTTGACCCAGGACGGCCGAGAGCTCCTGCGCGACCGCTCGTGCAGAGATGTCGGTAGAGCCTCCGGGCTCGAACGAGACGACGAGCGTGATCGGCCTGGACGGGTAGGCCTGTGCATTTGCGGGCCGCATCGGGGACAACGCAAAGGCGAGGACGCAGACAGACAGGCAGGCCAGTCGCGACAGCGCCGAATACAAGCGATTCATCATCATGGCAGCCTCTTCAAGTGAAAGGGAACGTCGAAGCCTCGCGCCGAGGCGCACTCAAACAGTGGCAATGGGCGTGACAGGCGAGCCGGCCGCACCGGGAAGATTCAATGGCGGTGCAGTCAGCAGAAAGCGGCTTCGCCCGTTCTTTCTCAGCCAGCGCGCGAGCTCGCCCAAACGCCACAACTCGCCGAGGTGAATGCCATTCTTGAAAAGGCAGTGCTCATGCAGTGGCAGCATCGCGTGCTTGGCGTTCATGCGCATGGCTTTCGGCATCAATTCCACCGCGAAGTTGTCCGAGATCAGTGCGGCAACGCCGATATCGGTGATCCACTCCAGCAGCCGCGGGTCGCCGCCATCCAGACCAGCGCATGCGTGGAGCAGCTTCTCCGCCACGGGTTGCCTGTTCATGCCGAGGATCAGGTCGTCGAGCCCCGTGTATAGACAGACCATGTCTCCGCGCTCGATGGTCACCTGATCGCTTTGCAGGATCCGCATCAAGTCCTCATACCCGACAGGATGGTTCTCCTCGCCATAGTGGCGATTCAGGTCGATCATGACCGCGCGGCCCTGCACACCGTGGCTAGCCAGTTGCTCGATGCCCAGCGCACTTGCCGTCGGATCCTCGTAGGTGTCCCATCGCACGGCGCCTTCGGCACGGCGCGCCAGCTTGATGTGTTCTCCGGCTCGATACCCGTTGTAGAAGACGATCTCGTCGACGCCGTCGCCGTCAGCGTCGAACTCTGCGCCGACGTGCGCCAGACCGTCCCACTGCGTGGAGTACTGCGTGTGCAGGATCACGACGTCATCCGAATAGACGTCGGAATAGAAAGGGTTCTCGCGGGAGAGCGCAAAGCAGAAGCACTGCTCGCCCTCGTTCTTCCCGCCTCGCAGGGTGGCGAAGCGCCGCGGGGCGTGGCGGCGCGGATGCAGCGCCGTGCCCCCGGGATAGTCCAGCGGGAGCGACAGGCTGAACGTCAGCCCCTCCTTCGCCTCCTCGAGGCCCTTCAGCACTTGCGCCCGGCCAACAAGGTTCATCGATCCGCGCTGATCGTCTTCCCCGAAAGAGCCCCAGTTCGAGTCCGGCGGCCTTTGCTTCCAGCGATTCGTCATGGGTGATCTTTCTTCGGCGCTTCAGACGGTGGCGCGAGCGGCGATTTCCTGCTGCTCCGCGTCCAGCGCCGCGCGAACACTGTCGCGTTGCGCGATACGCTCGAGATAGGCACTCAGGTTCGGCCATCGTGAAAGATCGAGGTTGTGGACGTGGCTCCACATGACGATGGTGTAGCAATAGGCGTCGGCAACCGTGAAGCGGTTGCCGTGCAGGTACTCCCGCTCCGACAGCACGGTGTCCAGCCAGGCCAGGCGCCTGTTCAGGTTCTCTATGGCCAGGATTCGATACTCGGCAGGCGTGGTGGATCGGAACAGCGGCGTGAAGCCCTTGTGCAACTCCGAGCCGATGAAGTTGAGCCACTCGATGACCCGATACCGATCCATCGCCGCGCCAGCCGCCAGCAGTCCGCTTTCCGGCTTCATGTCGGCAAGGTACTGCACGATCACCGGGCCTTCGGTCAGCAACTCCCCGGCGTCGGTCTCCAGGGTCGGAACCTGCCCCTTCGGGTTGATGGCGAAGTAGTCACCCCCACCTTTCAGCTTCTTGGCGCGCACATCCACCCAAATCAGCTCCAGCGGGATACCCGCTTCACGCGCGACGATGTCGACGGCCAGCGAACATGCCGTGGGTGTCAAGAACAGCTTCATGTGTTTCCTCAGTCCAATGGGGTTGCGCGCGCCAGCGCCGCCGGCAGGGAGATTGTTAGTGCTTTTTTTCCCATATTCCGATAATTTTTTAATCTCGTCAACAATGGCATAGGTCAAGATTCCGCCAAGGAGACAAAGCGCCAGCCTCGAGCGACGAGAACCCTAGAATTCCCAGCCGCAGGCGCGATCAGCCGGAAGCGGGAGGAGACCCCTACATGCAGCGCGCAACGACCACGCCACCCAAGGTGGCTTCCAAGACCCGCCGGGCAGCCGTCGAGGCCCAGGACTCGGAGCAGGACTCCTCGAGCCTCTCCCGGATGCTGAGCACGCTCCAGCTCTTCACGCACGACCAGCCGGTGCTGTCGGCCGAGGAGATCGCACAGGGCGCAGGCGTCCCCACCAGTACCGCCTATCGCTACGTCAAACAATTGGCGACGGCCGGCTTGCTGGTCCGCTGGAAGGGCGGCTACACGCTCGGGCCCAGCATCATGGAGCTGGATCTGCAAATCAGGCAGTGCGATCCGGTCATCCGCGCGGCGTCCGAGCCCATGCGCGTGCTCTGCGCGCAGACCGGCCTGAGCGCGCTGCTCACAAAGCTCTATGGCAACAAGGTCATGACCGTGCACATCGAGTCCACGAGCGACACGGGATCGCTTGCCTACGGCCGAGGCCGGCCATTGCCTCTGTTCCGAGGTTCCAGCTCTAAGGCGATCACTGCCTTTCTGCCGGCGGCGAAACTGCGCCGACTGTTCGAGGATGGCAAGGCGCGCGGCGACGAACAGCTGAACGACTGGGCGAGCTTCCACGCCAACATGTCGAACATCAGGCGCCAGGGGTTCGCCCTCTCTGTCGGAGAGCTCAACAGCGGCATCGAAGGCATCTCCGCGCCGGTCTTCATCGAATCCCGGCAGGTCGTGGGCAGCATCACCCTCATCGGCGATGCAGCGCGCATGGCACTGCTTCGCGAGGAGGTCGTCATCGAAATGGTGAAGGCAGCCGCCTCTACGATCAGCAACGCATTGCAGTAAAAGCTCCCCGCGCTCCGAGCCCTCAGCTCCCGTTGAAGGCCCCTCAGCAGCGATGTATTGCTTTTTTCTCAAAATATGAGAAAGTTGGCCTGACACAAAACTGAAAGGCCGATCGTGGTGCTTCGCTGGCTCCGACACATGCTGAAGATCGGTCTTCTTGGCGCCGTTCCACTATCGGCCTGGACTCAACCCCAGACTCACGCGTTTCCGACGAAGCCCATCACTATGATCGTCGGCTTCGCCGCCGGCGGGGGCACGGATACGGCGGCGCGCTTGCTGGCCCAGGATCTTGCCGTGGAACTGGGGCAGTCGGTTGTGGTGGACAACAGGGCGGGTGCTGGCGGAATGATCGGGGCTGCCGCCGGCGCGAAGGCGCCTGCGGATGGCTACACCCTGTTCTTCGGATCGGGTTCGGAGCTGGCAGTGCTGCCGGCCCTGAAGAAGGGACTGGCTTACGACACCCTGAAGAGCTTCACGCCTGTCACGCAGGTGGGCACCGTGTCGTTCATGCTGGTGGCGCATCCATCAGTACCTGCCAACAGTGTTGGCGAATTGATTGCTCTTGGCCGTGCGAAGCCAGGGCAAGTGAGCTTCGCCTCCTATGGTGTGGGTTCGACCAACCATCTGATCGGTGAACTCTTCGCGATCAAAACACGAACGAAGCTGCTGCACGTGCCCTACAAAGGGAGTGCGGCCGCCGCGACGGATCTGATCTCCGGCGAGGTACAGATAGCGTTCGATACCGTGTCGGTGATGCTTCCGCATGTGCAGGCGGGGAGGCTGAAGGCGCTCGGCGTCCTGTCTGCCCAGCGCGCCGCCCAGGCCGCTGATCTTCCAACGATGGCCGAAGCCGGCGTCCAGGACTTGGTGGTCGACGGCTGGCTCGGCGTCATGGCACCGATAGGCACGCCCGATGCCATCGTGCAGCGCCTCGACAAGGCCATCGGCAATGTTCTTGCCAAACCGCGTATCGCTGAAACCCTGACGCAACGCGGTGTGAAGGTATCGGGCGATGGCCCCGAACCCTTTCGAGCCTTCATCAAGCGGGAACTGGAGAAGTGGCGCAGCGTGGCCCAGAGCGCCAACATTCAACTCGACTAGTTGTCCGCAAGCATCCAATTCCTGCCATACGCCGCACATTTGCCATGCCCAAGAAAACACTCTCCGCAGCGCTTGCACTGCTTGCCTTCCTCGCGGCCTTCAACGCCCGAGCCGAGCCAGCGTTCCCCACAGATCGCCCGATCTCGCTGGTCGTGCCGTTCTCCCCTGGCGGCGGCACCGACATACTCGCCAGGCTTGTGGCCACCAGACTCGGCTCGATGATCCGGCAGTCCGTCATCGTAGACAACAAGCCCGGGGCCAACGGTGTGCTCGCGAGCCAGTACGTCGAACGGGCCAAGGCCGATGGCTATACCCTGATGTTCGGCAGCAGTTCGACCCACGTCCTGTCTCCGATGCTGTCTCCCAAGAAGCAGCAGATGGAACAAGTCCGCAAGAACTTTTCGGTTGTCAGCATTGTGGCGGAGACCCCACTGGTCTTGGCAGTGAGCGCCAGATCCGAGTTGCAGAATCTCGATCAGCTGCTGAACACCTCGCGCGGCCGTGACCTGAGCTTCGGTACCTTCGGCTCCGGCTCGTCACCCCACATCATGGGAGTGCTGCTCGCCGCACAAACCAAGACGCGCCTCCTGCATGTTCCGTACAAGGGCTCTTCGCCCGCGATCACCGAGTTGCTCGGCAATCACATCGACAGCGTGTTCCTGACGGTCGCGGCGCTCAGCAGCCATGTCGAAGACAAGGAGGTGCGTGCCCTGGCAGTCACCGGGCCTCGCCGCGTGCAGACATTGCCCGACGTTCCCACTTTCAAGGAAGCTGGAGTATCAGGCCTCGAAGATTCGGGTTGGTTCGCCGTATTCGCGCCCAGCGAGACTCCCACCCATGTTCTGGACTCCCTGCACAACGCCATCGAGCGCGTGATGGCGACACCGGAAATCCAGACCAAGCTGGTGGAACTGGGGTTGCGCGGCTCGACTGGCAGCCGCGCGCAGCAAACAGCCAAGTGGGAGCGGTCCATCGCCGCCACGCAGGCGATCCTCACCCAAGTCAGGCTCGAGCCAAATCGGTAGTGGCGGGCGCATGAAATCCTCTTCGGCCACTTCGCATTCGAACGCGTCTCTCGCGGGACGCCGGAGCGAGGGCAATGAACGGGCCTGCACGCCTGCCTTCGGCCCTGGACGTCCATCTGCCCGTGTGCAGCCGGGCAATCTCCGGTTTCGTTTCGTGCCCTGGGGGATCAGAAGATGCCGCCGAGGTCTCCGGCCAGACGTTCAACGAAATGCTGGCGGCGAACGAGCAAATTTCCGGCGTCTAGATCGAGGAGCCGCGCACTACACAACGATCAGCCGCCTCCCTTCAACCCACAGGCGCTGCAGTTCCTGTCGATGACCTCGAATTCGCATCCCTTTGCCACCAAGAGAATGAGAGATGTCATGAAGCTTTATCACGAAGTACGCGGTTGCTCGCTGGCTGTCGACATCGTCGCGCGCGAGTTGCAGATTCCACTTGAACTTGAATGGGTCAACATGACCACCAAGCGTCTGAAGGACGGTTCGGACTACTTTCGCGTCAACAGCAAGGGCACCGTGCCCACCCTCGAACTGCCCGATGGGCAGCACCTCAGCGAAGGCGCGGTCATCATGCAGTACTTGGCAGATCAGCGCCCGGGCAACGCGCTTCTGGCGCCGCCCGGCACACTGGAACGGTACCGGACGCTCGAGTGGATGAGCTTCATTGGAGCGGATCTCCACAAGGGGGGCTTCATGCCCCTCTTCAAGGCCGCGACTCCGCCGGAATACAAGAAGATCGCTCGCCAATACCTCGACAGCCGACTGGAATGGTTGAACGGCCAGTTGGGTGATCGGGACTACCTCATGGGCTCTGCCTTCACGATCGCGGACGCGCATTGCTACACGATCGCGATGTGGACAAGAGCCCATGACATCGACACTGCACTATGGCCCCATCTCGAAGCCTACCTCGCTCGTTCGGGGTCGCGATCCAGCGTGAAAGCCGCTGAGCAGGCGGCGCGAGAACAAGGAGAGCGGGAACGCGAAGAGAGAATCCAGACAATGCACTGATCGGCGCTGGCAAGACGCAGGGGTTCACTGCAACGGTGGGTCAGATCTGCGTGGAAATCAGCAGTTGCGTCTCCGGACGCTGACGCAGACCAGGAGTGCGACGCGGCCCGCTAGCTGTAGTTTCACAAGAGGTTGTTCACCCGAGGTAAAGGAAGATGGAGGTTCTCAAGCCGGCCGCTTCCTTCAAGACTCCTCGAATGAACATTCATAGGAATGCCTCAATGACGCCGCGAGGTCGAGCGCATCTGATGCGCGAGATCGATCGAATCGGGCTCAAGCCTGCGGCTCAGCCGCAGGCTTGAGCGAGCACACACGCCCGCAAATGGCGACGCCGTTGGGTCAGTTAAGGTGCCTGCGGCTTGATTGACCGCAGCTCCCGGCCCAAGCGCTGTCCCCGGCGCAGCGATGCCTCCAAGGTCGAACGCGCCGTGGCGCTGCGCCGCAACCAGCGCCTGACCTACGAATGCGTTGCCGAAAACTACACCCGCCGACGTGGCAGACGTAATCCGCTACATGCTCACGCGGCCGCGTAGCATGGCCATCCGCGACGTCATCATGATACCGAGCAATTTCGATTTGTAGAGAACCGCTTGAATGCCGCCGACACGGCACTCACGGGACGAGAGTTTCAAGCCAGACGTCAGCGCGCTAGTCAGCGTTTTCAATGCTTAGTGCGTATCCAATACTCGCCCAGAAGTACCGCTTTGAAGGCCACTGTCCGGCAGCGCTACTTTTGCGACATCACTCTGTTCGTCGCCATGACGCTCGTCCTGTGGCAGCTTAGATACTCGCTGAGTTCGCTCGCGTAGCACCCTGAGAAAGGGAAGGGATGCCACTGCGCGAAAATGTCGCCAGGCTTCATACCCGTCCGTCGCACGGTTCCGCAACCATGTTCAAACAGGCATGAAAACTAAACGGTCGAAGCGCTTTGAGACGGTGGGATCCTTGTTCAGAAAAAGGTCCGCGACCATTCTCCGCAGCCACATATGGCCAGGGTCGCGATGTTGCCGCTCCGACCAATACTGCTTGATGGGGATGGCCGGAATGTTGAACGGCGGATCCACGGCACACAGGCCTGCGCTGGCCATGAAGGAAACGGCAACGACCTTTGGTACCGTGGCAATCAAGTCAGTGTCCCGCACGATGAAGGGGATATGCATGAAATGTCGCGAACGAACCGCAATGCGCCGATGGATTCCTTCGTTCGCGATCCAGTCTTCGAACTTGCGCTGACCGTGGCCGTCGCCCACCAGAGAAATGTGTTCGGCCTGACGGTAGGCTTCCATCGTAAGACCCGCTTCGAGGCCAGGATGGCCTTGTCGCAGCATGCAGACAAAGGGGTGCTTGAACAAGCTTTGCGTGTACACGGCCTTGGTTGTCAGATCGGGCATGTAGCCTAGGGCCAAGTCGACTGCGCCATCCCGCATTGCCTGAATTAGGCTCGCCGCATCCAAGCAGATGCACTCGACTACAACATGGGGTGCGCTCTCGCGGATCTTGCGCAGCAGAGGTGGCAAGAACACCATCTCGCCAATGTCGGTCGTGTTGATGACGAAGCTACGCCTGCTTTGCTCCGGCAAAAAGCTCGACGGCTGCAGAACCTCTTCGTAGAGGATGGCCAGCATGCGCGCGATCGGTTCGCTCAACTCTTGCGCCTTGGCGGTGGGGCGCATTCCTTTGGCCGATCTTACGAACAGTTCATCGCCGAATACGTCGCGCAACTTCTTCAACGCATAGCTGACGTTGGGTTGCGTGAGGTTCAGCGATTGAGCCACCGCAGTCACGCTGCCCAGCTTGAGGAGCGCATCCAACACGACCAGATGCGGCAGGTCAAGACGTGTGCTATCAAGATTTTGCATAGAACTTATCCGTTCAGAGGGCTTTGCCAAAGCCTGCGTCGATCTTAGCCTTGCGCTCCATCAGACAACTACAACGGAGACAAACATGACATTTGCCGCCTCCACGCCCACCTTGCAGGACGCAGAGCGTCCGGTACGAGGCCATCGCTGGATCTCACGCGAAATCGCACGACTTAACCCAGAGTCCGACTATGCCCGGATCTGGCAGCTTACGGTGATGTACTACACCGACGAAACGCTGGCCAATCTGCTGTACACCACGGGCATGCCCTGCTTCACTCAGAGCCCGTACGGCAGCGAACTGCTCATCAGCCGAACCCGCAAGGCGCAAGAGCACCAACACGAGCGTGCCTACGACACCTTGTCCCATTTCTGGCGCTGGTTTGAATACGGGCCTGAGCACATCGAGGCACAACGCTCAGTCGAGCGGGTCAATCGCATTCATGAGGCGTTGGCCCAAGGGCTGCCCGAGGCCTTTTCCAACGACGATTTCATCTATACCACTTCTTGGCTCGGCACGTTCCTGCATCGCTTGCGCCTGATGCTGGGTCTATCCGGTTTCAGCGACAAGCAGAAGGTAGCGGCACACCATTTCTGGCGCGGCATCATGATGAAAATGCGTGGGCCTCAAGGCTATGTCCAAGGGTATCCCGAGGACTTCGCCGCCATGGAGGCGTTCGTGGACGAGTTCGAATCGCGGCCTTGGGCCCCCTGTGAGACGGGCCGACTGCTCGGCCAGTACGCAATTCGGCAGTTCAACGAAGCGCGCCTTCCAAAACCTTTGTGGGGCCTCGGCCGGCAGCTGGTACTGACGGTGCAGGCGCCACACATTCGCCGATTGCATCGCATGGGCGATCCGAATCCGGTGGCTGCGTGGCTCATCAGACGTGCACTGTTCTTGAAAGTTTGGATGGCCGAGAACGTGTTGCCTGATCCCAAGGCGCACGCGCCGCAGCGCGCCCGTGGAAGAGGCGATACCAACGAGCAACACCGCGTTCCACCAATGGTGGACGCGGCCCAATGCCCATTTCACGCCGCCGGAAAGACTTTACAAACGAAAAGCAGCAGCGCTTGCCCCTTCCATCACTAACCCGCCTTTCCCCGAATCTCCGACACACCATGCAGACCATTTCCATGCTCATCGGCGGCGAACAGTGCAACGCACGCAGCGGCCGTACCTTCTATCGCCGCAATCCTTTGGATGGTCAACAGGCCACGACAGCGCCTGCCGCTTCGGCAGACGATGCCAGGGCCGCGGTGGATGCCGCAGCAAAGGCCTTTGTCTGCTGGTCTCAGACCAGATCCAGGCTCTACAAGAGGCGGCCTTGCCGGACGGCGTCGTGAATTTTGTGACCAACACACCCGCCGACGCAGGCGAAGTGGTGGAAGCCATGATCGCGCACCCTGCTGTGCGCCGGGTCAATTTCACCGGCTCCACCCATGTGGGTCGCATCATTGCCGGACACTGCGCGCGCCACTTGAAGGCGTCGGTGTTAGAACTCGGCGGAAAGGCGCCGCTTCTGGTGCTGGACAACGCCGATCTTGACGCGGCGGCCAACGGAACCGCCTCCAGCGCCTTCGCTAGCTCTGGTCAGATTTGCATGTCCACCGACCGCATCGTGGTCGATCAGCGCGTTGCCGACGCCTTCGTAAGCAAGCTGGCGGCAAAGGCTCAGAGCCTGCCGCTAGGCGACCCGCGCCAAGGTCCGGTGGAGCTGGGTTCGGTGGTCGACATGGCGACAGTGGAGCGCTGCAACGCGCTCATCGACGACGCCTTGATCAAAGGCGCCACGTTGGTGTGCGGCGGTTAGGCCGACAACACACTGATGCCTGCGACCTTGCAGGACCATGTCACCTCTGACATGCGGATTTATCACGAGGAAACGTTCGCGCCGGTCAAGGCCATCGTGCGAGTCGACGGCGACGAAGCGGCCATTGCGTGTGCCAACGACAATGTGTTTGGCTTGGCTGCTGCAGTTTTCACCAGCGATGTAGCGCGCGGCTGGTGCGTCGCCAGCCGAATCGAATCCGGCATCTGCCATGTCAACGGCCCCACGGTGCACGATGAAGCCCAAATGCCGTTCGGTGGTGTGAAGGGCAGCGGCTGGGGTCGATTCGGTGGGCATGCCGGCATCGAGGCCTTCAGCGAGCTTCGCTGGATTACCCTACAAACTTCTGAGCGCCGATACCCGTTCTGAAGTCCTGCGTCGATTCGACGCAGGACGGGTCAGGCAGTACGGCATCGGCAAGCGTGGCGATGGCCACTTGCGAACGCTCCTCATGCACGGCGCTTGAGCCGTCGTGATCAGATCGAAGAATGACCCGGCATGGCCATGGCTGGTAACTCTGTTGCAACGCCGACCGGATAGCGTGGCTGTCGCCGCGGTCGCGAACAAGTTTGCGCGAACGATCTGGGCAGTGCAACGAGCAGCTTATCCTGACCAGCGGAACCTCTGCAGCAGAACCGGCCTCCAACCATGAGATCGGGACTCTATGGGTTTGTCGGCGCCTCGGTCGGCAGTTGAATCCGAGAACCGGCTCATGCTTCTTCGTGCACCGCCGCCCTTCGTTCATTGCGCGTGCGAACGCCATCCTCCGTGAAAACCGTAAGGCACCCGCGTGGGCAACTCGACACGCGCGACAGGCCCCTTCTCGATATCGAGAGCGTCGAAGATCAGCAGATCGCTGACGTTTCGTGAGAGATCGAACGCAATCGTGAGAATCCAGCCATCGCCTTCAGGACTGGAAGGCGTTCGCGGCACAAACACCGGCTCGAGCAGGCCGAGATCACCAGGCGGCGTGCAGGTGCGGATCTCGCCGGTCTCGACGTTCGCATGCACCAGCGTATCGAACGAACAGTCCGGGACGTAGGCACCGAGTCGCGCGACGTAGAAGGCGTGCCGGTAAGGCAGGCCTGAGAACCGCTCGTCGACCCGCGGAAACTCTCCCTCGACACCGCAGAGAAGGCCTTCGACATACCCTTCATCT
This sequence comes from Variovorax nitratireducens, assembly GCF_051216545.1. Classification (NCBI taxonomy): domain Bacteria; kingdom Pseudomonadati; phylum Pseudomonadota; class Betaproteobacteria; order Burkholderiales; family Comamonadaceae; genus Variovorax; species Variovorax nitratireducens. The sequence goes on from NZ_JBPJZO010000013.1 coordinate 88,577, forward strand.
TCGGCATCCATGTCGAACGTCCAGCGCACAAGCTTGGCCATGCCATCCTTGATCCAAGGTGGCACTCTTTCGCCAGAGACATCCGGAAACAGCGGCATCCTCTCGAACTTCATTACGTCGGCGACGACGAAGGTGTGGCCGTCGCGTTTGACCGTGTATGCGTTCATGGGGTGAAAGACGAAGCACGGGGGACCGCGAAACCATCGCATCGACCCGACGCCGGCGTCGCGCCGCATGATGCCGATACGAGTAGGCAAACGCGGATCCCAGGCGCAAATGGGGCCACCTCCAGCCGCGCGCTCCAGATCGATGGTCGCGGGAAAGACCGGAAAAACGACGTGTTCGCGTGTAGTAAGGAAGTCATGCACTGCGCTGCAGTAGGGAGCCTCGAATCTTTCCTGACGAACGAGGTTCCCGTCGCGATCTATCACCGAGTAGGAAATCTCCCGCGTCCCCGGTCCTGCCGCCTGGTACCCGAACGCCAGCATCTCGCCGCTCTCGGGATCGATCTTGGGATGCGCCGTCATGGGACCTGCGTACCGGCCGTCGAAGTTGGTCGTCCCGAGTGTCTCGAGCGAATCGCCGTCGAGCAGAACCGGGAGATTGGTCTCGCCCAGGGCGTAGAGCCGGCCGCCGTGCCACACCGCGTTCGTTCCGGCCCACTGCATAGGCAGCTTCTGCGGCGCGTCGGCCGCCGCGGGCTTGTCCTTGCCCTGTAGCATCGCCGTCGCCGCTGCCGCATCGAATACCTCCTCGTAGGAAGTCGGCACTAGGCGACGACCTGCAAGCTTCTGGGCCTTGAACTGCTCTGTCCTGACCCATCGATTCGAGTAGGACACGCGTCCCCCATCGACTTGCACCGCATGGATCATCCCTTCGCCCATAAACCAATGATGCTTGTCGGTCATTGGTGGGAAAAGCGGATTGGGGCCATTGCGATAGAGCGTGCCGGACAAGTCCATGGGAACCTCGCCGGACACGACCCTAAGGTCGGACGCATTCAGTTCGTCTTGGATCGGGCCATAGTTTCCGCTCAACATGGGGTCTGGAATTTCGCTCATCGTTACCTCTTCACTAGTAATGCAAGGCTCGCCAGGAGCCAATCCGCAGACCGTGTAGTGCGCTCAATCTGTCTGAATTTTTGCCTTGATGATGTACCCACGCCAGCGCTCGTTCTCGCTCTTGACCGCTGCCGCGAACGCGTTGTCCGCCTCCTCGGAAATGGGCTCGAGCGCCATTGCCTGGACGGTATCTTTCCAGACTGCGCTCCGCGTGACTTTGCCCATACCCTGCTTCAACGCGGCAAGTGCCTTGGGGTCAAGGTTGCCCGGGCCGAACAGGCCTAGCCAACTTCCCTGCTCAAAACCCTTGAGGCCGACTTCCGTCAGAGTCGGCACGTCAGGAAACTGAGAGAAGCGCTGGGGCGCCGCAGCCGCCAGCAGCATCAGGCGCCCGTCACGGGCGTAGTTCATGGCCGTCATTGGCGAATCGAACATGATGTCGACGCGGCCCCCGAGCAGATCCAAGAGGGCAGCCGCGCTGCCTTTGTACGGAACATGTACCAGGTCGATTCCAGCCACCTGATTCAACACCTCACCATAGATGTGGGATCCCGTCCCGATGCCGGCCGAGGCAAAGGTCAGCTTGCGCGGATTGGCTTTCGCGTAAGTCACGAATGCGCTCATGCTTTGGGCTGGCAAATCCGGTCGCGCTAGCAATGCGAACGAGCCTTTCGCCGCGCGCGCGATCGGCGTGAGCCCTTTCAGGGCATCGATCGGGAAGCTTTTCATGACATGTGGCGTCTGCGTGACCAAGCCGTCTACCGTGTACAGAAGCGTGTAGCCGTCCGCTGGCGCTCGCGAGACCTCAGCCGCGCCGATCGCGCCACCAGCACCCGGACGGTTGTCCACAATCACGACGACACTCATCGCCGAGCTCAGTTCCTTGGCGAGCACGCGTGCCTGGGCGTCGGTAGGCCCGCCTGACGGATAGGGGACGATGATCTTGATCGGCTTTGTCGACAGAGGGAAGTCCTGCGCATGCGCCGCATGCGAAACAAGCGCAGCGCAGATCCAGATGGCGAATTGATAGATCTTGCTTTTCATAGGGGTCTCCAGTTGTGTGTTTCTGATGTCCGGCTGCGGAAACCGCATTCACTACAACCGCACGTTCACGATGCGGTGCTGCACGAACTCCTCCAACCCCTCCATGCCCAACTCAGCGCCGAAGCCGGATTGCTTCAACCCGCGGAAAGGCACGTCATGCCTCATTGCCATGTGGTGGTTGACCCACACGGTTCCGGCGTGCACGCGGGAGGCAACCTCGGCGCCCCACGCAGGGTCGGTCGTCCAGATGGTGGCGCCCAGCGCGTAAGGACTGCTGTTGATCCTTTCAATCGCTTCGTCCAGTTTGCCGTAGTGAAGCACGGGAAGGACTGGGCCGAATTGCTCCTCGGCAACGAGGGGCGAGCTGTCATCCAGGTCGGCAACGATCGTCGGCGGGATAAAGTAGCCCGGTCGATCCAGCGGCGCGCCACCGGCGAGGACTCGGCCGTGCTTCGAGGCTGCAATGATCATCGCATTCACGCGCTCGAACTGGGCTCGGTTCTGAACCGGGCCCAACTGCGACGCCGGTTCCATGCCGTCGCCGACCACCGTCGCATCGGCCAATCGCACGAGCTCGAGGTTGAACTCCTCATAGAGACTGTCAGGAACATAGACGCGCTTTATCGCCACACAGACCTGACCGGAATTCGCCATGGCACCGGCAAACACCTTGCCCGCCGCATCCTTGGCATCCGCATCCTCCAGCACCAGCGCGGCGTCGTTGCCGCCGAGTTCCAGCGTGATGCGCTTGATCGAACCCGCAGCACCTGCCATGACGCGACGGCCGGTCGCCGTCGAGCCAGTGAAGCTCACCTTGGCAATGTCGGGATGCTCCGTCATCCGCCGACCCAGATCGTTTCGGTCCGCAATAACGTTCACCACGCCTGCAGGAAAAATCGCCTTGCAGAGTTCCCCCAACAGCAGCGTTGTCAGCGGTGTCGTTGGGGCTGGCTTGACCACCACACAGTTGCCTGCGACCAGGGCCGGCGCCAGCTTGTTGACGAGCAGGGCGAGAGGGAAATTCCATGGCGTGATGACCGCAACCACACCGAGCGGAAGAATCTGGTCGATGATGCGCGATGCCGACGTGGCTTCACGCACATGATCAAGGATCTCGAGGCCTGCGAGTTCGTGAATGCGCTTCGCACTTCCCGCCACTTCAGCCTTGGCATTCCGGAGCGGCTTGCCCTGCTCGGAGGTGAGCAGTTCCGCAAACTCCAAGGCCCGATCACTGAGTGCATCCGCGAGCGATCCGAGCAACCGCCGACGATGCGCCCACGAGGTCGCAGCCCAGGTCCCGAAAGCCCGCCCAGCCGCTGCCACGGCGCCGTCTAGCTGCGCCTCGTCAGCAACCGGCGACTCGGCGATGACTGCGCCCGTTGCAGGATTCAGTACTGCCATCACCGAGGCACCGGAAACCAGGGCACCATCGATCAGAAGCTTGAACTCTCGCATGTAGTTGATCCCTGTATGGATGCTCATTCGATCTTGATGGCCAGGGCATCAAAATACTTTCCCCATGCCTCGTAGTCGCGGTGCACGAGGTCGGCGAACTGCTTCTGCGATTCTTCCGGCACTTCGAAGCCGAGATTGCGGTAGACCTCTGCGACAGAGCTTGTCTGCTGCGCCATACGAATGGCATCATGAAGTCTTTGCAGTGCGTCCGGGCGGATGGCAGCAGGCGCGAAGAATCCGTTCCAGCTGCGCAACTCGAAACCCACCAATCCTTGTTCGAGCAGCGTGGGCACCTCGGGCATAGTCGAGCGGCGTGTCGCACCGGTCGCTCCAAGCAGCTTCAGCCTGCCATCGCGTGCATATTGAGACACGACCGATGGCGCATCGAACATGATCTGAACGCGGCCGGCGATCAGGTCGCGCATTGCGTCCGACGAGCCCTTGTAGGGAATGTGGACCATGTCGATGCCAGTCTTCTGCGCAAGCACTGCGCCGTAAATGTGCGAAACCGTGCCGGCGCCAAAGGAGCCATAGCTCAGCTTCCCGTGATTGGCACGGCCGTAGGCGATCAGCTCCTTGACGTTGTTCACGCCAATCGACGGATGCACAACGAGAACCACGCCTCCAACAGCAGAGCGGATTACTGGCTTGTAGTCCCTGAAAGCGTCATAGGGCAAGTGCTTGAGCAAATGAGGCGTTTGCGTCAGTGGCCCATCCACTGTATAGAGCAGCGTGTGGCCATCGGCTTCAGCTCGAGCGACCTCCACGGCTGCGAGCGCCCCGCTGGCTCCCGGCTTGTTCTCCACGATCACGGCGGTGCCCAAAACCTTCGACAACTCCAGACCAATAGATCGTGCCTGGAGATCAGTCGGCCCACCAGCGGCGAAGCCGACCAGTACCCTGATCGATTTCCCCGCTTTGGGAAATTCCTCTGCACGGGCCGCCGTCTGTCCGAGTAAGCCACCTAGCGAAAGCACCTTCAACAAGCTTCGTCGCTTCATCGTTTCCCCTTCACTCACCGAACGGGGCGGTTGCCCGAGATGGTCACACGCGTGAGATACCGGTTCTTGCCTGCGTAGTCGGCTATGGCACGATGCATGGTGGATCGGTTGTCCCAAATAAGGATTTGATCGTTCTCCCATCGGACGCGGCTGGTGAAATCGAACCGTGCGCAGTGGTCGTATAGAAATGCGAGGATTGGGGCGCTTTCCTCAGTTGTGAGTCCATGGATCCTCTGGACATAAGTCTTGTTCACATACAGGAACTTTCGCCCGGTGAATTCGTGGGTACAGACCAATGGATGTAGTTGCTCACGATCGCCCAATTCGACTCCCAGATCGGTTTTCGCGCTGGCGGAGCTGAACTTTCTTCCCTGCGCAAGGTATGCCGAGCCAAAGATGCGCGTCGCGCTGTGAACCGCTTGCATCTGGTCGATCATTTCCTTGAGGCCAAGCGACAGTGCCTCATATGCCGCATACATGCTCAGAAATCCGGTGTCGCCCCCGAAGGCGGGAACATCGACTGCACGCATCACGACAGCCGCGGGTGGTTGCTCGAGGTAGGTACTGTCCGCGTGCCAGTTCTCACCAACCACTCGGCCCGTATCAGTCGCCAGTCGACGGATGATCTGAACATCGGGCTGGCCTTCGACCCCGTGCAACTGCGGCACGCGCAAGATCGAGCCGAAATTGCTGCTGAAGGCGAGATGTTCTTCGTCAGAGAGCTTCTGATCGCGAAAGAAGATGACCTGATAAGTCCCGAATGCCTGCCGGATCTCACTCCACACCTTGGGTTCGATTGGCGACCGGAGATCAACACCACTGATCTGAGCGCCCATAACGCCGGTCAGAGGCTCGACCTTGATGAGCTTGTATTCGCTGGCATCCATGGCCCGCGAAACATTCTTGGTTCTGGTATCCACTGCGCCTCCTGTGCAGAAACGAGGTCAAGCCTCTGGGGGAAAATCGCTCTACAGCCTCTGTCCTTGAGCCCGTTCGCAAAGCGTCGCGAGACAGATTTTCTCGACACAAGCGGTTTGCTCTACCTCGCTTCCACCGCCCGAGAGCAGAGGGTGTGTATTCGCTGAACACTCCGCGCAACCTGCCGGCCGCGCCGTAGCGCCGAATTGCTTGCTAGCGGTACCACAGCACGGGCCCGCTTTCGGACCACCGCCCTGTGGCATTCAACGATTTTGTCTTCGTTGCCGTGACTCTAAGGTCATCTCGTCTCGGGAAACACGATAGGCAAAATCTCATTTTCCGATTTCTAAGAGGTAACCCTAGATTGTCCCGATCGCAACTCGGTCAACACTCAGTCCATCGTGTGGGATCGCATATGCCAGCCAATTTCAGCCTCGTGATGATGAAGATTTTTTCAGCGGTGTACGACCTAGGGAGTGTCGTTCTGGCGGCACGCGCTCTGCGCATGAGCCAATCCGGTGTCAGCACGACTCTCGCCAAACTGCGGGTGATACTGGATGATCAACTTTTCATCAGCACCGGCACCGGTATGCAACCGACGGCACGTGCCCGGGAGTTGATCGACCCCATTCGCGAAATGATCGTATGCATTGACCGACGAATTCTTGGTAGGTCCGATTTCGATCCGCGGACTGCCACACGTGAGTTCACGATTGCACTGTCTGATGTGGCTGAGGCGATCTATATGCCACGCGCGTTGAACGCCGTGAACATTGCTGCCCCCCACGTACGGCTGAAATCGGTCGAACTCCCGCAACTTGAGCTTCAAAGAGCCTTGTCTGAAGGCCGAGTCGATCTCGCTCTTGGCTACTTGCCAGATCTGGTCGCCAGTGAATTCGTCCGTCGGAAAGTTGGACAGCATTCCTTTGTCTGCATTTGCAGCGCAGGCAACAAGCGTCTCATAAGCGCATTCAGCCTCAAGACGTACTGCGAGGCTCGACATGTTGTGGTCGAGGCGCCCGGGCGGACACAGGGGCTTTTAGAGCACTACATGCAGCAGCGAGGAATTGAGCGGCACATTGTTTTTACCACCCCCCATTTCATGTGCATCGCTGAACTCATCTCGCAGACCGACATGCTGGCCTCCGTTCCGAAGGCATTGGCGGAGTCGTTTTCAGAGAAAAAGCAGTTGATCCGGCTCGATTTGCCTTTTAGATCGCCTGTGTTTGAGACGCACCTTCATTGGAGCAAGAGCGTTCACAACGATCCCGCAATCCGCTGGCTTCGGGAAATGCTGTTCAACGCGTTCGCAGACAAGGGAACCCCGCAGGGGCGTTCTTCCTCAGATTCGAGCGGCGGCCGATCACGGGCCCTAGTACGACCACAGGTGTAAATGATCTTTCGATTGGGGAACATCTGGTCAAGTCCACCGATGGCCGATCCGAACTTTGATCACGCCTGTTGAAAGAGCGCCAACGATGAGCCAGATCAGTTTTCGGATGCCGCGCATGCGGGCAAGAGGAAGAAGACACGTCGGGAAGTCTTCCTTGCCGAGATGGAATTGGTGGTGCCCTGGAGGACACTGCTCAAAGTCATCGAACTGCACTACCCGGTGGCGGGCCGCGGACGCCAACCGTATCCACTTGAAGCGATGCTTCGAATGCAGCTGATGCAGAACTGGTTCGCGCTGAGCGACCCGGCGATGGAAGCGGCCCTCTACAAGATCGCCTCGCTGCGTGCATTCGCGGGCCTGGGGATGGAGTCGGTTCCCGACGAGACGACGATCCTGGACTTCCGCCATCTGCTGGAGGCCAGCGATCTGCCAGAGGACATCTTCAAGCAGGTCAACGCCCACTTGGCCAGGAAGGGGTTGCTTCTGAAGAGAGGCTCCATCGTGGACGCCACGATCATCGCGGCGCCCAGTTCCACCAAGAACCAGAGCGGCGAGCGAGACCCTGAGATGCATCAGGCGAGGAAGGGCAACCAGTGGCACTTCGGGATGAAGGCGCATATCGGTGTGGACGCGCACTCGTGGCGGGTGCACACGGTGACGACGACAGCGGCCGACTTCGCGCGCTGGGGGTATCCAGCTTGGTTCCACTTTATGACGGGCTTGCTGGAACTATGCACCGCCGTGTTGCTGGTGCCCAAACGAATGCGTTTCTGGGGGCCATATTGGGCGCCGATGTCATGGCCGCCGCAACCGTGACGCTTGTGCTGCATGGCGCGTATGTTCATCTGATCGCCCCTCTCGTTGTTCTGGCGATTGCTGCAGTCGTGGGCTGGACTACCAAGCCGGCAGGCTAGCAATCCATCGGGAGATCGGCGGCCAGCACTGCCAGCGACCAGGAGCGATCACTCCAGCAGGCATGCGCCAGCACGCCGAGTCGATGCTTCGTGCGACCGGCACGTGGAATTCGCCGGACGGCACTCGCCCGCAATGTGGGCGCCGACACCGTCGCCGGCGGTGTCGTGGTTGATCTTTCGGGCGATTTTTGTTCGCGCAGTCGATGAACTCGGCCAGCGGGTTCCTGGGCACCGACGGATACACCGCAAAGACGAAACGGATGTGCCCGAGAAAGCTCACGGGAATCGGGTCGATTAGAGGATCGTAGGGCGCGCCAATTACCTGCGGCCCCGAGCCGAGGTTGTTGCTCGAGGCGTTGAACACGTGTCGCCCGGCTGTCGCGAGCACTTTGAAGTTCGTTCCGATGATTCCACCCGCTGAAGACGGCGGGGTGCCTTCATTTGCCATGCCTTGCCCAATAGGCAACGATCCGTTGCCTTATCTCTAATTGTGGTAAAGCTCGCGGCACCCTACATTGATCCGAAACGCACTGCTGCCACCCACGACGTGTCCCGTTCCCCCTGCCTTGCCGCCGCCACCACCTCGTTCGACGAAGGCCACTGCTTCGACGTGCTTCGACGTGCTGTGGCGGCGCGTGGCTCTGCGCAGAGAGCGCCGGCGGCGCGCCCAATCCCGCGCTGGCGCCTTGCCTGCTATTCACACACTTCCGGAGATGTCCATGCCATCCTGCTCCCGCCGTTCTACCTTTCGCGCGCTCAGCGCGCTGCTGGCCGCGAGCGTGCTGCCCTCGTTGGCCCAGGCGCAGGCTTGGCCCGTTAAGCCCATCAAGCTGATCGTGCCGTTTCCGCCGGGCGGAGGCACTGATCTTGCGGCGCGCATCATCGCAGAGCGTCTGGCCGCGCGACTGGGCCAGCCCGTGGTCATCGAGAACCGACCGGGCGCGTCCGGCGCCATTGGCATCGTGTCTGTCATCGCGTCCGCCCCCGATGGCCACACGCTGCTGTTCTCGGGATCCAGCAGCTTCACGGTCAACCCGGTAGTGCGCAGCAAGGTCGGCTATGACCCATTCAAGCAGCTGTCTCCCGTGGCCATGGTGGCCCGGGCGCCGCTGGTGCTCGTGACAGCCGGCGAGGGGCCGTTCAAGAGCCTGAAGGACCTGCTGGCCAAGGCCCGAGCCACTTCCGGCGGCGTGAGGTACGCCACCTTCGGCGCGGGCTCCGCGCCGCACCTGGCCGGCGAACTGCTGGCCGGCGCAGCCGGCGTGCCGCTCGCGGCCGTACCGTACAAGGGCAGCGCCGAAGCCGTCATCGGCGTGATCCAGGGCGACGTGGGCCTGGGCATCGACACCATGGCCGCGATGAACCCGCATCTGCGGTCGGGCAAGCTGCGCGCACTGGCGGTCGTGAGCGAAAAGCGGTCGGCCCTCATGCCGCAGGTGCCCGCCTATGGCGAACTGCAATTGCAGCCGGCGTTGTTGGACGCCTGGTACGCGGTGGCGGGACCCGCGGGCCTGCCGCCGGCGGTCAAGGAGGCGCTGCTCAAGGCGCTCGGGTCGGTGATGGCCGAGCCCGAGATGCGCCACAAGCTCTTGCAGCAGTCCATGGAGCCCGTCCTGCTCGGACCCACCGCGCTGACCGAAGTGATGGATTCGGAAATCGCGCGCTACCGCGCGCTGGTGGTGCGCCTGGGGCTGCGCCTGGATTGAGCCGCAGCATCCCAAGAGATTCAACGCAGGTTGGTCTCGGGGCTGCGAAAAGCGTGCACAGCTTGCTTAAGGAGTCCGCCCTTAACAATTCCGCTTTCAAGCGCGCGTGAACTGAGTGCGGGCCGCCGGCGGCGCGAACGCCGTCAGCAGCATGCGCAAGGTGAGCCCGAATCGGGCGGCAAGAAGCCGCAGCTTCGCCAGGATCAACCGCTGGTTGTGTCCTGCACCGCACATCACCGCGTGTAGCGCGTCACCCGATGCGCCCTTGAGCGGGTTGCGGCTAAGGCCCCCGTCCATCTTCATATGGCCGATGGCAGGTTCGACGGCGCTGCGTCGTTTGATCATCGCCTCGAGGGTTCGGGTGACACCTCGTTTTTGGCCCGAACGCAGAATGCGCGCCACCTCGATCTTCACGCCCCGATAGCCCTTGTCCTCGATCGCCGTGGTCGGCCTGCGTTCGGCCAGGATGCTCACCCGTTCGAGTATCTCGGCCAGCGTGTGGCCGTCATACGGATTGCCCGGCATGCTGCGCATCCCGACCACCCAGCCCTCCTCCAAGGTGGCGATGCTCACCTTCACGCCGAATTCGTAGGGCGTTCGAGCCTTGCCTTTGGAGATGCATTCGACCTCGGGAGCATGCAGCGCGTAGAGCTTGTTCTTGTCCTTCGTGCGCTGGGTCAGGATGCGACCAGTGCGAGCGAGCAAGTCGCCGACCTTGGCCCGCGCCGGCTCGGGCAGTGTGTCCAGTTGGCGCGCCACTTCGCGTTGCACCCGCCCCACGCGCGTGCGCAGCGCCCGTGACGGCTGCGGGGCCGGATACGTTGTAGATCGCCCCCGCATGTCCTTCGCCCAGCAGGGCACCTGCGGCTTCGACCGGCCAGATCATCGCGCGAGACGTAGGCGACGCGTTCCTTTCCAACGCCGGTCAAGATGCCCATGTCCAGCGACATCTGGATCTCCTGAGCCATGGTTTCGGCGTAGTAGTTCATGCGCAGAATCGTCCAAACTGGCACAGTCCTGATGAGGTGCTGCTCTGCGGTCCAGTACGTTTCGAGCAACTCGGGCTGGGCAGCCTGACGTGTGCCGGCTGCGGACACTCGGAAGAGATGCTTCACACCAGACGCGAATCGCATCCCGTGCGATCGATTGGCTACCTTTTGGGCACGACTCATCGCTGGTGGACTGAGCGCGGGCCTCAGGGTGGCATCCACGATGGCGCCGCTGCCCAACCACGCCCGACACACCGCACAGCTTTCGCACTCGGGATTCGCAGCGCTGACGCTAACCCGCCCGCAAATGCTCGGTAAGGAGCGACCCAAGCCCCGAATTAACGTTGTCGGTGCGCTTGCCCTCCGCCCAAGTCGCCAACTGGTCGAGTATCAGTAGCAGATCGCTGCCCGCGCCGGTCAACGCGTAGCTGACACGCGTGGGGAATCCGGCGATCCTGCTCCTTGAGACCAGACCCTGTCCCACCAGAGCGACAAGGCGCTTGGCGAGCGCCTTCGGTCGGATCCCCGGCAGCCGGAGCATCAACTCCGAATGGTGCAGTGGGCCATCGCCCAGATGCCACAAGATAACTGCGTTCCAGCGGTGCCCCAGAAAGCCGAGCCACTGCTCGACAGGGCAGGCCGTGGCGTGAACGATGGCAGTCACCTGCCCTTCCCTGCGCGGGTCGCGCGACACGTTTGCGGCCGCTGCGCCTCTCCGTTTGGAGATGTTCGAAGATGTCGGTTGCAATGCTTGATCCTGTAAAGAGAGAGGATCCAGATGCCGCGAATTTCAGACCCCCGGAAAATGAATGAAACCTTTGGCGCATTGTTCAATGCGCGCGACTTGCAAGGCCTGCTCAGCCTGTACGAGCCGCAGGCCTTGCATCAGAACACCGTCACTGGCGGCGCTGACATTGGCATCCCTGCGATCGAGCGGTCACTGCGCGAGCTCCTGCAGTTCCCGGGCACGATGGAATCCGTCAACAATTTCACCTTGACCGCATCCGGTCTGGCCCTGTTGCGCGCCGACTGGCGCATTCGCGACAGCAACGGAACCGTCCTTGCCGAGGGCGCTTCGGCCGAAATCGTTCGCCAGCAACCGGATGGCAGTTGGTTGTACCTGATTGACCATGCCGTGGGATCAAGCAAGTCCAGAGCGGACCGATAAGGCGAGCGGCATCGGTGCCATGCGCAATAGATCCTGTGCCTTCAAGATGCCAGGAGCCATTGCCTTGCGCCCCACCGGTCCCAAATATCTCTTGTCGAGAGTTGTGATATATCTTACTATATATCACTATCTGACGAGCGGTTGCTCTCGCCTGCTTCGTCCTTGAAATCAGATCAAGATTCCCATGATTGCTACTGCTGACGCCCAACGTCGCCTCGCCTTTGTCGATGACGCCGCAGCCACCACAGCGCGGCGTGACTTCTTGAGCCTCGGCAAGTCCAACTTGCATCAGACCGAAGCTCGAATGCGGTGCGTCGTTCGGCGATGGCTGTGCGCCTGCGTACTCGCTACGTTGGTGAGTCCGCTCGCGTCCACGGCGCAAGTCCCAGGCAAGACCAGCCTCACAATCATCGTTCCTTTTGCCCCGGGCGGAACCAGCGATGCGCTTGCGAGGGCCTTGGCGGAACCGATCCGTGGTGCGATGAATCAACCCGTCATCGTCGACAACCGCGCGGGAGCAAGCACAACGATCGGGACACAGGCAGCTTTCGCCGCGCCTGCCAACGGGCAGACCTTGGTGATGAACACTGCAAGTTCTGTCATCAACCCGTACCTAATGCCTCGTCTCGGGTACGACATTCACAAGGATTTCGTCCCGGTGACCTTGCTCGCCTCAAATCCCCACATCCTCGTTGTTCATCCAAACGTACCCGTGCAGGATCTGAACGGCTTCATCGCTTGGGCGCGCGCAAAGAACGGCACTGCCAGCTATGCGTCTTTCGGCAACGGGTCTTCCGGCCATCTCGGATTCGATCTGTTCAGGAAGGCGGCTCACCTCAACATGCTCCACGTACCATACAAGGGCGTCGCCCCGGCAACGACCGATTTGCTCGGCGGCCAAGTCGATGCCATGCTGACGGACCTCGCACAGGTCACTCCGCTGATCCGCGCTGGAAAACTGAAGGCCATCGCGGTGGCTAGCGAAGCCAGGAGTCCTCTTCTGGCAGACGTACCCACGTTCACAGAGGCGGGTTTGCCCGGCTTTACGTCGAAATCCTGGTTCGGCCTGCTCGTACGCGCCGGCACACCGCCGGATGCAGTGGCGAGACTCAACGCAGTGTTCGTAAGTGCACTGCGCCAGCCAACGATCCGAGTCAAGTTGGCAGAAGCAGGTATGGATCCGATTGGCTCGAGCAGCACTGAGTTCGCGGCCTTCATGGCTGCCGAATCACAAAGGTACGCCGAAGCCGTCAAATTCTCAGGTGCCAAACTAGACTGAACACGGCGCCCGCGCACGCCGTGACTCTCAAACTCCTTCTCTTGTCTCCATGCCTGAACACACCTTCACCCTCTCCAAGCTCTTGACACGTAGGATGCTTGTCCTAGGGCTGGGCGCGAGCGCGTTCACCACAGCGCCGCGAGCCCAGCCGAAGGGCACACTTCCGACCTTCGCCGGCAAAAGCGTCAGGTTGATCGTCGGCTATCCGCCAGGAGGTACTGCGGATCTGCTCGCGCGTCTGGTCGCAAATGATCTTTCCAAGCGCTTCTCTCAGCCTGTCGTTGTTGAGAACCGTCCTGGGGCGAACGGCAATATCGGCGCCGATATCGTGGCCAAGAGCGCACCTGACGGGCACACGTTGCTCATGACTGCGCCCGGTCCGCTTGCCGTCAACGCGAGCTTGTATCCCTCCTTGCCCTTCGACCCCGCGAAGGCCTTTGCACCCATTGTTCGGGTAGCGGTCGCGCCTCTGCTGCTGGTGGTCCCGTCCGCCCTGCCAATCCACAATCTTGCCGAGCTGCTGGCGTATGCCAAGGCGCATCCGTCGACGGTTTCGTATGGTTCCCAAGGTAACGGGTCCAGTGGTCATCTGGCCATGGAACTACTCAAATCTCGAACCGGAATGGCGGCGGTACACGTACCTTACAAGGGCAGCACGCCCGCGCTCAACGATCTGCTCGCCGGCCATGTCACCATGATGTTCGACAACATTTCATCGAGCTATCCGCACGTGCAGAGCGGCGCGCTGCGTGCACTCGCTGTCGCGGAAACGAAGCGCCTTGGCAGCATGCCGGACATCCCAACCATTTCCGAGTCTGGTGTGCGGGGCTTTGAAGCGACCCCCTGGTTTGGCCTCGTCACGACGGCGGGAACTCCAGCAAGTGTCGTAAACGAGATCTACCGTGCAGTCAAAGACATCCTCGACGCTCCGGCGACACAGGCTCGGTTCGCGCAGATGGGCGTGGAACGAGCGAGCGAATCGCCCGATGCATTTGCCCGACTTATTCAAACTGAAACGATCAGATGGCGGGACGTGGTGCTCCGCTCGGGGGCACGGGCGGAATGACTTCCTTCCGCCAAACCGGGGCAGCGCACCGTGTCGAGCGCAAGAGAACCTGAGCGTTGAACTTGCCCTTCCCTGCTTTGAGCGATCGGGGCGAGCCACACGTCAACGTCCTCTTCACTCGATACTCCATTTGCTGCCTGCTGCTGTGAATCCACGGTGGCGACTTTTTCCGCCAGAGTCGACGAACCGGCTGCTGGGCTTTGGATGAAAGCCCCTTTAAAACCTCCTTCGAGAGTCGATCTGAGCAAGTCGCTGATCCTGCTGCTGGCTCTGCTGACTGCGCTGGATTCCGTTTCCATCGACATGTATCTCCCCGGCATGCCAGAGATTGCCCGCCAGTTCAACGTCTCCACCGGCCGCGCCCAGCAGACCCTGGCCGCCTTCCTCGTAGGGCTCGCGATCGGGCAGGGGATTTACGGGCCTTTCCTGGACCGCTACGGGCGGCGCATTCCACTGATCGTTGGACTGATCATCTTTGTTGGGGGCTCGGTGCTTGCGGCGCTGTCCCCGAGCATCGAGTTCCTGATCATCGCGAGGTTCATCCAGGCCATCGGCGCATCGGCAGGCCTAGTGACGCCGCGGGCCGTCGTGGCAGACCTGTTCGATGTCACCCAGTCCGCGCGCATTTTCTCCATCCTGATGCAAGTCATGATGATTTCGCCCATCCTTGCACCGGTCATCGGCGGGTGGCTGCTCCACGCAGGAGGGTGGCGCGCCAGCTTCTGGGTTCTGGCCGGCGTGGGATCAGCCGCGCTCCTTTGGGTATGGTGGCGTTGTCCGGAATCACTGCCGACACACCGACGTAAATCCCTCAATCCAAGATCGATCTGGAACGCATACACGACGCAGCTCATGAACCCGGTTTTCCTCGCCTATTCACTGGCCGGTGGATTCGCACTGGCCTCCCTGTTCGCGTACATCAGCACGTCGGCCTTCATCTTCACTCAGGAGTTCGAGCTGTCAGCCTCTCAGTTCAGCTACCTTTTCGCATTCAATTCGGTCGCGCTGATCCTTGGAGGGCAAGTAAGCCACCAGATGCTCAAGCGGGGCCTGACCGAGCGCAACGTGACCGCGATCGGCCTGGTTGTGCATTCCGCGTCGGGGCTCGCACTCGCAATATGTGTGCTCGCGCTACCTCCGTCGCTCCTGCTGCACACCGGCTTGCTGGCCGCAGCCACGGGCGCACTCGGGCTCGTGTTCGGCAATGTGACGGCGCTGACAATGGATCATGCCGGCAATCAGGCTGGCGTTGCGTCGGCGCTCATGGGGTCGCTTCAGTATCTTCTGTCGGCAGTAGTCGGCTTTTTTGTCAGCGCGGCACCCGCAGGACTGGTCACACTCCCCGCAACGATCGGCATCTGTGGTATCGCTGCTGGGGCATTGTGCTTGTACTCACGACGCCGGATACCAAGGGCCTCGCAACCCCAACCGAGGTAGGCGTGCTCGCTCATGGTTCCGTTAACCCATCGAACCTCGTCCGATAGGTTAATTAATTGAGCGCGATGCCTGGCGTGAGCAGCAAGCAGTGTACGAACGCCGTTGTCGGCCCATTCAGCACACGCCCCAACTCATGCAACCTCACGCAGAGAGCTGACCCCGTTGATCTGAATAGACGCCGAAGTTTTTTAAGTGGATCCTGCGGGGTCAGGCTGCTTGGGCCGAAGGCCGTGGCAGCGAGTCGAAGTACACCATATCGGGGGTGCGGGCCTGCAAGCTCGAGTGCGGCCTGCGGGTGTTGCAGAACTCGATGTACCGGCCGATTCCAGTGCGCGCCTGGTTCACGGTTTCATAGGCTTGCAGGTACATCTCCTCATACTTGATCGAGCGCCACAGACGCTCAATGAACACGTTGGCGCGCCAGCAGCCCTTGCCGTCCATCGAGATGCGGATGCCGTGATCCGTGAGCAGCCCGGTGAAGGCCGCGCTCGTGAACTGGCTTCCCTGATCCGTATTGAAGATCTCCGGCGTGCCGTAGCGGGTGATCGCCTCCTCGACGGCATCCGTACAGAACTCGGTGTCCATCGAGATCGACACCCGCCAAGCCAGCACCCGATGGCTGTACCAGTCGATCACCGCCGCCAGATAGACGAAGCCCCGGGCCATCGGGATGTAGCTGATGTCCATCGCCCAGACCTCGTTGGCCCGGGTGACCGGCAGCCTGCGCAGCAGGTACGGGTAGATCGTGCGCCCCGGCACCTTCTTGCTGGTGTTGGGCTTCCTTAGAGCGCCGTGATGGCCATGCGCCGCATCCGCGTGGTCATGTGCTTGCGGCCCACTGTCAACGCCTTCTCCTCGCAGCAGATCGTGACCTCGATCGATCATCGCTTTGCGCTCAGCATGCCGGCCTTGATGAGCGCGCCTTCCAAAAAATCATTCTCCAACGCCAACTGGCCGATCTTCGCGTGCAGTGCCTTCAGGTCGATCGCCGGTTCTGCTGCCGATGGCTCGCCGCCGAACACGTCAGCCGCTCGCGTGAGCAACCGGTTCTTCCAGTCGGTGTCTGGTTGGGGTGCACGTCATGCTGCTGCGCCAGCTCGGCCAGTGTCTTGTCGCCTCGAATGGCCGCCAGTGCCACCTTGGCTTTGAATGCCGCTGAGTGCGTGCGACGGGGTCTTCTGCTCATCTTTGCTCCAATCTTCACTGGCGAGATCCTCGCCATCAGGAGCAGTTTCCACACTTATCGGACTGTTCAGATTTCTGGGGCCAGCTCTAACTGAGAGCGCGTGGAGGCGTGCATGCCCGAGTGGTGGACGATCGTCTGGAAACCAGACAGCGCCGCAGCCCACCAGACCCCGAAGACCTCCTTCGCGTCTCTCGCTGCTCATTTCCTTCAACGCGTGTGACCAGGACGTTCAATACCGGAAGGGCGCTTGCTCCGAATAATCCGTCATCCCACATCACAACAGAAGGAGACAAGCATGGAAAACTCACGCCAATCGGATATTCTGCGTGCGCTGTACCAGTCCTGGTCGGACCGCATGGTGGCCAATCCCGGATTGACCATCGCCGACCTGCGAAGCCTGTTCGACGAGTGGCACCAACCGACGCTCGAGCCTGAAGGCGTGACTTACAAGTCGGACGTGCTTGTCGGCGTCGAGGCCGTGTGGGCCCTGCCGCAAGGGGCCGACACGACGAAGGTCATCCTCTACTTCCACGGCGGCGGCTTCGCGGTGGGGTCGTCGGCGAGCCATCGCAAGCTCGCCGGACACCTGGCCAAGCATCTGGGCGTGACCGCCGTGGTGATCGACTATCGGCGTGCGCCGGAGCATCCCTTTCCGGCCCAGCTCGAGGACTCCACGGCGGTCTACAAGGAACTGCTGGCGCGTGGCTTCAAGGCATCGGACATCGTCACCAGCGGCGACTCGGCCGGCGGCAATCTGGCCATCGCCACGGTGCTGAAGCTGCGCCAGGACGGAGTGGCGTTGCCGGGCGCCGTCATCGCCTTTTCCCCTTGGCTCGACATGGAACATGTCGGCACGACGCTGCAGACGAATGCGGCCACCGACGTCCTCGTGAACATGCCCATCCTCGAGGCCATGTCCGGCATGTTCCTCGGCGAGAAGGGCTCGCGCACGGATCCGCTCGCCAATCCGCTGAAGGCCGACTACCGGGGATTCCCTCGCCTGTACGTCAACGCGGGCGACGTCGAAACTTTGCTCGACAACGCACAGGATCTCGCGCGCATCGCGAAGGCGGCCGGCGTTTCGGTCACCTTGTCGGTGGTCGGTGGCATGCAGCACGTCTTCCCGTTCCTCGCGGGCAGGGCTACCGAGGCTGACGACGAGCTGCGACGCATCGCCACGTGGTTCAAGGGCGCCTGAGCGCTCCCCCAATCCCCGAATTTTGGCAAGATCACAGGAGACAATCGCCATGGAAAACGAACAAGGCTTCGACGCCATCGTCATCGGCGCCGGATTCGCCGGCATCTACACGCTGCACAAGCTGCGCAACGAGTTCGGGCTGAAGACCCGGACGTTCGAGAAGGGCGGCGGCGTCGGCGGCACCTGGTACTTCAACCGCTACCCCGGCGCCAAGTCCGACACCGAGAGCTTCGTCTACCGCTACTCCTTCGACAAGGACCTGCTTCAGGAGTGGGACTGGAGCGCCCGCTACCTGGAGCAGCCCGACATCGAGAAATACCTGAACCACGTCGTCGACCGCCTTGATCTCCGCCGCGACATCCAGCTCGACACCGAGGTGACGAGCGCGGTGTTCGACGAGCAGCGCAATGTCTGGCGGATCCGCACCAGCACCGGCGAGGCGCTCACGAGCCGCTACCTGGTCACGGCGCTCGGCCTGCTCGCGAAGACCAACATCCCCGACATTCCCGGGCGTGACAGCTTCAGTGGCACCCTCGTGCACACCAACGGCTGGCCGAAAGACCTCGACGTCACCGGCAAGCGCGTCGGCGTGGTGGGTACCGGTTCCACGGGAACGCAGTTCATCGTGGCCGCCGCCAAGCGGGCCGGCCATCTGACGGTCTTCCAGCGCTCGCCCCAGTATTGCGTCCCCTCCGGCAACGGCCCGGTCGAGCCGGCCGAGATCGTCGAGACCAAGAAGAACTTCGACGCGATCTGGAATCAGGTTCGCAACTCCGTGGTTGCCTTCGGCTTTCAGGAGAGCGGCGTCGAAGCGATGAAGGTTTCCGAGGAGGAACGGCGCCGCATCTTCCAGGAGAACTGGGACAAGGGTAACGGCTTCCGGTTCATGTTCGGCACGTTCTGCGACATCGCCACCAACCCAGAGGCTAACGAGGCCGCGGCCGCGTTCATCCGCTCGAAAATCAAGGAAATCGTCAAGGATCCGCAGACCGCCCGCAAGCTCACCCCGACCGGCTTGTACGCCAAGCGCCCGCTGTGCAACGAGGGCTACTACGAGACCTACAACCGCGACAATGTCACGCTGGTCTCAATCGCGGAGAACCCGATCGAGAAGATCACTCCCGCCGGGGTGCGCACGGCCGACGGCGTCGAGCACAAGCTCGACGTGCTCGTCTTCGCCACCGGGTTCGACGCGGTGGACGGCAACTACCGTTCGATGGACCTGCGCGGACGCGGCGGGCGGCACATCAACGAAAGCTGGACCGATGGACCCACGAGCTACCTGGGTCTGGCCACGCACGGCTTTCCGAACATGTTCATGATCCTCGGACCCAACGGCCCATTCGCCAACCTGCCCCCGAGCATCGAGGCGCAGGTGGATTGGATCGTCGAGACCATCGGCCATGCCGAACGTTCGAAGGTCGCCACCATCGAGCCGACTCTCAAGGCCGAGGAAAGCTGGACCCGAACCTGCGAGGAGATCGCCAACATGACGCTCTTTCCGAAGGTCGACTCGTGGATCTTCGGCGCCAACATTCCCGGCAAGAAGAGTGCCGTCATGTTCTACATGGCCGGGATCGGTGCCTACCGGCAGCAACTCGAGGCTGTCCGGAGCAATGGCTACGAAGGGTTCGCCTTCAACTGAGGCGAGGTGCCCGCCCCAGCGCGGGAGGCCACCTTTCGAAAATCAATCTAAAGGAGACATCATCATGGGACGAGTGAATGGAAAAGTGGCCATTGTGACCGGTGGCGTGGAAGGGATTGGCGGCGCGATCAGCACCTTGCTGGCGCGCGAAGGTGCCAAGGTGGCGGTGCTCGACATTCAGGACGCGAAAGGCGCCACGTTGGTTTCGTCGGTTAACTCTGCGGGCGGCACGGCCCAGTACTGGCACGTGGATGTCACCGCCGAGGCTGACGTCGCGCGGGTGTTCGCTGATGTGGTCGAGACCTTCGGCAAGCTCGACGTGTTGGTGGCCAACGCTGGCATCGCGGGCCCGAACGTCCCAACCCACGAGGTCACCCTCGAGGACTGGAACCGCACGTTTGCAATTAACTCTACCGCAGTGTTCCTATGTACAAAACATGCGGTGCCGCACATGCGCGCTGCCGGCGGCGGCAGCATCATCAACATCTCGTCGGTGTACGGCATCGTCGGCGCAAGCGACTTGCCGCCGTACCACGCATCCAAAGGCGCGGTGCGCTGCATGACCAAGAACGATGCACTGCTGTACGCCGCCGACAAGATTCGTGTGAACTCGGTTCACCCCGGCTACATCTGGACCCCGATGGTGGAAAAGCTCGGTCTGGACGCAGGTCTGGACATGAAGGAGTTTCGCAGTGCCTTGGATGCGAAGCACCCCGTTGGCCACGTCGGTCTGCCCGAAGACATCGCGCACGGCGTTCTTTTCCTGGCTTCCGACGAAACCACCTTCATGACCGGATCTGAATTGGTGATCGACGGCGGCTACACCGCCGGTTGACCGTGCTGGCTGCGGCATCGACGATGTGATCGATGCTGCCTTCAAAGATGTCAAGGTGCGACGTGAACTCTACATTTCCTGATTAGCGACGAACTTCAGTCACGTGAACGCATTTGGCTCTGTGGACGAGTGACTTCATCATCAAACGGGGCCCGACGATGGCTTTGCTTCTTCAATGCCTGCGAGACACCCGGATCAAGTCTGGTGATCTCGACCTGCTTCCGCCACGGGTAAGAGGTGATTGCCTTGGTGAGGGCCGCATGCCGCGCAATTGCGACGAGCCGAGGGACGCTTCGTCACATCCGATTTTGACGACACACGGGCAAATAGCCTGGGGGGGGCTCATCGCCAGGGTTGGCCCTTTTGCGGTGAAACCATCCTGGTTCGCATTTGGCTCAACACGTGAGCCACCTGAGAAATGTTGCCAGGCCGCCGTCCAAGGGTCACTCACGCAGGGCCTTTTCCAATGGGAAGGGCAGGGTTCTCATCAACGTTTCTTCAAGCCAGCCAAGCTGGAGTCGCTGTACGTCAGCACCGGTCGAGCTTCTGATCCCTGTCGCCGGCGCGCTGCGGCGACCCCATGACAACACCCCACCATGAGACAACAAGCATTCAAGCAACTGGCGCCGCTGGCCGCTGCCCTGGCGGCCGCGCCGGCACGCGCCGTCGACCTCGACGCCGGTGACTACACCGCGTTGCCGGCCGACACCAACGCGCTCGTGGTCTATGGCCAGCACGCCACCCGCGACAAGCTCTACAGCAAGGGCAACAAGGTACTGAGCAATCCGGGGCTCGATTCAGACGTCGGCATTCTGCGCGGTGTGCACTTCATGGACATCGGCGGCTACATCGTCGATCCGCAGTTCCTGCTGCCCTTCGGCCGGCTGAAGGGCAAGGACGACACCTCGGCGCTCGGCTCGAAGAGCAGCATCGGCGACCTGATCCTCGCGTCCGCGATCTGGTTCACCAAGCCCGGCGTGAAGACGCATTTCGCCATCGCAGAAAGCAACCGGCGATCCCACCTTGACCAAGTAATAGCGCCCCGGCCTGCAGGATAGACTTCGGCTGTCGGCCCGAAGCGGTCCGTCGTCGACGGCGGCTTTCATAATGCGTCCGATGCGCCACTAGAATCGGTTGACTCGAGCGTGCATCCGCGTGTACCGAGAACTCCAAGAACCCCATGTACGCCGCTGCCTGGCCTCCGCTGACCAACCGTTGATCACTCGCAGATGACGCAGCCGCTTGCGCGGTCGCTCGCTGCATCGAGCCTGCCGACGGTCGTCGTCGTGTAGGCAGATTGGTCTCGACCGCCGGAAGTGCGACCGCACCTGCGTCCACCGGGTCGTGACCTCATGCTTCGTTCACGGAGTTCTCATGTCCGCTTTCAATGCGATGGCCGTCCGCGCCATCCCCTGGATTCCCCGCGCCCTGGTGCGCAAGATTTCGCGCCGCTATATCGCCGGCGCCACGCTCGCCGAAGCCCTCGCACGCGTTCGATCGCTCAACGCCAACGGCTTCGTAGCGACGCTCGATGTGCTCGGCGAGGCTGCCTCGTCGTTTGCACAGGCGCGGCGCGTGACCGACGACAGCCTGCACGTGCTTGAAGCTGTGCACACCGGCGCAGTGCGATCGACGCTGTCGGTCAAGCCGAGCGCCTTTGGTCTCCTGCTCGATGTCGAACGCTGCCAAGCGCTGCTCGACGAGGTGCTCTCGACTGCTGGTCGGCTCGGCAACGCCGTCTGCCTCGACATGGAGGACGCGACCTGCACGCAGCGCGAGATCGACCTATTCTTGGCCCTGAAGGCACGCCACCCGCACGTTGAGCTCGCGCTTCAGGCCTACCTGCGCCGCACGCCCGGCGACCTTGACCGCCTGTTGCCCACCGGCAGCGGTGTGCGGATCTGCAAGGGCATCTACCGTGAGGCGCCAGAGCACCTCGTCGACGGCGCGGACGACGATCGCGCGGCGATCAACCCGCATTTCCTCGCTCACGTCGCACGCTGCTTCACGGCTGGCGTCTTCGTCGCAGTCGCGACGCACGATGCCGTGCTCGTGGACCAAGTGATCGCACTGGCACGCGAGACCGGCATCGACCCTGCGGCATTCGAATTCCAGATGCTGCTGGGTGTTTGCGAGCCGTTGCGCGACTCATTGCGCAAGCAGGGGTTCGCGGTACGCATCTACGTCCCCTTCGGTGCAGACTGGTACGGCTACAGCACACGGCGCCTGAAGGAGAACCCGCGCATCGCGGGGCACGTCGCACGTGCGCTGCTGGCCCTTTGATCGCAGGGGCGGCGAGTACTGCGCAGGCGCGCAGTCGCCTCACCTGACGGCCGTGAAGGAGATCGCTCGTTGCGCGGATCAGCGTGAGGGCTGCCAGTTGTGGGGTAGCAGTTCGTCGATGCGGCTGTTCAGATGCGTGGGCAGTCTGGTCAGCACGTCGTTAATGTACCTGTGGCTTCCGACCGGCACGTACGACCGCAACCAACCGCCGAGCCTGGGCGAGAACCGCTACAAGTTCGCGCTGCAGGCCGGCTACATCACCGAGCTGGCACCCGGCTTCAACTGGGATCTGACCGGTGACGTCACGCTGTTCGGCAAGAACGTCGATGTGAACGACGGCGTGGGTGGCGGACCACGCTGAAGCAGAAGCCGCTGTACGAGTTGCAGACCCACCTGCGCTACCAGCTCAGTCCGGCGCTGGACCTGCGCGGCGGCCTGTTCCACACTTTCGGTGGCGAGACCAAGGTTGGCGGCGTCGACCGTCCAGTTGCTGGCGACCTACGGCCGCGACATCAAGGTGCGCGATGGCTTCAAGGTCAACACCCAGATCAATCTGCGCCTGCTGACGCTCTTCTGATCGGTCTCGTGACCGGCTCAGCCTTTCCAGAGGCATCGTCGATGCAGTTGTCGGGCTCTAGCGGTGACACGGATCTCCCGGTAACAGTGCTCCGGTACTCCACGGGGGTTTGCCGGAACGCCCGCTTGAAGTGGCGCAAAAGATGGCTCTGGTCGGAGAAGCCGCAGTCTGTGGCGATGCATTTCAGTGGCATGGCCACCGGACGGCCGAGGAGTCGCTGCGCGCGCTCCAGGCGCTGGCGCAGAACGTAGGCATGGGGTGAGCAGCCAAACTCCGCTGGGAACTTGCGGATCAGCCCGGAGACGCTGACACCGGCCTCACGAGCCATTTCGTCAAGCTTGAAGTTCCAATCCAGATTGTCCTCTATGTACTGGACAAGGCGCCGCCGTTGCCACTCGGCCATGCGGCCGGCCAGCGGCAGTTCCCGGACCCCGGCCCTGGCATAGCGGCGCAACAGGTGAACGCAAAGCTGGTCCACAAGGGCCGACCGGTAGAGATGGCCACCGAGCCCGCCACTTTCCAGTTCGGCCTCAAAGGCGGACATCACGCCGAGAAGGACACCGTCCTCGGCGCGTACGCAGTCTTCCATGCCGACGTCACGGACGCTTCGTTCGAAGACGTCCTCCGCGACACGACACAGATCCGTCTGGGTGAGATAGATGTGGGTGACGTCGACCGGACGGTCCCACTTCCACTGCGACGATTCGCCGCGGGTTAGCAGGGAAAACACGCCCCGCCCGACGCTCTCGCTCCGCCAAGGGCCACCAGCGCGCCGGCTCACGACTGCATCGTCGCACTTGTAGCGTACGATCATGTAGTCGCGCATCGAGGGAATGGCAACGTCAATGGATTCATAGTGATAGCCCTTGAGCGTGACTTGCTCCCATCCGACCGGCGCGCTGTCGAGGGTCAGCCGGCCGGGTATCCAGCGAGGTACGTCGTCGGGCGCAATGAGTTGGTTCACAATCAGCATCTCCAGAGTACCTATGGTGGCTTGCACCGAGGTTCAATTTTCCTCGTAGCGATCGCGACCACCAATGGGGTTATTCCCAGCGGCGTCCGGCGATCTGTCATGTGCTGCAGCTAAGCAAGACCCGAAGGCTCTCGGAGCAAACCGCATCTTTCTACTGTGATGGATCCTGCGCCACCCCGATAGCAAACTACGCGGCTCATCAACCGAAGTTGTCCGGAGGCTCATCATGGAAATCGAGATTTCTCGGCATCGACCTGGCAAAGCGCGTCTTCCAGCTTCATGGCGCCGATAGGCAGGATCGCGCGGTCTACACCGCCAAGGTCATGCGCGCTGTTTTCCTGGAGACCGTTCGCGAATCGCGTCCACGCGTCGTCGCCATGGAGGCGCAAGGCTCGGCCCACCACTGGCCGATGCTTCATTGCAATGGGCATCGAATAGCGGCTGGTCAGTCAGTACGTCACGCCGTTTCGGGGCGGCGGCGCAGCAATTGCGCGCCATCCCCCACAGGGATGGCGCCGGCGAAAACCGCAACCAGGCGGCATTGGCTCGCATCTTTCGGGACTTCGGAGGGCGTGCGGCCCAGCAGGGCCGATAGCTCGAACAAGGCTGCCTGTCGCTGACCGAGCAGGGGTGCCAAGGCGGCTTGCACCTGTGGGCGGTAAATGACTTCGGGTGTATGTGGCAATGACATGAGGCGAATGCCAACCGCATCCTCGACGGCATTGGCTATCGCGGGCGCGACACTGAAGCTGGCCGACTCGCCCACGCCCTTGGCGCCGAAGGGGCCGCTTGACTGTGCCGATTCGACGATGCCACCCTCCATGACTTGTGGAACGTCATGCATCGCGGGGATCTTGTAGTAGGCCAGCGACCCGCTCGCGAGTTCGCCGTGGACGTACTGCATGTGCTCGAGCAGCGCGCCACCGAGCGACATGATCGCCGACCCCGAAAGCTGGGTCGCAACGATGCCGGGGTTGATCGCCTTGCCAGCGTCGGCCACGCTGACCAGGCGCAAGACCTCGAGGTGTCCGATCTCGGTATCGATCTCGACGCCTGTTGCACCGACCATCCAGTTGGGTGTGATGCTGCTCGATGTGCCGGTTTCGGGATCGACAGGCGTATAGGACGAGGTGTAGGTCCCCACACCAATGACATTGCCCGCACTCATGCCGAACTTGCGGCGGAACAGATCACGGATGGGTGTCTCGCGCACTGGCAGTGCCTAACTCAACCGCCATCGCGTCAATCTTGTTGCGAGCATCTTGCGCGGCGAGTTGCATCGCATGGCCATGTGGAACGTGGAACGCGAACCGAGCGTTCCCATGACGGAGGGCTTGACCGCTGTATCCGCGCGCACTACCTTCACCTGCGACAGAGGAATTTCTAGGGTTTGCGCTGCGATCTGGGACATCGCCGTGTCGCTACCCTGCCCCATGTCGATCGTATTCATGTACAACCACTCCGCTCGCGCGTCGGTGCTCGCCGATGCGCGATCATCACGCACATGGACCCTGAGCCTTCCGGTCTTGGTCCGACCACGCCCGAGCGAGAGCACCGCCACCGGCGTTCGTCGGCGTGGAGGTTGGGGCCGGCCAGCACGTCGCGCACAAGCGCGCCGATCAGAAGGTCGAGCGGCTTTCGCTCTGCGGATAGGGGTCGGCCTTACACGCCCATAGCGTCAAAGGCCCACCATCGATCCTCCCGTGTGTTTCGGTTCACTGTGCCGACTGCGCCAGTCTCCGCGATGACGACCGTAAAACTGCGTGCTCGTCGAGGGCAGCGTGCCGATGTTTCTAGCCGGCAGCCGCAGCCAACGCCTGTGCGAGATCGTCCAAAAGGTCGTCGCAGTGCTCAATCCCCACAGACAGTCGAACCATGTCCCGCGGGACCCCGGCCTCTTCAAGCTCTTTCTCGTCGAGTTGGCGGTGAGTTGTTGAAGCTGGATGACAGGCCAGGGACTTGGCGTCGCCGATGTTCACCAGGCGGACGAACAATTTGAGAGCATCGATGAAACGTGCGCCGGCTTCGTGCCCTCCCTTTACCCCGAACGACAAGATGGAGGCCGGCCGGCCTCCCATGTAGCGTTTGGCCAATTCATGCTCAGGGTGGTCAGTCAGCCCAGCGTACTTTACCCATGACACCGCGGGATGCTCACGCAAGAACGTAGCGACCTTCAAAGCATTTTCAGTGTGACGCTCCATCCGTAGCGCAAGCGTTTCCAGACCCTGCAAGATCAAGAACGCATTGAACGGCGACAGCGCGGCCCCAGTATTGCGCAACGGCACGACACGGCACCTTCCAATGAACGCGGCTGCTCCGAATGCTTCCGTGTAGGTGACGCCGTGGTATGACGGGTCGGGCGTGTTCAACATGGAAAACCGGGCTGCGTTCTCGCGCCAGGGAAAGGCACCCGAGTCCACGACGATGCCACCAATGCTGGTGCCATGACCGCCCATGTACTTCGTGAGGGAGTGCACTACGATGTCTGCGCCGTGTTCGAACGGTCTGCACAGCATCGGCGTGGCCACGGTGTTGTCGACGATGAGCGGGACCCCGTGCTTGTGCGCCACGTCGGCCAGGGCTCGGATGTCAACGATGTTGCCCGCGGGGTTGCCGATGGATTCACAGAACACTGCCTTTGTCCTCGCATCGATCAACGCCTCGATGCCCGCCACATCGTCGTGGCCTGCAAAACGCGTCGTGATGCCGAAACGCGGAAGGGTGTGCGCGAACAAGTTGTACGTGCCCCCATAAAGCTTCGCAACCGAGACGATGTTGTCACCGGCTTCAGCGACCGTCTGAATCGCGTACGTGATCGCCGCCATGCCGGATGCCACGGCCAGCGCGCCAACGCCCCCTTCCAATGCAGCGACCCGCTTCTCGAGGACGTCGTTGGTCGGATTCATGATGCGCGTGTAGATGTTGCCCGTGACCTTCAGGTCAAACAGATCTGCACCATGTTGCGTGTCGTCGAACGCGTACGCGGCCGTCTGGTAAATGGGCACGGCGACGGACTTCGTCGTCGGGTCGGGGCTGTAGCCGCCGTGGATGGTGATGGTTTCCAGTTTCATAGGTGTCTCCGGTGGGCTGAAACATGACCGAATTGCGCCCGATGGCTCGTGCGAATCAGTGAAAAGCTTGGACTTGGCTGGCGTACGCTGCGCTGCGCTGTCGGGACAGGCCGCAAGAGGTCGTCAACGATATGGCCTTCTTGCCTGTGCGGCACGAGTCGGCGCCTTTTTCTCGTCGGCGACAGTGGGCTTCGTTCTCGCCATCAATTTCCTGCGCAGTTTCTCCGCCTCCTCACGCATGAGCGGAACCAGAAACTCCTGGCGCGCTTCGGGCAACCGGGTGTCGATCGCGCCGATGGAGAGCGCCGCATTGGGTTGACCGAACTGGTCATGAACAACGACGCCGATGCCCCAAGACCCAGGGTGCACCAGGCCTCGGTGTGCTGCGAATCCCCTCGCCCGAGTCTCGACCACGAGCGTCTTCAGGCTGTCCGCAGACACGGCCGGATACTTTTCTTTGTAGATAGGGGCGTTGTCGGCAAGGATCGAATCAACCTCTTCATCTGGCAATGCAGCCAGGATGGCGATGCTCCCTGCACCCACACCCAAGGGGTGCCGGTCGCCAACCGACAGCACGTGGGCGCGAATGGGATAGTCGCCCTCTTCACGGTGCATGCAGACGGTGTAGTGTCCTCGGCGAACGGTCAAGAACGCTGTGTCTTGAGACACTTGGGCAAGGCGCGCGACGCTGCTCTGCGCGAGTTGATGGATGCCGAACCGATCCTTCGCGAGCTCTCCCAGTACATAGCTCTCATAGCCCAGGTGGTAGCGCTTGGTTGCGACGTCCTGCTCGACCAATCCACCGCGGATCAACGCAAGCAGCAATCTGTGGACCGTCGGCTGCTTGAGCCCGCTCTCGGTCACGAGTTGACTGAGTGAAGCGCCTACCGCGTGCAGCTTCGACACCTGCAACAAAACGACGATGGCCCGGTCGATAGCCTGGGCCCCATCGGGGGCAGCGCCGCCTGCAGCAGTTCGGACCCGTCTTTCGCTACTTTCCATCGCTTCTCCGTTGGTTCTTAGATCCATATAGTGGATTTTTATGCCTTGCCAATTCTCTCGCTTTCATTTGGAACTACGACCTATTTTCAAAGGAGATCTAGGGTTAATACTTGCAGCAATCGCACCCGGCCTCAGTATGGTCAACATCAAGAATTTCATTTCACAGTCCATTATATGGACTTTCAAGATCTTTGTCATTTTTTGTGGATTTCCAACATGATGCGAACCCTTGAGGGCAAAACAGCCCTTGTATTTGGCGCTGGATTCAAGGGCGACGGCTGGAGCAACGGAAAGGCCGCAGCGGTTGGCTATGCGCGCGCGGGGGCTTGCGTGGCGTGCGCAGACATCGACTTTGCGGCGGCAAAGGCCACCGCGGCGGTCATCGAAAGCGAAGGCCACCGGGCCATCGCCGTTCATAGCGACGTGAGGAACTCGGAATCGGTCGAAGCCGCCACGCACTCTGCACTGGCGTTCTCGGGGACCTTGGACATCCTTCATAACAACGTCGGCGTGACCCACATGGGTGGGCCTGTGGAATTGGATGAAAGCACCTTCCAGTTGTCGCTGGATCTGAACCTGGGTTCGGTGTTTCGCACGGTCAAGGCAGCCGTGCCGCACATGCTCAAACAAGGCAGCGGCGCCATCGTCAACATCTCTTCGTTGGCAGCCTTGCGATGGACTGGTTACCCGTACTTCGCGTACTCGGCATCCAAAGCAGCCGTCAACCAAGCAACGGTCGCGATCGCCATGCAGTACGCGAGACAAGGCATTCGAGCCAACTGCATCATTCCTGGCGCAATCGACACGCCCCTCATTTACCAGCAAATCGCTTCCCAGTACGCATCCGTTAAAGAAATGCTGGCGGCGCGCAATCGGATGGTGCCACTGGGACACATGGGTGATCCATGGGACATCGCCAACGCGTCCGTGTTTCTGGCGTCAGACCAAGCCAAGTTCATCACTGGCGTCTGCCTTCCAGTCGATGGCGGTCAAAGTTGCGCCACCGCCCCACTGGACTGACATCACCCATTCGCAAAACCCCAGTCGAGGCAGCACCCAGCCGAAGGCTGCACATTCGCCAACTCCTGCGCCGACCCAGTGCAGGCCAACGCCAGTCGGCGCGCCCGCGCACACGACTTATCGCCACGCCAACGCAAGCAGCCAAGCAGCCGAACCCGCGTCAGCGGGGACTTGAGTCGCTCACGCCGCCCGCCGACGTCCGAAGCGCAGCCTGCTAATCGCAAGGGCTGCCCACGCGATCAATTTTGGCGATGACGTTTCGTCGGACCGCTTTCATGCGATCGAGAACGCGCCGGCCAAACGAGCTCGTCAGACCCCCTGCAATTCGCGCGCGGCCGCAGCAGCCGGTCGCATTGAGTCGCACACCGACCAAGTCCATAAATAATATTTGTACGCCCCAAAATGCGATAACTATAAGTCCATCTTGTGGACTCTAAAATTGTATGAGCTAGTACTCATCGATCTCTTCAACTCGTTTGAGTCGGAAAACCCATGGAAAACCCCAAGCGCTTGGCTGGCAATCTGCGAATAAAGTCTCACTCACGGCATCCATCTAGATCAAATGGCAAGTCCATATTATGGATTGTCTGCATTTTAGCAGTATCCATAATATGGACTTTAGTGGAACCTATCTGGCCAAAATCTAGTTCAAAACCCTCGTTGACCTTCAACTGACGACCATGTTCACGACCCTCGTACAACCAGGAATTCCCGAGACCCAGCGACTGGAATCCATAGAGGGGCCCCTGCGCAGCGTCCGCTTCAACGTTGCCGCAGGGGTAGCACTGCTTGCAGGGATCAGCCAGGGGATGCATCACGCAGGCATGCGCAGTGGGACGCTTCGCATGGCGGACTTCGATGTGCACGCCCTGCAATACGTTCGGCCCACCGAGACGGACAACGACGAGCACGTGGCGTTCTACAGCGCAACCCACCGCATCGATGCACCGGTCCGCGTCCTGCTGGCGGTGGCGACTTTCGGCGAGAAGGATGGCCAGCCATTCGTGCATTGCCACGCTCTGTGGACGGACGACGAAGGCAAGGTCAAGGGCGGCCATCTGCATAACGACTGCGTGCGAGTGTGCGAAGACACGCCAGTAACGGCCTGGGGTCTCGGAAATGCCGCAATGTCTGTCGAGTTCGATGCCGAGACGAACTTCAGCTTGTTTCGCCCCCGCGCAGTGCAAGAGAGGCTGCCTCCGCCCCACAACGCGTCGCGCTGCGTCGTCGCAAAAGTCCGTCCGAACGAGGATCTGCTGACCAGTATCGAACACGCTTGCGAGCGGTACGGAATCCGTCGGGCGCGCATCGCCGGCAGCGTAGGCAGTGTGGTGGGTGCAACGTTCAACGACGGCAGACGGGTATCTGACATCGCCACCGAGATCCTTGTGATCTCTGGACGCGTGGAGTCCGATGCCGAGGGGCCGTGCGCTCGGTTGCGCATCGCACTGATCGATCCCAGGGGCGATGTCCATTTTGGGGAGCTCGCCCGCGGAGAAAACGCCGTGCTGATCTGCTTCGAGCTAGTCCTCGTTGAGGTCTGACGATGGCGCGGTACACCCTCTCCCATTGGGGCTTGTACGAGGTCGAGAAGACGGTCGCCGGAGATTCGTCTATCACCGCATACCGGCACGATCCAGATCCATCGGCCATCGGACTGCACCAACTGGCGCCCGAACTCTCTCGACTCCGCGTCCGCAAACCGGCGGTACGCAAAAGCTGGCTTGAGAACGGCCCCGGCGCAAACCCCGAACTCAGGGGACGGGAACCGTTTGTCGAAGTCGAATGGGACGAAGCCCTGGGTTTGGTGGCCGCCGAGATTGACCGCGTGCGCACGACCCACGGCAATTCGGCCATCTTCGGCGGATCCTACGGCTGGGCCAGCGCCGGGCGCTTTCACCACGCCCAGAGCCAGATCCACCGCTTCCTGAACGCAGCAGGCGGTTATGTTCGCCACCAGGACTCGTACAGCCTTGGGGCAGCCCACGTGATCATGCCGCACGTGGTGGCTGGTATGGACGAGCTCATCAGCATCCATCACACGTGGGATGTGCTGGCCGAACACACCGAATTGCTTGTGACCTTTGGTGGCGTGCCGCACAAGAATGCCCAGTCATCTCCCGGTGGTGTCGGCCGCCACAGGGTGCGCGATGGGCTCGCGTCTTTGCACCGAGCCGGCGTGCGAATCGTGAACGTAGGACCCGTCAATGACAACATCGTGACGGGCGGGCCGATCGAATGGATCCAGCTGCGACCCAACACCGACGTCGCGATGATGATGGCGTTGTGCTGGGTGCTGCGCCACGAGAAACTGCACGACGTCGATTTCTTAAGTCGGTACTGCGTGGGGTACGCCAATTTCGAGGCGTACCTGGTGGGTGCCACGGACGGCATCGCCAAGACGCCGCAATGGGCGGCAACCATCACGGGCGTTCCAGCTGAGGTGACGCATCAACTGGCCCGCGACATGGCCAAGGGCCGGACCATGCTCAATGTGGCCTGGTCTCTGCAGCGTGCCGAACGGGGCGAGCAGCCCTTTTGGGGCGTGGTAACCCTAGCCGCCATGTTGGGGCAGGTCGGGCTGCCAGGGGGCGGATTCGGTGCCGGCTACGGACCTGCCAACACAATGGGAACACCGCATCGCAAGATTGGCGGCCCTACCCTGTCGCAAGGCTTCAATCCAGTAAAGCAATTCATCCCGGTCGCACGGATTGCGGATCTACTTTCCAACCCCAACGAAGCCTTCACCTACGACGGGAAGACCTACACCTACCCTGACATCCGGATGGTGTATTGGGCCGGTGGCAACCCTTTTCATCATCATCAGGATCTGAATCGGCTGGTGAAGGCATGGCAACGGCCCGAAACGATCGTGTTTCACGAACAGTATTGGACGGCTGCCGCGAAGTTTTCCGACATCGTGCTGCCCGCGACGACCTCCCTGGAACGGGACGACATCGGCTACGCATCGCAAGAGGGTGTGCTGGTCTGGATGTCGAAAACGACTGAGGCCCTAGGCGAAGCGCTCAGCGACTACGACATCTTCGCCGAGATCGCCAACAAGCTGGGGTGCGCCGACGTGTTTACCGAAGGGCGCTCAGCCGAAGACTGGCTGAGGTTCATGTACGAAGACCTGACGCCAAAGTATCACCGCATCGGCATCGCGCTTCCGGACTTCGAAGCCTTCAAGGAACTAGGACTGATCGATCTGGAAGCATCCGGGTTCAGCCACGTCATGTTCAGCGCCTTTCGCGAAGACCCGCTGACCCACCCCCTCAGGACGCGCTCTGGCTTGATCGAGATCACGTGCCGCGACATCGAATCGTTCCGATTAAGCGATTGCATCGGCCACGCGGCCTGGCTTGCCCCGAGCGAATGGTTGGGATCCGATCTGACGGAAAAGTACCCGTTGCATCTGTTGACGGATCAGCCCCGCAACAAGCTGCACAGCCAGCTGGATGCGAGCCCGCACAGCATGGCTTCAAAGGTGCAAGGCCGCGAACCCGTTTACCTGAACGCCGAGGACGCAGGCGCGAGAGGTATCCAACACGGTGAACTGGTACGCGTTTTCAACGACCGTGGCGCATGCCTGGCCAGCGCCATCGTTTCGGACAACGTGATGGCAGGCGTATGCCGCATCTCCACTGGCTCCTGGTACGACCCCGATCAAGACACTGGTCTCGACAAGCATGGCAATCCCAACGTCTTGACCAACGACGTTCCGGCCTCCGGACTATCGCAAGGCTGCGCTGCGCAATCGTGCCTCGTTCAGCTGGAGCGCTTCGTGGGTGAGCCGCCGCCCGTGACCGCCTTCGAACTGCCAGCCTTTGCCGACCGTGCCGATGGCAGCGGCAACTGACCCTTTGCCTTTCACCATTTTCACAAGGAGACATGTCATGTATCAGCTTTCCCGCCGCAAGATGTTTGGCGTCGCTACGAGCACAGCGCTCGGATTGTCTGGCTGGGTTCAGTCGCGTCCAGCGCACGCTGCGGACTTCACTTTGAAGTACGCCAACAACGCACCTGCGGCCCATCCCCTTACGGTCCGCATGAAGGAAGCCGCGGAAGCCATCCGCGCCGAGACCAATGGCAAGGTGGATCTTCAGGTCTACTTCAACAGCCAGCTTGGCGGCGACACCGACATGCTCGCCCAGTTGCGTGCGGGTGGCCTGGATTTCTTCACGCTTTCGCCCCTGATCCTTTCATCCATGGTGCCCAAAGCGGCAATAAGCGGCATCGGGTTCGCGTTCTCTGACTACCAGAAAGTATTCAGCGCAATGGACGGCGAGCTTGGCGCGTTCGTGCGCTCAGAGATCAGCAAAGCCGGCCTGCATCCGTTCGAGAAGATTTTCAACAATGGATTCCGGCAGATCACGACGTCCACGCGCGCGATCAATCAACCGGCCGACTTGAAAAATCTCAAGATCCGCGTCCCACCTGCACCCTTGTGGACGTCGATGTTCAAGAGCTTCGATGCGGCGCCACTGTCGATCAACTTTGCCGAGGTCTATTCATCACTGCAGACCAAGATTGCCGACGCGCAGGAAAATCCGCTTGTGACCATCGACTCAGCCAAGCTTTACGAAGTCCAGAAGTTCCTGTCGAAGACCAACCACATGTGGGACGGATTTTGGTTCCTGGCAAGCGGCAAGACCTGGAACAAGCTGCCGGCAGACGTGCGCCAGGTCATTGAAAAGCAAGTGAATCGCTTCTGCCTGCTGCAACGCGAAGACGTCATTTCGCAAAACGTGTCGCTCGAGAAGCACGTGGCCGACAGCGGTGTGGCCATCAACAGCGTGGACAGCAAGCCGTTCCAGGCGAAGCTCAAGTCGGCTGGTTTTTACAAGGAGTGGCAGACCCGACTCGGCGACCCGTTGTGGGCCCTGTTGGAAAAGAGCGCTGGAGCTTCGCTCTAAGGCCCATGGAGCCCGCCGCGCCGGGCTCCATCCGCATAGACGTCAAGGATGTTGCGATGAAAGCAGCCGTTTCCCCTCCTATAAGTCACCCCACAGGGCTCTCTCGCTTTGCGGGCAGCTTGGATGCCATGATGCGTCCTCTCATCGAAATCCCATGCGCCCTGCTCGTGGTGATTGACATCGTCGTACTTTCCGTCGGCGTGGCCAGTCGGTACGTTTTCCACAGCCCACTGGTGTGGTCGGACGAGCTTGCGTCGATGGTGTTCCTTTGGCTGGCCATGCTCGGCTCCGTCGCCGCCTTCCAGCGAGGCGAGCACATGCGCATGACGGCGCTTGTGGGCAAACTCAAGCCGGATGCGCGAGCCTTTGTCGACGTAGTTGCCATCGTGGTGCCAATCACGTTCCTGCTGCTGGTGCTTCACCCTTCATACGAGTTCGCCTCGGACGAAGTGATGATGACCACACCCGCGCTGGAAGTTTCGAATGCCTGGCGCGCGGCTGCATTGCCGACCGGTTTTGCGCTTATGACCGTGGTCGCATTCCTTAAACTGGCTCAGGTGACCAGCATGCGTCACCTCGTCCGGGCGGTCGCTACCGTGGCGGTCATTGTCGCGGCGTTCTGGTTGCTGCAGCCCGTCTTCGCAAAGCTGGGCAGCGCCAACTTACTGGTCTTTTTTGTGGGATTGGTTGCCGTGATGGTCTTGACCGGCGTTCCCATCGCGTTCGCGTTCGGGCTTGCCACCTTCTCGTACCTCGGTCTTACCACGGCGACACCGACCGTCATCGTGGTCGGTCGGATGGACGAAGGCATGGGACATCTGATCCTCTTGGCCGTTCCAATGTTTGTGTTCCTGGGTCTTCTGATTGAAATGACGGGCATGGCCAAGGCAATGATCGGCTTTCTGGCCAGCCTGCTCGGCCACGTTCGCGGCGGCCTGAACTACGTGCTGATCGCTGCGATGTATCTTGTATCGGGCATTTCAGGATCGAAGGCTGCAGACATGGCAGCCATCGCCCCAGTGTTGTTCCCTGAAATGAAGAAGCGAGGTGCCAAACCGGGCGACCTCGTGGCGCTGCTGTCGGCCACGGGCGCGCAGACAGAAACAATCCCGCCCAGCCTGGTGTTGATCACCATCGGCTCCGTGACGGGCGTCTCCATCGCGGCGCTGTTTACAGGCGGATTGCTGCCGGGCGTGGTTCTCGGGCTGGCATTGTGCGTGCTGGTTTGGTGGCGCTATCGCGGCGAGAACCTCGACGACGTCCAACGCGCCACCAAGCGCGAGATCTGGAACGCCTTCCTGGTCGCCCTGCCCGCGATGGCGTTGCCTTTCATCATCCGGGCCGCGGTGGTCGAGGGTGTGGCGACGGCCACGGAAGTCTCGACGATCGGCATCGTTTACGCCTGCCTGATGGGCATTCTCGTGTACCGCCAGTTCAAGCTGTCTCGACTGTTCCCGATGCTGCTGGACACCGCCTCCCTGACCGGTGCCATCCTACTCATCATCGGCGCGGCCACCGCGATGGCATGGGCGTTGACGCAGTCCGGATTCTCAGCGTCGCTAGCGCAAAACATGTCCAGCTTGCCCGGTGGCGCGCCCGTGTTCATGGCCGTGTCCATCGTTGCCTTCATCGTGTTGGGAAGCGTGCTTGAGGGGATTCCGGCTGTGGTGCTTTTCGGCCCCTTGCTATTTCCCATCGCCAAGGCGGTGGGCATCCACGAAGTGCACTACGCGATGGTGGTCGTGCTTTCCATGGGCCTCGGCCTCTTCGCGCCACCGTTCGGCGTCGGCTATTACGCCGCCTGCGCGATCAGCAAGATCCATCCCGACGAAGGCATCCGTCCGATCGTCGGTTACATGGTGGCGCTGTTCATCGGCGTGATCGTCGTCGCAGCAGTGCCCTGGATTTCTATCGGCTTCCTCGCCGCATCACAACCCTAAAAAAAGAAAGTACTTCATGAAACTCCCTAAGACAGAGCGTTTGCGCATCCTTGCAGCGCGAGCGCGCAAGGTTCGGCTCAACGCGTTGCGAATGGCAGAGATCCACGGTCAGGGCTACATCGCCCAAGCGCTAGGTGTGGCTGATCTGTTGGCGGTCACCTACCTCGACTCGATGCAGACTCGGCCGCACGAGCCGAAATGGGAGGATCGTGATCGCTTCCTCCTGTCGGTCGGACACTATGGCATCGCACACTACGCCATCTTGGCCGAGGCCGGTTACATCGGTGAGGACGAACTCGCCACGTACGGATGCGACGACAGCCGTCTACCGATGTCGGGCATGTCGGGCTATACCCCGGGCGCAGAAATGTCCGGGGGCTCCATCGGCCTCGGTTTGCCGATGGCCGTGGGCATGGGTCTTGGGCTGAAGCGCAAGAACAACAAGGCATTTGTCTACACGTTCATGGGCGATGGCGAGATGGCCGAAGGCCCGACCTGGGAAGCAGCGGCCGCCGCGTCGCACTTTGCGCTGGACAACATCATCGGCATCGTCGACTTCAACGGGGTTCAGGCCGACGGCCCGAGCACCCAGATCTTCAAGACGGAACCACTGACGGACAAGTTCCGCGCTTTCGGCTTCCACGTTCAACGCGTCGACGGGAATGACCTGGAGGCGCTCGTCGATGCGTTCGAAACAGCGCGTAACCTGAAAGACGCCATGCCCCGAATCATCATCTGCGACACAAAGATGGGCAAGGGAGTGGACTTCCTGGAAAAGCGTGAGAAGAACCATTTCATCCGCCTGGAAAGGCCGGAATGGGTAACAGCGTACGAGCGCCTTGGCGCAATGAAGAAAGAAGCAGCATGAACAACAGCACCGTGATGGAACAAGCAGCAGTCCAACCGCCGAAGCCCATGGCGCAAATCGCCTCAAACGTCGAGGAAGGGCATCGCGTCCGCGCCACCCCTTTCGGCAAGGCACTGGTTGCCCTGGCCGAATCGGATCCCCGCATCGTCGGCATGAGCGCGGACCTGGCCAAGTACACCGACATGCACATCTTCGCGCAGGCCTTCCCTGACCGCTTCTACCAAGTCGGGATGGCCGAGCAGTTGATGGCAACGGCAGCCGGCGGATTGGCGAAGGAGGGCTTTGTTCCTTTCGCTTCGACCTACGCGACTTTCGCATCGCGACGCTGCTATGACTTCATGTCGCAAGCTGTCGCGGAGCAGAACGCCAACGTCAAACTGATCGGCGGCCTGCCTGGCTTGACCACAGGCTACGGCCCGAGCCACCAGGCGACAGACGACCTCGCCATCTTTCGTGCGATGCCGAATCTGGTCGTGATAGATCCCTGCGACGCGCTGGACATCGAACAAATCGTGCCTGCCATCGCAGCCTATCCCGGCCCCGTTTACATGCGGGTGCTGCGCGGCAACGTCCCATTGGTTCTTGACGAGTACGACTACAAGTTTGAGCTCGGGAAGGCCAAAGTCCTGCGAGGCGGCCGCGACGTCGTCATCATCGCGACCGGATTCATGACAATGCGGGCGTTGGATTCGGCCAAGGAACTTGAGAAGGATGGCATCGACGTCAGCGTGGTGCATGTGCCAACGGTCAAGCCGCTGGACGAAGCGACGATCATCGCGGAAGCCAGCAAGGGCGGCCGCCTGGTCGTGGTCGCAGAGAACCACACGGCCATTGGCGGCTTGGGTGAAGCGGTTGCAGGCACATTGATGCGCGCAGGTGTGTCGTGCCCGTTCCACCAAATAGCCTTGCCGGATGCATTCCTGCACGCCGGGTCTCTGCCAGTGCTTCAGGACAGGTATGGCATTTCGCGAAAGTCCATGATGGCCAGCATCAAGAGCTGGCTATAGGGCCGCGGCCTCGCCGGCCGCCTGAGGGGATCAATCGCAATTTCAACAAGGATTCGCCATGAATCACCAAAATCGTGTTTGCATCGTGACCGGGGGTGCCAGCGGCATCGGGCGTTGCATCGTAGAGAAATTTGCGCTTGAGGAGCAGGCGACGGTGTGCTTGCTCGATCGCAACGCAGAGAGCGCACGCGCTGTGGCTGAGTCGGTCCGCACATCAGGGGGAACGGTCCATCCTTACGCAGTCGACTTGTCCGACATCTCCGCTATCGAGCGCGTGTTCTCCGATCTGATCGCCAACGTGGGCGGCCCGCAAATCTTGATCAACTGCGCCGGCTATGCATCGGTAGAAGATGCTGCCACCTTCAATATCGACAACTGGCGCAAGAGCCTGGACATCAACGTAACGGCAGCTATGCGCCTTTCCCAACTTTGCATCGCAGCCATGCGCGAGCATCACTGGGGACGCATCGTGAACATCTCTTCTGTGAGCGCCGATCTGGCAGGAACGGGCCGCCTCGCCTATGGCACGTCCAAAGCAGCGCTCAACGCCATGACACGCCAGTTCTCGGTAGAGGTCGCGCAAGACGGCATCACGGTCAACGCGATCGCGCCCGGGCCGGTGCAGACGTCACTGACCGGCGAGAACCATGGCGGCAGCACGGCCGACGTTTACAAGAGCATGATCCCGATGGGACGATACGGCTCCATGGAGGAGATCGCTCACGCTGTGTCGTTTCTTGCCTCCGCCGGCGCTAGCTACCTGACCGGCCACACCCTCGCTGTCGATGGCGGATTCTTGGCGAGCGGCATCATCGTCCGCGACCTGTTCGACAACGCCTGAGAAGCTCTTCGGCTGATTTCGCCGCTTCGAAGCCGGGCCCGTCAAAAGCCACCGCGTGGAGACCTGGCGCTGAATCCCATTGTGTTTCCCTCAAGGATCGGCGTCCGCGCGTGCCGCCCCATTTTTTTTTTGACGAACGGATCGAATCGTGTCTCACTCCGTTAGTTTTTCCAACTGAAAGACGGTCCCAAGTCCCACAGTCCTTGACTGATCGATCCACCCTTTGCCGTCGCACTTCTTGAGCGGCCCTTAGGCATCTATGTCCGCAACGGCCGTGATCAAGCGGCAGTTAGACCTCACGAAGGTGAGTTTCAAGGGCCTGGCCAAAAACACGGCGCATGCGATCACGCTGTTTGCACTGTCGAATATTTGGATGTTCAGAAGGAAGCTGATTGCGATTGTGGGACAGGTGCGCCCGCAAGCAACCTGAGGGGGCGAAAAGAACCCTCATAAACCCGGAATCCTGGGTGCGACGAGCCTGCAAGCGCAGCAGGACAACACGCACTCTCGGCATCAAATCAATTTACGACTTGATAAGACGTTTCTCAACGTGGGAGTCGGTGACGATACGAGGCAACGTACGCCATTGCTTCCTCCAAGAACAGCGGCGTCATGGGGTTGACCGCTTGCTTACGAAAGGCGATCCAGAGCTCGATCTTCGGTGACGGAGAGCCAGAGAACCTGCGAAAAACCACCCCGGTGACCTCTCGGAAACCGGCAGAAGCGGGAACCAAAGCAACGCCTAAGCCGCCACTTACCGCTGCCATCATCGCGTTGTGGAACATGACGTCGTGCAGCTGTGACGGTACAACATCGTGTTCGGACAGCCATCGCATCATCAAGTCATGCGCGTAGCGACCTGCGCGCCGTTCGAACGTCACGAGAACTTCGCCACGAAGGTCTCTCACATGCACTTTCGAGCGCACCGCTAGCGGGTGGTTCGATGGCACTGCGAGGATTTGAGGCTCCTTCAGCAGGCATCGTGCTTCGAGTCGCGAATCCACCACTGGTGGCCGTACCAGCCCGACATCGAGCTCATTGCGCAACAAGGCTGACACCTGAGCGTCGGAACTGATTTCCTTGAGTGAAAACAAGATGCTTGGCACGCGCGCGCTGAAGCGCCGCAGCAACGTCGGCACCAAATGAAGTGAAGCGACGGTGTTGAAGCCGATGCTGATGTGCCCGCCGTCTTCGCCGCGCCCGACACGCGCCACAAGTTGCCGCGCGCGATCCTCCAATGCGAAGAGCTTCTCCGCCTCTGCCCGGAGTGTCTCACCCGCAGCCGTTAGTCGAACGCTTCGGTTTGTGCGCTCGAACAGGCTGACCCCAAGCTGGCCTTCCAGCTGTTTGATTTGCAAACTCAAAGGGGGCTGCGTCATGTGCAACCGCTTCGCGGCCCGTGTGAAGCTCAGTTCCTCGGCGACGACGAGAAACGATGCAAGTACGCGCAGATCGAGATGGGTTGCCATACATATCCTGTATTAATGCTATCCAAATATAGTATTTGATAAATGGACAGGCGGCGACAAGAATCCACCTAAGTTGCTCGCATAGCAGTTTCGTCAAGCACGCAAGTGCGATCCAACACCAGAAACGACAGGAGACGAGATGCCTTCAACCCGCTTGCGCATCGAATGCGCACGGACCGATACCGGTCGTCAACAATGCCACTCGCGGTGATTGCTCAGGACGAATGACAGGCAATCAAGGTTGAACTAGATGTCCGAATACACCATGCCCAGCGACGTGGGTCGCATACTCACATCGCCCGAAGAAGTGTTTCCTTTCACTCGTGACTACACAGGGCGATTCACTGGACCAGCACGCTGCGTAGTTTTGCCAACAGAGACGGCAGAGGTGAGCAGGTTGCTGCGCTGGTGCAGTGCAAACGGAGTGCCGGTGGTGGCACAGGGCGGAAATACCGGCTTGGCTGGCGGCGCAACGCCGGATTGTTGCGGTCAGGCGATTGTTCTATCAGTGACGAGGATGAGCCGACTGCGTGCGCTGAATCTGGCCGACAGCACGGTCACAGTGGAGGCTGGCATGGTGCTGCAAACATTGCAGGATATTGCCCGCGATACCAACCGCTTCTTCCCGCTTGCGCTCGGCTCGCAAGGCACTTGCACGATCGGCGGGAATCTTTCAGCCAACGCAGGTGGGACCGGTGTCTTGCGCTACGGAAATATGCGCGAACTGTGCCTCGGCTTGGAGGTGGTTACACCCACCGGCGAGGTGTTCGACGGCTTGCGTAGCCTTCGCAAGGACAACTCAGGCTACGACTTGAGAGACCTGTACATAGGCGCTGAAGGCACCATCGGCATCACCACTGCCGCCACTCTGAAACTGTACTCCCCACCTAAGGCGCGCGGGACGACATGGGTTGCGCAGTCCAGCCTGGAGCAGACGCTTCGATTGCTCACACTCGCCCAACAGGCGCTTGGCACCGACCTGACAGCGTTCGAATTGATGTCCGACTATTGCATACAGCTGGTCGGTCGCAAGTTGGGGAACGGGCCTAAGGTGTTCGCAAACACGTTCGCATGGTACGTGTTGATGGAGTCGTCAGACCAAGAAAGCGAAGCCCATGCCATCGGGCGATTCGAATCGTTGATGGCCGATGCGTTCGAGCAAGGGGTCATTGAAAACGCCGCGATTGCACAATCGGAGGCGCAGTCATTGCAATTCTGGAGAATTCGTGAGCGGATTGGCCTGTCGCGACCGAAGAACATCAAGCACGACATCTCATTGCCAATCGGGCAAGTCGCCAACTTCGTCGAGCGCATGGAGAAGTTGATCGAATCGATTCATCCAGGTTGCTGGACTGTCGTGCTAGGTCACCTAGGCGACGGCAATCTTCATTACAACGTCGAGCCGATTCAGGAGCTGGAGGACTCGGCCCTTCTTGCCCTCGATAAGCAAGTGCACCGCACAGTCTATGACGAGGTTGACCGGTTGCGCGGTTCC
This sequence comes from Variovorax nitratireducens, assembly GCF_051216545.1. NCBI lineage: Bacteria > Pseudomonadati > Pseudomonadota > Betaproteobacteria > Burkholderiales > Comamonadaceae > Variovorax > Variovorax nitratireducens. The sequence continues at coordinate 130,334 of NZ_JBPJZO010000013.1, forward strand.
ATGTCGGCTGAGCATGGCATCGGCGCGGCGAAGGTCGATGACCTGCGGCGCTACAAATCCGATGTCACACTGAAGCTGATGAGGTCCATCAAGCAAGCGCTGGATCCTCAGGGCATCCCGAACTCAGGAAAACTACTTGGCGCGGCCGCATGCGCCGCAGAGAACGATCTGAGTCTACTTAGTGTCAGCAACTCGGTGGGCCGCTCGCCCACATCGATGCCTTTACAGACGGGTTCACCAATGCAAATCCTGCTGCCACGGCCTAGCGGATTCGAAAAGTGGTCGGTTACCGATCTCGATTGCAGTGGCGCAAAAGAAGACAAGGGTACGCCCCAGGGTTGTTACTTTCGAGTGCGGCCTCGCAGAGAACGAAGGCCGTGCGGTGTAGCCCACCAACTCACCAGCCCGATAGCCACCACGCTTTGATCACAGAGCTTGAATCATCTGATCGATAAAGAGACAAACATGCATTTTCCAAGTTTTCCGAAAGGTTTTCGGCTGGCGTATGGCACCGCACGCGTGACGCTCGCCTGCATGCTGACGGTTGCCGGGCTGTCAGCCCATGGTGGCGAACCGGCGAGAAAGCCGGAGGGATATCCAGGAAGTAGCCGCGTCTCGATTGTGGTGCCTTACGCGCCAGGCGGAACTACCGACATCGTGGCCCGTCTAATAGCCGAAGGTCTAGGTAAGCGATGGGGTGCTCCGGTCATCGTCGACAACAAGCCGGGCGCGGGCGGCAATATCGGTGCGGAGTACGTGGCGCGCTCCAAAGGAGACGGCCACACCTTGCTAGTTGGAGCTACGGCATTGTCCAACGCGCCTGCCCTTTCAAAAAGCATGCGTTTCGACGTCGCGAAAGATCTCGCGCCCATCTCGTTGATGGCTACCACGCCCCTGGTGCTGATGGTCAGCAAGAAATCGGGAATTCAGAGCATTCCAGAATTGGTTGCACGGTTGAAGTCCAAACCGGAAGCATTGACGTATGGAAGCAGCGGTGTTGGAACGTCCATTAATCTCTCGACGTTGATGTTTCTGAACCGCATTAACGCGAAGGCGCTCCATGTGCTCTACAAGGGTAGCGGACCAGCCCTGACCGCGCTGGTTTCGGGCGAGATTGACGTCCTATTCGACAACTATGCAACGGCAATGCCGTTCGTTGCTGGCGGTCAAGTGAAGGCGCTGGCCCTCACAAGCTCAGGTCGAGGAAACTTGAGAACCGATCTCCCGACGTTGGCCCAATCGGGCCTGCCAAACTTCGAATCGTTGACCTGGATCGGCATGCTTGCTCCAGCAGGGACGCCGGAGCCCATCATCACGTGGGTGAACTCGGAAGTAGCTGCAGTGTTGGGAGATCCGGCGGTCCTGTCGCGTCTGGTCGACTTGGGATTTAGCTCCAAGGCCACGACGCCGGAAGCCTTTGGTGGTTTCATCCGCGAGGAGATGTCCAAGGCTCAGCGGCTTGTCCAAGCCAACAACATTCCCCTCGAATAGGTTCGCCTTTCGCTGCCCGCGCATCAGCTAGTGCTGCAGCTTCACATAGTTATCCCGGAGAAGATCCATGGCTCAAAAGAAGAAGACACCAGAATCATTGCGCAGCTACCGCTGGTACGGCGCATCAGACTTGCGCGCCTTTGGGCACCGGTCTAGAACCATCCAGATGGGTTTTGAGCGCGAGGATTTCGTCGGCAAACCGGTCATCGCAATCATCAATACATGGTCTGAGGTCAACCCTTGCCATACCCACCTGCGGGATCGCGCTGAACAGGTGAAGCGTGGGGTATGGCAAGCAGGCGGATTTCCCATGGAGATGCCCGCAATCACGCTGGCCGAGACCATTCAGAAGCCAACGACCATGATGTATCGCAACCTTCTTGCGATGGACACGGAGGAGTTGCTGCGTTCGTATCCTGTGGACGGCGTGGTGTTGCTGGGTGGCTGCGACAAAACAACCCCCGCATTGATCATGGGTGCGACGAGTATGAATCTGCCCACGATTTACCTTCCTGCAGGGCCGATGTTGACGGCGAGATGGCGCGGGAAAACGCTGGGGTCTGGATCCGATGCCTGGAAGTACTGGGACGAACGACGAGCTGGTCGCATCACCGAATCGGAGCATCAGGAAGTCGAGTCCAGTATTGCCCGATCCGCTGGTTTCTGCATGACGATGGGCACCGCCTCCACCATGACTGGACTAAGCGAGGCCTTGGGGTTGTCTCTGCCTGGTTCGAGTTCGATTCCCGCGCCCGACGCCGCTCACGAGCGGATGGCTGCGGCTTGCGGACGCCGCATCGTAGACATGGTTTGGGAGGATTTGAAGGTCCGCGACATCTTGACCCCGCAAGCCTTCGAAAATGCTGCTGTCACGCTCATGGCCAACGGAGGATCTACCAATGCGCTGGTCCACCTGGTCGCAATGGCCGGCCGGGCAGGCATCGATTTTCCGCTCGAGCGCTTCAATGATTTCAGCGCCCGTACGCCGGTGCTCGCGAACATTCGCCCTGTCGGCAACGAATATCTCATGGAGGACTTTTACTACGCGGGTGGTTTGCCAGCGCTCCTCAATGAGCTTAAAGATCTACTGCATCTCGACGCGCTCAACTGCAACGGCAAGACACTGGGTGAGAACATCGCCGATGCCGAGATCTGGAATGACGACGTCATTCGGCGCAGAAGCAATCCTGTTAAGAAAAGCGGCGGTCTTGTCGTGCTCAAGGGCAATCTGGCGCCTGATGGCGCAGTCCTTAAAACCGGTGCAATGCAGCCGCAATACCACAAGCACACCGGCCGTGCACTGGTGTTCGACAGCTACGACGAAATGATGGATCACGTTGATCGGGACGATCTCGACGTCGACGAGAGCACAGTCATGGTCCTGCGCAATGCCGGCCCCCAAGGAGGCCCAGGCATGCCTGAGTGGGGAATGATGCCGATTCCGAAGAAGTTGCTGATTCGTGGTGTGAGCGACATGGTGCGCATCTCCGACGCGCGCATGTCGGGCACCAGTTCGGGTACATGCGTCCTGCACGTTGCGCCCGAGAGTTGGATCGGTGGCCCCTTGGCGCTGATTCGCACGGGTGACCAAATCACGCTCGATGTCGAAAACAAGCAACTCAACGTCCTGCTGAGTCCGGCGGAAATGGAAAAGCGACGTACCGATTGGAAGCCGCACCCGCCCAAATTCGCGAGGGGATACGGCGTCCTGGTGATGCAGCACATGGAGCAGGCCAACAAGGGCTGTGATTTCGACTTTCTGGGTGGTACCGCACCGACACCAGAGCCGGAAATCCATTAAACGCGACTCCTGCCCGCATCGGGGTGTCGCGCAAAAGCGCGTCCAAGCAAATCAAAACGGCTCACAATGACAGTTGAACACTTTGCCCTGGATGCATCGGCAGTGATCCGTCAAAACGCGTTCTGGGAGTTGCTGGTCGATGGCTTCACCTTCACGGAAGGGGCGCTATGGCACGCACGGGATCACTATCTGCTTTTCAGCGATATCGACGTCGGCCGCATCCATCGCTGGGACGCGCAACATGGCGTCACTGTCTTCCGCGACGTTTCCAACATGGCGAACGGAAACACTTGGGACAACCATGGACGGTTGCTGAGTTGTGAACATGCGACCAGTCGCGTCGTCCGCACAGAACACGATAGTTCGATAGCGGTCCTCGCGAGCCACTACGAATGGCGTGAACTCAACAGCCCCAGCGACATCATCGTTGCGCGCGATGGCGCTATCTATTTCTCGGATCCAGTCTTCGGTCGCCGTGCGCCGCACGGGATTCCGAGGGCGCCAGAACTCGACCACCGAAGTTGTTATCGGCTCGGAACGGATGGCCACCTGATCCGCCTCGCCGTAGATCTGGAGCAGCCGAATGGGCTCTGCTTCAGTGCCGACGAAAAGATGCTGTATGTGAATGACTCGCCACGGGCGCGCATGCATGTTCACCATGTCAAGCCGGATGGAACCGTGGAAGCGGGCGCACTTTTCGCGGATGTGCCTGGGCATGAAGACGGTGTTCCGGACGGGATGAAGGTGGACACGAAGGGGAACGTTTACTGCTGCGGCGCTGGAGGGATCCAAGTTTTCGCCCCTTCCGGTCAACGTTTGGCGCGAATCCGCTTCCCGGAGCGGGCTAACAACCTGGCGTTTGGAGATTCGGACATGCGCACGCTTTATGTCACATCACCTCGATCAATTTATCGAATCCGCCTTGAAGTCGCGGGCATTGCGCAATGGCGCACGGACTTGAATCTTTAACCCTGAAGGAGACCACATGAACAATTTCCGCCGCACATTACTGACGGCTGCCTTTGCCGCAGTCGCAGTACCTTCCATCGCCGCTGCCGACGACTTTCCCAATAAGCCGATCAAGATCGTGGTGCCGTTTCCAGCGGGCACGATCGTCGACGCGATGCCGCGCTTCATCGCCAGCGAGCTTGCCAAGAAGTACCGTTCACCCGTGGTCGTTGAGAACAAACCCGGGGCTGCGAGCACGTTGGGGGCGGAGTACGTGGCCCGATCCAATCCTGATGGCTACACACTTTTAATGGCGAGTTCCAGCACTCTCGCAACGGTCCCGAACCTGTACAAAAAAATGCGCTACGACAGCGCCAAGGACCTCACGTCCTTGACTCTCGTCGCCACCAGCCCAGCCGTAGTGATGATCTCGCCGGCACTGAAAATCAACACCATGCCGGAGTACATCGCCTACCTTAAAAAACATCCAAATGAACTTTCCTATGTCTCCGCAGGCGTGGGCGGCATCCTGCACCTCCTGACGGAACAGTTCCTGACGGCGACCGACACCAAGATGCAGCATGTGCCCTATCAGGGAACCAATCTCTCCATCACCGATTTAAACGAGGGGCGTGTGCATATGCTTGTCGATGCGATCAATCTGAACACGATCGATGCGGGAAAACTGAAGGTGTTGGCCGTGCTGTCGGACAAGCGCATCAGTCTGCTGCCAGACGTTCCAAGCATTACCGAATTGGGCTACCCCAAGGCCAAGAACGACATCTGGTTTGGTCTTGCTGCTCCATCCCGAACCCCGCCAGACATCCTGGAAAAACTTCAGAAAGATGTGTCGGAGATCATCAAGTCCAAGGAAATGGCAGATAAATTTTCCCCCCTTGGGCTCACGATGGTCGGTAGCACTTCTACAGAAATGGACGCACTAGTCAAGAGCGAGAGTGCCAAGTTCGGCCAGATGATACGCAATCTGAACATCAGCCTTGACTGATTCCTGACTTGAAACTTCATCGGTATCGGATGGACCACGCAATGACCAATCCCAAACTGTTCCCGACCGGCATCCGCTTCGGGCGGCTTTTACTAACCGGAGCCGCAGGTTCATTGGGAAGGGAACTGCGGGGCCGGCTCTCCCACTATTGCGAAACGCTTCGTCTGTCCGATATCGTGGACCTGGGAGCCAACGCGCCGCATGAAGAGCTGCGGCCGGCAAGCCTTCAAAACGAGGAGGAGGTCGACCGAATCATGGATGGCGTGGATGCTGTGGTCCATCTCGGCGGTGTACCGATCGAGCGGGAATGGGAGTCCATTCTGCAGAGCAACATCGTGGGTACCTACAATCTCTATGAAGCTGCGCGCAAGCATGGCGTCCGTCGTCTGGTGTTCGCGAGCACGAGCCATGTCACAGGGTTTTATCGACAGGATCAACGCATCGACCCGGCAATGCCAGTTCGCCCTGATGGACTGTATGGCCTCTCGAAGGCGTTCGGCGAGAACCTGTCGCGACTCTACTTTGACCGCTATGGCATCGAAACCGTCTGCATTCGCATCGGGGCCCCTTCGGCTCGTCCGTCGACGCGCCGAACTTTAGCCATGTGGCTTAGCCATGACGATCTCGAGCGCTTGATCATGTCCGCGCTTACGGCACCGGTGGTCGGACATACCGTGCTCTATGGGGTCAGCGACAACGCCGTCTCCTGGTGGAACAATCAAGCTGCTTCGCTTATCGGGTACCGTCCCCAAGACAGCTCGGAATGCTTTCGACAGGAAGTGGAGCAAGCACAGCCCACCATTGACCTGAATGATCGGATCAATCTCTATCAGGGCGGGTTTATGTTGACCGAGGGCGTTGTTTAACAACCGAAAACCAGCCGGGTAGGACCGACTGCAACTGCTTCTGCCATCCGCAGTGCGAGTCTTTGCCCGGCCCCTAACAAGACTGATGACCGTGTGGATATTTCTGCAACTCCCGAAAGCTGTAAGGGCCCCGCATAGTTTCCGCCGTTAGGCCAGACATCCCCTGGCAAGCGTAGCGCCGGAGGAAGAGGTCAACAGGCTACCGCCGCGCAGACCGTTCCACCCGCCAACTTCAATTGAGACCACCATGCATAGCCACCACCCTCTTGATGATCGACTCCAGGAAAAGCTGCGAAACGGCAGCAGGCTCCACGCTATTTTCAACTCCCTGCCCAGCCCCGCGATTGTTGAAATGTGCGCCTATGCCGGGTTTGATTTTGTGGTGATCGACAATGAACACGGCAGCGCCGGTCTCGAGACCACGGAGCACATGCTACGTGCTGCTCGTGCGAGCGGTATTCCGCCAGTTGTACGCTGCTTGCGGCAAGACATTTCGCGCATTCTTGACATGGGTGCGAGCGGGGTACAGATTCCGATGGTCGAGTCCGCTGAGGAGGCGCGTGCGCTGGTTCGGCAGGTTCGCTATCCGATGATGGGCCGTCGCGGCAGCGCGTTCAGCTCGCGGGCGGCCGGTTATGGAGCCTTCCCCGGGTCAGCACACACACAGCGTAGTAACAAAGGCATCGCGCTGATCGTCATGGTCGAAACGCCACAGGCGGTTGATAACGCAGCGGAGATCGCGGTCGTCGAGGGGGTGGATGCGGTGTTCGTAGGTCCCAACGATCTCTCTCACGCAATGGGATACGGGAATGATTGGAAAGCCTCGGCGGTTGAAGCGGCCATTGAGCACGCGTTGCGCGCCATCTCGGGGGCGGGCCGCTGCGCCGGCATCATTGCCCTTACACCGCAGGATGAAGAAAAGTTCACCGCATGGGGCGCACGCTACTTCGCCACCGTGGCATCCAGCGTTATCACGCAAGCGCTACGGCTCGCGGCCAACGCCAAGGCGGGGACCGGCAATATCTCGTACTGATGATGTCCATACAGGCTGTTGAATTTCACCGCTCGAGGTCGAGGAGGGACCTTGTCGAGAGATCCCCGGAATTTTCCAGCACTTGCGTGGTCGCATATCTGGTGCCGAAGGCGATACAGATGCACCGCGGGCGCCTGTGCGTTACCTCCGTCGCAAGGGTACCGCGGAGACCACCAGCAGGGATGGTCTGCAGAACCGGTCCAAGCCTTGCATGATCTAGGCCCATGATTGCCAAACGCGTGACTGCGCCGAATCAACTTGGCCTGGGCCTGAATTTGTCAACGAAGAAGACGCGCGAGCGTGAGTTCCTCGATGAAATGGATCGGGTGGTTCCGTGGAGCGCGTTGGTTCAAATCGTCGATCCGCACAGTCCGCGGGCTAAGTCCGGTCGCCCGCCCTTTGCCATCGAAACGATGTTGCACATTCACTATCTGCAGAAATGGTTCGGGCTGAGCAACCCGGCTAGGGAAGAGGCGCTGCGCGATGTTGCCCCTTTACCGAGAGTTTGGCGGTCTGGGCGACGGCGCAAGCCGCCTGCTCGACGAATCCACCATTCCGCGGTTCAGCCATCTGCTGGAGGCCCATGACCTGGCGGCCGACATGTGCGCGTGGTCAACGAGATCCTGCAGGCAAAGGGCCTGATGCTGCGCACGGGCACGGCCGTGGACGCCACATTGATCGCAGCGCCGAGTTCGACCAAGAACGCCGAAGGCGAACGCGACCCAGAGATGCACCAAGTCAAGAAGGGCAACCAGTGGTACTTCGGGATGAAGGCGCATATTGGGGTTCTGTCGCGATAACGCCGCGGCGCTCAGTAAGGTCAGCCGGTCTCTCGCCGCTCAAAATGCGAGCGAGTAAAGCTGCGACGCTGCGGACGAGGCTTGGCCTTCGGGGCAGTTGTGCTGCCCCTTTCTGATCATGTGGGCGGTCTCAATGCCGGCAATGAGAATGCGCGCGCAGTGGAACGACTTGAACCCCAGCATTGGCCGCACGATGTGCTTGATGGCCCGATGGTCCTGCTCCACAACGTTGGTGAGGTATTTTCTCTGCCGCAGCTCGATGTCCGCACCCGAATCGTCCTTGACGCTCTGTATCGCAGCTGTGTTGGCGCCGCTCTTGTCGATGGTGATTTTCTCGGGCACACCGTGCAGACCAATGGCTCGCTCCAGAAATCGCCGCGCAGCTGTGTGGTCTCGCTTGGCACGCAACAGAAAGTCGATGGTGTCGCCATCGCGGTCGACCGCCCGGTACAGGTATTTCCACTTGCCGCCGACCTTGATGTAGGTCTCGTCCATCCGCCAACTCGCGCCCACCGGGCGTTTGCGTCGTCGGAACACTGCGGCCAGCACTGGCAAGATCTTCATTGCCCAACGATGGACCGTGGCGTGATCGACGCACACGCCGCGCTCTGCCATCATCTCTTCGATGTGCCGCAGACTTAGCGGGTAGGCTGCATACCAGCGCACGCAGGTGAGCATCACATCCAAGGGATAGTGCAGCCGCTTGATCACCTTGTGCAGAGCGTCGATCATCGCCGGGGCATCGTTTTTCATTCGCCGCAGATTGCCGTGCGTCGCTACCGCGACAGAACCCGACGAACCGCGCTCTCCACTTGCTCACCATCCGCGGCGTGACGCGCCGGCGCGCCGCGACCACCTTGTTGTCCTGCCCGTCGGCGCAGGCAAGAACGATGCGCGCTCGCAGCGCCAGGGCCTGCGCCATCTCGCGTCGCGGCGTCAACGCCTTGAGCTCTTCACGCTCGGTGTCGGTCGACTGCGAGACGCCGCCACGCCCAGACGCTGCAAGGTGGCGAGCATAGTCTCGCCCTTCATGGTCCTCCGTTGTCCGATTGCAGGGTCAGCTGCTGCGGTGTGATCGCCTGGCGCGTGCAGATATCGGCAACAACTCGCTCGCCCGCAGTGCCCGCTCGCCGTCGTATACCTGCCAGCTCACGATTTTTCGGATGAAAAGATCAACGGAGCTGATCTCCGTCAATGCTGGCCCCCAGATGTCGCTTCTTCAAATACCTCAGGTCAAAAGCATCGCCGCTTTCCACCAGCAAGCGCGCCATCGTTTTAAGCTCCCCGCGTTGTAATTTTTGCGACGTTGTCAGTGGCAACGCTGCAACAAAGGCGATGTAACCCGGAACCTTGAAGTAGGTCAACTTCTTACCCGCAGAGTCGAATATCTGCCGGGCGGTGTCGAAGGTCGGCGCAATCCCCTCTGCCAGCTCAACGCAAGCCATCACCTCTTCACCTCGCAACTCGTCATCGACTGGCCCCACCCCAACGGCTCGCACGCCGGCGATCTGGTTCAACACGCCCTCCACTTCCAGTGACGCAATGTTTTCGCCGCTGCGACGAACAATGCTCTTGCTGCGATCCACGAAGTGCAACGATCCGTCATCGCCTTCGCGCACCATGTCGCCAGTGCGGAACCATCCGCCCGACCAGGCCTCTTCCGTCAGCGCGGGCTGGCCCGCGTAGCCGCTGAAGAAACCCGCGCGCGCATCCGCGCCTGCGGCGCGCACTTGCAACTCGCCCGTCTCCCCTTTTTGGATCGCACCGCCGTCGGGGGTTACCAGCCGATATTCCATTGCATTCAATGGCCGGCCGAAACACCGAGTCCCCACATGGCGCGGCTCCTCGCTTGCTACCATGGCTGCACCCGCCCCCACCTCAGTCATCGACCAAGATTCGAGCAGCGGAAAGCCGAAACGCTCCTCGAAGGCCTTGTGGTGGGATGGATGCACGCCCGCACCAAATCCAAAACGCAGTGCGTGACGTCGCTCGTGCTCTCCCTGCGGAATTTGCAGGAGCATGGCGGGCATGACACCCAGGTAGTGGACGATCGTCGCGCGACTCTCGGCCACGACTTGCCACCATGATCGAGGGTGAAAACGATCCAGCTGTACGATGCAGCCGCCCGCCAGGACCATGGCCATGGTCGAGCAGGCCAGGGCATTCATGTGCGTGAGCGGCAACGGCGTGATCAGCCGCTCCTGCCCGATGCGGACGTGGCACAGCCCGCCGACGTTGATGTACCACGTGCCGAAGGCCAGGAAATAGCGGTTCGACAACATGCACCCCTTGGGCGCACCTGTACTCCCGGACGTATAAACGAGCGAGCACTCATCGCGCCCGCCATTTGGTGCCGCCTGCAGGCAATGCGGCGGATCGCTATCGATCAGGTGCGCTGGAAGAGTTGGAGCCGAGGCCTCAAGCAGGGCGCGCCGCTCAGGCAAAGCCACGGCCATGACCACACCGCTGTCGCGCACGACATGAGCCAAGTCCGCAGCACTGCCTTCCGCGTTGAGTGGCACGATCGAGACGCCCACCGCATTGAGCGCCAGCCAATGCACGAAGAAGTCCGCTCGATTGTCCAGCAACAGAGCCACACGATGGCCTGTTTGCAGGCCGCTCTCGCGATAAGAGGGGATTAGCGCCTCGGTCAAACGCACGGCCTCGCCATATGTCAGATCCAGCGGGCCGCTGGCATAGCTAGCAGCAGATGTGGCCGGAATGTGAACGAACGGGGCCTGAGGAGTGCGATCCGCGGTTTGACGAAAGGCTTGATAGACGGAGCTGGGGATCGACATATGCGGTTCAGATTGGAATAGCAGTGCCGACGCTGGCGCCGCCGCACACGAAAAGGTTCTGGCCTGTCACCCAGCTGTTGCGCGGGTCGGCGAAGAAAAGAACCGCGCGCGCGACATCCTCGGGCTCTCCCAAGCGACGCATGGGCAATGCGGCCGCGAGGTCGCGGGCTTTCTGGCTTTGAGCCGGAATGTCGGCCATGAGCATCGGCGTAACGGTCGGACCCGGCGCCACGGCATTGACGGTGATCCCATTCGGCCCCAACTCCAGCGCCCACGTGCGTGTCATCGCCACCAGCGCCGCTTTGGTCGCCGCGTAGACGGTGCGTCCCGCCACGCCGACCAATGCACGCGACGAGAGGTTCACAATCCGACCGAAGCCGCGCGCACGCATGCCTGGAGTCACAGCTTGCGCCATTGCGACGGCCGCGCGCAGATGAAGATCCACAAGGAGTTCGAACTCGTCATCCGCCACATCTTCCAACATCGTGTTTCGAACGACGCCCGCATTGTTGATCAGGATGTCGAACGGCGACTCTCGCGCGAGATCTACCGACATCATTCGCGCCGCAGGTATGTCACTGAGATCGATCTCGTGCTGCGTGAAGGCGGCGTGAGACAGCGAGCCCTTGTTGCGCGACAACGAAACGACCTGCGCGCCCTGACCCAGAAGCGCCTCGCACACGGCCTGACCGATGCCAGCGCTGCCGCCAGTCACGAGTGCGCGGCGGCCCGAAAAGAGGTTGGCGGTATTCATGGGAAAAGCTGCACGGACGGCAGAGCAGCATCGCAGTTGAGCAGATTGACCCGCTTTGTTCGGATTCGCAGTCGGCCTTGTGCGTCGACCAATAGGGTATGCCAGGAGACGGCCCCCAACATGATCTGCTCCTCGCCACGTGCTTCGAGATAGGTGTAAGAGGTGCGAATCAGGTAGTCGTTGTTCTCGGGGTCCAAGCGCTCCACCGTGGGCTGCTGCAGAACATGGAGGCCACGGCTCACGGGCTGCTGGGAAAACGCGCGCGCATGACCGAGCCGCTCGACACGAAGCCTCAGCAACAGCTTGTCCTCATGCATGAGCGAGTTGTGACTGACCGCATCGACCTGGTCGTGTTGCAGCGGAATCCAGTACACGCCATCGTCGGCGAACAGTTCATACCAGTCTTGATAGCGCCGCTCGTCGAGCAGCCGCGCCTCACCGACGACGAAAGCGATAAGGTCCGCTTGATTGATTTTTTTAACAGATTCGCTCATTCGGCTTCTCCCATCATCGAAGCCCATGCACGAAATTGATTGCGCACGGAGATCTCACTCGTTCCGTTGACCGTCAGGTCCCGGACTTTTTCTTCGTCACTGACGTAGTTGCGATGAAGACTGATCCAAGGATTTCCCTCCGCCGCCAATCCCTCTTGAATTGAACGGTAGCAATGCAGGTCGTCATGACCGACCACCGACATCGGTGAATTAATCAATCGGCTGTACATCATGGTGCGTTGCAGGAGCGCATCCGGCGCGCCCTTGAGACGCAAGGTCCACGACTCGATGACAGTCTTGTCCACCGCTATCGGCCGGATCACGCGTATCGCCTGGATCGCGCCCTTGACGGTCAGGCTCGGGTAGTAGACCGTGTTGTGGCGCACGTTCCCGAGAATCGCTCGCGTCCTCTCTTCGCCATAGGCAGCAACGAGCTGCCCCTCGTACGTCGGCACCTGCGAATAGCTGGAATGCAGCGAGATCGATTCCGTACCCGTGTAGCTGTGGCCACCGGCGAACACGCGCACACCCATCGCATCCGAGAATTGATAGTTTTCTGTGAAGGGGACCATGACCTCGATGGCCATCGGCTTGGCCTTCTCCGCAGGCTCATCCTTCCAGAGGGCCTTTGCGGTGCCCGCCGAGGACTCGTGAGCCACCATCGGATGCATCGTGTCGTTGAGATTCTCGATGAACATCTTCCAGTTGCAATTGTGCGTGTATCGCAAGCAGCCACCTACCACCTCAAGCTCGCCCTCTGCCGAACGATCTGCCATGTTGTCAATGGAGCTCAAAGAGTCGCCGAAGTAATCCTCGATACCGGGTCCGGTGTCCGACAGCCGGGCAAAAACGAAGCCTCGCCGCGAGGCCACGTTTTGAACGCGGCACATGCCGCCGCTGGCCGGCGCCTGTGCGAAATCCGTGCCTTCGTAGCCACTGCGAAGAGGAACACCAGCCAAGCTTCCGTCGGTGCGGTAGATCCAGGCATGGTAGGGGCAACGGAACTGGCGACCGGTGTTGCCCGTCGGAGCTGTGACGAGTTTGGCGCCCTTGTGAGCACAGCGGTTAAGCAGTACGCGGACGCTACGATCCGGCTGCCGCACGAGAAGGACTGGTTGGTTGCCGAGGTCGGCGGTCAGGTAATCCCCCGGCTCAGGCACCTGGCTCTCATGCCCTACGTAGATCCAGGCTCGCCGCCACAGGCGCTCCATTTCCAAATCGAAGATTTCCTGATCCACGTACACATCACGATGTACTTGATCGGGATGGACCAGCGCAGCGATGGCCTTGGCATCGTTGCGATACCGATTGACGTTACTCATGTTCGTCCTTTGGAAGCGGTGGACTGATTTGTTCTTACCTGCTCTGCAGGCATTCCGTCGGGCAGGCCCATCGGGAAGGGCCAGTCTGAGCCAAATAGGATGTGGGTAGGGCCGAATACGTCTTTCGCTAGGCTGAGCACGCCGGGATGGTGCGCAATGCAGTCCGCATAGAAACGCCTTGCCGCCTGCAACGGCCTCTCCACATCGTGGTTCACGCCTGGGCGGCGCGTTTCGAATCCGCGTTCCATGCGCCCAACGAGCGATGTGAAGACGCCGCCTGCATGGGCGAGACAGAATCGCACTCTCGGAAACTTAGCGGGCACGCCTGCCATCACCAGATGTGCGGCAGCCACCCCGGTTTCCAGGGGATTGCCAATGAGGTTCTCCAGGTAGAAGGACGCGAGCCGGCCGTCGGCACACGCGCCCGGATGCAGGAAGACGAATGCGCCCTTGTCATCGAGCATCCTCCAGAGTGGATCGTAGGCTGGGTCCGAAAAGAGAATGCGCGGGTCGCCCCCAGCGGCGAGTGCAACGCCCTCGAACTGGCGTCCCTCATAGCGTACGAGCAACCTCAGCGCTACCTCAGGATGTTCCATGGGCAGATGAAGCAGCGCAGAAAGGTGCTCGGAGTGCGCTGCAGTCAGTTCGAGCAGCCCATCGTTTAAGGCCTGGGCCCAGACTTCGGCCGCGCCTTCGCCGAGTTGCTGCCGATAGAGCGGCGGGGGCACGGAAACCAGCGCCCTGTCCACGCGCTGATCCACCATCCAGCGCAGCAGGCGCTCAGGGAAGTACAGATTCGCAATACCGATAGCATGCCCGTCGACGATCAGCTTGGGCGGCTCGGATTGCCACCCAACACCGGGAAGACCAGCCAAGCGATCGGCGGCAAAGGGCACCAGATGCGCATGAACATCGAGAGCAATGCGATTCATGAATGATCCGGGACGTTATCAGCGCGGCTCTAAGTTCGCGTTCATTTCGTTGCCCCAGAACTCTGGCGACCATTTCGGCCCCCAGACATAGGGGAGTTGGTTCCAGTCCCGCGCGACCCAGGCTTCGCTGATCTTGTCCATGTCGCTGTAGTACTCGACCCAGCTGCCCCAGGGATCTCGGATGTAGAGGAACAAGTTCGAAGCCAAGGCATGGCGCCCGAGCCCAAACTGGTCGGCGTACCCGGCATCTCTCATCTGCCAGCCGCCAAAGCCGATCTGGTCGAATGAGTCGACGTAAAAGCTCGCGTGTTGGAATCCACGATGCGTGCTGTTGATAAGTCCGAAACAGTGGTGATCCCGGACGCCTTCGCCCCCCGCCATGAACGAAACCTTGCCCACAGCACGATCCGTTGTGCGCAGACCCAATGCTTCGCTCAGGTAGGCCTCCGCCTTCGCGAAGTCTTGGGTGAAGAGTAGAAGATGTCCCAGCTTCTTGGGTTGAACTTGCTTCGGCAGCTCGGTCCAAAGATGGCGGTCCACCCGCGTGTGATCAACAACGAACGGCTCGATGACAACTTCATCGGCAGACGTGCGCGGGGTGAGGTTGAACCATGTTCCCCACGGATCCTGGAACCAGAGGCCAGCGCGGAGACTAGGAAACGGCGGCGTTGCAGCCGGTGTACCCAGCGCCTCGAGCCGTTCTTCGAAGAGCGGCATGTCAGCCGCTTCCACGAAGAAAGACAGGTGGTGCAGGCGTTTGATCGAGCCCGGCGGACCCTGGAGCACCAGCACGCTGGGCGCAGCCACTTCAGCGCATCCGAGCGCGAGCGCGCCCTCGTACACCTTGGGTAGCAAACCAAAAGCCGTATAGAAGCTGCGCGCCACCTCAACGTCGGGCACCTCAAATCCATAACCTGCGAGTGAATGCACGCGTGCGGAAGACATCAGAAGTCTCCTTCTCGGTAAGACGTGAGATCGGTTGCCGTCACCGTGTTGTCCAACTCGCCCAACCCCGTAGCGCGGACGATCACGCGGTCGCCGGCGGCCAGGTAAACCGGGGGCACGCGCGCATTGCCGATCCCGCTCGGGGTGCCGGTCAGGAGTACGTCTCCCGCCTCGATCGTCATACCGGAGGAGAGCTCGGCAATAAGTTCAGGGATCGGAAACGCCATGTCATTGACGGTGGCGCTCTGCATGATTTTCCCGTTGAGTTCGCACTCCAGGGCGAGCGCATCGAGAGCGACGTCGTCGCGGTGAACAATCCAAGGACCCAACGGCATGGTCGCATCGATGCTCTTTCCCTTGAGCCACTGCCCGCCATGGCGGCGTTGCAGGTCGCGCTGCGAGACGTCGTTTGCAAGGCAGTAGCCCCAAACGTGCTCCATCGCTTTCGCCATTGGAATGCTGCGACCCCGCCTGCCGATGACGACGACGACCTCGGCCTCGTAGTCCCATTTGGCTGACAGCTCGCCATCGAAGGCGATGGGATCACAGGGCGCGATCGCGGTCGCTGGCGCCTTCGAGAAGAAGGTGGGCGCGGTAGGTTTGGGTACATCCTGGCCTTCGCGCTTGCCCTCACTCTCGTAGAAATGATCCCAGTAATTCCAGCCGGTGCAGAGCACGTCACGGCGGAACCTTCTGAGCGGCGACAGCACCTTCACATCCTCCAGGGCGACGACGTCGATAGAGTTCGCGGCATGAACCTTCAGCTCTTGCACAAACTCCGACCCACGCGAGACGATGTCCAGCACATCGCCCAGCTCCAGGGGCAGAAGGCGAACGCGTCCCTCGTCGTCCAGGCAGGCCGCGCGTTCAGCTCCGCGCAGCGAAACAGTTCCGAGTCGAAGTGCCATGGTCTCAGTCCTCGATGACAGCGATTGCGCTGATCTCGATCAGGTACTCTGGCTTGACCATCTTGCTGACCTCGACCATGGTCGACGCTGGCGCAGGTGCCTCGAAGAACTCGCGGCGCACCTTGTGGATGATGTCGAAGTACTCGATGTTGCGGACATAGACATCGACACGGCAGATGTCGCGCAGCGTGCCACCCGCGTCCTCCACCGCCGCCTTCAGGTTTTCACAGACCTGGCGGGTCTGCGTTTCGATGTCGCCGATGCCGGCGATCGTCCCGTCCGCCGTTCGAGCGGTCATGCCCGAGATGAAGACCAGGCGCCCCGCGGGCTTGACGCTGATGGCGGCCGAAAAGTGTCCGTTGGGCGTCGCCAAGGACGAGGGGGAATGTTGCTTCTTCGTGCTCATGATGATTCTCTCTTGTGGTGTGGGTCAAAGGAGCGGCGTCGCGCCAAGGAGCGCCACGCCTGCGGAGCGCGACAGGCCGTCAAACTGAGCCACGAGCTCGGAAGTGAGGGTCAGCGCATGCTGGTTGTGCGCCCGGCGCTCCCGCTCAAGGTCGCCCGGTGCGTAGACGGCGGCCACGTCAGGCGCACGCACCGAGCTGCGGATGCGTTCGGCGAAGGCCTCAGCGCGCACGGGCATGCTCGACCCCGCATCGATGGCCAGAAACCAATGCGCGCAGTCGTAGGTACGATCGGCCGCACCATAAAGCGGCTGCACTTCCGCAGCCATGGCGCCGCCGGATAGGCCCCCGCACAGAAGGTCAACCATCACGGCCAGACCAAAACCCTTCGGCCCAGCGGCCGGCAACAACATGCCCGCGATGGCCTCAGCCGGAGAGGTTGTCGGTCGTCCGTCCTTGTCGGTCGCCCAACCTTGCGGGATGGCCCCACCCTCGCGCTCTGCGTTGCGAATCTTCCCCATGGCCGAGTTGCTCGTCGCCATATCGATAACGATGGGCCGGCCAGCCTGCGCTGGGAAGGCGAATGACAGTGGGTTGTTGCCGACCACACGCTCGGCGCCGCCGGGCGCCGGCATCAGCGGACGCGTGTTGGACATCGCAGCGCCAATGAGGCC
Source organism: Variovorax nitratireducens (assembly GCF_051216545.1). Classification (NCBI taxonomy): domain Bacteria; kingdom Pseudomonadati; phylum Pseudomonadota; class Betaproteobacteria; order Burkholderiales; family Comamonadaceae; genus Variovorax; species Variovorax nitratireducens. Next base: position 147,510 of record NZ_JBPJZO010000013.1, read on the forward strand.
AGCTTCAGCGATGCGCGCACTCCAGTACGCTGCCGCTCCGAAGTGGAACGCGTGCCGCACCGCGACAACGGCCACCCCTGTCTGACGTGCACGCTGAATCGCCAGATCCGTTGCGAGAACGGAAGAGACCTGACCTAGCGCATGGTCGGCATCCAGAACCAGCAGCGAAGCACGGTCTTCAACGATTCTGGACACCGGTCGGGCCTTCACGCTGCCGGTACGCAGGCGCTCCACGTACATCGGCAGCAGCATGCAGCCATGCGACGCGACACCCTGCAGATCGGCCTCGACGAGTGCGACCGCCGTTTGTTGCGCATCGGCAGCCGGCACCTCGCGGGATTCGAGGATTTGCGCTGCCCATTCGATCAGACGGCCGGGTGCCACGCTCAGATTTTTGGTGTGAGTCATAAGGAGCCCTTTAAGACGTGGGGATCAATCGGCGCTCGACCACGTTCCCGGAGATCGTGCTGGCGCCATCCGAGATCAGATGAAGCAACGTGGGAACCACGGCCGAAGGCTGCGAGACTCCCAAAGTGCGCTCGTAGCCCGCGAGCTCCTCCGCGCTAGCCGATTTGAGGAAGACAGGTGTCGCGACGAGCCCTGGCGAGAGGGCATTCACGCGCACGCCGAATTCGCGCGCTTCGAGCGCAGCGCACTTGACCAGCCCTACGATTCCCGCCTTCGTCGCGGCATAGGCCGCAGCACCGGGCCAGCCATTGCCGGCCAAACCCGACGTGAACGCGACGACGGAGCCGCGGCGCTGGCGCTTCATCGCCGGCAGGAGCGCCCGCAACAGATAGAAGACACCCGATAGATTGACGTCGAGATGGCGCTGCCATTGCCCATCCGTGGTGTCCTCGATGCTTGAGCGTTCCTGGATCGCCGAGGTCAGCACCGCCGCGTCGACGCGGCCGTCCGCGGCGAGAATGCGATCGATCAGTTGCTGGCAGCCTTGCGAGTCGGCGATGTCGAGTGTGGCAACTTCGATGCGGGAGATCGAGGCCAGCGAGCGCAGCCCCTTCTCGTCGATGTCCACTGCCCAGACTCTTGCCCCGCATTCGGCAGCTGCCATGGCCGTCTCGCGGCCGATTCCCGAAGCAGCCCCCACCACGAGCACCGTGTGCCCGCTGAAGTCATAGGAGACTTTCATCGTCAAGCTCCGTTGGGCGGACGCACGCCTGTGATCTGTACATACAGTGCTTCGGCGTCCGCGCCGTCCATCGGCAAGACGGCCGCGACGTGCTCATCCGGTCGCACAAGCACCAGGGTGTTGGGCTTGACGCCCAGTCGCATCATGAATGCATCCCCAGGATCAAGCACCGAGCGGTCGCGCAGGCCGCTGTCGTGCGGAGCATCCCATCGCGAGACAACACGGTGTGCGAGCGCCGGAGAATCGTGCCCCGGCAATGGCGGCCGGCGACGTGCGTCGGTGAAGTACAGCGCGACAAATCGATCCTGGCAAAGGTCATGCGCACGCAGCGCGCGTCCATCGCTGCCATGCAGGGGATGATCGGGCAACCGATCCCCCACTTCGATCGCCGGTCGAGTGCTGCGCTTGAAAAGGCTTCCCCCCCCCTTCCCTTCCAGATCCAGCTTCACGCCGAGCAGGCCCCGGGTGTAGGCGTTCGCCCAGCTGTTGTCGGTCATTGCGATGGCGCTGTCTTTGCGACGGGCCATGTACAAGCGTGCCGCCTCTGCCACCTGGCCCGATCCATTGATTGCCATGGGCCGCTGCTCGCGCTCATAACCATCGATGAGGCTCTCGTCGGCCCACCCTCGCAGCACCCAGTTGAGGCGCCAGGGAAGGTTCGACGCATCCAGTGCACCGGTGGTGATACCGAGACCCCACATGGGTGTGATGAGATGGGCGGCGTCGCCCATCAGCAGGACGCGGCCGCTGCGCCAGCGGCTTGCAACGCGATGATGTACGTTGTAGATGACCTTGCTGATCACCTCGACGTTGTCCACTTGGCCGATGAAGGACAACGACTTTTCCAGCAACTCAGCGTCGGTCGGTGAATCCTGGCCCGGCAAAAGTGGATACAGGAAGCGCCAGCACTTCGGATGGCGCACCAGAATCATCCACTGCTCGGGATCCGAAAAATAGGCCAAATAGGGATAGTCGCGCGGGTTTCCAATATCCAGATCCAGCTTGAGATCCACCAGCGCGTACTTTTCATCGAGCGAGTAGCCCTCGGCCTCTATGCCCAGCTTCGTGCGCACCATGCTCCGGCCGCCATCGCACGCCAGCATCCAAGCACACTCGACGGTCTTGGCGCCTTCGGGGGTGTCGAGTTGCAGCAACACATGGTCGCCTCGGTCTTGGAAGTCGACCAGCTTGTGCCCCAGGTGGAGGCTTGCGGTCTCTCGCGTGCGCAACTCCTCGGCGAGAACCGGTTCGAAGTCGTGCTGCGGAATGTTGATGACAAAGGGGAAGCGCGTCTCATCACTGAGCAGGTGCAAAGGAACCGGGAATTGGGCCGTCTGCGTGCGGCGGTCCACCTCGCCGATCTCGTCGATGCGCAGCGAGGACGCCAGGACTTTGTCCACGGCGCCATACCGGCGCAGCACCTCCAACGTCCGCGTAAGGATGGTGCCGGCTTTGATTTCCATCGACAACTGCCCATCCTCCTCGTAGACCTGCACAGGGATGCCGTAGCGGGCAAGCCCCAGTGCTGTGAGCAGACCGATCGGCCCTGCACCAATGATGGCCACCGGGCGCCCGCCCGCGTTCGGCAATGAGGAAATGGCTGCATTCAAGATTGGAAGCTCCGCAGAAACGGCCGGCTCCGTTGAGAGACCACGCCATCGTTGAGATCAGGACAAGGGATGATAGATCGATATCGCTTGATGTCAAGATACTTTGCAGAAGAATACTTGAACCGCGTAAACTTACTGGAATGACGCGACCCCTCTCCGCCTCCCGCAAGCCGAAAGCGCCCCCTGCCGCGGACTTGGATCCGGCCGACTACGTAGATCACTTCGTGATGGAATGGGATCGGCACCGCCCGGATCTCCAGATCCACCGCCTCTCGCCGCTCATGCGCGTTCTTCGGCTGTCGAGCCTGCTTGAGAAGGAACTCTCCCGGATCGCCAAGATGCAGGACATCACGAGCGCGCAGTTTCAGGTGCTCGCGGCCCTGCGCCGTCACGACCCCCAGCCACAGTCGCTCTCCCAACTCAGCCGAATCGCCATCCTGACCTCGGGATCCATGACGTCCCTGGTGGATCGACTGGAGGAGCGTCGGTTCGTCCGCCGCACGCGCCACCCCGAAGACCGAAGAGGCATCTTGCTGGCCCTCACGGATGCGGGCCGCAACGTCATTGACGCTGCGCTGGAAACGCGAGTGCGCCGACTGCATGCGTTAGCCGATTCGCTTTCTGCGCAAGAACTGGGTGCCATCTCTGGCGGCCTGCGCAAGCTGCTATTGGCCATCGACACGCCCTTCGAAGGCAAGCCGTCCTGAAAGGAGCCTCGCCTCGCAGCGGTGCGCGTGTCAGACGCACATCGCGGTCCCTGCCCCAATCACCATGGCACGTGCTGCCACCACGGTGTGGTGCAGCCAGGGCCTCTCTTCGACCCAAAGACTTCGGGGGGCGCGACCCCGCGGGCAGCACCGCACTCTGAGCCCTGCACCTGTGGCGAATCCGGACTGCTTTGGCGCATGGCGTGTGACGCGCCGCGCGTGATGCGCCCTTACAGGTCGCGAAATTGCAGCGCCGCCTTGCTCCTGCGCGACGCGGTGCCATCACTGACTTCGCGCCAGCACCTGCTCAGTGGTTGCAAGCGTCCGTCGCCCCACAGGGCGTCCCGGGTGCAGATGTGTCGACTGGTCGCAAAACGAATCGCATGGCCCTCGCCATCCACGCTGTCGCTTCGCCAAACGCTCGCGGCGAAAGCTCCATTGACGATCTTGTGATATGTCACATAGAATGTTATTGATCGTTCCCAAAGGATTTGGTCTTCGATTTGGAGTCCAAACAGCCACGACGGAGACCACGTGAGCAGATATCGCAACAACCAAGCGGCGATCGCCGACCTGATCCGTACCGATCAGGTTCATGCCGACGTCTACATCGACCCGGAGCTCTTCGCGCTGGAGCAGGAGATGCTGTTCGCACGCACGTGGCAGTACGTCGGGCATGCGAGCCAAATTCCGAACACCGGCGACTTCTACACGGTGACGATCGCGGGTCAGCAACTCATGATGATCCGGCAAGCCGATGCGTCGGTGTCCATCCTGCACAACCGATGTGCCCACAAGGGAGCAACGCTGCTCTCGGAGACCAGCGGCAACACAGGCAAGGCCATTCGCTGTCCCTATCACGCATGGACCTACAAGCTCGATGGCACGCTGATCTCCATGCCCCTTCGTGCAGAGTACGAGCACACCAACGTGCGGGCCTGCCCCGCTGGTGAAGGCCTCTCGAAGCCGGCGACACGCGACTATCGTGGCTTCGTCTTCGTGAGGCTCTCACCCGAGGGCCCAGACTTCGAGGCGTACGCCGGGGGGATGCTGGAGGTGATCGACAACCTCATCGACAGGTCGCCCGGTGGCGAAGTCTCTGTGGTGGGCGGGTGCATCCGATCGACCATTCGTTGCAATTGGAAGATGTACCTCGAGAACGTGAACGACGCCGTCCACGCCATTTCCACGCACGAATCGGTCGTGGTGACAGCGAAGTACGCGTGGGACGCAGAGGTCGACCAATCTGCCACGCCGATGGCCCTCGAGCAGTTGCTGCCGTTTGGCTCCGGACTGGATTTCGTGCGTGGCATGGGTGCGCGGGTGCTGGACAACGGTCACAGCATCCTCGGCACAAAGGCCAGCCTGCACACCGGCTATCACGCTTTGAACGAGTATGAGGATTCGCTCGCGCGCGTCCACGGATCCGACAAGGCGCGACAGATTCTGTCCTTCGCGCCACAGAACGCCATTCTTTTTCCAAGCCTCGCCCTCAAGTGCTCGCCCCAACTCCTGCGGGTGGTGAGGCCCCTCGGCGTGGATCGGATCGTCGTCGAGGCCTGGGCATTGCAACTGAAGGGTGCGCCTGCCGAACTGGTAGATCGCACCATGCATTACAACCGGCTGGTTTATTCGCCGATGTCGCCAGTCGCCCACGATGACGTGCACGTGTTTGAGGGAATGCAACGCGCACTGCACTCCCGTGCCAATCCGTGGGTCAGCCTGCACCGCCTTCATCGCGCCGACGAAAGCGCGGATCCCGCCGTCGATCACAGCGCCACGAGCGAAATCCTGATGCGCAATCAGTTCCGTGCCTGGGCGCACTGGATGCAGCAGGACGCGCCGGCCACGGTTTCCAAGACATTTCCTTCCGCCCCCGTTATCCCATCAACCTCTGGAGCCCTACGATGACACACACCCGCCGCGAACTTCTGAGCACCGCGTGCGTCCTGGCCGTATCCGCGCTTGCGCTGCCCGCGCGGGCGCAGGACTACCCCAGGAAGCCGATCACCATCGTCGTCCCATTTCCGCCGGGCGGCATCGCAGACCCCATCGCCCGCCTCTTGGGCCAGAAGTTGAGCGAATCGCTAGGCCAACCTGTCATCGTCGACAGCAAGCCAGGCGCTGCCGGCCAGGTCGCGATCTCCGCCGTCAAGAACCAGCCCGCCGACGGCTACACGCTGTTCATGGGCAACATGGGATCGCAGGCGCTCAATCCATTCCTCTTCTCCAAGCTCAGCTATGCGCCCAGCGACTTCGCACCGATCACGCCAATCGTGCAAACGCCTCACTGGCTTGTTGTGCATCGAGACAGCCCGCTGCGATCGCTAACCGACCTGATCGCGCAATCCAAGAGCAAGCCGGGGGGGCTGATGTTCGCGTCTCAAGGAGTCGGTACCGGCGGGCAACTGCTCGCAGAAATGTTCAAGGCGCGCACCGGTATTGATGGCACGCATGTCCCTTACAAGGGCTCGGCACCCGCTTTGGTAGACCTGCTCTCGAATCGCGTCGATTTCTTCTTCGACTCCGTCAGCACCAGCCTTCCCTACGTGAAGGAAGGCCGGTTGCGCGTGCTCGCCGTCGCGTCGTCCAAGCGCCTGCCCCAGGTTCCGGAAATCCCGACGCTGGCCGAACTTGGGTACCCGGGCATCGAGTTGTCGTTCTGGTTCGGCATGTTCGCGCGCACAGGCACACCCGACGCAATCATTCACAAGCTCAACGCTGAGTTCACCAAGATCGTCCAGTCACAAGCTCTGCAGGAGGCCACAGCGCCCATCGGCCTCGAGACGATCCACAGCTCGCCGGCCGAACTCTCGGCACGAATCCAATCCGACGCGCAGCGCTGGGGCAAGGTCATCAAGGACGCGAAGATCAGTGCCGACTGACCAAGTCTCGACGAATCGATCGACGATTGCCCTTCGACCAAGGATCGCGCGTGTCTTCCAAGTCCAGTTCTGATTTCGGCGGAGTTGTGATCGCGGCTCCCGTGTCGGTCGCCTACGCGCGCTACAGCAGCGAGCCAGCTGACTGGTACTTCGCGCAGTGCCTGCGTGCCATGCTGCGCGCGTCCGGCTTGGACAAGGCAGAGATCGACGGCCTGGCCGCCTCGAGCTTCACCTTGGCGCCGAATCCGGTCGCATCGCTTGCCCTGTCGCTGGGCATCTCGCCCGGCTGGTTGGAGGCTGTGCCGTTTGGGGGCGCAAGCGCCGTCATGGCGCTGCGCCGGGCTGCTCGCGCCGTTCAGGCAGGCGACGCATCCGTCGTAGCGTGCATCGGTGCCGACAGCAATCCTGCGGACGGCTTCAAGGACATCATCAGCGGCTTCTCGGTCGCGTCCAACGACGCGGTGTTCCCCTACGGCGCGGGCGGCCCCACCATGCCATTCGCCCACGTCACGCGGCAGTACATGGACGCGACGGGCAGCTCTCGCGATGACTTCGGTCGACTGTGCGTGGCCCAGCGCGACAACGCCGGCCGCTGCGAGCATGCGCTACTGCGCAAGCCGATCACCCTCGATGACTACCTGTCTGCGCCTGCAATCAGCGAGCCGTTCCACAAGCTCGACCTGGTGATGCCCTGCGCCGGCGCCGAGGGCTTCCTCGTCCTGCGCGAGGCGCACGCCAAGGCTCTGCGTATCCCCTACGCCCGCATCCTCAGCGTGGTTGAACGCCACAACGCCTACCCCAACGAACATCCAGTGCTGCGCGGCGGCTGGCTGCTCGAGTGTGAACGCCTGTATGCGTCGGCGGGCTGCCAGCCGGACGACATCGACGTGGTGGCGACGTACGACGACTGTCCGGCCATCGTCTTCATGCAGCTCGAAGGTCTCGGATTCTGTGCGCAAGGGCAGGCCCGCCACCTCGTGCGAGATCGGGACTTGCGACTCGGGGGGGACTTCCCGCTGAACACCAGCGGCGGCCAGCTTGGCTGCGGTCAGGCAGGGGCTGCCGGAGGTTATCTCGGCCTCGTGGAGGTGCTCCGCCAGGTGTCCCAGCAGGCTCACGGACGACAGGTCCAGGGCGCTCGACGGGGCGCCGTCAGCGGCTACGGCATGGCCGTGTACGACCGCTGCCTCGGCAGCGGAGCAACATTGCTGGAGGGTGCATGGTAAGCATCACGTCGAACGCGATGAAGGCCCTGATCGACGCCGCTCAGATCACTGGCTTCGCATTGCCCCGGTGTCGGGCGTGCGGCCATCGCTTCTATCCACCTCAGTCCTTCTGCCCGCGCTGCCTGGCTTCCGAGATCGAATATGTACCCGACAGCGGTGACGCGGTCGTCCTTTCCACGACCCGGCTGCATCGCACCTTCGATGCGGCGTGGACCGGAGCCTTGCCTGTCCACATTGCCAGCGTGAATGCGGCAGGGCAGCTCGCTCTCTTTGTGATCGTGGACCGGATGCTCCCCGCGGGCACCCAGGTCAGGATCCAACTTCGTCACGGACTCTTCCACGCGGAAGTTCGCGACCTCTGACAGCACCCCACGCCCACCATGCCATCAACTTCGCCACTCCAGCCCCAATGCGTCCGCGACCGCACGTTGCCCCGGATGCTGCAACGTCAGGCCGCGCGACAACCTGAAGCCCGATTCCTGACGATGGGATCGACGCAGTGGACCCACGCTGACGCCGTTAGAGCCGCCGGCGCGCGCGGCGCTGCCCTTCACGCCACAGGTGTCACCAAGTCCGACCGTGTGGCCTTGATGTGCGGCAATCGCATCGAAGCGTTGGAGGTCTTTACCGGTTGCGGGTGGATCGGCGCAGTGGCGGTTCCGATCAACACGGCGGCCAAGGGACCTCAGATCCAGTACTGCATCGAGAACAGCGGCGCGAAGCTGCTTGTCATCGAGGCTGCATTTCTCGAACGACTCGAAGGTGTCGATTTCTCGCAAACCGCCCTCGAGACGATCTGGGTAATCCCGGATCGCGCATGCGGCGCACAAGACCGAGCGCACATAAGCGGGGTTCGCGTCGTGGCTTATCCCGCGGCCGGATCGACCGTGCCAGCCGAGAATTTGGAGCCGTCAGATACCTTGGCCATTCTGTATACGTCGGGGACGACCGGTCCCGCCAAGGGCGTCATCTGCTCCCACGGACACTACTACCTGTTCGGCTTCAATAGCGTGCGCATGCTAGGCGTCACCGAGGGCGACGTGCTCAGCACCACCCTTCCGCTGTTCCATATCAACGCCCTCAACACGTTTGCGCAAGCGAGCATCACGGGTTGCCAGGTCGTCATCCATGAGAAGTTCTCTGCGTCGGGCTTCTGGCCCGCCTCCAGGGCTTGCGGCGCAACGGTGGTCTATCTGCTCGGCGCCATGATTCCCATGCTTCTGGCTCAACCTGTCTCCGGAGCCGAGCGGACTCACAATGTGCGTGTGGGACTCGGCGGGGGAGCCCCGGGTACGACGGCAGAGGACTTCAAGAATCGAACCGGTGTGCTTCTCGTCGACGGCTACGCCTCGACCGAGACCTCTGTGGTGATCTCTACCTCGCCGGGCGTGGCCGGGCTTGGAGCAATGGGGTGGCTCAAAGAAGGCTTCCAGGCACGCGTGGCCGATGCATTCGACCTGGAGGTACAGCCCGGAGAGGCGGGCGAGCTCCTGCTGCGCGCGGATGAGCCGTTCGCGTTCGCGAGTGGCTACTTCAACATGGCTGACAAGACCGTGGAGGCATGGCGCAACCTGTGGTTCCATACCGGAGATCGCGTCGTGCGCGAGGCTGACGGCAGCTTTCGGTTCGTCGACAGAATGAAGGATGCGATGCGCCGCCGCGGCGAGAACATCTCCTCCTACGAGGTGGAGCAAGCATTGCTCACTCATCCCGACATCGCCCAGGCTGCGGCCTTCCCAGTGCAGTCAGAGCTGGGCGAGGACGAGGTGATGGTCTCGGTCGTTCTGCATGCGGATCGCCGCATCGAGCTGTCCGGGCTCGTCATGCACTGCGAGCGCCGGCTGCCCCACTTTGCTGTGCCGCGCTACTTCGATGTCGTCATCGACTTGCCGCGTACGGAAAACGGCAAGATCCAGAAATTCAAGTTGCGCGAGGCGGGCGTGACCGCGACCACCTGGGAACGCCCGGGCGCCAGCCAACCCCGGCGCCAAAGCAACACGTGACCGGCATCGACGCCATGGCATCCCTTGAACGCTCCACGGACGTACCGCTGACCTGGTTTTGCGTGTGGGAAGCCGACCGGATCTTGCCCCTGGATCCATACGAGCGCAACGCGCTGCGCGCGCTGGTGAACGGCTGCCCCGGGACGCAGGCAGCTCACCTGATGCTGCCGACATCGGCAGACGATCCTTTCTATCCGGATCGCGCGGGTTCGCCTTCGCTGGTGGTGCAGCTCGACTTCGCCTACTCGCCTGTGCTGGAGCAGCATCTTCGCCCAGGCGGCTATCTCGCTCCCCTTGCCGACCCGGAGTTCCTGCCAAGTCTGGCCAGAGCCCAAGCCACGCAACAGGGCATGCTCGCACGGCACTATCCGGTCGCCGAGCCCGCCCGTTACAGCGCACATGCCGAGTGCGTGAGCTACTGGGTCGAGTACGCGGGTCCTGCTGCCGATCCCAACAGGTGGCACGAGGCGTACATGCGCTACCACCCGTTGCTGCTTTCCCAATTCCCTGGCATCCGCGCGATCGAGATCTACACCCCCGCCTCGCTGGTGTGTGGGCTGCCGCTGCCAGAACGGCCCTGCCTGCAACGCAACAAGACCGTATTCGACAGCGCGCAAGCCATGAGCCACGCGATGCAAAGCCCGGTGCGCGACCTGCTTCGCCAGGATTTCCATCGCTTGCCCGCATTCGAAGGCGCTACGCTGCACTTCCCCTTCGAGACATTGACCTGCCGGCCCTCGGCGCCGGATCTGCCATGACCGATCCTTCGACTCTCCTGCTCTTGGTCGCCACGATCGATGACCTCAACCCCTTCATTCGTCGCATCGTGCTTCGGGCGCCGGATGGTGGCCTCCTGCCGAGTTTCAGCGCCGGGGCTCACATCCAGGTGCAGGTGCCGCTTGCCACCGGCCTAAGCGACTGGCGCCACTACTCGCTCATCAGCTTCGACCCGAGCGGCTCCTCGACGCTTGCTCCCTGCGACTACACCATCGCGGTACGGCGAGAAGATGCGGGCCGAGGCGGATCCAAGCACATGCATCGGCTCAAGGCCGGCGACTCAGTGACCGTGCAGGCGCCCAAGAATGACTTTCCCCTCCGTGATCACGAGGCACCGGCCGTTCTGGTCGCCGGCGGCATCGGCGTCACGCCGCTTGCCTCCATGGCGACCGAGCTCAAGCGGCTGAATCGTGTGGCGCGCATGGTGTACGCGGGCCGCACCCGAGCGCTCATGGCGTTCATACCCGAACTTCGGATGCTGCTTGCGGACTCGCTGGAGCTCCACGTCGACGAGGAGGCCAATGCCCCGCTGGACATTGCACAACTGCTTGACGGCTGCGATGCGGGCGAAATCCTCTACGTCTGCGGTCCGAAGATCATGCTGGATGCGATCCTCTCTGCGACCCAAGCCCGCGCCTGGCCGTCCGATCGCATCCGGTTCGAACTCTTCTCCGCGCCCGAGGCTCAGACGGGCGACCGGGCCATCGAGGTCGTGCTCAAGCAAAGCGGCAAGACGCTCACCGTGCCCGCGGATCATTCGATCCTCGACTGCCTCCTCGACAACGGGTGCGACGTGCTTGCCGACTGCAAACGCGGCGAATGCGGCATCTGCGCCACCAACGTCCTCGAGGGCGAGGTCGATCACCGTGACTACGTTCTTACCGAGGCGGAGAAGGCCAGCGGCAAGATCATGCAGATCTGTGTATCCCGCGCAAAAGGTCCACGCCTGGTGCTTGACCTCTGAAGCGCGCGGCCGTTTTAGGAGGAGCCCGCGAGAAGGGGAGCGGGCAAAATTTGGCCCAGCCTGCCGTACCAGGGACCGCCTAGTCGACAGATCGGATCCAACCGGGCCGAATCAATGCGCCCCTCGCGCAACACCGATTCGCGCACGTGGAACTGCAACACCCGGCCGATCATCAACCGATTGGGTTGATTTCCCAGTTCGATGCACTGGTAAAGGACGCACTCCATGGCCACCGGCGCGGCCGCCAGACGCGGCGTCGCAATCCGAACGCTCGCCACTGTCGCCAGGCCGAACAACGCGGCCTCGCTGACATCGGCACCGACCTCCCGCGCGCTCGCGTGCACTGCCGCGAGCAGACTGTGATCGGCCATGTGCACAACGAATTCCCCCGTGCCTAGGATGTTGCGCGCCGTGTCCTTGAGCCCGTCGACTGCCGCGTGTCGTGCATCGATCCCGATGGCGAGCATGGGTGGATCGTGACATACAAAAGTGAAGGAGGAGAACGGCGCCAGATTCATCACGCCCTGGGGTGACCTCGTGCCGACCCAGGCAACCGGACGCGGAACCACGGCGCCGGTCATGAGCTTGTAGATCTGCGTGCCAGACAAGTCCTTTGGGTCTATCGCGTGCATGGAACCTGGCCCGGTCGCCACCGCACTCTGGTCAGGTGGCGTCGCGGGCATCGGTGTACCAGTCGGGCACCTTCGGGTAGTGTGGACCGTCGTAGATCTCAACCACCACCGACTCCTCGTGCGCGAGGGTCGGCCCATGCACTTTCCCCTTCGGGTTGCAATAGAACGACCCGGGCAGGAGCGTAACTCCGCTCGTCGTGTATTCGTACCTGCCACTCAGGCAGTACATGAACTGGTTGGATGCGTGACTGTGGGGCTTGGGAATGCTGGTGCCCTTGGCGAACTTGATCAGTGCGATGGATGCACCGGTTGCTTCGTCACGCCAGAGCATTTTCTCAAAGACGCCCTTGAGGGACTTCTCACGCCACTCCATAGTCTGGGTAGCGATAAGGACTTCGACAAGATCGGGGGCCTCGCCGCCAGCGGCTTCAGGGCGTGCAGTTGTAGACGACATGGGATATCTCCTCGGTAGGTTGATCGAAGGGAGGCACTAGTGGCTCGGCGGCGGCGGCAACCAGGCCGAAAGCGCCTGCTCGCCCAACACCACCAAGAGGTACACCGCCATCCCCATAAAGGAAAGACCAAAAAGCGCAGCGAATGCGAGTGGCGTATTGATCTGCGAAGTCGCGCTCAGCAGCAGGAATCCGAGTCCTTCACCCGCGCCAACAAACTCTCCAATCACAGCCCCGATGAGCGACAGCGTCACGGCCACCTTGGCGCCAGTGATCACGAAGGGCAACGCTGCAGGAAACCGGACCATCCGGAACACCTGCCAGCGCGACGCACGCAGACTTCGCGCGAGTTCGAGCAATTCCTTCGGCGTCGACTGCAAGCCCGCGGCCGTGTCCACCACAACCGGGAAAAAAGCCACCAACCAGGCCAGTGCGAGCTTGGATGACATCCCCGTGCCCAGCCAAACGAGCAAGATTGGCGCAAGGGCGACCTTCGGCACGGACTGCAAGGCCACGAGCAATGGGTAGAAGGTCAGGTTGACCCAGCGGAAGCTGGTGACGGCCACGGCCAGAGGAATGCCGAGCACCAGTGAAAGCGCAAAGCCGTAGAACGTCGCCTTGAGCGTGACCCACCCCTCCTCGACGATCGCTTGCCAGTGCTCGGCAAAGGCGTACGCCACTTTGACCGGCGTCGGCAGCACAGCCGTGGGCACCGCCCAAATCATGCAAACCAGTTGCCAGACGGTCAGCAACAGAATGACACCGGCGATCGGATAGGAAAGACGACCGCCCGCGGCCACGAATCGACCGGTCATTGGACGCCTCCTTCGATGCTGAGTTCCCGCACCGACACGGGCGGATGAATCACGCCCAGCGCCTCTCCCGCCGCTCGCTCCGCTTGCGTGAAGGCTGTCTCGAATCGCATGCTACGGTGGCGCGGATTGCCCAGCGCGGGCTGGATCTGGCAGACCACGCGAGCCGGCCTTCGACTGAACACCAAGACCTTGTCGGCGAGATAAACGGCCTCGGAAATGGAGTGTGTGACGAAGAGCACGGCCGCACCGGTCTCCCTGCGCACGTCGAGCAGCAGATCGTTCATATCGAGTCTTGTCAGTTCGTCGAGCGCGCCGAACGGCTCATCCATCAACAGCAGTCTGGGCTGATGAATCAGCGCACGACACAATGAGACGCGCTGCTGCATGCCGCCCGACAGTTGGTGCGGGCGCGAGCCCTCGAACCCGTTCAACCCCACCAGCCCAAGCAGCTCGCGCGCGCGGCGCTCCGCTTTGGCGTCTCGCCGCCGCAAGACCTCCATGGGGAAGAGCACGTTGTCCAGAACCGTGCGCCATGGCATCAGCCCAGGCGCCTGAAAGACAAACCCGTAGTCGGGATACGGCCCCCGAACATTCCGGCCCCCAATGGTTACTTCCCCTGCGGTTCGGTCGACCAGCCCAGCAATGATGCGCAGCAGGGTGGTCTTGCCGCAGCCGCTCGGCCCAAGCAGCGCGACCAGTTCGCCTTCGTCAAAGAAGAAGGTCGCGTCCTCGAGCGCAACGAGATCCTCTCGCGCGGACGGACCCAGTTCTGCGGCAGGGAATACCTTGCGTGCTCCATTGATGACCCCAAATGTCATTTCACTTTTCCCGTCGAGTAGCGTAGGTAGGATTGCAGTACCGCCTCTGGCCGACCGCGGCCGCCGAGGCGGCTTGTTTGTCTCTTTTAAAACCACATGATATATTACTAAACATGGCACGTCTATCAATGAGCCCCTTGCCGCAAGCAAAAGTGGTATCGGCGCGCGCGCCGATCACGCCGAAGCGTTCCAAGCCAAAAGCGCCCTCTCTCACGCAACGGGCCTATGAGCTGATCAAGAACAGCATCCTGTCAATGGAGTTGCGCCCGGGCCTGTTTCTGAACGAGGCCGCACTGTGTGAGATGACGGGGCTCGGTCGCATGCCTGTGCACGAGGCCATACACAAGCTTCAGGCGGACGGGTTGATCGAGGTCATTCCGCGCAAGGGTCTCGTGATCCGTTCGGACTCCTTGCAGGACATCCTCCTGCTGATTGAGGCGCGCCTGGCCATCGAGCCGAACATCGTGGCGCTGGCGGCCCAGCGGATCCACAAAGATCAGATCGCCGAACTGCAGCGACTCCTCAAACAGTCCGCGTCTCTGGTGCACCAGCGTCAAAGGGAGCTATTCAGTGCCATTGACAGAGCATTTCATGGCGTCGTTGCCGACGCGGCCTGCAACAAGATACTGACCGATACGTTGCGCCCTCTGCATGAGCGCTCTGATCTGATCTGGCATCTGCGCATCATGCCCGCCGACGGGCTCAAAGTGACCCAGCAGGAGCATGAAGCGGTGCTCAAGGCAATCGTCGAGCGCGATTCAGAAGGTGCATGGAAAGCGATGCACGCGCACCTGACTTCATTGCACAACCGAATCTTGAAAGCGTCGAATCTCTGACCCCTCCATCGGTGCGCTGCAGATTCCACTCTACGTAAAGCTTTCCCCCACCGCCCTCTCTAGAAAAGGAACTGCATCATGAAGTTGTCCGTTCAACTTGTCTCAGCGGCTCTGGCCGTCTTGGCCATTGTCTCTACCGCGCTGGCTCCGACGCCAGCACAGGCCGCGCCCGATGAGGAGGACGTCAAATTCGCACTCGATTTCATACCGTTGGGTCGACATGCACCGTGGTACGTCGCCTTGTCCAAGGGATACTTCAAGGAAGAGAAACTCAATGTCTCTATCCTGCCCACTAAAGGCACTGCAGATGCGATTCGGTTCATTGAGACGGGCTTGACCGAGTTTGGGTTCGTCGACATTCCCAGCCTCGTCGCGAGCGGCAGCGGTGGCTCTTCCGTTCGGATTGTTGCGGGCATCTATCAACGTGCGCCTTATTGCGTCTTCAGCATGAACCCAGGGGCGAATGTCACGTCGCCTGCGGGCATGGTCGGCTTGGAGATGGGCTCCAGCAGCGCATCGTTCATGCCGCGTATCTTCAGCGCTTTCATGAAGCTGAACAACCTCGACCCATCGACGCTGAAGATTGTGAACATCGACGGTGCTGCCCGCGTGCCAATGCTCGTCAGCAACAAGGTGCAGTCGATCGATCAGTTCCTGATGGGAGAGCCATCGATCCGCCGCGCTGCGACGAATGGTGCACAGCCGACCTGCCTGCTGCTGGCAGATCATGGCCTGGACATCTATGCCAACAGCATCGGCGTACGCGAGGAGTTTCTGAAGAAGAATCCGGCGGCCGTGCGTGGTTTTGTCAGGGCGGCTCTCCGAGGATGGAAGTACGCTCTCGCCAACCCCGAGGAAGCTGCGAAAATTCAGACGCAGTACCTCAAGGCCCTGGATCCAACAATCATCGTTGAGGAGTTGAAGATCCTTCGACGCATTGCGATCACACCGGAGGTCGAGGCGCGCGGTTTTGGAACGCTGTCGCGCGACAAGCTCGCGCGAACGGTCGGCTTCATCAGCCAGAACGTTACCGTCCCCGGAACGCCACCAACGGTGGATCAGATGTTCGTCGACGGGTTCCTGCCCGAGCCGCCCATCAAACCCTGATCAGACCGAAACGTATTGGCTGCATCACCGCGGTTCTGAGCGCCCCTTGCCGACAGGACTCGATCTTCAAGGCTTGAAGTGGCGCGGATTACCAAGCGCTCCTCGATTGCTTTGCGCTTGGCGCTGCGGAGTGCTCCCCTCGTTGCTCCAGCACCATCTTCACCGCGCGCTGGCAAACCTCGGTTGAGAACTTGTTCGGCTTGTTCAGGACTTCGTCTTCTCGAGAGGCGAAGCCTCTTCGGAGGTGGTCATGAAGATGTGGGGCTAGACGGTCGCACTCTCCGAATGCGGAATGGGCATGCATGCACATCGTCGCAGCGGCTCCGATGCTCACGAGATGCGCCGGCGTAGTCGATCCAGCCGGGGGGCCGCGGCGTAGCGGATGCCGATGCTTGCGACCTGCGCAGCCACAGCGGGCCCATCGCCGCCCCCTCTTGCAAACGACAACGCGCACATCCAAGGCCTTGCCCTAGGCAGCAGCCGCGAGTTCTTCGGCGTCTTCGTTTTTCGGCAGCATCCCAAACTTCTTTACGGTGCTGCGAGACAGGCCTGTACACCTTGCTATCTCGCGGATGTGGCTGTCATGGCGATCGGAGAATAGTTCACCACAGGTGTCGCTCAAATGAGCGGATTGACCAGCGGCGCCGTGGGTCGGGAAGTTCAGGCGGCCGTACGTGCAATCTTCGACAACACACAGTTCATGTGGCGCAGCACCACGGCGCGGCGCGGCGCGGCGCCAGCGCGCTCATAGCCGCGGCACGGTCAAGACCGTCGCAAATTTGACAGTTTTGATGCTCCCCGAGACATACCATCCAGCACATATGAACACTCACCTCGCGGATGTCCGCCCTGTCTCGCGTCCCGACGCGCTCTGCTGGCGGGCACCGCCGCCGCAGGCGTCAGATACGTCACCGCGCGTTCCAACCAACCGATTGCCATGAATGGATTTTCCGACCTTGCTCACGCCATGCGCACGCTCGAGCGCCTGCGCGAGGCGCCGCTGCATACCCACTCGGGCTGGGATCTGGCTCACGTGTTGCACCACTCTGCGCAAAGCATCGAATACTCCCTGGAAGGCTTTCCACAGCTGAAACCTGCCTGGTTTCGCGCCTCGTTGGGCAGCATGGCGTTTGCAGTGTTTTCGGCGCGCGGCAAGATGAGTCATGGACTGGAAGAGCCGATACCCGGCGCACCGGTGATTGCTTCGGGCCAGCCGCTGAACGCTGCGGTGGAGCACCTGGTGGACGCATTGAATCGATTCGAACGACACAGCACGACGCTCGCACCTCACTTCGCCTACGGCGCACTGGGTAAATCCGAATACACGCGCGCTCACCTCATGCATCTGGCGAATCACTGGGAGCTGGTAGACGCCCGCTGACGCGCGCTGCCGAGCAGGGACGCGACTTCCTGCGCGAGTGGCGCATTGTCTTGCGCCAGGCCACGACCGTCGTCACCACCTGCAGGTTCTCTTTCAGCGGGCAGAGCACCATGTTCTCGTGGCGGGAGTTTTTCCATGGGTGCGGGCACGAGTGCAACCCCCTGCCTGCATCCGACGAGCACGACCTGCGAATCGCCGCTGTGGGTCTTGTGGATCGCCCTGGGCGAAAAGCCGTGGGCAAGGCACGCGGCGGTCAGGCCGTCGAAATAAGCTGGGCTAACCTGT
This sequence comes from Variovorax nitratireducens, assembly GCF_051216545.1. Classification (NCBI taxonomy): domain Bacteria; kingdom Pseudomonadati; phylum Pseudomonadota; class Betaproteobacteria; order Burkholderiales; family Comamonadaceae; genus Variovorax; species Variovorax nitratireducens. The sequence goes on from NZ_JBPJZO010000013.1 coordinate 165,158, forward strand.
CCGAAGTCCCTGTCCGAATTCGAGCACGGTGCTTGCGAGACTCGCAGACCTTGTGATCTATGTCTCTCATAAAGCTCATCAATATGCTGAAGCCTATGGGTGAAACCGATGGAAGGCGTGGCGTCATCAATAGACCAGCCTCCATCGCCCATTTGCATCCCTGGCGGCGCGCACCCTTCGCAACCTACCGGGGCACGGCGCCAGCGAGGAATATCTCCACAGCGCGCCGAACCATTGCTTGAATCTGGTCTTCCGACAGCGGTGAAGGATCGGCCTGGTACAGACGAATCTGGGTCTCCGCCGTCACCAGTGCGGAGAACTGCATCGCAGTCACGAGGGGATCTGCACGGCGCAGCTCGCCGTATTCCATGGCAGATGCCATCAGCCGGGCGAGCGTCTGGATGAACTCGGTCGGACCCGATTCGTAGAACAACTGCCCCACATTGGAATGCCCGGCTTCGGCAATGACCATCCGATAGACCGCGAGCGCATCGGCATCGTTGCTCAGCACAGACAGCATTCGCTCGCCAAAGCTCGTCAACAGTGACTCGAGCGTGGCATCACCACTCACTTCCAGCAACGCCGCCGGCGCCGCCGCCAAGTGCGATGTGGCGACGCTCTTCACTACCGCCGTGAATAGTTCCTCCTTCGAGGGGAAGTACCCGTAGAGCGTGGCCTTCGATCCGCCAAGACGCTTGGCAAGCTCATTCATCGACGCCCGTTCGTATCCCTGCTCCCTAAACAGTGCCAGTGCCGCCTCAAGGATGGCGTTGCGGCGGATTTCCGTTCTTACCTTCATCACGTCTACTTCGAAAGAATACCCAACTGTACATTTTTCTTGACAGCATGGATTCCCGAAATCAATAATGAACCGTAATGTACAGTTCATATAATTCTCGGCATCCCAATCAACCTGAGGTATCCATGCCCGCCCTTCTCAAAACTTCAACGACTGCCTCACTCGCGGTCTGCCTGATCCTTGGTGCGTGCAGCAGTACGCAGCCCATTCCTTACGCGGGCATCCCGTCGTCGAGCCAGTTGCGCCCCAGTCAGAACGATGACTCCGGCCGTATCCCATTCGAATACAAGACCCAGGTCGACTGGCGACGCTATTCGGCCTTCATCCTCGATCCGGTCGCCATCTATCGCGGCAGCGACGCCCAGTTCGACGATGTGTCGGAAGACGACAAGGCATTCCTCGCCCGCAACATGCGAGACCAGTTCAGGGAAAAACTGAATGCCCACTTCAGGGGCGCTCCAGGCCGGAATGCCAGTGCATTGCGGATCAAGCTGACGCTCACCGGCGCCAAGACGAACACGGTCGTGCTCAGCACCTTCTCCCGATTCGACCTCATGGGCGGGCCCTACAACGCCGTGCAGGCCGTCCGCGGCAGGGAGGGCGCCATGACGGGCTCCGTCAGCTTTGCCGTCGAGATCTACGACGCCTCGACCAATGAGCTGCTCGGCGCCTACGTCGCCAAGCAGTACCCCAATGCCTGGAACCTCAAGGCCGGTATCGGAGCCAGAAGTGCGTCCGTCGTAGGCATCGAAAAAGGCGCCGATCAGCTGGTCGCCTACTTGCAGTGACGCGGATCTCGGAGACTGACCCACATGGACACCATTCACCGGATACGTCAGGCCATCAAAGCGACGAGGAGGACGCTCGCGCGGCATTTGCGGAGGTTCTGCATCCAACTGCAACGGGCCTAAGCGACAGTCGCCCGATCCAGACGCGGCATCTTCCGCGCCGAATGAATCATCACCCACTGCAGGAGCACTTCATGACCTTCACCCGGAACTTCCGCCTCGCATGCATGGCCGCCTGCCTTGCACTCGCCTTCAACGCGAAGGCCGAAGTCTTCACATCCCTGGCTTCCAGTGCGGGCTCTGCGTCCAGCGGCAGCGCGTCCGCATCGCTGCGCGGCTCTAGCAAGAGCTCGTTCGACGGCGACAAGGTGGCCGAGGGCGACTACCGCATCACCGCGGTCGCGGAGGCTACAGACCGCGCCGGCTTCACGCGCGTCGCGATGCAAAACGACGATACGCAGCAGCGCATCGTGCTCGAGCTGCCGCAAGCCACCTTCACGAAGGAACGCCTTGGCCCTGGCGACTTCGTGCATGCACAACAGCGCGCCTACGGAACGGCATTCGCGCGCAGCGACAACCGCCAGGCGTTCTACCTGGTGCTCGCCGACGATTTGTACGGGGAGCTGGCCGCCCGCCCCGTCAGCCTTTGAGCGTCGTGCGCCGGCTCGCGCTTGGGCTCGCAGCAGTTCTCGCTCTCGCCTGGAGCACGGCGCAAGCGGCGCCAGGCGGGGCGGGACCGCTGGCTTCCTCGCAGTTCTGCGATCACACGAAGCCGTTGACCGCAGACCAGCAGGATCGATTGCTGCGCCTTGCCGCCGTCGTGCGCGACGAGCTCTCCGCCTCCGGCGACGGTGCCGTGCTGATCAGCCGTTCCGGGCTCGATCTTTCGCGATTTCACATTCGATACTCCCACGCCGCCATCGCGTGGCGCGACGAGAATGACGCCTGGTCTGCCCGCCAGCTGTACTACGCCTGCGACGAAGGCCGCCCGCGGATCTACGACCAGGGCCTGACGGGGTTCGTAATGGGCATCGACGATCCCACGCTGAGCTACATCTCGATCGTGCGACTCCCCGCCGACGCGGCCCAGACGCTGCGACGCGCGGCGCTCGACAAACCACGCGCGCTGCACCTACTCGCCGCAACCTACAGCGCCAATGCCTATCCGTTCAGCCTGCGCTACCAGAACTGCAACCAGTGGGTCATGGAGCTGCTCGCCGTCGCGTGGGGCAATCTGCCCGACGGAGACGATCTGCGCGAACGCGCGCAGAACTGGCTGCGCCTGGCACCCTACGCGCCCAAACCGGTCGACGTCGGCTCGCATGCGCTCATGTTCGCGTCGAGCTTCGTGCCACTGCTGCATCTGGACGACCATCCGGAGGAAGACCGCTACGCGCTGAAACTGCGAGTCAGCCTGCCCTCGACCGTCGAGACCTTCGTGCGCGAACAGCTGCCCGAGAGCGACCGCATCGAGTTATGCCATGACGGCAAGCAGGTGGTCGTGCACCGCGGCTGGACACCCATCGCCGATGGCTGTCGGCCGAGCGGCGGTGATCGCGTCTTGCAGCTCGACTAGCAGACGCACCGCCAACACCCGGAGAAAACACGAATGCGCCCGTCAATGCACACCATGATTCGCACCGCCGACGACCTGTTGAACTGGTTCGAACTGACGCCCGCGACCGCGTGATTCATCTGGCGCATTCTGAAAGTGGTCGCTAGGCACAGAGCGCTGCTACGCTCGGCCCTGTCGGGGCGAGTCTGATCGGCTGCTCGGGCTCGCAGCAGGGATCTTCGGACGATCCCGAGGCCCTCAAGCCTCAGCATCTGAGCCGGTCTCTTCCTCGCAGGGGCGATACAAGTCCAAGGAGACCGTTTCGCGAGCTACGGGCCCGTCCGATCATCAACATGCCCGGCAAAGTCGCAGAATCGTTTCGGGCCGGGCGCCGCCAAAGTCAGGTCAGTGGTTGCGTCCCGACGACAAGACATCTCGGAGATGGCTAGACCCATCCCATCTGTCGCGCAAGGGGGAGCGCGTAAGAGAGGAACGTCAATGCCAACCCGCCGAAGAGCGCGATGGCTTCGCGCGTCTTCCACGCGTTCCTGATTTGGTCGATGGTGTTGTTCGCATCGCTGGCCCACTGCCGCAATCGATCCTGATCCTGAGGGATCGACGTTGCAATCCCTTGTCCTCGTTTGAGCTGCCACACCAGCCTTGCGGCCGCGAAGCTGGGCCACGCCAGCGCGCACGTGCCCGCTGCTCCCGCGAAGTTGGCGAATTGTTCAAGCGTCACAGGACAGGCCCGCCGTCGGATACTGAACGCCGATAGAGACGCTAGCCCCCAAGAGGCGCATGCGCTTCGTGCTCTCGGATTGCTTCCAACTGCGATCTGAGCCGCTGAGTTGCAGCGCCTAGCGCAACGCTGGTTTCTTCGACCGCGCTCACCACCGCCTGCATCTCTTCCAATTCGATGCGAGCCCCTGATTCCTCGATCGACGAAACGGGGGTTCCCACCCACTGCGCGGCCACTTCCCGCAAACTCTGTTTCGGCCCGACTGCAACGCTCTCCCGAATAGTGCCGGTGCGCTGATCGACAAACAGAAGCACCGTCGATGCACCACAGGCGTTCGCGAACTTCTCAAGGCGCTCCATGGCAGCAGCAGACTCTGACGGGTTGCCTTCCAGGCGCGCCACATAAGGCTGGCGCCACCCAACGCGCTGCGCAAGCGTTGTTTGCGTGAGTCCCAAACTCTTGCGCAACCGAAACAAGGCTTCGCTCAGGACAAGGCGCAAACGATTTTTCTCGTACTCCGCGGCGAAGCCCTCGTCCTGTATCGCATCGCCTAGCAATTCAGCGGCAGTGGTTTCTCGCATGCTGGTCATCTCAATGCCCTTCTTTCAATTGCGCACTTACCAACGCTGCCTTGGCGGCCGCGACGAAGTCGGCGGTGTTCACGCCGTCCGACGCGCTCCAAAGGCCCATCAGATAGCACGTCGCAAGCGCGTCCGGCATCGCGCGTGCGTCGTACGCAACGCCCAGAAACACAGAGCGACGAGTGGACGGCACCACATGAATCTCGCACATCAGTTCGGGCGGCTCGGCCGGATGCACCCGCGTGTCCTCGTAGACGACACCGTCGAGTGTTCTGTACTTCAACCATTCCACAAGATCCAGGACGCCGCTGTTCACCGCGGGCGATTGCATGCGCGCCAGCAATGGCCTGAAGCCCGCCTCCGGAAAAGCATGCTCGTAGGGTGACTCCCAAGCCCACGCAATCAGCCGGAGTTTTTGCGTCGATGGCATCTCGGTGTCCGCTCCGCAAAATATAACAGATATGGAATCTTTTTGTTGGCCAATGGCCATCCTGAAGCGCTGACGATGGATCGTCAACCAACGCGTTCGCGCCGGACGAAAGGCGCTCAAAGGTGTTTTCATCCAAGATGGCACCTCCGTCTTGTGAGACCGCGTCGTCGTCCCGCCGCGATTTGATCCTCGCATCGCGTCTGCCGCTCCCCCTGCACCTAGCGCCACCGCGCGCGCCGATGCCGTTGATGCGCTCGGCAAGTGCGGCGAGGATCCGATTGCCGGCCCGGTTGGCAAGCGGACTGCGCCAGACGCTTGCGCTGTCGCCCGGCCGCGGACGCTGCGTGCCCCGCAGCCAGCACAGGCCTTCGAGTTGCCGCTCGATGAAGCGGCCGCGCCGCGAGGTGTGGCCCGAACCGCCCTTCCCTGCTCTCCGCCGAGGGGCCCACTTCACAGGCCTCGAGCCGGTCGGTGTCCGGAAAGTCCCCCATCCGTTGGCTTCGGCGAATTCGGCCAGGGTAGTCCTGCCCAAGGGGGTGGAGATCGTTCCGACCTACGACCGGTCGAACCTGATCGAGCGTGCGGTGCGCAACCTCGGCTTCAAGCTGCTCGAGGAATTCCTCGTCGTGGCGGTCGTGTGTTTCATCTTCCTGTTCCACCTGCGCTCCGCCTTTGTCGCGATCGTCTCGCTGCCGATCGGCATCCTGGCGGCGTTCATCGTGATGCGCTACCAGGGCGTCAATGCCAACATCATGTCGCTGGGCGGCATCGCGATCGCCATTGGCGCGATGGTCGATGCGGCGGTGGTGATGATCGAGAACGCCCACAAGCACATCGAGCAGTGGAACCACGATCACCCCGGCCAGAGTCTGCGCGGCGAGAGCCACTGGCGCGTCGTGGCCGACTCGGCCGCCGAAGTCGGGCCCGCCCTGTTCTTTTCGCTGCTGATCATCACGCTGTCGTTCATCCCGGTATTCACGCTCAAAGCCCAGGAAGGACGCATGTTCTCCCCGCTGGCCTTCACCAAGACCTATGCCATGGCGGCAGCGGCGGGGCTGGCGGTGACGCTGATCCCGGTGCTGATGGGCTACCTGATCCGCGGCAAGATCCCCGATGAGAAAACCAATCCGCTCAACCGGCTTCTGATCGCGGTCTACCGACCGCTGCTGGACGCGGTGCTGCGCTGGCCGAAGCTGACCTTGTGGGGCGCCGCGGTCGTGCTGGTGCTGAGCATGTGGCCGCTGCAGCACATCGGCAGGGAGTTCATGCCGCGCCTGGACGAGGGCGACCTGCTCTACATGCCTTCGGCGCTGCCCGGCCTGTCGACAGGCAAGGCCGGCGAGCTGTTGCAGCAGACCGACCGCCTGATCAAGACGGTGCCGGAAGTGGCCAGCGTCTACGGCAAGGCCGGGCGGACGGAGTCGGCCACCGACCCAGCGCCGATGGAGATGTTCGAAACCACCATCCAGTTCAAGCCGCGCGAACAGTGGCGCGCCGGCATGACGCAGGACAAGCTGGTCGAGGAACTGGACC
>NZ_JBPJZO010000014.1:0-131887 GCF_051216545.1 Variovorax nitratireducens
TGTTCGCGCTGAACATTCAGAGCGTGCCCTGGCCGATGGTGGTGGGTGGCCCATGCAGCGAAATAAAGGAGGAGGCCGCAGGCCGGGGGACATTCGCGGAAGGGGCCACCCGCCGCCAGCGGCCCACCACCCGGTATCACCCGTGGCACTCAGGCCCGTCGTTTCCAGAGCAGCAACAGCACGCCGGCCAGGATCACGACCACGGCACCCCACTCGAAACCGGTGACTGTTTCCCCGGCGATCAGCACGCCGAGCAGCATCGCAATCACCGGGTTGACGAGGGTGTAGCTCGAAGCCAGCGCGGCCGGTGCGCGCGCGAGCAGCACCATGTACGCGTTGAACGCGATCAGCGAGCCGAACACCACCAGGTAGAACCAGGCGGCCACCGCAAGCGGCTGCGGGGGCCAGACCAGCGTTTCGCCGGCCAGCGCGGAGAGCACCAGCAGCACCACGCCGCCACAGATCATCTCGCTGGCAAAACCCATCGCCCCAGTGGCGAGCGGCAAGCTGCGTTGGCTCAGCACGCTGCCGACCGACCAGCAGACGCAGGCCACGGCAATCGCCACCAATCCCTCGCGCGAGGCCTGGAAACCGCTGCCTTGCGTCAGCATCAATACGCCGGCGAGCCCGAGCGCGATGCCGACGGCTTCAGTCAGACGCGGCACCACGCCCCAGAACAGATTGAGCAGCGCGATCATCAACGGAATCACGGCGATGAAGGCAACCACCAGCCCCGAGCCGACCGTGACCTCCGCACTGGCTGTGCCACCCATGCCGCCACCCAGCATCAGCGCGCCGACGACGAATGCATTGCGCCACTGCAGCGCGCTTGGCCAGGCTGCACCGCGCCAGCGCATCCAGGCCGCCAGCAACACGCCGGCGAACACGAAGCGCGAGCCCATCTGCAGAAAGGGTGCGAAGCTCAGCAAGGCGTACTTGATCGCCAGATAAGTCGAGCCCCACACCACCCAGGTGGCGGCGAGACACAGAATGATGATCGGCGGCAGACGGGAACGCGCCGGACGCTGCGTGGCGGCACTGGAGGATGCGAGCGTGTTCATGAACTCGATGTTATGAAGGCGAGCACCGGTTTTCCATGGCTCTTTCATGGTTCTGGCGCCAGAATGCCTTTGATTCAAAGGAGTTTCATGGACACCACCTTGAACCCCGCGCTCGACGCGCACGACACCCGCATCCTGGCCGAACTGCAGGCCGATGCGCGCCTCACGATGGCCGAACTTGGCCGCCGCGTGCACCTGAGCCAGCCGGCCGTGACCGAGCGCGTGCGCAAGCTCGAAGCCTCGGGCGTGATCAGCGGCTACCGCGCCACCGTCGACCTGACCCGGCTGGGTTACGGCATCCGCGCCATCATCCGCGTCGGCCGGGCCGAGTACGCGCGGGTCGTCAAGCTGGTGCAGCAGACGCCCGAATGCGTCAATGCCTACAACGTGACCGGCGACGACAGCTGGGTGCTCGAGATCGCGGTGATCGACGTGGCGCACCTCGACGCCGTGGTGACGAAGTTCTGCATCCTCACCGAGACCGCGACCTCGATCATCCTGAACCCCGCGCGCGAGCACCAGCCGATGCTGCCGCCGCAGCGCGCGGACGTGAAGCCGCCGATCAGGAAGGTACTGAACGCATGAAGTGGCTCACCCCCAGGCTTCGCGCACTGCGTGTCGCTTCGCCAACCCCCTTCCGGGGGCAACACCTGTGGCCCGGCAAAGCCGGTTCCACGGTGTTCTGAATCAGATCAGGCCGAAGGCAACCGCGAACTGTTCAGAAGCGCAGCAAAAGCCTTCACTACCTCGGGCGGCGCCTGGACCATCTCGATCAGCACGCCCTCCCCCGCGATGGGGAATTCGTCATTCGCTTTCGGGTGCAGAAAGCAGATGTCGAAGCCGGCCGCGCCCTGGCGGATGCCACCCGGCGCAAAGCGCACGCCCTGCGCGGTGAGCCACTCGACCGCCCGCGGCAGGTCGTCGATCCACAGGCCGATGTGGTTGAGCGGCGTGGTGTGCACCGCGGGCTTTTTCTCGGGATCGAGCGGCTGCATCAGGTCGACCTCGACCTTGAACGGCCCGCTGCCGATGGCGCAGATGTCCTCGTCGACGTTCTCGCGCTCGCTGCGGAATGTGCCGGTCACTTCGAGCCCGAGCATGTCGACCCAGAGCTTCTGCAGGCGCAGCTTGTCGGGCCCGCCGATCGCGATCTGCTGAACGCCCAGCACCTTGAAAGGCCGCGTCATGCGCAGCGCTCCGGCCCGCTGGTTCGGCGGGCGTGCAGGCCCAGCTTGCGCAGCAGCTGCACGTCGGCTTCCACGTCGGGGTTGCCGGTCACGAGCAGCTTGTCGCCGTAGAAGATCGAATTGGCGCCGGCCATGAAACAAAGCGCCTGCACCGCCTCGCCCAGTTGCTGGCGGCCGGCCGACAGGCGCACGCGCGCGGTCGGCATCGTGATGCGGGCCACCGCGATCATGCGCACGAAGTCCAACGGGTCGATCGGCTCCGAATCGGCCAGCGGCGTGCCGGGCACGCGCACCAGGCTGTTGATCGGCACTGATTCCGGGTACGGGTCGAGGTTGGCCAGCTGCGCGATCAGCCCGGCGCGATGCACCGGCGCCTCGCCCATGCCGACGATGCCGCCGCAGCACACGCTGATGCCGGCCGCCCGCACCCGCGCGAGGGTGTCGAGCCGATCCTGGTAGGTGCGCGTGCTGACCACGTCGTCGTAGTACTCGGGGGCGGTGTCGAGGTTGTGGTTGTAGTAGTCGAGCCCCGCGGCCTTCAGCTGCGTCGCATGGTGCGACTCGAGCATGCCGAGCGTGGCGCAAGTCTGCAGGCCCAGCCCCTTGACCGCTTCGACCAGCACCGCGACCTTCTCGACATCGCGATCCTTCGGCGCGCGCCAGGCGGCACCCATGCAGAAGCGCGTGGCGCCGGCGTCCTTCGCGGCCTGCGCGGCGCGCACCACCTCGTCGACCTCCATGAGCTTTTGCGCCTGCACGCCGGTGTCGTACTCGGCCGCCTGCGGGCAATAGCCGCAGTTCTCGGGGCAGCCACCGGTCTTGACCGACAGCAGCGTGGCCAGCTCGATATCGCCCTCGGGGAAATGCGCGCGATGCACGGTCTGGGCCTCGAACAGCAGTTCGTTGAAGGGCTTGTCGAGCAGCGCCTGCACCGCCTCGACGGGCCAGCGGACTGGCGTTGCCGCAGGCGTCCTGGCGGGTCGATGCAGCGTCACCGGCACCGAAGCGGCGTCCGCGAACAAAAGATCATTTGCAATCTGCATATCAATAGTTCTTCATCGTTGGTCAGGCGCGAGCCTACACAAACTCCAAGATGATCTGGTCGACCGCGAGCGATTCGCCCTTGCCGGCCGAAATCTTGCCGACCACGCCGTCGTGCGCGGCGAACAGCACGTTCTCCATCTTCATCGCTTCGATCACTGCGAGTTTCTCGCCGGCCTGCACCTGCTGGCCCGGCTGCACGGCCACTTCGACCAGCAGGCCGGGCATCGGCGACATGAGGAACTTGCTCATGTCCGGCGGCGCCTTGTAGGGCATGAGCTTCTGCAGCCGCGCGCCGAGCGGCGACAGCACCATCGCCTCAATCTGCGTCCCGTTGTGCGATACGCGCAATGCCAGCGGATTCTTGCCGGCGCCGCGCTCGACCTGCGCGGTGAAGGGCTTGTCGTTGACGAAGCCTTCCACGCGCACGCTGCCGAGCTGCCCGTTGCTGCTGATCTGATAGCTGTTCGCGCCGACGCGGATTGCGCTGGCGCCCGAGTTGCCCTTGAAGTCGGTGACCGACACGGGCGTGTGCACATGCTCGCCACCGGCGCCCAGCGTGACCACCACGAACTGCTCGCCCACCTTGACGCCATGCCCGTTGAGCTGGCCGCTGATGCCCGAGGCGCGCGCGCGGTAGCGGCGGTGCATGTACGCGACCAGGGCGACCAGCAGGTCGGGATCGTCGTGCGGCACGTCTTCCGCACGGAAGCCCCGGCCGTAGTGCTCGGCGATGAAGCCGGTGTTGAAGTCGCCCGTGACGAACTTCGGATGCGCGAGCAGCGCCGCCTGGAACGGGATGTTGCTGCTGACGCCGCGGATCACGAAGCCGTTGAGCGCCTCGCGCATCATCGCAATGGCGTGCGCGCGGTCGCGTCCGTGCACGATGAGCTTGGCGATCATCGAGTCGTAGAACATCGGGATCTCGCCGCCGTCGTAGACGCCGGTGTCGACCCGCACGCCATAGAGGTGCTCGGTATCGGCCGAGAACATGGTTTCCTTCGGCGGCTGAAAGCGCGTGAGCCGGCCTGTCGAGGGCAGGAAGCTGCGGAACGGGTCTTCAGCATTGATGCGGCACTCGATCGCCCAGCCTTCGCGCTTCACCTCGGACTGCCGCAGCGGCAGCTTCTCGCCTGCGGCGACGCGGATCATGAGTTCGACCAGGTCGAGGCCGGTGATGCACTCGGTCACCGGATGCTCGACCTGCAGCCGCGTGTTCATCTCGAGAAAGTAGAAGCTCTGATCCTTGCCGACCACGAACTCCACGGTGCCGGCGCTCTGGTACTTCACGGCCTTGGCCAGTTGCACTGCCTGCTCGCCCATCGCGCGGCGCGTGGCCTCGCTGATGAACGGCGAAGGCGCCTCTTCGATCACCTTCTGGTGCCGGCGCTGGATCGAGCATTCGCGCTCGTTCAGGTAGATCACGTTGCCCTGCGAATCGCCCACCACCTGGATCTCGATGTGGCGCGGCTCGATCACGAATTTCTCGATGAACACGCGGTCATCGCCGAAGCTGTTGCGCGCTTCGTTGCGGCAGGCGGTGAAGCCCTCGAACGCTTCCTTGTCGTCGTGCGCCACGCGCAGGCCCTTACCGCCGCCGCCGGCCGAGGCCTTGATCATCACGGGGTAGCCGATGTCCCTGGCGATCTCGACGGCGCGCTCGGCCGTCTCGATGGCATCGTTCCAGCCCGGGATGGTGTTGACCTTGGCCTCGTTCGCCAGCTTCTTGGACGCGATCTTGTCGCCCATCGCCGCGATCGAATAGTGCTTGGGGCCGATGAAGACGATGCCCTCTTCCTCGACCTTGCGCGCGAAGGCCTCGTTCTCCGAGAGGAAGCCGTAGCCCGGGTGCACCGCCTCGGCGCCGGTCTGCTTGCAGGCCGCGATGATGCGGTCGGCCTGCAGGTAGCTCTCACGGCTCGGCGCGGCGCCGATGTGCACGGCCTCGTCGGCCAGCTCGACATGGCGCGCGTCCTTGTCGGCATCGGAATAGACGGTGACCGTGAGGATGCCCATCTTCTTCGCCGTCTTGATGACGCGGCAGGCGATCTCGCCGCGGTTGGCGATCAGGATTTTCTTGAACATGTTCTTGTTCTCCGTGCTCACAGGGGAATATTGCCGTGCTTGCGCCACGGGTTCTCGAGCTTCTTCTCGCGCAGCATCACCAGCGAGCGGCAGATGCGCTTGCGCGTCTCGCTCGGCAGGATCACATCGTCTATGTAGCCGCGCGTGCTGGCCACGTAGGGATTCGCGAAGCGCGCCTTGTACTCGGCCTCGCGCGCGGCCAGTTTTTCGGGGTCGTTCTTGTCTTCGCGGAAGATGATTTCCACTGCGCCCTTGGCGCCCATCACCGCGATCTCGGCGCGCGGCCAGGCCAGGTTGACATCCCCGCGCAGGTGCTTGGAGGCCATCACGTCGTAGGCGCCGCCATAGGCCTTGCGCGTGATCACCGTGATCTTCGGCACCGTGCACTCGGCATATGCGTAGAGCAGCTTGGCGCCGTGCTTGATGATGCCGCCGTATTCCTGCGAGGTACCGGGCATGAAGCCGGGCACGTCGACGAAAGTGATCACCGGAATGTTGAACGCATCGCAGAAGCGCACGAAGCGTGCCGCCTTGATCGACGACTTGATGTCGAGGCAACCGGCCAGCACCAGCGGCTGGTTGGCCACGATGCCGATGCTCTGCCCTTCCATGCGCGCGAAGCCGATCACGATGTTCTTCGCGTAGTCGGGCTGCAGCTCGAAGAACTCGCCGTCGTCGACCACCTTGCCGATCAGCTCCTTCATATCGTAGGGCTTGTTCGGGTTGTCGGGCACCAGCGTATCGAGCGAGAGATCGGCGCGGTCGGCCGGGTCGCCGCTCGGGCGCACCGGCGGCTTCTCGCGATTGTTGAGAGGCAGGTAGTTGTACAGGCGGCGCAGCATCATCAGCGCCTCGACATCGTTCTCGAAAGCCATGTCGGCCACGCCACTGCGGGTGGTGTGGGTCGAGGCACCGCCGAGCTCTTCGGCCGTCACGTCCTCGTGCGTCACGGTCTTCACCACCTCGGGCCCGGTGACGAACATGTAGCTGCTGTCCTTCACCATGAAGATGAAGTCGGTCATCGCGGGCGAATACACCGCGCCGCCAGCGCACGGGCCCATGATCATGCTGATCTGCGGCACCACGCCCGAGGCCATCACGTTGCGCTGGAACACCTCGGCATAGCCGCCGAGCGAGGCCACGCCCTCCTGGATGCGGGCACCGCCCGAGTCGTTGAGCCCGATCACCGGTGCGCCGACCTTCATGGCCTGGTCCATCACCTTGCAGATCTTCTCGGCGTGCGCTTCGCTCAAGGCGCCGCCGAACACGGTGAAGTCCTGGCTGAAGACGAACACCAGGCGGCCGTTGATCATGCCGTAGCCCGTCACCACGCCATCGCCGGGGATCTTCTGCTCGGCCATGCCGAAGTCCACCGAACGGTGCTCGACGAACATGTCCCACTCTTCGAAAGTGCCGTCGTCCAGCAGCAGTTCGAGCCGCTCGCGCGCCGTGAGCTTGCCCTTTTTGTGCTGCGCGTCGATGCGCTTCTGGCCACCGCCGAGACGCGCCTGGGCACGGCGCTTTTCAAGGACTTCGAGGATTTCTTTCATGGCGTTCCGTCAGGAGGTTGAATCGTGTGGGCAGCCTGCGCCGAGAGCAGGTTTCGCGCTGCGGTCGAGGCGGGCAGCTTGCCCGCCGCCACCTGGGCGATGGTTTGCGGCAGCAGTTCGCGCACCTGCGGGTGCTGGCGAAAGGCCTGCTTCAGTCCGGCATCGATGCGCTCCCACATCCAGGAGAGCGCCTGTTTTTCGCGGCGCGTGACAAGCTTGCCGTTGGCGCTTTGTAGCGCGCGGAACTCGGAAACCGAGGCCCAGAACGCATCGACGCCAGTGCCGAGCAGTGCGCTGAGCTGCATCACGCGCGGCAGCCAAAACCGCACTTCGGCTTCGGGCGAGCCGGGCGGCGCATGCGCCGCGTTCATCGCATGCGCGTGGGCCGGGTTGCCATGGTGGCCGAACAGCCGCAGGGCCGAAGTGATCTGCGCCTGCGCACGCGTCGCGGCCGCCATGTCGAGATCGGACTTGTTGATGACGACCAGGTCGGCCAGTTCCATCACACCCTTCTTGATCGCCTGCAGGTCGTCGCCGGCATTGGGCAACTGCATCAGCACGAACATGTCGGTCATGCCGGCCACCGCTGTTTCGCTCTGGCCGACGCCCACCGTTTCGACAATGACCACGTCATAGCCGGCCGCTTCGCAGACCAGCATCGCTTCGCGTGTTTTCTCGGCGACGCCACCGAGCGTGCCCGAGGACGGGCTGGGCCGGATGTAGGCGCGCTCGTGCACTGAGAGCTTTTCCATGCGCGTCTTGTCGCCGAGGATCGAGCCGCCCGACACGCTCGACGACGGGTCGATCGTGAGCACCGCGACGCGATGCCCTTTGTCGATGAGGAACAGGCCGAGCGCTTCTATGAAGGTCGATTTGCCGACACCAGGCACGCCGGAGATGCCCAGCCGGAACGAGTTGCCGGTGCGCGGCAACAGCGCCGTAAGCAGTTCGTCGGCCTGCGCGCGATGGTCGGCACGGGTGGATTCGAGCAGCGTGATGGCTTTGGCGATGGCGCGGCGCTGCACAATGGCGGTCGCGTCGAACAACGCGCGCTCCAATGCAGGCGTCGCCATCAACACACCGACTCCCTGGCGCGCCAGCGATAGTGCACGTCCACGCCTTCCCGGCCATCCCGCACCGGCTGGAACGAAAGCCGCGACCAAAGATCCTCCACGTCGGCCGTCCCGCTCAGGCCGCAACCGCCGCGCGAATCTGCTCCAGCACGTCCTTGGCGCTGGCAGGGATCGGCGTGCCCGGGCCGTAAATGCCCTTGACGCCGGCCTCGTACAGAAAGTCGTAGTCCTGTCGCGGAATCACGCCGCCGACGAACACGATGATGTCGTCTGCACCCTGCTTCTTGAGTTCCGCGATGATCGCCGGCACCAGTGTCTTGTGGCCGGCCGCGAGGGTGCTAACGCCGACCGCATGCACGTCGTTCTCGATCGCCTGGCGGGCGCACTCCTCGGGCGTCTGGAATAGCGGGCCCATGTCGACGTCGAAACCGAGGTCGGCAAACGCCGTGGCAACGACCTTCGCACCCCGGTCGTGCCCATCCTGGCCGAGCTTGGAGATCATCACGCGCGGACGGCGGCCCTGCTCTTCGGCAAAGGCGGCAATCTCGTGTTGCAGCGCTTCCCAGCCTTCGGCCGAGTCGTAGGCCGCGGCGTAGACGCCGGTGACCTTCTGCGTATCGGCGCGGTGGCGGCCATAGACCTTTTCGAGTGCGTCGCTGATCTCGCCGACCGTGGCGCGCAGGCGCACCGCGTCGATGCTGAGCGCCAGCAGATTGCCTTCACCGCTCTCGGCAGCGGCCGTCAGTGCATCGAGCGCGGCCTGGGTGGCTGCGGTGTCGCGCCTGGCGCGGATCGCCTCGAGCTTGGCGATCTGCCCATCGCGCACCTTCACGTTGTCGATCGACAGGCTGTCGATCGCGTCTTCAGTCTTGAGCTTGTACTTGTTGACGCCGACGATCACGTCGCGCCCCGAGTCGATGCGCGCCTGCTTGTCGGCCGCGGCCGCCTCGATCTTGAGCTTGGCCCAGCCGCTGTCGACCGCCTTGGTCATGCCGCCCATCGCCTCGACTTCTTCGATGATGGTCCAGGCCGCATCGGCCATGTCCTGCGTGAGCTTTTCCATCATGTAGCTGCCGGCCCAGGGGTCGATCACGCTGGTGATGTGGGTCTCCTCCTGGATGATGAGCTGCGTGTTGCGCGCGATGCGCGAGCTGAACTCTGTCGGCAGCGCAATGGCTTCGTCGAGAGCGTTGGTGTGCAGCGATTGCGTGCCGCCGAAAACCGCGGCCATCGCCTCGATGGTGGTGCGCACCACGTTGTTGTACGGATCCTGCTCGGTGAGCGACCAACCCGAGGTCTGGCAGTGCGTGCGCAGCATCAGGCTCTTGGGGTTCTTGGGATTGAAATCCTTCATGATTCGGCACCACAAGAGGCGCGCCGCGCGCATCTTGGCGACTTCGAGGTAGAAGTTCATGCCGATGGCCCAGAAGAACGAGAGCCGCCCGGCGAAGCCGTCAACGTCCAGGCCCTTGGCCAGCGCGGTCTTCACATATTCCCTGCCATCGGCCAGCGTGAAGGCCAGTTCCAGCGCCTGGTTGGCGCCGGCTTCCTGCATGTGATAGCCGCTGATGCTGATCGAATTGAACTTCGGCATCTTCTGTGCCGTGTATTCGATGATGTCGCCGATGATCCGCATGCTCGGCGCGGGCGGGAAGATGTAGGTGTTGCGGACCATGAACTCCTTGAGGATGTCGTTCTGTATGGTTCCGCTCAACTGGTCTTGCGCCACGCCCTGCTCTTCGCCCGCCACGATGTAGCCCGCCAGCACCGGCAACACGGCGCCGTTCATCGTCATCGACACCGAGACCTTGTCGAGCGGGATCTGGTCGAACAGGATCTTCATGTCCTCGACCGAGTCGATCGCCACGCCGGCCTTGCCGACGTCGCCGGTCACGCGCGGATGGTCGCTGTCGTAGCCGCGGTGGGTGGCCAGATCGAACGCAACCGACACGCCCTGCCCGCCGGCGGCCAGCGCCTTGCGATAGAACGCGTTCGACTCCTCGGCCGTCGAGAAGCCCGCGTATTGACGAATCGTCCACGGCCGCACCGCGTACATCGTGGCCTGCGGGCCGCGCAGGTAGGGCTCGAAGCCGGGCAGCGTGTCGGTGTACTTGAGGCCCTGCAGATCCGCCGCGGTGTACAGCGGCTTGACCGTGATGCCATCGGGCGTACGCCAGTTCAGCGCGTTCAGATCGCCGCCAGGCGCGGACTTGGCGGCAGCCTTGGCCCACGCGTCGAGGTCGGCCGTCTTGAAGGTGGGTTCGGGTGATGTGCTCATGTGCGCCGCCTGGATCGGATCGTCAGTAAGCTGCGAGTCTACCCGATCCATAATTATTAATTCAAACTCGATTCTTGCGGTACATTTCGCCCATGTCCGCCCTCACCCTCACCCCTCGCGCCCTTTATGAAGAGGTGGCCGAACTGCTGCGCCAGCGCATCTTCCAGCGCGAACTGGAGCCCGGCAGCTGGATCGACGAACTCAAGCTCGCCGAGGAATACGGTATCAGCCGCACGCCTCTGCGGGAAGCCCTCAAGGTGCTGGCGGCCGAGGGACTGGTGACGATGAAGGTGCGGCGCGGGGCCTACGTGACCGAGGTGTCAGAGAAGGATCTCTCGGATGTCTACCACCTGCTGAGCCTGCTCGAAAGCGATGCCGCCGGCGTGGTGGCGGAGCGCGCCAGCGCTGCGCAGCTCGACGAACTGAAGGCGCTGCATGCCGAACTCGAGGCCGCGGCCAGGCCGGGCCACGTGGACCGCGAACATTTCTTTGCGGTCAACGAACGCTTTCACATGCGATTGCTGGCCATCGCCGACAACCGCTGGCGCGACCAGATGGTGGCCGACCTGCGCAAGGTGATGAAGCTGAACCGCCACAACTCGCTGCTCAAGTCGGGCCGCATCAACGAGTCGCTGAAGGAGCACCGCGCGATCCTGGCGGCACTGGTCGAGAAGGACGCACCGACTGCCATGGCCCGCATGCGCGAGCATTTCAGGAGCGGCCTGGAGGCCGCGAACTAGGCTTCCTGCGCGACCGGCTCGTGCGCCAGCGCCATCACGGCATGTGCGTCCAGGCCCTTGAGCTTGTGGTCGCTCCATACCTGGCGCCAGCGCCGAGCGCCGGGCAATCCGTTGCGCAAGCCGAGCATGTGGCGCGCAATGTTCGACCAGGGCGTGCCGTGCTCGGCCGCCTCGCGGGCCATGTAGTCGCACATCTGCGCTTCGATGTCTTCGCGCGTGAGCTCGCGTGGCGCTTCGCCGAAGAACGCTGCGTCCCACCCGGCCAGCCACCAGGGGTTGTGGTACGCCTCGCGGCCGATCATCACGCCGTCGAGCAGGCGCAACTGGCCGTGCACCGTGTCCGCATCGGCAATACCGCCGTTGATCGAAAACCGCAACGCCGGAAAGTCGTGCTTCAGCCGGTGCACGAGCTCGTAGCGCAGCGGCGGCACTTCGCGGTTCTGCTTGGGCGACAGGCCCTTGAGCCAGGCATTGCGCGCATGCACGATGAAGGTCTTGCAACCCGCCTCGCTCACCGCGCCGACGAAGTCGCGCACGAACGCGTAGCTCTCGGTCTTGTCGATGCCGATGCGGTGCTTGACCGTGACCGGCACGCTCGCCGCGTCGACCATGGCCTTCACGCAATCGGCCACCAGTTGCGGCTCGGCCATGAGACAGGCGCCGAAGGCACCGCGCTGAACGCGCTCGCTCGGGCAACCGCAGTTGAGATTGATCTCGTCGTAGCCCCACGTCTGGCCCAGCTTTGCGCAATGCGCGAGATCGGCAGGCTCGCTGCCGCCCAGCTGCAGCGCAACCGGGTGCTCTTCGGCGTTGAAGCGCAGGTGCCGCGGCACGTCGCCATGCACCAGCGCGCCGGTCGTCACCATCTCGGTGTAGAGCAGCGCGCGGCGCGTGAGCAGGCGGTGGAAGTAGCGGCAGTGCCGGTCGGTCCAGTCCATCATCGGGGCGATGGAGACGCGGTCGGCGGCGGGCTTTGCCGGGGAATCGGGCATGGGAAGCAAAAAGGGCGAAGAGGCGCGCCCGTCGGCGACGGGCAGCCGCCTATTTTCGCCTACAGGCCGCCGAGGGAGGTGCGCAGGCCCGCATAGTCCGTGGGGCCGCTGACTTCCGGCGGATTGCCGGTGGCCGAGAGCCAGCCCGCAATGCTCGGCAGGCGCTTTTCGAAGTACAGCTGCAGCGGTGGCCAGTTGCCGTCGCCACCGTGCAGCTCGGTCAGCTCAAGCGCCTCGACCGCCAGCGAGCGCAGGCTGGTCACCATGGCGAGCGACCGGCCGTCAAGCAGCTGCAGGGTGATTTCGCGGCCTTGCGCCAGAATTTCTTCGAGGATGCGGCGGTTCACCTTGTAGTCGGCCCAACTGCGCTTGCCGCTGGCGTCGTTGAGTTTCCGAAAGGCCCAGTGCAGGTTCGACGCAAACGCCGCCGCGACCTGGGCCGCCTGCCGCTGCGCTTGGCGCGAAGCCTGTGCCTGCAGCCGCAGGCTCCAGCCGACCGCCAGCAGCACCCCGAAAACCTGAACCCACGCGGCCCATTCGCCTGCCGTGGTGGGCCGGAACCACCAGCCGACAGCTGCGAGACCGATTGCGATGGCGACCAGAGCCGTGAGTATCTTTTTTTCCATGTCGATTTTTCCCGGGCGCCGCCGCACGCGCTCAGCCGCGCGGACCGTTGGGGCCGAACATCCGGCGAATCGCGGCCACGCCCGCTACCAGCGCGTTCGCGTAGGTGGTGTACGGCTCGACAGCAGCCTCGAGCGGCAGGTAGGGCATTGACTCCTCGGCCGCCGCCGGCGCGTCGTTGTCGGCGCCTTCCATCAGCACCCAATAGAACTCGCCCTGCTCGAGCTCGTGCACGGTCAACGCAATATTTCGCAGCTGATTTGACGTGGAGTTGGACAAAACGGTGGTGAATAGATTGAAAGTAGGCCGATCCTATGCAGTCGTTTGCACAACGCCTAACCACAATTTCACGTTTAAGTCGAAATGTGACATTGCGTAAGAGAATAAACGTAAGTATTACACGAGACCGGTTATTTTCAGCAGCGCATGTGCACACCTTTTGTTGCTTCTCCTACAGCGCGTGCGATGCCGCAAGCCTAGGCTGGTGCGGTTAATCCCAGCAGAAGGAGCAGCACCATGAAGCAGTTCACACTCGACTCGCACATGCTCGCCACCTTTGGCGGCGCGTTCTACCCGACCGGCTATTCCATGGTGATGTTTCCGGATCGCGACAACGCCGAGCAGGTCGGCAAGCAACTGATCGCCAGCGACGTCAGCGCCGACGAGGTGTACCTGGTGCCTTCCGCAACAATCCTGGCCGAGATTGCGCCGACGGTCAGCCATGCCGACGACCCCCTGCCCTCCGCCGGCACCGAAGGCGCCACGGTGCGTGCCTACGCCAAGCTGGCCCGCGAAGGACACACGGGCCTGCTGGTCAAGACGCCGGACGCCAAGGTGGTCGAACGGATGATGGCGGTGGTGCGTACGGTGCCCTACTCGATGGCGCAGCGCTATCGCACGCTGGTGATCGAAGACCTTTGAGCAGGTTCGCCCGGTTCGCCCGGCTCAGGCCGCGTGGCTACCAGCACGCGGGGCCCGCGCGCGATGTGCGCCTGGCATTTTTCAAGATCGATGCCAACCTTTTCAGGTCGCCATCTTCTCGGTCTTCGCGTTGATGAGCTCCTCGGGCTCCTGCGCCTCGATCCAGGTCTCGTTGTCGAGGCCTGCGTGCAGCCGTTCCATGTCGAGCTCGTTCGTCCACTTGGCCACCACGAGCGTCGCGACGCCGTTGCCGATCAGATTGGTCAGCGCCCGGGCTTCCGACATGAAGCGGTCGATGCCGAGGATGAGCGCGAGGCCGGCCACCGGCACGTGGCCCACGGCGGACAGCGTGGCGGCCAGTACGATGAAGCCGCTGCCGGTGACGCCGGCGGCGCCCTTGGACGTGAGCAGCAGCACCGCGAGCAACGTGAGTTCCTGCGTGAAGGTCATCGGCGTATTGGTCGCCTGGGCAATGAACACGGCCGCCATCGTCAGGTAGATCGAGGTGCCGTCGAGGTTGAACGAGTAGCCGGTCGGGATCACCAGGCCGACACAGGTCTTCCTGGCGCCCAGGTTCTCCATCTTCTCCATCATGCGCGGCAGCACCGACTCGGACGACGAGGTGCCCAGCACGATCAGCAGCTCTTCCTTGATGTACTTGATGAACTTCCAGATGCTGAAGCCGTGGAAGCGCGCGATCGCGCCGAGCACCACGAAGATGAAGATCAGGCAGGTCAGGTAGAACACGCCCATCAGCTTGCCGAGCGAGAACAGCGAGCCCACGCCATATTTGCCGATCGTGAACGCCATCGCGCCGAAGGCGCCGATGGGCGCGAGCTTCATGATGTAGTTAACGATGGTGAAGAGCACATGGGAGCCCTTTTCGATCACGTCGAATATCAGCGTGCCGCGGCCGCCGAACTTGTGAAGCGCAAAGCCGAACAGCACCGCGATCAGCAGCACCTGCAGGATCTCGCCCTTGGCAAAAGCGTCGACCAGCGTGTTGGGAATGACGTGCAGCAGGAAGTCGACCGTGCCTTCCATCTTGCCGGGGCCGGTGTAGGCGGCGATCGACTTGGTGTCGATGCTGGCAGCATCGATGTTCATGCCGGCGCCGGGCTTGAGCAGGTTGACCAGAAGCAGGCCGACCACCAGCGCGATCGAGCTCACGACCTCGAAATACAGCAGCGCCAGGCCGCCGGTCTTGCCGACCTTCTTCATGTCTTCCATGCCGGCAATGCCGACCACGACGGTGCAGAAGATGATCGGCGCGATGATCATCTTGATGAGCTTGATGAAGCCGTCGCCGAGCGGCTTCATCATTTCGCCGACCGAGGGATAGAAGTAGCCGAGCAACACGCCAAGGATCACGGCGGTGATCACCTGCAAGTACAGCGATTTGTACAGTGGCGGCTTTGTCGTTGTTGGTGTTGTTGTAGCGGACATCGCGAGGTTTCCTGGAAAGTGCGTCGCGCCCGCCGAAGGGCGAGGTGTACGACCGGTGCACTGTAGGCGCCGTGGCACGCCGCGCGCATGTGGGTTTCCACAATCTCACGAGTGAAACGCCCATGAAAAAACCCGCCGAAGCGGGTCTTGTACTGACGGGAAGCTGACCCCTCTTCAGTGCATGTGCAAACCGCCGTTGACCGAGAAATCGGCACCGGTCGAGTAGCCGCCCTCGTCGGTGGCCAGCCACGAAATGATCGAAGCGATTTCGCTCGGCTTGCCCAGGCGCTTGACCGGAATGGTGGCGATGATCTTGTCGAGCACCTCCTGGCGGATCGCATTGACCATGTCGGTGCCGATATAGCCCGGGCTCACGGTGTTGACCGTCACGCCCTTGTTGGCCAGTTCCTGCGCCAGCGCCATCGTGAAGCCGTGCATGCCGGCCTTGGCAGCGGAGTAGTTGGTCTGGCCGGCCTGCCCCTTCGCGCCGTTGACCGAGCTGATGTTGATGATGCGGCCCCATCCCTTTTCGACCATGTCGCTAACCACCTGCTTGGTGACGTTGAACATGCTGTTGAGGTTGGTTTCGATCACCGCGCTCCAGTCTTCCGGAGACATCTTCAGGAACATGCGGTCGCGCGTGATGCCGGCGTTGTTGACCAGCACGTCGATGGTGCCGTGCTCGGCTTTGGATTTGGCGAATGCATCGACCGTCGAGGTCCAGTCGCCCACATTGCCGACCGACGCGAAAAACTCGTAGCCCTCGGCTTTTTGCTCGGCCAGCCACTTGGCGTGGTCACGGGTCGGGCCGCAGCCGGCGATCACCGTGAAACCGTCCTTGTGAAGCCTCTGACAGATCGCGGTACCGATGCCACCCATCCCTCCGGTGACATATGCGACTTTTTTGCTCATGAATTTTCCTTGGTTGTAGAGCCGTTCAGGCGCATGAACTGTACCGAAGAACGGCCTTCCGCCCGCTGAGGAAAACACTGACGCCAACGTGCAACCACCTGTCACAACGGCTTTCTATACTCCCCCGATACCATCGCCTCCGGCTCGTTCTGCGTGTTGCCCGGCCCTTCCGGCTTCCCACACCTGAGCGTGACCGACAAGATCACCTCCGGCCGGCCGGAGGTGCCAAGCTTCATGCAGGCGGGCATCAAGCAATGAAAATGGTTAGGCCATGGCACACCCTCCCATGAAACATGAAGCCGACTCACGCTACGCGATGTGGCGGCTCTTCGTCACGCTGCTGATCATGACGGTGGGCAGCAGCGGCATGTACGTGGTGTCGGTCATGCTGCCTGCGATACAGGCCGACTTCGGCATTGCGCGGGCCGAGGCCTCGCTCCCGTATACCCTGCTGATGATCGGCTTCGGCCTGGGCGGGGTGGTGATGGGCAAGCTGGCTGACCGCTACGGCGTGATGTGGCCGCTGCTGGCGGGCGCGGGGTGCGTGGGGCTGGGCTACATCGCGTCCAGCTTTGCCGGCAGCATCCTTGCGTTTTCGCTGGTGCAGGGCCTGCTCGTCGGGCTGGGCAGCGGCGCCGTGTTCGCGCCGCTGGTGGCCGACACCTCGCTCTGGTTCGTCAAGCGCCGCGGCATGGCGGTGGCCGTCTGCGCCAGCGGCAACTACGTCGCGGGGGCAGTGTGGCCGCCCATCGTCCAGCACTTCGTGGAGGTCGCCGGCTGGCGCGCGACCTACGTGGGCCTGGGGATCTTCTGCGGGCTCGCGATGGCGGGGCTGGCGCTCTTCATGCGCCCCCGGCCGCCGGCGGTGGTGATGGCGGCCGCCCCCGCCACCGCGGCCGGCCGCCGGGTGACGATGCCGACCCTGCGCCCATTCGGCCTGAGCCTCGGCGCGGCACAAGGCATGTTGTGCGTGGCCGGCGTGGCCTGCTGCGTGGCAATGTCGATGCCGCAGGTGCACATCGTCGCCTACTGCACCGATCTGGGCTACGGCGCGGCGCGGGGCGCGCAGATGCTGTCGCTGATGCTGGCCTGCGGCATCGCCAGCCGCCTGATCTCGGGCGCGATCTGCGACCGCATCGGCGGACTGCGCACGCTGCTGCTCGGCTCGGTGCTGCAATGCGTGGCCCTCTTCATGTTCCTGCCCTTCGACGGGCTGGTGCCGCTGTTCCTGGTGTCGGCGCTGTTCGGGCTGTTCCAGGGCGGCATCGTGCCCTCGTACGCGATTATCGTGCGCGAGCACTTCCCGCCGGCGGAAGCTGGCGCCCGCGTGGGCACCATCATCGGCTGCACCCTGCTGGGCATGGCGCTGGGCGGCTGGATGTCCGGCAAGGTGTTCGACCTGACCGGCAGCTACCACGCGGCCTTCATCAACGGCATCGCGTGGAACCTGTTGAACATGGCCATTGCGGTCACGCTGCTGGTGCGGGTGCAGCGGCGCATCGCCGGCAACGCCGTCGCGGCCGGCCGTTGAACGGGTTCAGGCCGGCCGCGCTCACTCGCTGGTCGACTTGAACTCCTCGGCCGCGATACCGAGTTTGCGCACCTTGTCGTGCAGCGTCTGCCTCGGGATGGAAAGTGCGCTGGCCGTCGCCGGCTGGTCGCCCTGGTGGCGGCGCAGTTCCTCGACGATCACGGCCCGCTCGAACGATTCGACCTGCTGCGGCAGCCCGCGCGGAAGACCGGCCAGCGCCTCGAAGTTTCCGCGGGTCTGCGTCAGGCGTTCGCCCAGCAGGCCGAGCACGAAGCGATCGGCCACGTTGCGCAATTCGCGCACGTTGCCCGGCCAGGCGTAGGCCATCAGGTCGGCCAGCTGGGCGCGGCTCGGTGCTGGTGCTGAACGTTCATAGCGGCTGGCCGCCAGCAAGGTGAAATGCTCGAACAGCAACGGGATGTCTTCACGGCGCTCGCGCAACGGCGGAAGCTCGATGAAGGCGACCCCGATCCGGTAGTACAGGTCGGCCCTGAACTTCTGCCGATCGCTCAGATCCTTGAGGTCGTCCTTGCTCGCCGCGACAACGCGGCAGTCGAACGAAATGGCCTTGTTCGAGCCGATGCGCTCCACGGTACGCTCCTGAAGGGCGCGCAAAAGCTTGATCTGCACCGCCATCGGCATGCTCTCGATTTCGTCGAGGAACAGGGTGCCGCCGTTTGCGTACTCGAACTTGCCCACCCGCATCCGGTTGGCGCTGGTGAAGGCCCCGGCCTCGTGCCCGAACAGCTCGCTCTCGGCCAGCGACTCGGGCAGGCCGCCGCAGTTGAGCGGCACGAAATGCTGTCGCCGGCGCTCGCTGTGGTCGTGCAGGCAGCGGGCGACGAGTTCCTTGCCGGTGCCGGTCTCGCCGTAGATCAGCACGTCCGCCGAGGTTTCCGCCAGCGTCATCACGGTGCGTCGAACCTGCTGCATCTGCGCGGAACGGCCGATCAGCACGGCCTGGATGCCGTGCCAGTTCTCGAGCGCATCGCGCAGCGAGCGCACCTGCAGCGTCAACCGCCGGCGCTCGATCGCATGGCGCACGATGGCGATCAGGCGCTCGGAGCTGAAGGGCTTCTCGATGAAGTCGTAGGCGCCTTCGCGCATGGCTTCCACGGCCATGGCGATGTGGCCGTGGCCGGTCACGAGGATCACGGGCAGCTCGGCATCGATGGAGCGCACCTCGCGCAGCCAGTCGGTGCCGCTGACACCCGGCAGACGCACGTCGCAGACCACGACCGTCGGTGCGCCGAAGCTGATATGGGCGCGCGCCCGTTCGACGCTCGGAAACGGTTCGACCTCGAAACCGGCCAGGGTCAGCGCCTGGGTCACGCTGAGACGGACGTCTGCGTCGTCTTCGACCAGCAGCACCCGAATGGCGGTTTTTTCGCTCACTTGTTGTTCACTCCTTATTCAATCCTGTCTCGCGGCAGCGGGCAGATCGATGACGAAGCACGCGCCGCCTTCGGGCTGGTTGGATGCACGCAGCGTACCGTCCATCGCCCGCACCAACTCGGCCGAGATCAGCAGGCCCAGGCCCAGCCCCGAGCCCGCCGGCTTGCTCGTGACGAAGGGCTCGAACAGGCGCGGCAGGATGTCGGCAGGGATTCCGGAACCAGTGTCGCTCACGGCCAGCAGCACGCGCCCATTTTGCGATCGCGCGGCGAGTCGCAGCGTGCGCCGTGGCGCCTGCTGCATGGCTTCGACAGCGTTTCTCATCAGGTTGACGAGCACGCTGCCCAGGGCCGCCTCCTCGGCCATGACGCCCAGCGTAGGAGGCTTCAGGTCGACCTCGACCGCAATGCCGTGCTCTTTCAGTGCCTCGGCGACGATGAGCTGTGCATCGGCAATGCTGCGCGCAAGCTGGATCGGCGCACGGGGTAGCTCGCTCTTGTGCGCAAAGGTCTTGAGTTGCGACGTCAGGCGCGCGAGACGATCCACCATGCCGCGGATGCGCTGCAGGTTGCCGCGCACGTCGTCAAGGCGATCGTGGTCGAGCAGGATGCCGGCGCTTTCGGACAGCGTGCGCATGGCCGTCAGCGGCTGGTTCAGCTCATGCACCACGCCCGCCGACATCTGGCCGAGCGCCGCCATCTTGCCGGCATGCACCAGCTCGCCCTGGGCCGCGCGCAGTTCCGCGGTGCGCGCGATCACGGTGGATTCGAGGCTGTCGTGCGCCGCCTGCAGCGCGGCCTGGTTGGCCAGCTTCTGCCGCTCGGCGCGGCGGCGCTGCCGCAGCGTGACGGCCACCAGCAGCAGCACCGCCATCGCCAGGGCTGCCGTGATGGCGCCATTGCGCGCCGCCACACGCAGCGGCGCCATCTCGTCGAGCACCACCAGTTGCCACGGCGCGCCCCGGAGCGAACGCGCCGAGGCGAGCTGATCGTGCCCGTCGAGCGCGACGACCTGCACGTCGCGGGCCAGGGCTTCCGTGCGGAGCCACTGCAGCGGCTGCAGGGCCGCTTCGCCATAGGGCCGGGAACGCAGCACCTCGGCGCGCTGCAGGCCGTCGAGCGGCAGCAGCGGCCGGAACTTCAGGTTCTCCCGCGTGGACAGGATCACCACGCCGCGCTGGTCGATCAGCAGCACGTCGCCCGGCAGCTTGCCCCAGGCGCGCTCGGTTTCCTCGAGGTTGACCTTGACGGCGACCACGCCGCGCGTGGGCTGGTCACGGCGCAGCGCATAGGAGAGGTAATAACCCGGCCGCCGGCTGGTGATGCCGACGCCGTAGAAGCGGCCGCGGCCCTGGCTCAACGCATCGATCACGTAGGGCCGGAACGACAGATCCTGGCCGACCGTGGTGCCGGGGCGATCCCAGTCGGACGCGGCCAGCGAGGTTCCCGCGCCATCGAGCACATAGAGCATCTCGGCGCCGGCCGCGGCGCCGACGCCGTCGAGGTAGCGGTTGACGGCATTGCGCAACCCCGCGTCGGTGGGCGCGCCGAGCAGCGCCGGAACGATCGGCGTCATCTCCAGCAGCGCGGGCAGGTAGTCGAAGCGGGCCAGGTCGGCGTCGAGTCCGGTCGCCAGCATGTCGAGCCGGTGGTCGGCCGCCTCGCGCAACCGCGCCAGCCCGGTCTGCATTGCCACCTGATGGCCGGCCAGCGCCACCAGGGCCACGAGGGCCAGCCCGCCGCACCAGCGCGGCAGGGCCCGCCAGCGGCTTGTTTTTTCAAAAGGCATGAGCCCGTTATTGCACAAGGCCGGGCGGGCCGCATCAGTGGGAGCCCGGTGGTGCGCAGGCAGGCTCAGCATTTGCTGCTCAGGCATAGCTCAGTTCACAGTCTTGCCGCGGAAGACCCGGTAAGAGAAGACGGTGTAGGCCATGATCGCCGGCACCGAGATGCACTGTCGCGGGCCTCGACCCGGAAGTCGGGATCTGGGCGTCCATCGTCGCATGTCAGCGCTTGGCGGCACCGCCCTGCTTCAATGCCTCGGACATGCCGATGAGCACGCCGCTGACCAGCGTCGAGTAGCTGTCGATCAGCGCCTGCGATGCACGCAGGCCCATCGCGCGTCCGTCGCGCATGCTCTTCTGCGCGTCTTCCATCAGACGCTCGATGGTTGCGGTGGCGCGCGCACCGGTGTCGGTGCCCTTGCCCTGCGCGGCCTTGAAAACACCGGCCCACGGCCCCTCCAGCGGCGCACCGGGGCCCGCACCGGCTGCCGTCGCCGCCTTGCGCACGGTGGCGAACAGCGCGTCTTCCATCTTCTCGATGTCGGCCACCGCCTTCTTGAGCTGCGTCTCGCGCAGGCTCACGCCCTGATCGACCAGCTGCTGCAGCGCGCGCTGGTTGGCCAGCACGGCCTGCTCCAGCGCACCGTCCATGCCGGCAAAGACCTTGCCGAGCAGGTTTTCCACGTCGGGCGCCGGCAGCGGGCTGCCCGCCGCACCGGCCGAGGCCGCCTTGGTGACCGAGCCCAGCACCTGCCGGATGTTCGCCAGCGTCAGCTCGCGGCCCTGCAGGGCCTTGAGCGTCGCTTCGTGCACCGTCTTGCGGATCGACTCGCCCTGCTTGGCCGAGGCTTCGGTGAATTTGTTGATCAGCGCGACCTGATCGATGCCGTTCTTGAGGATCATGATGGCTTGCTCATTGCATGTGCTGACCGCCGTTGATGGCGATGTTGGCACCGGTGACGAATGCCGCTTCTTCCGATGCGAGGTAGATGATCAGGCCCGCCACTTCCTCGGGCTTGCCGAGCCGGCCGACCGGGATGTGCGGCAGGATCTTGCTGTCCAGCACTTCCTTGGGGATCGCCGTGACCATCTTCGTGCCGATGTAGCCAGGCGAGATCGTGTTGACGGTAACGCCCTTCTTCGCCACCTCGAGCGCGAGTGCCTTGGTGAAACCGTGCACGCCGGCCTTGGCCGCGGAATAGTTGGTCTGGCCGAACGCGCCCTTGGAGCCGTTCACCGACGAGACATTGATGATGCGGCCCCAGCCGCGATCGACCATGCCGTCGGCGACCTGCTTGCTCATGTTGAACAGGCTGTCGAGGTTGGTGCGCAGCACGGCGTCCCAGTTGACGCGATCCATCTTCTTGAAGGTCATGTCGCGCGTGATGCCGGCGTTGTTGACCAGCACGTCGACCGGGCCCAGCTTCGCGACCACCGCGGCCACCGCCTGCGTGCACGATTCGTAGTCGGCCACGTCGCAGGGCACGGCCAGGATCTCGTAGCCGCGCCCCTTCATCTGCGCCACCCAGTCCGCATGCGTCTTGTTGCCCGGCGAGTAGGTCACCGCGAGCTTGTAGCCCGCGTCCACCATCTTGGTGGAGATCGTCTCGCCGAGGCCCCCCATGCCACCGGTGACCAGCACCACTTGCTGCTTGCCTTGTTGTTCGCTCATTGATGTGCTCCTCGTTGTGTGACAAAAAAACTGGTTCAGGCGCGTTCAACCGCTAGCGCCACGCCCATGCCGCCGCCGATGCAGAGCGACGCCAGGCCCTTGTTCGCGCCGCGGCGGCGCATCTCATGCAGCAGCGTCACCAGCACGCGGCAGCCCGAGGCCCCGATGGGGTGACCGATGGCGATGGCGCCACCGTTGACGTTGATCTTGCTGGTGTCCCAGTCCATCTCGCGGTTGACCGCGCAGGCCTGCGCCGCGAAGGCTTCGTTGATCTCCATGAGATCCAGGTCTTGCGCCTTCCAGCCGGCTTTCTTGAGGGCCAGTTGCGAGGCGGGCACTGGGCCCATGCCCATCAGCGACGGGTCGAGGCCGGCGGTCGCATAGGCGCGGATCGCGGCCAGCGGCTGCAGGCCGAGCGCAGCAGCCTTCCTGGCCGTCATCACCATCACGGCGGCAGCGCCGTCGTTCAGGCCCGAGGCGTTGCCGGCGGTCACGCCGCCGGCCTTGTCGAACGCCGGGCGCAGGCCGGCCAGGCCATCGGCATTGGTCTTGCGGTTAATAAACTCGTCTTTGTCGAAGACGATCGGGTCGCCCTTCTTCTGCGCAATGCTGAAGGGCAGGATCTCGTCGCCGAAGCGGCCGGCGTCCTGCGCCGCCGCGGCCTTCTCCTGGGAGGCCAGGGCCAGTGCGTCCTGCATGTCGCGCGTGATGCCGTACTTCTTGGCCACGTTCTCGGCCGTGATGCCCATGTGGTACTGGTTGTAGACGTCCCACAGGCCGTCCACGATCATCGTGTCCACCAGCTTCCAGTCGCCCATGCGCTGGCCGTTGCGCGAGTTCGGCAGCACGTGTGGCGCGGCGCTCATGTTCTCCTGGCCCCCGGCGATCACGATCTCGCTGTCACCCGTGGCAACCGCTTGCGCTGCAAGCATCACCGCCTTCAGGCCCGAGCCGCAGACGGCGTTGATGGTCAGGCCCGGCACGCCGATGGGCAGGCCGGCCTTGATTACGGTCTGGCGCGCCGGGTTCTGGCCCGCGCCGGCGGCCAGCACCTGGCCCATGATGACCTCGGAGACCGCATCACCCGGCACGCCGGCCCGGGCGAGCAGCCCCTTCACCACATGGGCGCCCAGGTCCACCGCCGAGGTACCGGCGAGCGCACCGCCGAACTTGCCCACCGCCGTGCGTTGGGCCGCCACAATCACGATATCGTCTGTCACGAGAGTCTCCTTGGGTTGCGAATGAAATGGCAGGCTGCACGGCTCAGTGCAGCTTGACGTGGGGTTCGGTGCGCCGCGTGATCAGGCGTGCGAGCGTGTCGAGCGCGACCTTGACGAAGCCGTGCAATGCCAGCTCGTGCATCTTGTAGAGCGAGATGTACATCAGGCGCGCGAAGCTGCCTTCGATCATCAGGTTGCCGCCGATCAGGCCGCCCATCATGTTGCCCACGGTGCTGAATTCGCCGAGCGACACGAGCGATCCGAAGTCGCGGTAGCGGTAGTTCTTGAGCGGCTTGCCGGCCATGCGGCGCCGGATCTGCATCGCGACGTGCGAAGCCTGCTGGTGGGCCGCCTGCGCGCGCGGCGGCACGAAGCCACCCTTGCCGTCATTGGCCTCGGGCCAGGCGCACTGCGCACAGTCGCCCATGGCAAAGATGTCCGGGTCGCGCGTCGTCTGCAAGGTCGGCAGCACCACCAGCTGGTTGCTGCGGTTGGTTTCCAGCCCCGCGATCTCCTTCAGCAAGTCGGGCGCCTTGACCCCGGCAGCCCACACCACCAGCTCGGCTGGCAAGGTTCTGCCGTCGGCCAGGCGCACGCCTTCGGGCAGAACCTCGGCCACCTTGGCCGAGGTGTGGACATCCACGCCGAGCTTGCGCAGCAGCGCTTCGGTCGCTGCCGACATGCGCGGTGGCAGCGCCGGCAACACGCGATCCGCGGCCTCGATGACGCTGACCTGGATGTCCTTCTCGGCATCCACGCGATCCAGCCCGTAGGCCACGACCTCGCGCGTGGTGCGGTGCAGCTCGGCGGCCAGTTCGACACCGGTGGCGCCGGCACCGATGATCGCCACATGCAACTGCTCCGGCCGCAACGGCGTGGTCTGGGCATGCGCGCGGATGCAGGCATTGACCATGCGCGCGTGAAAGCGCTGCGCGTCCACCTTCGATTCGAGCCTGAGCGCGTGGTCGCGCACGCCGGGCGTGCCGAAATCGTTGCTCAGGCTGCCAACTGAAACCACCAGCGTGTCGTAGGCGAAGGAGCGCGCGGGGGTGACCAGCCGGCCTTCGTCGTCCAGATAGGGCGCCACGTGCACTTCGCGCCGCTCGCGGTCGATCGCCGTCAGCTCGCCAAGCCGGAACCGGAAACGGTGCCAGTGCGCCTGGGCGAGGTAGTCGACTTCGTGCGCGCTCATGTCCATGCTGCCGGAGGCGATCTCGTGCAGCTTCGGCTTCCACACGTGCGTGCGGTTCTTGTCGATCAGCGTGATGTCCGCCTCGCCGTGCTTGCCCAGCGAATCGCCGAGGCGCGTGGCGAGCTCCAGCCCGCCGGCGCCGCCGCCGACGATGACGACCTGGTGCTTCGAATCAGGGTTGCGCATGGTGGGTGCGGCGCCGGAACGAAGGGATGACGGCGGTCAGCGGGCCGAACCGGCGGGCATGTGCGCCTCGGTCGCGTCGAGCACCTCTTCGGGCTCGTCCGCTTCGGCCGAGGTCTCCTGGTTCAGGTGCCGGTTCATGCGGTCGGTGTCGAGGTCGCCGGTCCACTTGGCCACCACGAGCGTCGCGACGCCGTTGCCGATCAGGTTGGTGAGCGCGCGCGCCTCCGACATGAAGCGGTCGATGCCCAGGATCAGCGCGAGGCCGGCCACCGGCACATGGCCCACGGCCGACAGCGTGGCCGCCAGCACAATGAAGCCGCTGCCCGTCACGCCGGCCGCACCCTTCGAGGTCAGCAGCAGCACCAGCAGCAGCGTGAGCTGCTGGCCGAGCGTCATGTCGGTGTTGGTAGCCTGCGCGATGAACACGGCCGCCATCGTCAGGTAGATCGAGGTGCCGTCGAGGTTGAACGAATAGCCCGTGGGCACCACCAGGCCGACCACCGACTTCTTGGCGCCCAGGTTCTCCAGCTTGGCCATCATGCGCGGCAGCACTGACTCCGACGACGAGGTGCCCAGCACGATCAGCAGCTCTTCCTTGATGTACTTGATGAACTTCCAGATCGAGAAGCCGTGAGCCCTCGCTATCCCGCCCAGAATGACAAAAATGAACAGCAGGCAGGTGAGGTAGAAGGTGGCCATCAGCTGGCCGAGCTGCAGCAGCGAGCTCACGCCGTACTTGCCTATGGTGAAGGCCATGGCACCGAAGGCGCCGATCGGCGCGACCTTCATGATGTAGCCCACGATCACGAAGAGCACATGCGAGCCCTTCTCGATCACGTCGAACACCAGCGTGCCGCGGCCGCCGAACTTGTGCAGCGCGAAGCCGAACATCACGGCGATCAGCAGCACCTGCAGGATCTCGCCCTTGGCGAAGGCGTCGACCACCGTGTTCGGGATCACGTTGAGCAGGAAGTCTGTGGTGCTCTGCATCTTGCCGGGGCCGGTGTAGGCCGCGATGCTCTTGGTGTCGAGCTGGCTCACGTCCACGTTCATGCCCGCGCCGGGCCGCACGATGTTGATGATCACCAGCCCGACGACGAGAGCGATCGAGCTCACGATCTCGAAGTACAGCAGGGCCAGGCCGCCGGTCTTGCCGACCTTCTTCATGTCTTCCATGCCGGCAATGCCGACCACGACGGTGCAGAAGATGATCGGCGCGATGATCATCTTGATCAGCTTGATAAAGCCGTCTCCCAGCGGTTTCATCGCCGCGCCGGTGTCGGGGTAGAAATGCCCCAGCAGGACGCCGATGACGATCGCCGTGATGACCTGGAAGTACAGGGACTTGTAAAAGGGCTTGGCTACGGGTTGGTGGTCCACGGGTGTCTCCTAGAAAATTTCAGACGCCGGCGGCTTGCGCCTGCCGGTCGGCGTGGTAACTCGACCGCACGAGCGGTCCGCAGGCGGCATGGGCAAAGCCCATGGCGTGCGCCTGCTGCGCAAGGGTTTCGAACTGCTCGGGTGCGACGTAGCGCTCCACCGGCAGGTTGCCGGGGCGCGGCTGCAGGTACTGGCCGACGGTGAGCATGTCCACGCCGTGGCGGCGCAGGTCGCGCATCACGTCGAGCACTTCGTCGTCGGTTTCGCCCAGGCCCAGCATCAGGCCGGACTTGGTGGGCACCGCGGGGCAGCGCGCGCGGAACGACTGCAGCAACTGCAGCGAGTGCAGGTAGTCGGCGCCAGGGCGTGCCTGGCGGTACAGGCGCGGCACCGTCTCGAGGTTGTGGTTCATCACGTCGGGCGGATCGGCCGCCAGGATGTCGAGCGCCACCTCGGCGCGGCCGCGGAAGTCGGGCACCAGCACTTCGATCTGCGTGCCGGGCGACTGCGCGCGCACCGCGCGGATGCATGCGGCGAAGTGCGCCGCGCCGCCGTCGCGCAGGTCGTCGCGGTCGACGCTGGTGATCACCACGTACTTCAGGCGCAGCCGCGCCACGGTGTCGGCCAGGTGCTGCGCCTCCTGCGGATCAGGCGGCTGCGGGCGGCCGTGGGCCACGTCGCAGAACGGACAGCGGCGCGTGCAGAGGTCGCCCAGCACCATGAAGGTGGCCGTCCCCTTGCTGAAGCATTCGCCTATGTTCGGGCACGAAGCCTCTTCGCACACGGTGTGCAGGCTGGCCTCGCGCAGCGTGCGCTTGACTTCGCGGAAGCTCTCGCTCTGCGAGACGCGCACGCGGATCCAGCCGGGCTTTGGCAGTGCCGGGCCCGCCTCGGCCACGCGGATCGGGATCCGGCGCGTCTTGGCGGCGCCGCGCTGCGGGCCGTGGAGCACTGCGGTGTCGTTCATGGCCGTGCCTTCGTCAGGCCGCGTTGCGCTGCGAGTTGGCATCGACCACCGCCAGCGCGGTCATGTTGACGATGCGGCGCACCGTGGACGACGGCGTGAGGATGTGCACCGAGCGTGCCGCGCCCAGCAGGATGCCGCCCACCGTGATGCCGCTGCCGGCCGCCATGCGCAGCAGGTTGTACGAGATGTTGGCCGCATCGACGTTGGGCATGATGAGCACGTTGGCTTCGGTCTGCAGCGCCGAGTCCGGGAACTCGTGGTCGAGGATCGACTTGGACAGCGCCGCGTCGCCGCGCATCTCGCCTTCCACCGCGAGCTGAGGATCGCTCGCCTTGATGAGCGCGAGCGCCTCGCGCATCTTCACGGCCGAGGCCGCGTCGGAGGCGCCGAAGTTCGAGTGCGACAAGAGCGCCACGCTCGGCGTCACGCCGAAGCGGCGCACCTCTTCGGCCGCGAGCAGCGTGATCTCGGCGATCTGCGCCGCGTCGGGGTCGCGGTTGACGTGCGTGTCACAGATGAAGAGCTGGCGGCCCGGCAGCATCAGCATCTGCATGGCGGCCATGGTCCTTGCGCCGGCGCGCAGGCCGATCACGTCGCGCACATGGCGCAGGTGGTCGCCGTAGCCGCCGAGCGTGCCGCACAGCATGGCGTCGGCACGGCCCTGGCGCACCAGCATCGCCGCGAGCAGCGTGCCGCGGCTGCGCATCTCGGTCTGCGCCACAAGGCGCGATACGCCGTCGCGGCGCTTGAGCTGGTAGTAGGCCTCGGCCGCATCGCCGTGGACGGCAGGGTCGAGCAGGTCGACAGCTTCGCAATCGGTGCCGAGCGTGAGGCGCAAGCCGAACTGGGAGATGCGCTCGGCGATCACGTCGGGACGCCCGAGCAGGAGCGGCCGTGCGAGGCCTTCGTCGACCACCACCTGCGCGGCGCGCAGCACGCGCTCGTCCTCGCCTTCGGCATAGACCACGCGCTTGGGCGACTGCTTGGCCGCCGCGAACAGCGGCTGCATGCTGCTGCCCGACTGGTAGACGAACTGCGACAGGCGCTGCCGGTAGGCCGGCATGTCGGCAATCGGCCGGGTCGCCACGCCGCTGTCCACCGCGGCCTGGGCGACGGCGGGCGCGACTGCCTCGATCAGGCGCGGGTCGAAGGGCTTGGGAATCAGGTAGTCACGCCCGAAGCGCAGGCCGACGGCGCCATAGGCCTGGGCCACGACTTCGGGGATCTCGGCATGCGCGAGCTCGGCGATGGCACGTACTGCGGCGAGCTTCATCTCTTCGTTGATGGTGGTGGCGCCGACATCGAGCGCACCGCGGAAGATGAACGGAAAGCACAGCACGTTGTTGACCTGGTTCGGGTAGTCCGACCGGCCGGTGCCGAGGATGGCGTCGGGGCGCACCGCCAGCGCGTCTTCCGGCAGGATCTCCGGCGTCGGATTGGCCATGGCCAGGATGATCGGATCGCGCGCCATCTCCTTGACCATCTCCGGCTTGAGCACCCCGCCGGCCGAGAGGCCGAGGAAGATGTCGGCCCCGCCGATGACATCGGCGAGCTTGCGCGCTGGCGTGTCCTGCGCATAGCGGGCCTTGTTCGGATCCATCTGCTCCTTGCGGCCGGTGTAGACCACGCCCAGGCTGTCGGACACGAAAATATTGCGCATCGGCAGGCCGAGGCTGACGATCAGATCCAGGCAGGCCAGGGCCGCGGCGCCGGCACCCGAGGCCACCAGCTTGACCTCGCCAATGTCCTT
Organism: Variovorax nitratireducens; assembly: GCF_051216545.1. Classification (NCBI taxonomy): domain Bacteria; kingdom Pseudomonadati; phylum Pseudomonadota; class Betaproteobacteria; order Burkholderiales; family Comamonadaceae; genus Variovorax; species Variovorax nitratireducens. The sequence continues at coordinate 28,987 of NZ_JBPJZO010000014.1, forward strand.
CTTCACATGCCGCAGCGCGTTGAGGATGGCGGCCGCCGCGACGATGGCGGTGCCGTGCTGGTCGTCATGGAACACCGGAATCTTCATGCGCTCGCGCAGCTTCTTCTCGATGTAGAAGCACTCGGGCGCCTTGATGTCTTCGAGGTTGATGCCGCCGAAGGTGGGCTCCATCCGCGCGATGGTGTCGATCAGCGCGTCCGGATCGTTCTCGTCGAGCTCTATATCGAAGACGTCGATGCCGGCGAACTTCTTGAACAGGCAACCCTTGCCCTCCATCACGGGCTTGCCGGCCAGCGGGCCGATGTTGCCCAGGCCCAGCACCGCCGTGCCGTTGGTGATCACGGCCACGAGGTTAGCGCGCGAGGTGAGGTTCATCGCCTCCGCCGGGTCGCGCACGATCTCCATGCACGCGTCGGCCACGCCGGGCGAGTACGCGAGCGCGAGGTCGCGCTGCGTGGCCATCGGCTTGGTCGGGTTCACCGAGATCTTGCCGGGCGTCGGGTAGCGGTGGTAGTCGAGTGCGGCTTCGCGCAGGTTGTCGGACATGGGTTGTCTCCGTGTTTTTTGGTTGTCAGTGGCATCCGGCTCGGCGCGGGGATTCAGTGAAGGCGATGGCGCACGCATCGCCCAGCCACTCGTGCAGTCCGCACGACAGCGCCTGCGGCTGGTCTGCGTGCACCCAGTGGCCGGCATCGGCGATGCGCTCCAGCTGCGCACCGGGGAAGCACGCCCGGATGCCGGCCAGCGAGTCGGGCCGCACGTAATCGGAATCCGCGCCGGCGAGGAACAGCGCCGGGCCGTCATAACTCTCCTGCCGCAACGCCGCGGGAAACCCGCAGAGCTCGCGCATGCACACGGCGGTGGCCAGCAGGTTGAGCCGCCAGTCGAAGCGGTCGCCCTGGCGCCGCAGGTTCTGCATCAGGAAGTCGACCGGCGCCTCGGGGCTGAGGCTGTCCGCCAGGGCCTGGCGGATTTCGCGGCGCCGGGTCGCTGCCGCCAGATCCAGACCGCGCATGGCAGACACGTAGGACGAGAACTGGTCCGCATAGTCCTCGGGCGCAATGTCGATCACCGCGACACCGCCGACGGACTGTGGATGGCCGAGCGCCAGGGCCATCGCGGTCTTGCCGCCCATGCTGTGGCCGATCACGAACGGCTGCTGCAGTTGCTCGCGTTCGATCAACGCCGCCACGTCGAGCGCCATCTCGGGGTACGACATGGTTTCGGCCCACGGCGAGGCACCGTGGTTGCGCGCGTCGGGCAGGTAGACACGGTAGTGCGCCGCCAGCGATTGCGCGACGTGCATCCAGTTGCGGCCGGCACCGAACAGCCCGTGCAGGATCACCACCGGCGGCCCCGCACCGAGCGCCTCGAAGGCAAGTTGAAGCGCCATGGCGTGCGGCCTACTTCTTCTTTACCGGCGGCAGGTCGGTGCACACGCCTTCGAACAGTTCGGCCGCCATGCCGATCGATTCGCCCAGCGTCGGATGCGGGTGGATGGTCTTGCCGATGTCGCCCGGCTCGCAGCCCATCTCGATGGCCAGGCAGACCTCGCTGATCAGGTCGCCCGCATGAGTGCCGACGATGGCGCCGCCGACGATACGGTGCGTGGCCTCGTCGAACAGCAGCTTGGTGAAACCCTCGTCGCGCCCGTTGGCGATGGCCCGGCCCGAGGCCGCCCACGGGAACACCGCCTTGCCGATCTTGATGCCCTCCGCCTTGCACTGCTCCTCGGTTTTGCCGGCCCAGGCGACTTCCGGGTCGGTGTAGGCCACCGATGGAATCTGCCTCGCATCGAAGAAGGCTGCCTCGCCATGCGCCGCTTCGGCCGCCACATGCGCTTCGTGCACCGCCTTGTGGGCCAGCATCGGCTGGCCGACGATGTCGCCGATGGCGAAGATGTGCGGCACGTTGGTGCGCATCTGCTTGTCGACATTGATGAAGCCGCGATCCGTCACGGCCACGCCGGCCTTGTCGGCCCCGATCTTGTTGCCGTTCGGGCTGCGACCCACGGCCACCAGCACCAGGTCGTAGTGCTGCGGCTCCTTGGGCGCTTTCTCGCCTTCGAAGCTGACCTCGATGCCGGCCTTGGTCGCCTTGGCGCCGACGGTCTTGGTTTTGAGCATCACGTTGTCGAAACGCGGGGCATTGACCTTCTCCCACACCTTGACAAGGTCGCGGTCGGCGCCCTGCATCAGGCCGTCGAGCATCTCGACCACGTCGATGCGCGTGCCGAGCGTGGAGTAGACCGTCGCCATCTCCAGCCCGATGATGCCGCCGCCCACCACCAGCATGCGCTTCGGAATGCTCTTGAGCAGCAGCGCACCGGTGGAGTCGACCACGCGCTCGTCCTCGGGCATGAACGGGAGCTTCACGGCCTGGCTGCCGGCGGCGATGATGGCCTTGGCAAACCTGACCACCTTCTTCGCGCCGCCCTCGCCCACCACTTCGACGTGGTGCGCATCGAGGAAGCTGCCGACGCCGGTAGCGACCTCGACCTTGCGCGCCTTGGCCATGCCAGCCAGGCCGCCGGTGAGCTTCTTGATGACGCCGTCCTTGAAACCGCGCAGCGCATCGATGTCGACTTCGGGTGCCGCGTACTTGATGCCGTGATGGCCGAGCGACTTGACCTCGTCCATCACGCTCGCGGTGTGCAGCAGCGCCTTCGACGGGATGCAGCCGACGTTCAGGCACACGCCACCGAGCGTGGCGTAGCGCTCCACCAGCACGGTCTTCATGCCGAGGTCGGCGCTGCGGAACGCCGCCGAGTAGCCGCCGGGGCCGGCGCCGAGCACGAGCACCTCGCATTCGACGTCGACCTTGCCGGCGTAGCTACCCGCGGCTGCGGTTCGGCTCCCACCCCCTCCAGTTGAAGGTGGGGGCACCTGCCCACCAGTCGCGGCCTGTGTAGAAGCAGTTGCCCCCACCCTGCCCTCCCCCGCAGGGGGAGGGGAAGATGAAGAAGCACCCGCGGCCTCCACCACCAGGATCACCGAGCCCTCGCTGACCTTGTCGCCGAGCTTGACCTTCAGTTCCCTGATGGTGCCGGCATGGGTGGACGGAATCTCCATCGACGCCTTGTCGGACTCCACCATGATCAGGCCGGTATCGACCGCGATGACTTCGCCGGGCTTGACCAGCAACTCGATGATCGCGACATCCTTGAAGTCGCCGATGTCGGGGACTTTGACTTCCACCAGATTGACCATTTGTCAGCCCCCTTCAGAACAGCACGCGCCGCAGATCGGCGAGCACGTTGGCGAAATAGACGTTGAAGCGCGCGGCGGCAGCGCCGTCGATCACGCGGTGATCCCATGACAGGGACAGTGGCAGCGTGAGCCGCGACGCATAGGTCTTGCCATCGACCGAGTGCTGCTTCCAGTAGCTCTTGCACACGCCCATGATGGCCACCTCGGGCGCGTTGATGATCGGCGTGAAGTAGATGCCGCCGATGCCGCCGAGCGAGCTGATGGTGAAGGTGCCGCCCGACATCTGGTCGGGCTTGAGCTTGCCGTCGCGGGCGAGCTTGGCGAGCTCGCCCATCTCCTTGGCGATGTCGGGCACGCTCTTCTTGTCGACGTCGCGGATCACCGGCACCATCAGGCCGTTGGGCGTGTCGGCCGCGAAGCCGATGTGCCAGTAGTTCTTCAGCACCAGCGCGTCGCCGTCCAGGCTCGCGTTGAACTCGGGGAACTTCTTCAGCGCAGCGACCGCCGCCTTCATCATGAAAGGCAGCATGCTGATCTTGACGCCCGACTTCTCCAGCTCCTTGTTCATCTGCACGCGGAACTGCTCGAGATCGGTGATGTCGGCCTCGTCGTGCGTCGTCACGTGCGGAATGACGACCCAGTTGCGATGCAGGTTGGCGGCGCTGATCTTCTTGATGCGTGACAGTTCCTTGCGCTCGGTAGGGCCGAACTTGGCGAAGTCGACCTTGGGCCACGGCAGCAGGTCGAGGCCGCCACCTCCGCCGCTACCGGCGGGCGCGGCGGCCTTGCCGGCAGCAGGCGCGGCGGCTGCAGCGCCACCGCCCTTGGCAAAGGCCTCGACGTCGGCACGCACGATGCGCCCGTGTTCGGCACTGCCCTTGACCCTGCCCAGATCCACGCCGAGTTCGCGCGCCAGCTTGCGCACGGCAGGGCCTGCATAGGCCAGCGCGAACGCCGCTTCGTCGATTGCGGCGCCGGCGGATGCGGGCGCCGCGGCCGGTGCGGCGGCGGCCTGTGCAGCGGCGGCAGGTGCCGTCGCCGCGGACGCCACCGGCGCATCGCCGGTCGCCAGCGAAAGGATCACCGAGCCTTCGCTGACCTTGTCGCCGATCTTGATGGTGATTGCCTGCACCACGCCGGACAGTGGCGCAGGCACGTCCATCGTCGCCTTGTCGGATTCGAGCGAGACCAGCGGATCCTCGGCCTTCACCGTGTCGCCGACCTTGACGAAGATCTCGATCACCGGAACGTCCTTGAATTCGCCGATGTCGGGCACCCGCACCTCGGCCAGCCCGGCCGGCGCATTCACCGGCGAAGGCGGCGCGCTGACACTGGGCTTGACGGCCACGGTCGGCGCCGCTGCATCGCCCTCGGCCGCGAAGCTCATGATCACGCTGCCTTCGCTGACCTTGTCGCCCAGCTTCACGGCAATGGACTGCACCACGCCGCCGCGCGGCGCGGGCACCTCCATCGTCGCCTTGTCGGATTCGAGCGAGACCAGCGCGTCCTCGGCCTTCACCGTGTCGCCGGGCTTCACGAAGATTTCGATGACCGGCACATCCTTGAAGTCACCGATGTCCGGAACCTTGATTTCGATTGAGTTGCTCATGTCTTGCCTCGCCTCAGACAGTCCAGGGGGCCGCACGTTCGGCGTCGAGTCCGTATTTCCTGATCGCGTCGGCCACGACGGCGGGCTTGATCACCCCGTCGTCGGCCAGCGCCTTGAGCGCGGCCACGGCAACGTGCCAGCGGTCCACTTCGAAGAAGCGGCGCAGCTTCCGGCGGTAGTCGCTGCGGCCGAAGCCGTCGGTGCCGAGCACGGTATAGCGGCGGCCCGAAGCCTGGATGTACTCGCGCACCTGGTCGGCATAGTTGCGCATGTAGTCGGTGGCGGCGATCACGGGGCCCTCGTGCCCTTCGAGGCATTGCTCGACATGGCTCTTGCGCGCGGGCTCGGTTGGGTGCAGCCGGCTCCAGCGTTCGGCCGCCATGCCATCACGGCGCAGCTCGTTGTAGCTGGTGGCGCTCCACACGTCGGCAGCGATGCCGAAGTCGTTTTTCAGCAGCTCGGCGGCGAACATCACCTCGCGCAGGATGGTGCCGCTGCCCATGAGCTGCACGCGGTGGCCTTTCTTCGCCGTCTTGCCGCCATCGCTCAGCTGATAGAGCCCCTTGAGAATGCCCGCCTCGCTGCCCTCGGGCATGCCGGGGTGCGGGTAGTTCTCGTTCATCAGGGTGATGTAGTAGTACACGTCCTCCTGCTGCTCGTACATGCGACGCATGCCTTCGCGCACGATCGTCACCACCTCGTAGGCGAAGGTGGGGTCGTACGAGATGCAGTTGGGGATCGTGCCAGCCAGGATGTGGCTGTGCCCGTCTTCGTGCTGCAGGCCTTCGCCATTGAGCGTGGTGCGCCCGGCCGTGCCGCCCAGCAGGAAGCCGCGGGCACGGATGTCGCCGGCCAGCCAGGCCAGGTCGCCTACGCGCTGCAGCCCGAACATCGAGTAGTAGATGTAGAACGGGATCATCGGCACGTTGTTCGTGCTGTACGAGGTGGCCGCCACGATCCAGCTGGACATCGCACCGCCTTCGTTGATGCCTTCCTGCAGCACCTGGCCGTCCTTCGACTCGCGGTAGTACATCAGCTGGTCGGCATCCTGAGGCTTGTAGAGCTGGCCGACGGACGAGTAGATGCCGAGCTGGCGGAACATGCCTTCCATGCCGAAGGTGCGTGATTCGTCCGGCACGATCGGCACCACGTGCTTGCCGATGGTCTTGTCGCGCACCAGCGTGCCGAGCATCTGCACGAAGGCCATGGTGGTCGAGATCTCGCGCTCGCCGGTGGCCTTGAGCAGCCGCTCGAAGGTGGCCAGCGGCGGAATCTCGAGCGAAGCCGACTTGCGCCGGCGCTGTGGCAGGTAGCCACCGAGCGCCTCACGCCGCGCGCGCAGGTACTTCATCTCGGGGCTGTCTTCGGCGAGCTTGATGAACGGGATGTTCGGCAGGTCTTCGTCGGACACCGGTATCTGGAAGCGGTCGCGAAAGCCGCGCAGCGCGTCCTGCGTCATCTTCTTGGCCTGGTGCGCGATCATCTGGCCTTCGCCCGATTCGCCCATGCCGTAGCCCTTGACGGTCTTGGGCAGGATCAGGGTGGGCTGGCCCTTGTGTTTGACCGCCGCCGCATAGGCCGCGAACACTTTTTCGGGGTCATGCCCGCCTCGCGTGAGGCCCCAGATCTCGTCGTCACTCATGTCGGCGACCAGCGCCTTCGTCTCGTCGTACTTGCCGAAGAAGTGCTCGCGCACGTAGGCGCCGCTCTTGCTCTTGAAGTCCTGGTACTCGCCGTCGACGCACTCTTCCATGCGCTGCAGCAGCTTGCCGCTCTTGTCCTTGGCGAGCAACTTGTCCCAGCCACTGCCCCACAGCACCTTGATGACGTTCCAGCCGGCGCCGCGGAACACGCTCTCGAGTTCCTGCACGATCTTGCCGTTGCCGCGCACCGGGCCGTCCAGGCGCTGCAGGTTGCAGTTGATGACGAACACGAGGTTGTCGAGGTTTTCACGGCCCGCGAGCGAGATCGCGCCCAGCGATTCGGGCTCGTCCATTTCGCCGTCGCCCATGAAGGCCCAGACCTTGCGCGGCGTGGTGTCGGCCAGGCCGCGGCCGTGCAGGTACTTCAGAAAGCGCGCCTGGTAGATCGCCATCAAGGGCCCGAGGCCCATCGACACGGTCGGGAACTGCCAGAAGTCCGGCATCAGCCATGGATGCGGATAGGACGGAATGCCGTCGCCATCGGCCTCCTGGCGATAGTTGAGCAACTGCTGCTCGCTCAGGCGCCCTTCGAGGAAGGCGCGTGCGTAGATGCCAGGCGAGCTGTGCCCCTGGATGAACAGCAGATCGCCACCGTGCGTGTCGGTCGCCGCGTGCCAGAAATGGCCGAAGCCGATGTCGTAGAGCGTGGCCGCCGACTGGAAGCTCGCGATGTGGCCGCCGAGTTCGGACGAGTCCTTGTTGGCCCGCAGGATGATCGCCATGGCGTTCCATCGGATGATCGAGCGCAGGCGATGCTCGATCTCGCGGTCACCGGGCGATTTCTCTTCCTGCTCGGGGGGAATCGTGTTCTTGTAGGCCGTGTTCAGGGATCGCGGCACAAACACGCCTTCGCGGCGCCCTTCATCCACCAGGCGGTTCAGAAGGAAGTTGGTTCGCTCGTTGCCACGGTGTTGCTGGACCGCTCCCAGCGCTTCCAGCCATTCGTTGGTTTCGGTAGGGTCGAGGTCGCCCGTCGTGCTCATTGCTGTCTCCTTTGTCATGGTCGGGGCCTGCATCCGGTGACGCGGCCGACCTTGTTCTTCAGCAATGGGCATGCCATGGCGCGCAGGCACGCCATGGCGCTCTAAGTCATTGATTTTTCAGGGGCGCGGCCGTGCGGCTGCCCAACGCTCTGCCGGAGCTTCGGACTTCGGGCCGGCCGCTCGTCCGGTGCGCCGGACGACCGCGTCCGCACAAACCCTCATTCGCCGCGCCGGCTCAAAATCCGGGCTTGTTCAGATGTCCACCAAGGAGCTGCTTCCATGTCCCGCTACTGGCTGATGAAATCCGAGCCCGACGAGTGCTCGATCGACGATGCGCTGGCGGCACCCGATGCCACCGTCCCGTGGACGGGGGTGCGCAGCTACCAGGCGCGCAACTTCATGCGCGATGCCATGCAGGTCGGCGACGGCGTGCTGTTCTATCACTCGAGTTGCGCCGAGCCGGGCATTGCGGGCATCGCGCGCGTGGCGTCGGGCACGCGGCCCGATCCAACGCAGTTCGACCCGGCCTCGCCCTACCACGACGCCGCGTCCAAACGCGAAGCCCCGCGCTGGCTGCTGCTGGACATCCAGGCGCTGCGCAAGACCCGCCTGCTGGCCCTGCCGGAACTGCGCGCGACGCCGGCACTGGCCGACATGCTGGTGCTGCGCAAGGGCAACCGCCTGTCGATCACGCCGGTCGATGCCGCGCACTGGCACCTGATCGTCGACCAGATGCTGGCTTGATGCCGGGCGTCGGGCGCCGGGCGGCGTTCTTGCAACAGTCAACCCATCAGGCATAGGGTTAATAATTACGCATTTATTTTAGTTTGTGCACAAAATAGCTTCATCGCCAGGCGGCCGCTCCGCGCGCCGCCGCCCTCCTTCTTTTTTTCTCAAGGAACCCCGATGAAGCTGATGTCCTACCAACATGCCGGTCGCGAAACATGGGGCGTCGTTGTCGGCGACGGTGTCGCCGAACTGGCCACCCGCACCGGCTGCGCCACGCTGGCCGACTTCATCGGCAGCCCCGGCTATGCGCAGCGTGACGCGCTGGCCGCCGGACTCGCTGCCGAGGTCAAGCTGGCCGACGTGGTCTTTCTGCCGGTGATCCCGCGGCCCGAGAAGATCGTCTGCGCGGTACGCAACTACATGGATCACCATCAGGAGGTGCTGGCGGCCGGCATGCAGCGCGAGCTTTCCGAGCAGCCGCCGATCTTCCTGCGGGTATGGCGCTCGCAGACGGCGCACAACGCGCCCATCGTGCGGCCGCGCGTGTCGGAGTCGCTCGACTGGGAGGGCGAGCTGGCGGTGATCATCGGCCAGGGCGGCCGCGACATCAGCGAGGCCGATGCATGGAAGCATGTGGCCGGCTACAGCTGCTACAACGATGCGAGCGTGCGCGAATGGCAGTTCCATGCCAAGCAGATCGCCTCGGGAAAGAACTTCGAATCGACGGGCGCCTTCGGCCCCTGGATGGTGACCGCCGACGAGATCGCGCCAGGCCGCGAGCTCAAGCTCGAGACGCGGCTCAACGGCGAGACGGTGCAATCCAGCCACACCGGCCACATGATCTTTTCGGTGCCGCGCCTGATCCAGTACGCCTCGACCATCTTCACCCTGGTGCCCGGCGACGTGTTCGCCACCGGCACGCCTGCCGGCGTGGGCTGGAGCAAGAAGCCGCCCCGGTTCATGAAGCCCGGCGACACGGTCGAGGTCGAGATCGAAGCCGTGGGCCTGCTGCGCAACCCGGTCACCGCGCAGGACTGAGCGCGCGCCCGAGGAGACAAGTCACATGAACAAAAGAAACTTCGTTGCGGCCTGCGCCGTCGGCGCGGCGTTCGCCACGCTGCCCGCGCTGGCGCAGCCGACCTATCCCGATCGCGCCATCAAGATCTACCAGGGCTTTGCGCCGGGCGGCAACGCGGACGCCATTGCCCGCGCGATCGGCGTCGAGATGGGCAAGGCGCTCGGCCAGCCGATCGTGGTGGAGGCGCAGTCCGGCGCCGGCGGCACGATCGCATCGACCACGGTCGCGCGCGCCAAGCCCGACGGCTACACGCTGCTGCTTGCTACTGGCGGCCATGCCGTGGCCGGCGCGCTCTACAACACGCTGCCCTACAAGACCGTGGCGGACTTCGACATGGTCTCGACGGTCACGTACTTCCCGTTCCTCATCGTCGTCAACGCCAACTCGAAGTTCCAGAGTTTCCCCGAGGTGGTCGCCGCGGCACAGGCCGCCCCTGGCACCGTGGCCTATGGCACGGCAGGCATCGGCTCGACCCACCACCTGGCGGGCGAACTGCTCGCCCGGATGGCGAAGGCGCCGATGATGCACGTGCCCTACCGCGGCGACGCCGCCGCGCTGACCGCGCTGCTCGCGGGCGACGTGCCGTTCATCATCGCGCCGCCGACCGCGGTGATGTCGAACATCCAGGCCGGCAAGCTGCGCGCGCTGGCGACCACGGGGCCGCAGCGCTGGCCCGGCCTGCCGAGCGTGCCCACGGTGGCCGAACAGAACGTCGCCGGCTACGACGTGCGCTCCTGGGCCGGGCTGATGGCGCCGGCCGGCACGCCGCGCCCCGTGATCGATCGCCTCAACGCCGAGACCGGCAAGGCCCTGCAGGTGACCACGGTGCGCCAGCGCCTGGAAGACATGGGCGGCGAGGCGCGCGGCAGCACGCCGGACGAAATGAAGGCCATGGTGGCCCGCGAACTCGACCGGTGGACGCAGGTCGTGGCCGACGCGAAGATTCCCAAGCAATGAAACAAGGATCGCGCTGAGCCATGGCAAACGCCACCACCATGAAAGCCATCCAGCTGCAGGCGCCCGGCGGCCCCGAAGTGCTGTCGCTGGTCGATCTGCCGCTGCCCGAGCCCGGCCCCGGCGCAGTGCGCGTGAAAGCGCATGCGATCGGCGCCGGTGGCCCCGACGTGCTGATCCGCAACGGCACCTACAAGTGGATGCCGCCGATGCCGGCCATCCCCGGCAACGAGATGGCCGGCGTGGTCGATGCGGTCGGCGCCGGCGTCAGCGCGATGCGGCTCGGCCAGCGCGTGCTGGTGAGCGCGCGCGAGTTGCCGCAGCGCGGCAGCTGCTATGCCGAGTACATCTGCGTGCCCGAGTCTGCGCCGTTCGTTCTGCCCGAGTCGATCGCCTTCGACGACGCGGTGAGCCTCGGCAACTTCCAGCTCGCGCTGGCGCTGCTGGCCAGCAACGGCAACTTGCCTGCCCGGTCGATCCTGGTGCCGGGTGCCGCGGGCGGCGTCGCAACCGCACTGGTGCAGGTGGCGCGCGAACGTGGCCTGCGCGTGATCGGCACCGCCTCGTCGGAGGCCAAGCGCGCATTCGCGCTTGCCAACGGCGCCCATGACGTCATCGACGGGGACCCGCGAACCCTGACCGAAGAGGTGATGCGCCTCACCGAGGGACGCGGAGTCGACATGGCTTTCGACCACATCGGAGGCGCGCTGTTCGTCGCCTGCCTGCGTGCGCTGGCGCCGTTCGGCATGGTGGTGTCGTACAACATCGTCAGCGGCCCGCCCAGCGGCGACGTGTTCGATGAACTGCGCAAGCTGCTCGGCAAGAGCCTGGCGGTGCGCACCTTCTCGATCCACACCGTGGATGCCGACATCGTGCAGCGCCGCGGGCTGATGGAATCCGCCATCGCGCTGATGGCGGCCGGCAAGGTGCGGGCGCCGCAGGCCACGCGCTTTGCGCTGGCCGATGCACGCCGCGTGCACGAGCTGCTCGACAGCGGCGGCACCCTCGGCAAGATCGTGCTGCAGCCATGACGGGCCAGGATCACTCCCCCCGCACTCCTGCCGCAACGCCGAGAGTTACGCAGGTGCGCCGAGCAGCATGCCAACCGAAGCGCTGCCCGCCAGCTGCCACAGTTGTCCGATGGCGCGCTGCGCCTCGGCTTCGGTTGCGGCCCCGCTGTAGGCCGCGAGCCGCAATGCCTTGGCGGTGATCTCCTCGCGGCTCAGGGTGTTGCCGGGATCGCCCTTCGGTTCGTCCACGCGGCCCTGCAGCACGCGGCCGTCGACGGTATGCACCGTGACCTTGCCGATCCAGCGGCGCGGATAGGCGCCATCGACTTCGGCATCGAGTTCCATGCGCACGCGCTCGCGCAACGCGCGGGTTTCAGGTTCGTTGAAATGCGCGTCGAACTCGGCCAGACCGGCCTGCCCGAAGCGCGCCACCAGCGCCAGCACCGTGCCCATCGAGAACTTGGACTGGTGCACCGTGGCCGGGTCGACCACCGGCCCCAGCACATCGATCGCACCCTGGTGCACATGGGTCACGACGCTGTCGATGTCCTCGGCGCGCAGCTGGTTCGCCGCCATCACGGCCAGCAGCGCGTCCGCGGCCGGATGCGTGTGGCGGCAGGCGGCATGGAACTTGAACGAGGTCTCGGCCAGCGCCCAACGCGTGCCAAGGCCATCGACCAGTTTTGCCGGGTCGGCGTCGCGCGACATGCCGGCCGCCAGGCCCTGCGGGCCTTCGAGGATCGCCTGCGCGCCGGTGAACCCGTCGCGCGCCAGGCTCGCCGCCATCAGGCCCGCGGCTGCCGCATGCGCGGTGTGCAGCTGCTTCGAGTCGGCGGCGGTTCGCATGAACTCCCAGAGGCCCGCGGCCTGCGTGCCGGCCGAGCCGAACGCATCCAGCATGCGCGCCGCATCGAGCCCGAGCAGATGCCCGGCCGTGGCGGCAGCCGCGAGCGTGCCGGCCGTGCCGGTGGTGTGGAACACCTTGTAATGGGAGCGCCCCAGAAATTCGCCGACGCGGATGCCGACCTCGTAACCCGCGACCGCGGCCGTCAGCAGCTGCGGCCCGCTCGCACCCAGGGCCTGCGCCCAGGCCAGCGCGACCGGAAACACCACGGTCGCGGGATGGAACACCGAACCGTTGTGCACGTCGTCCTGTTCGGCCACGTGCGAGGCTGCGGCATTCACCATCGCGGCGAAGTACGGGCTGCTGCGGCCACGGCCGACCAGCACTTCGCTGCCGCCCTGGGCCGGCCCCATTGCTCGCGCGAAGGCGGCGATGGTTTCGACCGGCCGCGAACCATGGCCTGCGAGCGCGGAGCCGAACCAGTCGACCAGCAGGTCTTCTGCGCGGCGCACCACCGGCGTCGGGATATCCGTGAAGCGGAGTTCGGCCGCGAAGCGGGCCAACGAAGCGGTGGTCGGCGTCATGCGTTGTCTCCTGAAGACCCGCATGGTGGCGGCAGCCCTGTCCGCGCGCAATCTGCCTTTTCAGAACGAAGCCTTCTGGAATTCCGAAGGCTTGGATGAGCGCCTCCCTGCGCCCACCGGCGTAGGGCCAGCATAGGGCCGGCGTGCAGCCGGCATGCAGCCGGCATACAGCCGCCGTGCGGCCGACGTACCGGCCGGCGATCAGGCCGCCACGGCGCTGCCGGCCACGGCGTACCGGCGCACGAGCTGGATCAGTTCCTCCGGCGCGTAAGGCTTGCCGAGGTAGTGGTTCACGCCGATCTGGCGCGCGTATTCGCGATGCTTGTGGGCGATGCGCGACGTGATCACGATGATCGGCATATGCGCCAGCGCGCCGTCCGCACGAATGTGGCGGGCGAGATCGAACCCATCCATGCGCGGCATCTCGATGTCTGCCAGCACCACGCTGGGCCGCTCTCCCTTGAGCCGCTCCAGCGCATCCAGGCCGTCTTCCGCCAGCACCACGCGGTAGCCTGCCGCCTTCAACAGGCGCTGGGCAAACACGCGAACGGTGACCGAGTCGTCGACCACCATGATGAGCGGTGCCGGTGTCGCCGACGCGCGCGCCGGTGGTGTCGGTGGCGTCGCCACCTCGGCAGTTGCCGTCGGCAGCCTTTCGACGGGCGCGGGGCGGCGCTGCGGCTGCGCGGCGCTGGCATTGCGCGCCAGCGCCGCCTCCACGACGCGCGCGACCAGAGCGTGCTCGATACCTGTCTCGCGCGCGATCGTTTCGACCAGCCGCTGGCTATCGGCCGCAGGCCGGATCGCAACCGTTGCTGCGGCGAACCGCGCCTCGGTGCGCGGCGGCTCGGGCTTTGCCGTCGAGGGTGCGCTGTCAGCTTCCGGGGGCCTGGCCGGGCGGGACGTTCGCGCGGGCGGCGGCGGCGCACGGCGCCTGAAAATCAACCAAGCCACAGCGGCGGCCAGCGCAGCCCCGAGCAGTGCGAACTCCAACGCAAGATAAAGCTGATCCATACACCCCCGCCATGACAACCGGAAGATGCAATTGTTTCCTATTGTGGCCTGCAGATACACCCGGTTGTGCACTGCAACGGCGGTTTTCTCAAAAAAAACACGGCCGCGGCACCCCGAGGGGTACCGCGGCCGCGCCGGATGCTGGATTTGGGGGCGTACCCCCAGGCTCAACGCTCGATCGTCAGCGCCACGCCCATGCCGCCGCCGATGCACAGCGAGGCGATGCCCTTCTTGGCGTTCTGGCGCTGCATTTCGTGCAACAGCGTCACCAGGATGCGGCAGCCGGACGCGCCGATCGGGTGGCCGATGGCGATGGCGCCGCCGTTCACATTGACCTTGCTCACGTCCCAGCCCATCTCGCGGTTCACGGCGCAGGCTTGTGCCGCGAAGGCTTCGTTGATTTCGAGCACGTCGAGGTCGGCGGCCTTCCAGCCGGCGCGTTGCAGCGCCTTGGTCGAGGCCGGCACCGGGCCCATGCCCATGATCGCCGGGTCGAGGCCGGCGGTGGCGTAGCTGGCGATGCGGCCCAGCGGCGTCAGGCCCAGCGCGGCAGCCTTCTTGGCCGTCATCACCATCACGGCGGCAGCGCCGTCGTTCAGGCCGGAGGCGTTGCCGGCGGTCACGCCGCCGGCCTTGTCGAACGCCGGGCGCAGGCCGGCCAGGCCTTCGGCGTTGGTCTTGCGGTTGATGAACTCGTCCTTGTCGAAGACGACCGGGTCGCCCTTCTTTTGCGGAATGTTGACGCCGACGATCTCGTCCTTGAACTTGCCGGCGTCCTGGGCGGCGGCCGCCTTGGTCTGGCTGCCGAGCGCAAGTTCGTCCTGCGCGGCGCGGTCGATGTTGTACTTCTTGGCCACGTTCTCGGCCGTGATGCCCATGTGGTACTGGTTGTAGACGTCCCACAGACCGTCCACGATCATCGTGTCCACCAGCTTCCAGTCGCCCATGCGCTGGCCGTTGCGCGAGTTCGGCAGCACGTGTGGCGCGGCACTCATGTTCTCCTGGCCGCCGGCAATCACGATCTCGCTGTCACCCGTGGCAACCGCTTGCGCCGCCAGCATCACCGCCTTCAGGCCCGAGCCGCAGACGGCGTTGATGGTGAGCGCGGGTGTTTCCTTGGCACCGCCGCTCTTCAGCCAGGCCTGGCGCGCCGGGTTCTGGCCAGCCGCGGCGGCCAGCACCTGCCCCATGATGGCTTCGCCGATCTGGTCGGGCGTGAGCTTGGCGCGCGCGATCACTTCCTTGATCACGAGCGCGCCCAGTTCGGTAGCCGAAATGCCGGCGAGCGAGCCGCCGAATTTGCCGACAGCAGTGCGGGCAGCGGCAACGATGACGATGTCTTCCATGGTCTTTCTCCTAGAGAGTGGTAACTGACATTAAACGGGTGTCTGTTCGCAAAACACCGCGGAACCGGCTCTGCCGGTCCGCTGGTGTTGCCCCCTGCAAGGGGGTTGGCGCAGCGACACGAAGTGCGCGAAGACTGGGGGTGCGCTCATGTTCAAGCGCGAGCCTTGACGTAGCGGCCGGGTGCTGGCTCGGTGGCCTGGTAGGCGCTGCCCTTGCCATAGGTCTTCGGGGCCGCGATCTGTTTGCCCGCATGCCCCTTGAGCCAGTTCGACCAATCGGTCCACCAACTGCCCGGGTGCTCGGTCGCACCCTGGAGCCACTCGGCCTGGGACGCCGGCAGTTTGCCGTCCTCGCGGATCCAGTGGCTGCGCTTTTTCTTGGCGGGCGGGTTGATCACGCCCGCGATGTGGCCCGAGGCGCCCATCACGAAGCGCTTCTTGCCCTTGAGCAGTTGCGTCGAGGCGTAGGCGCCCTCGATCGGCACGATGTGGTCTTCGCGCGAGCCGTAGAGGTAGACCGGCGCGTCGATGGCGCCGAGGTCGATCTTGGCGCCGCACACCGTGAGCGCGTTGGGAATCCTGAGCTTGTTCTCGAGGTAGGTGTTGCGCAGGTACCAGGCGTAGAACGGGCCCGGCAGGTTGGTCGAATCGCTGTTCCAGTAGAGCAGGTCGAACGGCGGCGGCGTCTCGCCCTTGAGGTAGTTGCCGACCACGTAGTTCCAGAACAGGTCGTTGGGACGCAGGAAGCTGAAGGTCGAGGACAGGTCGCCGCCCGGCAGCAGGCCGCCCTTGCCCATCTGCATCTCGCGGTAGCGCACCATCGGCTCATCGATAAAGATGTCGAGGATGCCGGTGTCGCTGAAGTCGAGCAAGGTGGTGAGCAGGGTGACCGACGCCACTGGGTGCTCGCCGCGCGCTGCCAGCACGGCCAGTGCGGTGCTGAGGATGGTGCCGCCAACGCAGAAGCCCAGCGCATTGATCTGCTCGCTGCCGCCGATCTCCTGCGCAAGATGGATAGCCTTGATGGCCGCGTCCTCGATGTAGCGATCCCAGGTAAACTCGCGCAGCGATTCGTCGGGGTTGCGCCAGCTCACCACGAACACGCGGTGCCCCTGCTCGACCGCATAGCGGATCAGCGAGTTCTCGGGCTGCAGGTCGAGGATGTAGAACTTGTTGATGCACGGGGGCACCAGCAGAAACGGCCGCTGGTACACCTTGGCCGTGAGCGATTTGTATTCGAGCAGCTGGAACAACTCGTTCTCGAACACCACGGCGCCCTCGGTGGTCGCCACGTTGCGGCCGACCTCGAAAGCGCTTTCGTCGGTCATGCTGAGGTGGCCCTGCTGCACGTCCTTCAGCAGGTTCTGCAGGCCTTTGGCAATGCTCTCGCCTTGTGTTTCGATCACCCGCTTCTGCGCCTCGGCATTGAAGGCCAACGAATTGCTCGGCGCCGAGGCTGCCATCCACTGCTCGACCGCGAAGCGCAGCCGGGCCTTGGTCTTGGGATCGGCTTCGACCGCATCGGCCATGCCCATCAGCGTGCGGGCGTTGAGCAGGTAGACCGCAGCCGAAAAAGCCGACACCGGGTTGCTGCCCCAGGCCTCGGCGGCAAAGCGCTTGTCGGCGGCCGGCGGCTTGCTGAAGCCCTGACGCCAGAGCTCGGAAGCTTCTTCCACGTATTGCTGCTGCAGCGCCTGCAGCTTTTCTGGCTGCAGGCTGAGCTGAGGCAGCTCCATCGGCATGCCGGGCGTCGACACGCCGCCCATGCCGCCCGACTGGAACGACTCCAGCGCCTTGCTCCAGCCCTGTGTCAGCGCCTGCTGCATGGACGCGAAGGCGTCCGTGGTGGCAGCTTGTGGTTTCATGATGTCTCCTTCAGCGGCCGGAAAGCCTGGACGGATTTTGAGTATCCTGCATTCGACAGCGCAAGTTTCAAGCGCGCCGGCCATCCTACCCGCACTCGCCCGCGGGTTCTCCTCCATTCACAGCCCCTCACATGTTCGTGCACCTGATCGTCATCGGCTGGCTCTACGTGGTCGTGATGATGGCCGTCGCCGAGGCCACCGCCAGCAACGGCACCGTGCTGGGCGCCATCATCACCTTTCTGCTGTACGGGCTGGCGCCGGTGGCGCTGGTGGTGTACCTGCTCGGCGCGCCAGGGCGGCGGCGCGCCGTCAGGGAGCGCGAACTGGCGGCGCAGGAGGCTGCGCGGCGCGCTGCGGCCGAAAAACCACGCCATCCATCAGGCCTTCCAGATGCAGGCGGCGAGTCTTCCGCTGACACCGTCGCGCCGGTGGGAAAAGAATCTTGACGGGTTGCCGACAGTGCACCACGCATCGCTGCTGTCGTTGCCGTAGATGCCGGTCACCCCCCGGGCCGCCAGCCGCTGGCGCGCGAGCGCGGGCAAATCGGCCAGCCATTTGTGGTCGGTGCCGCCCGGCCGGAAGCACGCGGCGCTCGATGGGTTCTGCGCCTCGAACGCTGCCTTGACTTCGGCGCCGACCTCGAATGCCTTCGGGCCAATGCAAGGGCCCAGCCAGGCCATGACCTTGACCGGCCCGAACGATGCCAGCGTCTGCTCGAGCACCCCGGCCGCGAGCCCGCGCCAGCCGGCATGCGCCGCCGCCACCTGGCGCCCCTCGACGTCGCTGAACAGCACCGGCAGGCAGTCGGCCACCATGATCGTGCAGGCGATGCCGGATTCCGTGCTGACGCAGGCATCGGCGGTCTCGCCATCCGGGCTCGTG
This sequence comes from Variovorax nitratireducens, assembly GCF_051216545.1. Taxonomy (NCBI): domain Bacteria; kingdom Pseudomonadati; phylum Pseudomonadota; class Betaproteobacteria; order Burkholderiales; family Comamonadaceae; genus Variovorax; species Variovorax nitratireducens. Next base: position 46,797 of record NZ_JBPJZO010000014.1, read on the forward strand.
GCATCGAGCCGGTGCACCGCAACGCCATGCACCTGCTGCAGGAACACGGGGCGCACGCCCAGAACGGCCTGCCATCGGTGCCGGTTCCCAGCCACCGCCGCGGGCTCGTCGCCGACATGGTCGCCAAGGTTCAGGCTCTCGTAGCGGCCCTGCGAAACGCCGCCGGTGCGCGTGCTGCAGGCGGCCCGGACGCCGGCCGGCGCCGGCCAGTCCGGCACCATTGGTTCAGGCTTCGGCATCCGGGCAGCTGGAGGGTTGCGCGCGGCGGAAGGCATCGAGTTGCATGCATGCTTCGAACGCGGCCATGGTGCGCGGCAGATCGCTGAGGTCGCAGTCGAAGCGCTGCGCATTGAAGATTTGCGGCACCAGGCAGCAGTCGGCCATGGTCGGCGTGTTGCCGTAGCAGTAGATGCCCGCCGGCAGCTGGTTCAGTTGCCGCTCGAAGGCCTGCATGCCCTCGCGCACCCAGTGGCGATACCAGGCGTTCTTGGCCGCATCGTCGAGTTTGAGCTCGCGCACCAGGTACTTGAGCACCCGCAGGTTGTTGACTGGATGGATCTCGCAGGCGATCGATTCCGACAGGGCCCGCACCTTTGCTCGGCCGACCGGGTCGTGCGGCAGCAGCGGCGGCTCGGGGTTGGTTTCGTCGAGGTATTCGATGATGGCCATCGACTGCGAGAAACGCTCGCCCTCGTCCTCCAGCAGCGGCACCAGCATGTCGGCCGAGATCGCAGGGTACGACCCCGCGAGATGCTCGCCGCGGGCGATGTGCACCGGAATGTAGTTGAAGGGCAGGCCCTTGAGATTGAGCGCGATGCGCACCCGGAACGAGGCCGAAGAGCGGAAGTAGTTGTGGAGCTTCATCATGGGGCAAGCATAGCGCCCGGGGCCGGCGCAAGACAGCCCCGGCAGCGCGCCCTGCCCTCTGGCACACTGCCGCTTGTATCCGAAAACCCCATCCCCCGAAGGACGAATTTCCATGGCTTCCGAGTATGTTTTTTCCGCGCCCCCCGTTGTGTCGATCCCGGTGGTCGGCAAAGGCACGCGCTTTCCGGTTCACCGCATCTACTGCGTGGGCCGCAACTACGAAGAGCACGCCAAGGAAATGGGCTTCACCGGCCGCGAACCGCCGTTCTTCTTCATGAAGCCGGCCGATGCCATCGTCGTGGTGGACGCCGGCCAGACCGGCACCATGGCCTACCCTACGCTCACCAAGAACCTGCACCATGAAATCGAACTCGTGGTGGCGATCGGCACCGGCGGCAAGAACATTGCGGCCGCCGATGCGATGAAGCACATCTACGGCTACGCCGTCGGCCTCGACATGACGCGGCGCGACCTGCAGAACGACATGAAGAAGCAGGGCCGCCCCTGGGACATCGGCAAGGCGTTCGAGCAAAGCGCCCCGATCGGCCCGATCGTGCCGGTGGCCGATGCCGGCGATGTCGAAAAGGCCGAGATCTCGCTGCAGGTGAACGGCACCGACCGCCAGCGCAGCAACGTGAGCAAGCTGATCTGGAACATTGCCGAGACCATCGAGCAGCTCTCGGCCGCATGGGAGCTGGCACCCGGCGACCTGATCTTCTCGGGCACGCCCGAAGGCGTGGCGGCCGTGGTGAGCGGCGACACCCTGGTCGGCGCCGTCGCCGGCCTGCCCACGCTGACCGTCAAGATCGCCTGAGCGTGTTCGAGCGCCCGCTGATCAAGCACTGCAAGAACTGCGGCAGCGCCGTGGTTTACCGCGTGCCCGACGACGGCGACACCAAGCCGCGCGCGGTGTGCCCGGTGTGCCACACCATCCACTACGAGAACCCGCTCAACGTGGTCGGCACGATCCCGGTGCTGGGCGAGCGGGTGCTGCTGTGCAAGCGCAACATCGAGCCGCGTTGGGGCAAGTGGACGCTGCCGGCCGGCTTCATGGAGCTCGGCGAAACCACGGCGCAGGGCGCGGCCCGCGAGACCGACGAGGAGGCCGGCGCCGAGTACGAAATGCAGGACCTGTTCGCGGTGATGAGCGTGGTGCGGGTCGGCCAGGTGCACATGTTCTACCGCGCGAAGCTGCTCAGCGACCGGTTCGACCCGGGGCACGAAACGATCGAGGCAAAGCTCTTCACCGAGGCCGAGATTCCCTGGGACGAGATCGCCTTTCGCACGGTGCGTGAAGCACTGCTGCGCTTCTTCGAAGACCGGCGCAACGGCGGCACCTTCAGCCGCGTGCACACCCTCGACATCGTTTGAAAAAACCTCAATGAAAAAATTCGCCCTGCTTCTTGCCACGGCCGCCTGCATGCTGACCGTGGCGGCACGCGCCGAAACGGTGGGCGATGTCGACACCGCCTTCAAGCTGATCGGCCCCGACCACAAGATCGTGGTCGACGCCTACGACGACCCCAAGGTCAGCGGCGTGACCTGCTACGTGTCGCGCGCCAAGACCGGCGGCGTGTCCGGCGCGCTCGGCCTCGCCGAAGACAAGGCCGAAGCCTCGATCGCCTGCCGCCAGGTCGGCCCGATCAGCATCAAGGAGCCGCTGCCCAAGCGCGAAGAGGTCTACAGCGAGCGCTTGTCGATCCTGTTCAAGCGCCTGCGCGTGGTGCGCATGGTCGACGCCAAGCGCAACACGCTGGTGTACCTGACCTACTCCGACCTGCTGATCGACGGCTCGCCCAAGAACGCGATCACCGCCGTGGCGGTCGATCGCGGCACGGTGATTCCGGTCAAGTAATCCGGCCGCGCAACGATGCTCCTGGCGCCCGGCCAGCCCTTTCGCGTTCTGTACTCGGCGCTGTGGCGCTTCGCGCTCGGCGCGCGGGTGCAGCTGGTCGGCGCCTTGTCGCTGCTCACGGCCTCGCAAGTCATCCGCCTCGGCATGCCCTGGCTCGCGGGCCAGGCCATCAACGCGCTGCAGCATGGCGCGCTGGGCACTGCGTCGCGCTGGATCGCGCTGCTGGTCGGCGTGTACCTGTTGTCGTGGGCCGTGCACGGGCCCGGCCGCGTGCTGGAGCGCAACGTGGGCGTGCGGGTGCGCGAAACGCTGGCCGATACGCTCTACGCCCGCATTGCCGCCGCGCCCCTGCCCTGGCACGACGCGCACCACTCGGGCGAACTGCAGCATCGCGTGCACCAGGCCAGCCGGGCGCTGTCGGACTTTGCGCAGAACCAGTTCGTCTACCTGGCCAGCGCGGTGAGCTTCGTCGGCCCCGTGGTGGCCCTGATGCTGCTGTCGCGCGCCAGCGGCGTGCTCGCGCTGGTGGGCTACGTGCTCATCGGCCTGGTGATCCTGCGCTTCGACCGCGCGCTCATGAAGCTGGCGCGCACCGAGAACGACGCCGACCGGCGCTACGTGGCCGCCCTGCTTGACTTCGTCGGCAACGCGTCGACCGTGATCGGCCTGCGCCTGCAGGCGGCCTCGCGCGTGCTGCTGCGCCGGCGCATGGAGGCGGTGTCGGCGCCGCTCAAACGCACGGCGCTGCTGAACGAAGGCAAGTGGGCCTCGGTCGATCTGCTCGGCCTGGGCCTCACCTGGGCGCTGGTGCTGGTGTACGTGTGGGGCCAGCGCGCGCCCGGCCAGGCCGTGCAGCTCGGCACCGTGTTCATGATCTACCAGTACGCGCAGCAGGCTGCGGCCGTGGTCGGCTCGATGGCAGCCAACTTCCAGGGCTTCGCGCGGATGTTCACCGACTACCAGAGTGCCGCGCCGCTCTGGGAAGCGCCGGGCGACCCGGCCGATGGGCGCAGCGACACGCCGATCGCGCGCGACGCCGGCTGGCAACGCATCACCATCGACGGGCTGGCCTGGGGCTATGCGGATGCTGCACGCGGCGGGGGGCTGCACGAGCTTGCGCTGAGCCTGCGCCGCGGCCAGCGCATAGCGCTGGTCGGCCCGAGCGGCGGCGGCAAGAGCACGCTGCTGCGCGTGCTGGCCGGGCTCTACATCCCGCAGCACGGCAACCTGCGCTTCGACGGGCAGCCGCAGGACTGGGCCTCGCTGCGCAGCCTGGCCACGCTGATCCCGCAGGAGACCGAGGTGTTCGAAGCCAGCGTGCGCGAGAACCTCACATTCGGCCAGCCCTGCGACGATGCGCCGCTGCAGGCCGCACTGCACGCGAGCGCGTTCGACGAGGTGCTGGCCACCATGAAAGGCACGCTCGACAGCCCGCTGACCGAGCGCGGCTTCAATCTTTCGGGCGGGCAACGCCAGCGCCTGTGCCTGGCGCGCGGCGTGCTCGCGGCAGAGGGCAGCTCGCTGCTGCTGCTCGACGAGCCCACCAGCGCGCTCGACGCCGCGACCGAAGCGCGCGTGCTGGAACGCATCGGCGCCGCGTTTCCGCAGGCGTGCATGATCGCGTCGATCCATCGCCTCAGCGTGCTGGACCGTTTCGACACCGTGGTGCTGATGGAGGCCGGCCGCATCGTCGACGCGGGCCCCCGCGCGGAACTGCTACAGCGAAACCCGCAGTTGCAACATACGGTTCAGAGGTAAAAAACTGCTGCAGCGCCCGTTCGATGGGCCCGACCAGCTACTATTTCGATAGCAAGCCAGACAAGCAACCGGGAACGAATCGGTTTCTGCCGGGAACATCTCGCGACCCATTCGTTCCAAAAGAACGCCATGCACAAGACAAAGACATCCACCTCCTTCTTCTCCACCCGCTTCGCCCTGCCGGTGCTGCTCGTCGCGGCCAGCCTGCTCGCGGCCTGTGGCACGCCGTCCGGCCCCGCCGGGCCGGGCACCGGCAGCACGGCAACGCCTGCGCGTCCGCGGGCGGAATTCATCCGCCCTGCCCCCGGCGCCACGCTGTCGCGCTTCGACGGCAATCGCAACAAGGGCATCGACATCGCAGGCGACCTGGGCGATCCGGTGATGGCCTCGGCCGACGGCCGCGTCGTGTACGTGGGTGGCGAACTGCGCGGCTACGGCAACATGATCATCGTCAAGCACAACGAGACCTATCTGACCGCCTACGCGCACAACAACGTCATCCTCGTGAAGGAAAAAGACGTGGTGCGCCAGGGACAGAAGATCGCCGAGATGGGCAAGAGCGGCGCCGATCGCGTCAAGCTGCACTTCGAGATCCGCAAGCAGGGCGTGGCGGTGAACCCCGAGCCCTATCTGGACGGGCGCGCCAAGTAAGACTCAGGAAGACTGGGGCGCCGCTTCGGCACTGCGCAGGATGGCAGCGCGCAGGTCTGCCGGAACATCGACGGCGCGGTGGCTCTCCAGCGAGGTGGTGACGAGCACCTGCCGCACTTCCATGCGCGTCTGCCCGGCAGCGTCGAAGCAGCGCAGCAACAGCGTCAACGAACGCGTTCCCAGGCGCTCCACCGCGAGCGACAACGTCACCAGGTCGCCCATGCGGCTCACGGCGCGAAAGTCCGCCTCCAGCCGAACGGTCGGCAAGCCGATGCGCCGGTCGCCCACCAGCGCGTGGTAGCTGATGCCGAGGCCCTCGCTGACCCAGTCTTCGACCAGCCCGTTGAGCATCACGAAATACTGCGGATAGAAAACGATGCCGGCTGGATCGCAGTCGGAAAAACGGATCAGCCGGGGGCGGCGGAATTCACCCGGTGCGGGGGGAACGGGTTCGCTGGTCATCAGCTCTCCTCGCCCGCCGGTTCGCCGCGCATCACATGCACGCGCAGTGCGCCCAGCTGGCTGTGCATCAGCCGCACGGTTTTCATGTCGAGCCCCGAGAACATTTCGAGAATCCATTGCTCGTGTTCGCTCGCCATGGCCTCGAAGGCGCTGACGCCCTTGGGCGTCAGGCTGACGATCCAGGCGCGGCGGTCTTCGGGGCTGGCGGTGCGCAGGACGACGCCCTCGCGCTCCAGCTCGTCGGTGAGGCCGGTCACGTTGCCGCCCGTCACCATGAGATAGCGTGAGAGCACGCGCATCTTGAGCCCGTCGCGGTAGCGGTAGAGCTGCGCCATGTAGTCGAATCGCGCCAGCGAAATCCCGAAGCGCGCGCGCAGGCGCCGCCGGATCTCGCCCTCGATCTGCGTGGTGCTGGCCAGCATGCGCAGCCACAGCTTGAGCATCGCATGGTCTCCGCGGCCGGCGCGCGCTTCATGGCCCAGTTCCTCGGCATCGCTGAGTGCGGCGTGCGAGGCGTCGTTGCGCGTCATGTGACCTCGCCGCCCGACACCGAGATCGACTGGCCGTTGATGGAGGCCGCAGCCTCGCCGCAGAGCCAGCGCACGGCGTCGGCCACCTCGGCCGGCTGCACGATGCGCTGTTGCGGGTTGACGCCGGCGAACCCGGCCATCGCGTCGGCCTCGCTGCGGCCGGTCTTGCCGACCACGTTGGCCACGCTGGCGCGCAGGATGTCGGTGTCGGTATAGCCCGGGCAGACCGCGTTCACGGTTATGCCCTTGCGCGCCACCTCCAGTGCCAGCGACCGCGTCAGCCCGATCACGCCGTGCTTGGCCGCCGCATAGGCGGCCACGTAGGCATAGCCCTTTTGCCCGGCGGTGCTCGCGATGTTGACCACCCGGCCCCAGCCCGCGTCCAGCATGTCGGGCAGCGCGGCCTGCGTGCAGAGAAAGCTGCCGGTGAGGTTCACGGCCAGCATGCGCTGCCAGAGCGCGAACGAGGTCTTGAGGAACGGCGCGCTCTCGGCCTGGCCGGCGTTGTTGACCAGCACCGTCACCGGGCCCGAGGCGGCCCGGGCCGCGGCGAACGCGGCGGCAACCGCTGCAGGATCGCTCACGTCGGCCTCCGCAATGCCGTGCCGGCTGCCCGGCAATGCGTCGCGCACCAAAGCCAGCGCGGCGCCGTCGCGCCCGACCAGGGTGATGCGTGCGCCCTCGGCGGCCAGCGTCCTGGCGATTTCCGCGCCGATGCCGCGCGCGGCGCCCGTCACGAGCGCATGACGGCCCGCCATCGTTTGGGTGGCGGCCATCAACCGCGGTCCCCGCTTCTGTTTTTCTTCATCAAGTGTCCCGTAGCGGCGCCGCGATCCCATGTGGCCGGGGTCACGCCGCGTTCACGCAATCTGTATTTCTGCACCTTGCCATTCTCCGTGCGCGGCAGGTCGGCCAGCAGGTCGATGTAGCGCGGGATGGCGAAGTACGGCAGGCGGGATTCGCAGAAGCGCGCGAGCTCGGCCGGATCGACTGCCTGATCCGCACGTGCCACCAGCGCTGCCATCACCTCGTCTTCGGCCAGCTCCGAACGCACCGGGTACACAGCGCAGTCCGCCACGCCGGGATGGCTCAGCAACACCTGCTCGACCTCGAAGGACGAGATGTTCTCGCCGCGGCGCCGGATCGCGTCCTTGATGCGGTCGACGAAACGGAAAGCCCCGTCGTCGTCGCGCACCACGCGGTCGCCGGTGTGAAACCACAGGTTGCGCCAGGCCTCGACCGTCTTGGCGGGCATGTTGAAGTAGCCGGCCGCGAAGGCATGGGGCGCATCGGCGCGCAGCAGCAGCTCGCCGGCCTCGCCCGGTGCAACGGGCACGTCGTCCTCGTCGGCCACGCGGGCCTCGAAGCCGGGACGCAACCAGCCCATGACACCCGTGCGCGGCGAATCCGGCGCGGTGGCGATGACGAAGTTCGTCTCGGTCGACCCGTAGCCTTCGAGCAGCAGCACGCCGGTGCGCGCCCGGAATGCCGCGCCGGCCGCCGCAGGCACGCCCGGCCCGAGGCCGATGCGCACACGGTGCGCGCGCTCGACGGGCCCCTCGGGTTGCGCCACCAGGATCGGCACCATGGCGCCGAGCAGGTAGACCACGGTCGCGCCGCAGGCCTGCATGGCGGGCCAGAAGCCCGAGGCCGAGAAGCGCGCCTCGAACACCACTTCGCAGCCCGTGATCGAGGCCTGCGCGAGGGTGTTGAGTGCATTGATGTGGAACAGCGGCAGGGTCGTGCACAGCACGTCGTCGGCACGCACGCCGAGCACGTCGGCACTGTTCACGCCCCACGCGTAGTACTGCGCGTGCGGGCAGACCACACCCTTGGCGGGGCCGGTGGTGCCCGAGGTGTAGAGGATCGCGAGCGGGTCGCCGGGCTGAACCCCGGCGGCCGCGACCGCATCGGCGCCGGCCGGATAGGGCACGGTGCGCAGCGGGGCGGCGCCAACGTCGCCAACGTCGCCATCACCCGTGCCGACCACCCAGATTTCGCGCAGCTTCGTGCGGCCCAGGTCGGCCGTCTGCAGCCGCTCCAGAAACTGCGCCTCGATCACCAGCAGTTCGGCCTGGCTGTCGAACACGAAATACCCGATCTGCGGCCCCATCGACGCAGTGTTGACCGGCACAACCACGGCGCCGAGCCAGCCGCAGCCCAGAAAGACTTCCAGAAACTCGATGCGGTTGCTGGTCATCACGGCCACGCGGTCGCCGCGCTGCACACCGGAGCGGGAGAGCGCGCCCGCGCGCGTGGCGGCCGCGTGCGCGGCCATGCCGTGCGACCACTGCCCGCCCGCAAGCCGCAGCAGCGGCCGGTCGCCGAACAGATCGGCTTGCCGCCGCAGCATCTCGGGCAGCGTGCGCTGCGCGGGCGGCAGCGGATCGGTGACAGCGCCCGCCTCAGTCTTCATCCTGCGTACCCCCGCCGAGGTAGGTCGCCTGCACACGGGGGTCATCGGCCAGCGCATCGGAAGCGCCCGACAGCGCGATCTCGCCGGTTTCGAGCACATAGCCGTGGTCGGAGGTTTCGAGCGCGGCACGTGCGTTCTGCTCGACCAGCAGGATCGAGACGCCGTCGTCGCGCAGCTTGCGCACGATGGTGAGAATGTCGCGAACGATCAGCGGCGCCAGCCCCAGGCTCGGCTCGTCGAGCATCAGCAGCCGCGGCGCCGACATCAGCGCGCGCCCCACCGCGAGCATCTGGCGCTCGCCGCCCGAGAGCGTGTCGGCACGCTGGGCGCGGCGCTCGGCAAGCCGGGGAAAGCGGTCGTACACCGATTGCAGCTGCCGCTTCATGGCATCGCCGCGCAGCCGCCGCGCATAGGCGCCGAGCTGCAGGTTGTCGAGCACGCTGAGTTCGCCGAACAGCTCGCGCTTCTCGGGCACGAGGCACAGCCCGCGCTCCACGCGCGACTCGACATCCAGGCCCTGCAGGTCTTCGCCTTCGAAGCGCAGCGTGCCCTTGCAGGGCAACAGCCCCATCGCGGCGGCCAGCAGCGTCGTCTTACCCGCACCATTGGGCCCGATCACCGAGATGATCTGCCCGGGCTCCAGGCTCAACGAGACGCCGCGCACGGCCTCGACCTGCCCGTACGACACATGCAGATCGCCGATCTCCAGCATGGCGGTCATACAACGCTCCCCAGGTAGGCGGACTGCACGCGCTGGTCCGCGCGCACGGCGGCCGGCACGCCCTCGACCAGCTTGGAGCCGAAGTTCATGACCACCAGACGATCCACCAGTTTCATGACGAAATCCATGTCGTGCTCGACGATGAGAATGGTCACCCCCTCGTCGCGCAGCTTGCGCAGCAGGTCGCCCAGCGCCATCTTTTCCTTGCGGCGCAGGCCGGCAGCGGGCTCGTCGAGCACCAGCAGCACCGGGTCGGCGGCCAGCGCGCGTGCGATTTCCAGGATTCGTTGCGTGCCGAGCGGCAGGCTCCCCGCCAGCTCGTAGGCGCGGTCGCCGAGGCCGATGCGGTCGAGCTGGCGCTGCGCTTCCTGCAGGATCTGGCGCTCCTCGACGCGGTCGAGCCGCAGCCCGGCCTTCAGCACGCCGGCGCTCGTGCGCGAATGCGCGCCCAGCGCCACGTTGTCCAGCAGGCTCATGTGCGGCCTGAGCTTGACGTGCTGGAAGGTGCGCGCGAGCCCCAGGCGCGCCACCTCCCGCTGCGGCAGGCCGGCGATGTCGTGCTCCAGAAAGCGCACCTGCCCGGCCGTCATCGGCAGCGTGCAGGTCAGCAGATTGAACATGGTCGACTTGCCCGCGCCGTTGGGCCCGATCAGCCCGACGATCTCGCCCGCCTTCACGTCGAAGCTCACGTCGTTGACCGCCACCAGGCCGCCGAAGCGCTTGACCGCGCCGTTGACCGTCAGCACCTGCGCGCCGCGCTCGGGCAGCTGGCGGTGCGCGAGCGGCTCGACCGTTGGCGCGTCGTAGCGCGCCGGCTCGCGTGTGCTTGACCACCGGCGCGACCAGCCCCGCAGCAGCCCCATGAGACCGCCGCGCGCGAAGTGCAACAGCAGGATGAACAGCGTCGCAAAGGCCACCGCCTCGAGCTGGCCGGCGCGCTGGGTCAGCATCGGCAGCACGTCCTGCAGGCCGTTCTTGAGCACCAGCACCAGCGCCGCGCCCACCAATGCGCCCGACAGCTGGCCCAACCCACCCGCGACCGCCATCAGCAGGTATTCGATGCTGGCGCGCACGTCGAACGGCGACGGGCTGACGAAGCGGTTCATGTGCGCATAGAGCCATCCCGCCAGACCCGCCAGCAGCGCCGCCGTCACGAACAGCGTCAGGCGCACGCGGTAGGCGTCGGCACCCACGCTGGAGAGCAGCGTGGCGCCGCCGCGCAAGCCCCGGATGGCGCGCCCCGGCCGCGACTGGAGCAGGTTGTGGCTGAACAGGCAGGCCAGTCCCACCAGGGCCCAGATCAGGTAGTACATGGCGCGCGGATCGGCCAGCGACCAGCCTGCGATGTGCAGCGGCGGAATGTTGGAAAGCCCGGTGTGCCGCCCGAGCGCCTCGACGTTGCCGAACAGCATGGCGATCGACAGCCCCCAGGCAATCGTGCTGAGCGGCAGGAAGTGGCCGCCCAGACGCAGCGTCAGCATGCCGATGGCCAGCGCCGAGAGGCCGGTCAGCAGCAGCGCGAACAAAAGCCCGATCCACGGCGAGTAGCCCTGCGCCGTGGTGAGCCAGGCAGTCGCGTAGGCCGCGATGCCGACGAAGGCCGCCTGCCCGAAGGAAGTGGCCCCGCCTACGCCCGTGAGCAGCACCAGCCCGAGGGCCACCAGTGCCCCGATGCCAATGTCGTTGAGCAGCGAGACGGTGAAGTTGCCGGCCAGCGCCGGCACCAGGGCCAGCACCAGGACGACGGCGCCGGTCAGCAGCATGCGGTTGCGGCCGCGCTTGTGGGCGGGGTTCATTGGTCCACCTCTTCTTCTTCCTCTTCGACGTGCTTGACCAGAAACGATCTCAGCATCAGCACCGGGATCAGCAGACTGAAGACGATCACGTCCTTCAACGCACCGCTCCAGAAGGAGGCAAAGCTCTCGACCACGCCCACGGCGAGCGCGCCGACGGCCGTCAGCGGGTAGCTCACAAGCCCGCCGATGATCGCGGCCACGAAGGCCTTGAGGCCGATGATGAAACCGGAGTCGTAGTACATGGTGGTCACGGGTGCGATCAGCACGCCGATCAGTCCTGCCAGCAAGGATGCGCAGCCGTAGGCCAGCAGCGCCGTGCGCACCGGGCGGATGCCCACCAGGCGGGCGCCCACGCGGTTGACCGCCGTGGCGCGCAGCGCCTTGCCGGCCACGGTGCGCTCGAACACCAGGAAGAAGAGTCCGCTCAGGACGATGGCCGCACTCACCATGAGCACCACCTGCCCGCTCACCGTGAATCCGTCACCCAGCGCAAACGCGCTGTTGGTGAGCGCGGTGGTGCGCGAGCCCTCCGGCCCGAAGAACAGCAGGCCCAGCCCCGAGAGCAGGAAGTGCAGCGCGAGCGAAACGATCAACAGCACCAGCACCGACGCATCGGCGATCGGCTGGAACACCACGCGCGCAAGCAGCGGCGCAATCGGCACCACCAGCAGCACCGCCATGGCGATCTGCACCGCCACCGGCATGCCCGGGCGCGCCACCAGCCAGGCCAGTGCGCAGGGAATGGCCGGCAGCACGCCCCAGGTCAGCACGGCACGGGGGATGCGCCGTGCGTCGCCCCGGCGCAGCAGGCTGCCGATTTCGGTCAGCATCGCCAGCACCGCCAGCACCGCCACCAGGCCGATGGTGGGCGGCACGCGGCCGGTTTCGAACGCGGCGAGCGTGAGCGCGGCAAACGCCGCAATGTCGCCGAACGGCACGAACACCACGCGCGTGACGGAGAAGATCAGCACCAGGCCGAGCCCGGCCAGCAGGTACACGGCACCGTTGGCCAGCCCGTCGGTGAAAAGGATGAGTGCGACGTCCCAAGTCATCGGGCGTTCCTCCAGCCCACGGGAGCATTCGGGAGGTTCACGGGGCGAGCTTCCATTGGCCGTTGTCGAGCTTCACGATGACGCGCGCACGTTCATCCACGCCGTACAGGTTGCCGGGCTTGAAGCTGTAGACACCGTGCGTGCCGACCACCTCGGTGGTGCTGAAGATGGCATCGCGCAGCGCCACGCGAAACTCCGGCGTGCCGGGTTCGGCCTTCTTCATCGCGCGCGAAGCCGCGTCGGCGAACACCAGCCAGCCGTCGAAGGAATAGGCCGAGAAGGCATCGTTGGTGGGGGCGTTGTTCACGCGCTGGAATACGGCGCGAAAGTCCATGCCGATCTTCTTGGCGGGATGGTCGGCCGGCAATTGCTCGGCCACGATGACGGGTCCGGTGGGCATCAGCGCGCCCTGCGCAGAGGCGCCCGCCACGCGCACAAAATCGGGGTTGATGAGCCCGTGCTGGCCATACACGCCACCGCGGAAACCCCGCTCCGCCAGCGCCAGGAACGGCAGTGCGCCGGGCGTTCCGGCGCCGCCGGTCATGACCGCATCGGGCCGCAGCGCCACGATCTTCAGCACCTGCCCCGTCACCGATGCGTCGGCGCGCGCATAGCGCTCGTTGCTGACCACCTTGATGCCGGCCGCGGGCGCGGCCTTCATGAGCGCGTTATAGACCAGGTCGCCCCAGGCATCGGTGAAACCGATGTAGCCGACCGTCTTGACGCCATCGCGCTTCATGCGGTCGACCACCGCATCGATCATCAGTTGCGGTGGCTGGGCCACGGTCACCACCCAGGGGTTCTCGGCCGGATCGATCGAGAGGGGCGTGAGGCCGATCATCGGCGTCTTCGCGTCGCGTCCGACCTGCGCCATCGCGATCGCCGAGGGCGCGCCCGAGGTGCCCATGATCACGTCGACCTTGTCTTCCTCGATCAGCTTGCGCGCGTTGCGGCCTGCCGTGGTGGGGTCGGAGCCGTCGTCCAGCACGATGAGCTGGATCTTGCGCCCGTTGATCTCGGGCCGGTAGGCCAGCGCGGCCTGCATGCCCTTGGCATACGGAACGCCCAACGACGAATTCGGTCCCGATAGCGAAACACTCAGGCCGACCTTCAGGTCGGCCGCGAGTGAACCCGCGGCGCCGCCGACGATCAGGGCGGCAGCAGCCGCGTTGCGGGTCAGGGTCTGCATCAAGCTCTTCATGTCTTAGCTCCTGGTAGGTGGAAGGGTGGAAAACGCTCAGATAAACAACTGGATGGCCGGCAGCGCGCGTCCGGCCTGGAGAAGGTCGACGCGCTTTTGCCGGATTGCCCAGCCCGTCGGCGTGTGCGCGAGCAGATGGCGGCAGGTGCCGGTGAGCAGCACCTGCGCGTCGCCGCGTGCCTCCACATAGAAAAACGGCGTGCGCAGCGCGACCGTGTCGCCGGCAGCACCGTCGCTTTCCAGAACAGGCTGCTGCAGCACGTGCTGACAGTGGCTCGCCGGGTGCTGCGAATGGGCGCGCGGGTTCTTGAGACGCTCCACGCGCAGCGTCAGCAGCAGTCGGTCTTCATAGGCGATGGAGTTGTGCGAATGCGGGTCGGCCTGCGCCGCCCCGAGCAGCGGCACCCAGTAGTGGCCGTCTTCGGCGAACAGCGCCAGCCATTCGTCGAAACGGCCCGCGTCGAGCAATGCCGCCTCGGCGACGACGAATTCGCGCGGATCGGCGGTCATGCGGCCGCCTCCATGCCCAGCGCCATGAACCGGGCCCAGGCCCGGAACTGGTTGCGCATCAGGAGTTCGTTGGTGCCGTTGGTCGTGAGTGTGGATTGCGCCAGTTCGGCCGGGTCGAAATTCCGGTGCAGGCTGACCCAGTCGTTGCCATCGGCGCGCAGGCCCTGCTGAATGCTTTCGAACAGGTGCACGTCGTCGTGCGCCACCACCGACATGGGCGAGAACACCAGCCGGTTGTAGGTCATGGCCCTCTCGAGCAGCACATCGGGCGCACCCGCTGCGCGAAAGCTCCAGGCCTCGATCAGCGTGCGGTCGGCAGCCAGCGGCCGGATCACGCGGATGGCTTGCGGCGAGCCCTTGACCGACAGGCTCGGATAGAGAACGGAATTCTGCGGCGAGCGCTCCAGGATGTCCGCCGCACGTTCGACGCCGTGCGCGGCGCGCATCGCGGCTTCGTAGTCGGGCAGTTGGGCATAGCCGGAGTGGATGCTGAAGTTCACGCCCAGCACGCTGTGCCCGTTGGGGAAGATCCGCCCTCCCATCTTGTCGAAGAAGTCGTAGCCGGCACCGAACGGCAGGATCTGCTCCATCGCCATCGGCTTGGGGGCGTCGGGCGCATGCCCCTGCCACAGTGCTTCTGCCGCCTGCGTGGCCGATTCGTGGGTCGACATCGGGTGCACCGTGTCGTTGATGTTCTCCAGGTACATCTTCCAGTTGCAATGGACGATGTTGCGCAGCACGCCGCCGGCCACCGTGAGGCGGCCTTCGGGCGAGCGGTCGACCATGTTGTCGATGGCTGCGAGCACCTCGCCGAAATAGTCCTCGAACGCGGGGCCAGTGTCGGACAGGCGCACGAAGACGAAGTCGCGATACACCGCCACGTGCTTCACCGCCACCATGCCCTGCCCCGATTCGCACGCCTTCAGGCTCGTGCCTTCGTAGCCGCTCTTCAGCGGAATCGCGAGCGGGGCGCCGTCGAGCTTGTAGGTCCAGGCGTGGTACGGGCAGCGAAAGAACCGGCCGGTGTTGCCGCTCTCGTCGGTGACCAGCCGCGTGCCCTTGTGGGCGCAGCGGTTGTAGAGCACACGCACGGCACCGTCGGCCTGGCGCACCAGCAGCAATGGCCGCCCGGCAATGTCGAGGGAGACGAAATCGCCGGCGTTGGGCACCTGGCTGGCGTGGCCGATGTAAGTCCAGGTCGTGGGGAAAAAGTGCGCCTGCTCCAGCGCGAAGAGCTCCTCGCTCAGGTAGAGGTCGCGGTGAATCCGGTCGGCCTGAACCAGCGCCGCGACAAGATCGGGGCGGTTGCGGTAGACAGTCATGGTGCGGCCTGAGCGGGGGATGGATGGGTGGGCGTGCCCGGGCCTAGGGCACCAGCTTCCACTGGCCCTTTTCCATCCGGACCACCACGATGCCGCGCTGGTCGGAGCCGTACCGGTCGTCGGGCTTGAAGGTGTAGATGCCGTGCGTGCCGACCAGCTCCTTGGTCGACACGATCGCCTCGCGCAGTGCGGCGCGGTACTGCGGCGTGCCCGGCTCACCCTTGGTGCGCGAGGCGGCATCGGCGAGCAGCAGGTAGGCGTCGTAGGTGTAGGACGAGAAGGCATCGGTGGGCACCGCGCCATGCGTCTTCTGGTAGGCCGCGCGAAACGCCATCGACACCTTGCGGATCGGGTTGCTCTCGGGCAGCTGGTCAGCCACCAGCACCGGGCCGCTGGGCACCTGCAGGCCCTCGATCGATGCGCCGCCCACGCGCACGAAGTCGGCGTTGATGAGCCCGTGCGTGCCGTAGATCTTTCCTTTGTAGCCGCGCTCGGCCAGCGCGAGGTACGGCAGCGCGCCGGGTGTGCCCGAGTTGCCCGCGAAAACCGCGTCGGGCCGGCTGCCGATGATCTTCAGCACCTGGCCCGCCACCGACGAGTCGCTGCGCGCATAGCGCTCGTTCGCGACCACCTTGATGCCGGCGGTGGCGGCGCTTTTCATCAGCGAGTCGTAGGCGAGATCACCGAGCGCATCGGAGAAGCCGATGAAGGCGACCGTCTTCACATCGGACTTCTTCATGCGCTCGACCACCGCAGCGACCATGAGCGGGAATGGCTGCGACACCGTCACCGTCCACGCGCCGTCCGCACCCGGAATGGTGACCGGCGTAGGCGAGATGAGCGGCGTATTGAGTTCGCGCGCGACCGCCGCGATGGCCATGGCACCCGGCACGCCCGAAGTGCCGATGAGCACGTCGACCTTGTCTTCCACCACCAGCTTGCGCGCGTTGCGCCCGGCGGTGGTGGGATCGGAGGCGTCGTCCAGCACGATCAGTTCGACCTTGCGGCCACCGATCTGCGGATGCTCGGCGAGCGCGGCGCGAATGCCTTTTTCATACGGCACGCCGAGCGCGGCCACCGGGCCCGAGAGCGAGCTGATGAAGCCGACCTTCAGATCGGCCGCCATGGCCTGCGCAGCCGCCAGAGCGAGTGCCGTGGCGCCAAGAATGCGGGGAATGGTGTTCATCACTTGTCCAGCTTCCACTGGCCCTTTTCGAGCTTGACGACGACGCGCGAGCGTTCGTCGGAGCCGTAGCGGTCGGTGGGTTTGAAGTTGTAGACGCTGTGCGTGCCCACCAGCTCCTTGGTGCTGACGATGGCATCGCGCAGCGCCAGGCGGAACTGCGGCGTGCCGGGCTCGGCCTTGGTGGCCGCGGCACGCTGCGCCGCGTCGAGGAACAGCAACCAGGCGTCGAAGGTGTAGGCCGAGAACGCATCGGTCGGCGGCGCGCCGTTGGCCTTCTGGTAGGCGGCACGGAAGTCCATCGAGACCTTGCGGATCGGGTTGTCGGCCGACAGCTGCTCGGCCACGATCACCGGGCCGGTCGGCGCGAGCAGGCCTTCGACCGCGGCGCCGCCCACGCGCACGAAGTCGGGGTTGATCAATGCATGCATGCCGTAGATCTGGCCCTTGTAGCCACGCTCGGCCAGCGCCAGGTAAGGCAGCGCGCCGGGTGTTCCCGAGGTGCCGGTAATGACCGCGTCGGGCCGCAGCGCGACGATCTTGAGCACCTGCCCGGTCACCGACGTATCGGCACGCGCATAGCGCTCGTTCGACACGACCTTGATGCCGGCCGGCTCGGCGCTCTTTTGCAGGGCGTCGTACACCAAGTCGCCCCACGCATCGGAGAAGCCGATGTAGCCGACGGTCTTCACGCCCGACTTCTTCATGCGCTCGACCACCGCGCTCACCATGAGCGGTGCCGGCTGCGGCAGCGTGACCATCCAGGCGCCGTCTTCGCCGGGCAGGTTGGCGTTGGCGATGGAGATCAGCGGCGTCTTCGTTTCGCGGGCAACGGCGGCGATGGCCAGCGCGCCCGGCGAGCCGGCGGTGCCGATGATCACGTCGACCTTGTCCTCGTCGATCATCTTTCGCGCATTGCGCGCTGCCGTCGACGGGTCGGACGCATCGTCCAGCTGAACCAGCTGGATCTTGCGGCCACCCAGCTCGGACTTGTAGGCGACAGCCGCCTTCATGCCCTTTTCGTACGGGATTCCGAGCGAGGACACCGGCCCCGACAGGGAGGTGATGAAACCGACCTTGAGATCGGCAGCCCATGCGCCTGCTGCGGACAGGGCGCCAAGACCGAGGGCAATGCCCGCGGATGCACAGATTCGGATCAGGACTTTCATGGCAATGCTCCAGAAGGTTTCACAGGACGACGGATGGATGCGCAGATGGTTGGTGCAATGCGAGCTTCGTGCCAACCTTATGATTTATGAAATGTTTAGGTGTAAAGCATATTAGCCACGCATCCGGGTGATGACAATAGAAACAACGCTGAGTAATTCGCGATTTCGGCGTGCCTGGCGCGCACCGCTACAGGGCGAGACTGCCCACGCTGGTGCCACCGCACACATAGAGCACCTGCCCCGTCACGAAGCTGTTGGCGGGTTCCGCAAAGAAGCGCACCGCGCGCGCCACGTCGGCCGACTCGCCAAGGCGCCGCACCGGCACCGACGCCGCCAGCGCGCGTTCCTTGTCGCTGCCGGCTTCCACCACGTCGTAGAACATGTCGGTGCGGATCGGGCCTGGTGCGACCACGTTCACCGTGATGCCGTCGGCCGCCAGTTCGAGCGCCCAGGTACGCGCCATGCCCAGCATCCCGGACTTGGTGGCGGAATAGGCGGTGCGCGTGGGCATGCCCACTGCAGCCCGCGAAGACAGCAGCACGATCCGCCCGAACTGCTGCGCCCGCATGCAGGGCAGCGCCGCCTGGACAAGCTGCACCGCGCAGCCCAGGTGCAACTCGACCAGCGCATCGAGGTCTTCGAGCTTCACGTCGGCGAGCAGCGCGGGGCGGATCACGCCGGCGTTGTGGACCACGGTCGTGACTTCGAAGCGCCGCACCAGATCGGCCGCAGCCTCGGCCGTGGCTGCGCGGTCGGCGAGATCGACTTCGATGCTGTGCAGCCGCGGGTGATCGCCCGCCGGCTTGCGCCGGGCGAGAGAGACCACGTCGTAGCCCTGCGCCAGCAGGTCTTCGCAGATGGCCTTGCCAATGCCGGCGCTGCCGCCGGTGACCGCAGCGACGCGGCGCTGCCCTGTGGAGCCGTTCGTCATGGTCGAATCACCCAGCCACCAGCGCGAGCACGCGCAACGGGCTGCCGCTGCCCTTCTCGATCTTGAGCGGCGGGCAGATCAGCACCGCGCCGGATGGCGGCAGCAGGTCGAGGTTGCTCAGGCACTGCAGGCCATAGCGCCCGGCGCCATGCATGTAGTAGTGGCACGGGTATGGCGGGCGCAGGTGGTAGCCCTGCCCGGCATCGGTGCCGATGGCCTCGGAGCCGAAGCCCAGCACGTCGCGCTGCTCCACCAGGAAGCGCACGGCATCGGTGCCCGGGCCCGGCGTGTGCTGGCCCGTTTCGTCGAAGTTCTGGTAGGCCTCCGGATCGGTGCGCTTGGACCAGTCGGTGCGCATCAGCACCCAGGCGCCCTTGGGAATTCGGCCGTGCTTCGCTTCATAGCGCTCGATGTCGGCCACGCTCAGCAGGTAGTCGTCGTCGGTTTGCACGGCGGCCGAACAATCGATCACGCAGGCCGGCGCCACGAAGTGCTGCACCGGGATCGTGTCGACCGAGTTGTTCGGCAGGTCGCGGCCCGAGATCCAGTGGATCGGCGCGTCGAAGTGCGTGCCCGTGTGCTCGCCGCACGAGAAATTGTTCCAGTACCAGCCCGGGCCGCGCTCGTCGTACTTCGACACTTCCTCGATCCGGAACGGCCAGCACTGGCCCATCTCGGGCGGCAGCGCGATCTGCGGGAACTCGGGCGTGAGCGTCTGCGTGAGGTCGATCACGCGGATGCGGCCACTGGCCATTGCGGTCACCAGGCCGCCAAGAATTTCGGCAGCGGACATCAGTTCGGTTGTCGTCGTCATTTCATTCTCCGATCTCTGTTCCAGGAACACCGCGGAACCGGCTTTGCCGGGCCGCTGGTGTTGCCCCCTGCAAGGGGGAAGGCGCGCGCGACACGAAGTGCGCGAAGCCTGGGGGTGTGCTTCATGTCCCGGCGGCCAATTCGCGCTCCAGCACCTTGGGGTTGTCGCGCCAGCGCTCCAGCCATTCCTGCGCCACGTCGCCCGGGTAGATGTCTTCCACGCCATCGCGCAGCGCCTTGACGATGGCGCTGGCCAGCGTGGCCGGCGCCAGCTTGGGCGGCGGCATGTGCTGGTTCCACTCGTCGTCGATCGGCCCGGGGAACACGTTGATCACCCGGATGCCGGCCGGCCGCATCTCGGCACGCAGGCACTGCGCGAGCGAATGCGCCGCCGCCTTCGATGCGCTGAAAGTGCCGTGCGGCGGAAAGTTGCTGAGCGCGTAGATCGACAGCAGGTTGACCCAGGCCGTGGCACCGGTCGCACCGTCGGCGGAGCGGCCCTTGAGCGCCGGCCCGAACTCCTGCGCCAGGCGCAGCAGGCCGAAGTAGTTGATGTCCATCTCGGCCTTGGCCACATCGGTGCCGCGCCGGGCGCCGATGCCGAAGGTGCGGTGCACCTCGGCGTTGTTGACGACGATGTCGACCTTGCCGCCGATCTCGCCAGCCAGCTCGACGACCGAGCGCCCGTTGGTCAGGTCGAGCGGCACCAGCGTGACCTGCGGCAGCGCCGAAATGTCGTCGAGCCCGTCACCCATCTTCTTCCAGGGCTCGGCATGGCCGACCCAGACGATGTCGGCACCGGCCTTGACCAGCGCGCGCACGATGGCCTGCCCGGTTTCGGTCTTGCCGTCGGTCACCAGCGCCTTGCGGAACTTGGGGTCGCTGGTCATTTCACGCAGCATCTTGTCGTCGGCCATATGGGCACTCCCTTCATTCGGAAAACCAATGAGAACGGCCTGTCCCGCGCGATCCAGCCGGGCACCGACACGGACGCGCGGAAGCGCGTCCCCATCGGAATTCCCGCGTTGCGGCGCGTCCTCCACTTCGCCGTGCAGGTGCACCATGAGCGTCGGGCCGGCGTCGAGGTGCACCAGGCCCAGCCGCCAGGGCAGCCGCTCGCGAAAGAACAGGTCGTTGCTGTGATGCAGCGTGGTGCTGGCGAGCAACACGCCCTCGCCGCCTTGCGCCCGCCAGTGCAGGTGCGGCGAAAGACACTTGTGGCAGGCCTCGCGCGGCGGGTATTGCACCGTGCCGCAGTCTTCGCAGGTCTGCAGCTCGAAGCGTCCTTCGGCCGCGGCGGCCGTGATGCCCAGCGCAACGCGTCCGCGCGCCCACGGCGGCAGATTCATCTGCCGGGTGCGCAGCACCGGGTTCTTGCGCGGGGGGCGCATCATGGGCATGGTCATGCGGATCTCCCGAGGATGACAGCGCCTGTGCACAGGCAGCGGTCGTAGGTCACCATGCCGAAGCCCGCAACCAGGCCCAGCTGCGCATCAGGCACCGTGCGCGGCCCGGCCTGACCGGTCAACTGGCGAACCGCCTCGACCATGCCGAGAAAGCCACCCGCTGCGCCGGCCTGCCCGGCCGACAGTTGCCCACCGCTGGTGTTGTTCGGAAAGCTGCCGTCGAAAGTCATGGTGTGCGACTGCACGAAAGCCGGGCCTTCACCCTTCTCGCAGAAACCGAGGTCTTCGAACTGCATCATCGCGATCACCGGGTAGTCGTCGTAGGTTTGCACGAAGTCGAGCGCTGCCGGCTGCACGCCGGCCTGTGCGTAGAGGTCGTCGCGATCCACGCGCCAGCCGCCCTGCACCATCACCGGGTCGTCGGCAAACGCGTTGTGCCGTTCGATGGCGCCGCGGATCACCACATGCGCCAGCCCCAGGTCGCGCGCGCGTTCCTCGCTCATGACGAGGAAGGCCTCGGCACCGGCGCAGGGCATGACGCAGTCGAACAGGTGAATGGGGTCGGAGATGGGCCGCGCCGCCATGTACTCGTCGAGCGTCAGCGGTTTCTTGAACATCGCATGGGGGTTGCCCAGCGCGTTGGTGCGCTGGTCGACTGCGATGCGGCCGAAATCCTCCCGCCGCGCGCCATAGGTGCGCATGTAGTTCGCGGTGATGAACGCGAAAATCGAGTTCGGTCCGCCGGAACCGTAGGGGTAGCTCGCGTCCCGCGCGAAATTGCTGAAGCTGCCAAGCGTCTGCCGGAAGGAGTCGACGTGGTTGGTGTCGGCGCCGACGCAGGCCACGAAGTCCGCGTCGCCTGCCTGCACGGCGCGCGCGGCACGGCGCAGGCACATCACGCCCGACGCGCCGCCGGTAGGCACATGGTCGAGCCAGCGCGGCGAGAGGCCCACGTGCTGAGTCACGCCCACGGCAGTGTCGGGCGCCAGCGAGAAGCTGCTGAGGCACAGCCCGTCGATCTGCGCCTTCGGCACGCCGCTGGCCTGCACCAGCGCCTCGAGCGCCTGCCCGATGAACCAGTGCGCCGTGCGCGTCGAGTAGCGCACGTAAGGCACGGTGACTGGCACGGCCACCGCCACGCCTTCGTAGGAAAGCCGCCGCTTTGTCATGTCTGCCTCTTTTTCATGGCGCGTGTGTCGATGCAGTGCGCCTGCCCGGGCAGTGCGTGCGCCAGTTCGCGCAGTTGGCCGCGCTGGATCTTCTGCGATGCGGTGAGCGGCAGCGCGTCGACGAAGGCGACGTAGCCCGGCGCCTTGTAGTAGGCGAGCTGCGCCAGCGCATGCGCGACGATGCTGGCCGCGACCTGCTCGCGCTGCGATGCGTCCGCATCCTCGCGCATCACGATGCAGGCCAGCACCTCGTCGCCGCGCACCGCGTCGGGCGTTGCGGCCACGGCCGAGGTCTTCACGGCCGGGTGCTGGTTGAGCACGCTTTCGACCTCGACCGCCGAAATGTTCTCGCCGCTGCGACGGATCACGTTCTTCTTGCGGTCGACGAAGAAGAAGTTGCCTTGCGCATCGCGCCGCACCAGGTCGCCGGTGTGGAACCAGCCGTCGGCCCAAGCCTCGCGCGTCGCCGCTTCGTCTTTCAGGTAACCCGAGAAGAAGTAGCGCTTGGGGTCGCTGCCGGCGGAGCGCACCAGCAGCTCGCCCGGCGCGTCGACGGCGACGTCGTTGCCGTCCTCGCCCACGAGGCGGATCTCGACGAAGTCTTCCTGCCGCCCGAAGCAACTGGTGCCGACGAGGCGCGGCTCCCGGTTGGCCATCACGCAGGCGGCAGCACCGGTCTCGGTCATGGCCCAGGCCTCGACCAGCGGAAAGTCGAAGCGCGCTTCGAAGGATGCATGGTGCTTGCGATCCACACCGGCGCCGAAGCCCCAGCGAATGGCATGCTCGCGATCGGCCGCCGATGCCGGCGCGGACAGCAACATGGCCGGCATCACGCCGAGGTAGTGCACGATGGTGGCGCGACTCTCGCGTGCGCTGGCCAGCCAGGTTTTCGGATGAAAGCGGTCGAGCTGCACCAGGCAGCCGCCCGCCACCAGCACCACCATCGTGGAGAACGCCATCGCGTTCATGTGGTTGAGCGGCAGCGGCGTGATGACGCGCTCGGTGTCGCGCCGGATGCCGCACACGCCGTCGAGCGTGGCATACCACTCGCCGGCGCGCAGGAAATAGGCATTGCCGAGGATGCAGCCCTTGGGCCGTCCGGTGGTGCCCGAGGTGTAGAGCAGGCTGCACTCGGTATCGAGGCCGATGGCCTCGCCGGCGCGCGGTGCCGCTGTCGCGGCATAGGGCACCTCGTCATCCGGCCCCATCGTTTCGAAAGCGACGCCGGCCTGCACTGCCGCGGCGCGCAGGTCGTCGGCGCGCCCGCGCAGCGTCACGGCCAGGCCGATCTCGCTGTGGCCGATCAGGTAGACCAGCTCGGCCGAACGCATCTCGGAATTGATCGGCACCACGCTCACGCCCAGTGCGTTGAGCGCGAACCAGTGGAACAGGAAAGCCGGCCGGTTCTCCAGCAACAGGCCGACGCGGTGGCCGTGCCCGTAGCCCGCCTGCGCATAGGCCGCGCGCAGGCGCTCGACCTGCGCCGCCGCCTCGCCCCATGGGATGGCGCCGGCAGCGATGCCATACGCCGCCGCCGTCACCGACTCGGTGAACAGGAACTCGGCCTCCGGCGTGCGCGCCGCGGTGGCCTTGAAAACGTCGTGGACGGTGGCGTGCTGCATCGCGTCCCTAGATGAAGAGTTGCACCGCTGGCAGCGCAGCGTCGCAGTTGAGGAGGTTGACGCGCTTGAGCGTCATGCGCAACGCACCCTCCTGCACCGAAAGGTGATGGAAGAAGGTGCCGACATAGAACTGAAGCTCATCGCCCTGCGACTCGGTGTAATGGAACCCCGTGCGCACCACATAGCGGTTGGCGGCCTCGTCGAAGGCTTCGACCACCGGCACCTGCAGCAGGTGGTGGCAGCGACTCGGCGGCTGCTGCGAAAAGGCGCGCGGGCTCTTGAGGCGCTCGATGCGCAGCTCGCGCAGCAGCTTGTCTTCATAGAGGTGCGAGGTGTGATTGAGGCCGTCTTCCTGGTCTGGCACCAATGGCACCCAGTAGAAGGCGTCGTCGGTGAAGAGCGCGTTCCATTCCTCGTAGCGGCGGGTGTCGAGCAGATGTGCTTCGTTCACGACAAAGTCGATCAAATCCTGGCGAACAATCTCGGTCATTCAGACGCCTCCTTCCAGGAACACCGCGGAACCGGCTCCGCCGGTCCGCCGGTGTTGCCCCCTGCAAGGGGGTTGGCGAAGCGACACGAAGTGCGCGAAGACTGGGGGTTCATCTCATGGTCTCTGTCATGCGTTCGGCCCAGCTGCGGTACTGGTTGCGCATGGGCAGCTCGCTGGTTCCGCCCGTCGTGATCTCGCCGCCCTTCAGCTCCGAAGGCTCGTAGTTGCGGTGCAGGCCGACCCACTCGTTGCCACTGGCATGCAGGCCGGCCTGCATGCCACGGTAGGCCTGCAGGTCGTCATGGCCCACCACTGAAAAAGGCGAGTTGATGAGCCGGTTGTACATGGCGGTGCGTTGCAGCAGTTCAGGCGGTGCCCCCTTGAGCCGGAACGTCCAGCTCTCGACCAGCGTCTTGTCGGCCGCTATCGGTTTCACCACGCGGATCGCCTGGATCGCACCCTTGATGGTGAGGTTGGGGTAGTACACCGTGTTGTGGCGCGCCATGCCGAGGATCTGCGCGGTGCGCTCCTCGCCGTAGCGTGCCTTCATCGCGTCGTCGTATTCGGGGATCGCCTTGTACTTGCTGTGGATGCTGAAGTGCACCCCGGTGAAGCTGTGGCCGTTGTCATACGTGCGGATGCCCATGTCCTCGAAGAATTTGTAGTCCGACATGAAGGGCACGAACTGCTCGACCGCCATCGGCTTGGGTTCGTCGGCCGGCTTGTCGGCCCACATGCGCTTGGCTGTGCCGGCGGAAGACTCGTGCGCCACCATCGGGTGCATGGTGTCGTTGAGGTTCTCGACGAACATCTTCCAGTTGCACTGGTGCACGAAGCGCAGGCAGCCGCCTGCGATCTCGAGTTCACCTTCGGGCGAGCGGTCGGCCATGTTGTCGATCGAGCTCAGCGAATCGCCGAAGTACTCGTCGAAGTCCGGGCCTGCATCGTTGATCTTGACGAAGATGAACCCGCGGTAGCTGCGCACGTGCTTCACCGTGGTCAGCCCCTTGGCCGATTCGCACTCGTGCAGGGCGGTGTTTTCATAGCCGGTTCTGAGCGGGATGGCGAGCAGCGCGCCGTCGGTCTTGAAAGTCCACGCGTGGTACGGGCAGCGAAAGAACTTTCCGGTGTTGCCGCACGGCCCGCTCACGAGCCGGGAGCCCTTGTGGGCGCAGCGGTTCATCATGGCCCGCACCGAGCCGTCGGTGTGGCGCACGATGATCAGCGGCCGGCCCGCGATGTCGTTGCTGAACCAGTCGCCGGACTTGGGAATCTGGCTTTCGTGGCCGACATAGTTCCAGGTGTTGGCAAAGAAGTGCTCCTGCTCGACCTCGAACAGCTCCTGGCTGATGTAGAGATCGCGGTGCACGCGGTCGTTCTGAACCAGCGCACGCACGGCATCGGGGTTGTTGCGGTAGGAAGTCATTTCGTCTCGCTCCTTCAGATGTCCAGCACCAGGCGCGGGCCCTTGACGCGCGAGATGCAGATCTGCATGACATTGCCCAGCGCTTTCTCGCGCGGGGTCAGCACGTAGTCGCGGTGGTCGATGTCGCCTTCGAGCACCGGCACCGCGCAAACGCCGCACTCGCCGCGCTTGCAATCGAACATCGGGTCGCAGCCGTGCTCGATCAGGCAGTCGAGAACGCTCTGGTCGGCCGGCACAGTAAAGCGCTGGCCCGACTGGGCAAGCTCCACCTCGAAGGGCTGGTCGCCCGCTTCCGCGACGGGCTCGGTGAAGAGTTCGAAGTGCACGCGGTCGTGCTCCCATCCGCGCGCCTGGGTGCGGGCGAACACGGCGTCGAGCATGACCTTGGGGCCGCAGACGTAGAGGCGATCGCCGGCGGGGCAGGCGTCGAGCAGCGTGTCGATGCCGAGTGGCGCGCCGGCTTCCGCGTCGGCGTGAATGCGGAGATCCTCGCCCAGCAGTGCCTGCAGCTCCGGCAGAAAGGCCATGAGGTCGCGGCTGCGGCCGGCGTAGTGCATGCGAACCGGAAGGCCCTCGGCTCGGCGGCGTGCCGCCATGCTGGCCAGCGGCGTGACACCGATGCCACCGGCCACCAACACGGTGCCGCCAGGGCCGGTGTGCAGCGGAAAGTCGTTCTTCGGCAGCTCGATCGTGAGCAGGTCGCCGGGGTTCACGCGCTCATGCATGAAGCACGAGCCGCCGCGGCCTTCGGCCTCCTTGCGCACCGCGATCACGTACTCGGTGGGCGCGTTGGTGGCATTGCGCGCGGTTGCGAAGTTGATGAGCGAATAGTGGCGCCAGTCGATGGCGCCGTCGGGCAGCTTCACCTGCACGCGAATGTGCGCTCCGGCGCTGAAACCGGGCAACGCGCCGCCATCTTCGGCGGCCAGGCGCAGCATGCGGATCGCCGGATTCAGTTGGCGCGCTTCGGCAACGCGCAGGGACAGGGTGGCGGGCTGGGTGGACATCGCTATTCCTGGAGTTTCTTCTTCAGGCCAGCGCATGCCGCGCCAGCGCGGCTTGAAGCTTCTGGCCATGTTCATCGGCAAGCGCGGCATCGCGCAGCTCGCGCAGCGTGGCGGGCGCGAGCGTGGCGCCGGCGCGCTGGAAAGCGCCGATGACCGTGTCGTAGTTGCGCAGGCCCCGCTCGCGGGTGTCGCTGTAGCCCTTGACCAGCCGCTGGCATTGCGCAAGCTCCACCGCGAGATCGGGGTTGCGCAGCGCGGTTTCGGCAATGCGCGCGAGCCACGCCTCGATGTGCTGGTTTTCCTCGGCGTAGCGGATGGTGGAACGGCGCCAGCGCTTCATGGCGGCCACGGTGCGCAGCATCAGGTAGCCGCGCAGCGAGCTGGTCTGGATCACTCGGCCGTGCTGCGTGAAGCGCTCCACCGTTTTCCGCGGCAGGCCCGAGTTCATCAGCCAGCGGCCAATGCCGCCCGGCAGCGTCTCGCAGATCTCCTGGATCCGCGGATGCATGTATTCGTTGATGGCAAGGATCTGCCCTTCCTTCACGCTCGCCTCGCCGCGCACGCGCTCGAAGCGAGTGGCACGGGTCTTGAGCGCGGCGACGCGGGCCGTGTCTTCGTAGGACATCCAGAGCGCGAGGTAGCGCGCGGTCTCGCGCAGCAGGCGGCCGTCGTCGTTCGCGGGCAGCTTGGCCATCGCAGCCATGCGATCGAGGTAGAGGCCCGCGTAGTCCGTGTCCTGGTAGTCGATCAGGCGACGCACACCTTCGAGCAGGAAGTAATGCGCCGGGGCCGGAAAGTCGCGCTGCGCGCGTTCGACCAGTGCGCGCACGGCCGGGTGCTTCGGCTGCGGCGCCGGCACGGCCGTTGCGACTGGCGACTCTTCCTCGGTCGCGCCTTGTGCCCGCAGAAAAGCAGCACCGAAGGCCTTGAGGCTGGGCTTCACGCCGACGCCGCCGCGCTCGATGGTGGCTTCAAACTGGGCCCGGGCGAAAGGCAGCACGCCTGAGCCCGCCAGCGCGCCGAAGAGCACCGCGCTGATCACGCTGCCTGAGGCCTCGGCGGCCTGCTGCATGTCGAAGCGGATGAAGCGCTTGGCGGCCTTGTTCGCATGCGCGAGCAGTTCGCTGCTGTCGACACGGCCGTCGCCGAGAGCGCTTTTCTCTGCGATCGAATAGACGCGGTGGGTCGACGCGACGAGCGTGGTGCGATCCGCCGTGACCAGGCCGCGCTGCACGGCGCGGCCAGCCTCCATGAGCTCCGAGGCCAGCACCACGTCGACATCGCCCGGCAGCGGCATCAGCGCGAGCACGGGCTGGCCGCCGTCGGCCGCTGCCTGTGCAGCCGGGTAGAGCTCGACGTAGTAGATGGTGGCGCCGGTGCGCTGGGCCACGCCCGGCACCGAGGTGGTCTGGGCGACATAGGCATTGGCTTCACCCATATCGACGATCCAGTCGGCCAGGACGCCACCGCCCTCGCCGCCCATGGCGAGGATTGCGATCTTTATGGGCTGCGCGCTGCTCATGTTCAGAACGCCCAGGCTGCGCGTCGCTTCGCTTCGCCGCGCTGCAGCCAGCCGATCACGCCGCTGCGCACGCGCTCACGCACGCGATCCCAGCGGTTCGGGTTGTTGACGATCTGCGCCTTGTAGAAAGAGGGGCACAGCACGGCGGCATGCGAAACCTCGCCGCACACGCCGCAGCCGACGCAGCTGTCGAGCACCGTGGCAACCGGATCGGTGCGCAGCGGATCGGGGTTGGGCTTGATCGACAGCGACGGGCAGCCCGACAGGCGGATGCAGGAATGGTCGCCGGTGCAGGTGTCGGCATCGACACCGAACTTCTCGCGCACCACGCGCTTGCCGCTGGCGATGGCCTTGCGCACCAGCGGCTTCTCGCGGCGCTGCTTGTTGAGCATGCACTCCGATTGCGCGATCAGGACCTTGGGGCCCTTCTGCTTGGTGGTCAGCGCGTCCCTGAGCGCATCGCGCATGCCGGCCACGTCGTAGGTGCGGCGCAAGGTCTTCACCCACTCGACGCCCACGCCACGCACCGCGCGTTCGATCTCGTGGCCGGTGCTGCGCGTGGCATTGACGGCGTGCGACGAAAGAATGTCCTGCCCGCCGGTGGCCGAGGTGTAGTTGTTGTCGACCACGATGGTCAGGTTGTCGCTCTTGTTGAAGACCGCATTCGCCACGCCGCTGGTCAGCCCGTTGTGCCAGAAACCGCCGTCGCCCATCACCGAGATCGCGCGCTTGCCGGCCGGCGCATTGAGTGCAGATGCACCGGCACCGCCAAGGCCGTAGCCCATGGTCGTGTTGCCGATGCTGAACGGCGGCAGGATCGAAAACAGGTGGCAGCCGATGTCGGCGCTGACGTGGTGCGCGCCGAGTTCGCGTTCGACCAGCTTCATCGCGCTGAAGATCGGCCGCTCGGGGCAGCCGGTGCAAAAGCCGGGTGGGCGCGCATGCACGCTGTCGCCCAGCGGCAAGGCCGGCTCGGGTGCGCCGTCGACGCCGATGGCAGCCACTTCCTTGAGCGGGATCACCTTGCGCACCGCCGCGGGCACGGGCAGCGGTGCAAGGCGCTCGTAGCGTTCGCAGAAGCTGCGCGCGCCTTTCAGCAGTTCGGCCGCGGTGTATTCGCCGGCAACCGGCAGCGTGTCCTTGCCGTGCAGCGCGGTGGTCGATCCGGCCTGGCGCAGGATGGTCGCGAGGTTCTGCTCGACGAAGTTGGGCTGGCCCTCTTCCACAATCAGCACCGCGCGCTTGCCCTCGCAGAAACGGATGACCTCGCTCTCGATGACTGGATAGGCCACGTTCATCACATAGAGCGGCACCTTCGTCTCGCCGTAGACATCGGCCAGGCCCAGGCGTTCGAGCGCGCGCAGCAGCGTGTTGTAGCTGCCGCCCTGCACGATGATGCCGATGTCGTCGGCGTCTTCGGAGAAGAACTCGTTGAGCTTTCTCTCCTCGATGAAGCGCACCGCAGCGGGCCAGCGATCTCGCACCTTTTCCTGCTCGTGCACGAAGCTGGCCGGCGGCAGCACGATGCGGCTGACGTCGCGCTGCGGGTTTTCGAGCGCGTCTTTCAGCGTGAATTTGGAGCGCCGGTTGTCGCCGGCAATGAAGTGGCCGTGGACATGGCAGGCGCGGATGCGCAGCTGCAGCATCACCGGCGTGTTGCTGGCTTCGGACAGATCGAACCCCTGTTTGACGGCATCGACGATGCTCGGCAGGTTGGGCCGTGGATCGAGCAGCCAGATCTGCGACTTCATCGCGAACGCGTGGCTGCGCTCCTGCATGATCGACGAGCCTTCGCCGTAGTCCTCGCCCACGATGATCAGCGCACCGCCCGTGACGCCGCCCGACGCCAGGTTGGCCAGCGCATCGGACGCGACATTGGTGCCCACTGTGGCCTTGAACGTCACGGCGCCGCGCAGCGGGTAGTTGACCGAGGCCGCGAGCGTCGCGGCGGCGGTGGCCTCGCTGGCGCTGTTTTCGAAGCGGATGCCGTGCTCGGCGAGGATGTCCTGCGCGTCGGCGAGCACGTCCATCAGGTGCGAGATGGGCGCCCCCTGGTAGCCGGCAACATAGGAAACCCCGGACTCCAGCAGCGCCTTGGTTACAGCCAGAATCCCTTCACCGCGAAACACCTCGCCGCCGGACAACCGCAGTTTCTTGACTTCTTCTACGAATGAACGCTCAGCCATGGTGGTCTTTCATCTCTTGGGGAACGGTGCGATGGGTGTCGCACCGTGCTTTCTATAATGTTGACAACTGAATGTATTCACAATCATGAATTACCCTAGACAAGCAAGCGGCATGCCCGAATCAGCCCTGGGAGACCTTCATGGCCGCACTGCCCGCTGAATCGCATCGCTTCGTCGACGACTACCTGCCGGCCTTGCTGGCGCAGGCCAGCCAGCTCATCTCGTCGGAGTTCCACGTGGTGGCGCGCCAGCACGGCTTTTCGGTATCGGAGTGGCGCGTGATGGCCTCGCTGGCGGGCAGCGAGCCGGTCAGCATCGGCGAGCTCGCGCAGGTGACCGTGACCAAGCAGCCCACGGTGACGCGCCTGCTCGACCGCATGGAGGCACGCGGCCAGATCGAGCGGCTGCCCCATGAGAGTGATCGCCGCATCACGCTGGTGCGCATCACGCGCAAGGGCACGAAGGCGGTGGAGCACCTGATGCAACTGGCCCGCGAGCACGAGCTGCGCGTGCTCGAACCCTTCGGCCTGCGCCGCGCCGAAGAGCTCAAGAACACGCTGCGCCAGATGATCGAGTTGCACGCGCACGCGCCGGCCGACGCGGACGCCGAAGACACCCACGAAGGCTGAGCCAGCATCGGGCGCATGGCGTTCAGGACGCCGACGGTTCCAGAAACGCCAGCACCGCGCGCGCAAAGGCTTCGGGCATCTGGTCGGGCAAGGGCACCATGCCGCCCTCGATGTCGACCACGCGCGCCTGCGGCAGATGCTGCAGCAGCTCGGCGACATGCGGCGCCGCAAACGCATCGTCGGTGGCGCGAATGATCAGGACGGACTGCACGACACGGCCGATGCGGTCTTCCATCCGGTATGCGGCGACCGCGCGGTGCCCTTCTTCAAGGCGGCGCCCGACCTTCAATGCATCGAGCACGAAGGCTTCGAGCAGTTCGGGTCGACCCGGCGGGTAGAAGCCCTGGCGCTTTTGCCACAGTGCGGCGAGGTGCTGGCCATCGTCGCTGGGCTCGACCTCGTCGATCGGCGGCCGCTCGGCGCGCGCGCGGCGAAAGGCGCCGTCGGTGAAGGGCGCGGACGACAGCACCAGGCTGCGCACGCGCCGGGGAAAGGCGGCAGCCAACTCCACCGCGATGACGCCGCCGGTGTGGTGGCCGACCACGTCGGCGCAATCGATGCCCAGTGCGTCAAGCAGCTCGCACGCCACGCGCGCCCAATGTTCGATGCTGGCGGGCGCCTCGCCGGCCGCGGAATCGCCGAAGCCGGCGGTGTCCATCGCAATTGCGCGCCGGTGTGCGCCGAGCAGCGGCAGCACCTCGCGGTATTCGGCCCAGCTGCGGGGCGACTGGTGCAGCAGCAGCACGGCGGGTGCCTGCGGCGGGCCGCACGCGGCATAGTGCACCTGCCCCACCGACAGGTCGGCAAAGGCGCGATGGATCGGGCTCATTCCAAGGTCTTGGTCGCCGGCGCGCGCCACAGGCCCGCGTGCCGGAGCGCCCCCAGCGTTCTGGACAGCACGTCGCGCCGGTAGGCGGCGATGTCGCGCCCTTCGTAGCCGTAGAACCCGCTGCCGCTCTTGAGGCCGAGGCGTCCCTCTTCCACCATGCGGTCTACGATGGCGGGCGCGGTGTAGCGCCCGCGGTCGATCGACACGGCCATCTCGCGGCTGGCGTGGTGCAGGATGTCGCAGCCGCCGAAGTCGATGAACTCCACCACCCCGAGCGCGGCAAAGCGCAGGCCCAGGCCGTAGCGCGTGGCCTTGTCGATCTCTTCTGCGGTGGCGGCGCCCTCCTCGATCATGCGTGCGGCCTCGTTCATCACCAGCGCCTGCAGCCGCGGCACGATGTAGCCCGGCGATGCGCCGCACACCACGGGCAGCTTGCCGATCGCCTCCATCAGCGCCTTGGCGCGGGCCAGCACGGCGGGGTCGGTGGCCGGATGGCAACTCAGTTCGACCACCGGAATCACATAGGCCGGGTTGAGCCAGTGCATGTTGAGAAAGCGGCCGGGGTTGCGAACCAGCGCGGCCAGCTGCGTCACGAGGATGCTGCTGGTGGTTGAGGTCAGGATCGCGTCGTCGCGGCAATGGCGGTTCAGCTGCGCGAAGGCATCGCGCTTGGCATCGAGCGTTTCGGGCACGCCTTCGAACACCAGCTCGGCCGCCTGCAGTGCGGCGGGCGCCTCGGCCGCATTCACGAGGTCGACGCGCGACGCGATGGCCTGAACCTGCGCCGCATCGATGACGCCGAGCTGTGCCAGGCCGTCCAGGCTGCTCTCGATCTCGGCCCGCGCCTCGCCTGCCAGCTTGTGCCAAGCGTCGTTGCTGCGCGAACGCAGGTCGATCAAGGAGATGCGGTGGCCCGCGTAGGCAAACGCGATCGCGATGCCGCGCCCCATGCGGCCTGCGCCGACGGCCGCGAAACGCGGCAGCGCTTCATTCGCCATCGTGCAGCCTCTGCGTGAGCTGCGCCGGAGTCAACTCGGCGAGCCCGAGCGCTTCGAAGGTGCGCTCGCCAAGCCGCAGGTCGCGCCCCAGAAAGCCGCCCACGATGGCCAGCAGGCCGTGGGCAATGGGTGCATCGACGCCGGCATGGCGCGCGGCCGATGCAAGGAAGGCCAGCCCGAGTTCGGTGTCTTCGGTGATGTAGCGGTGCGCGTAGAGGTCGATGTTCTCGCGCCAGTCGCCCGACTTGACGAGCTGCTTGTGCGCATCGCCGTACATCCACCGGTCGTTGTTGTAGTGGTCGGCCAGCGGATAGTGCGGCGCGCCCTGCCCGAAGGCTTCGCGCACCGCGATGCGCTCCTGGTCGAGCCGGTCTGTCACGTCGCGCACGGCGCGCTGCGTGCCTTCGTTGTGGATGTCCCAGCGCTCGAAATGCTGTAGCGGCGCCGCGTTCATGACCATCAGCGGCGGGTGGATCACCGGCCCGGCATTCATCAGGGCGCCCGACAGCGCGTCGCCGCAGCCATGCACGCTCGGGTAGGCCTTGCGGATCACCGCGATCGCCTCGGCCGCCTTGCGGGCCGGGTAGACCCCGGTGGGGAGGCGGACGGCGCGTATCGTCAGATTCACCTCGCGCTCGCCGTGCTTGCGCGCCAGGTAGGGCAAGGTGCCCGTTTCGGCCCAGGCCACGTCGGCGTGGCTGCCCGCCTGCGCCACCGTCCGCGCCATCACGAAGCTGCCGAAGGTACCCGGCGGCAGAAAGACGACCTGCCCGTCTGCCAGGTGCGGCGCCATCTCCAGGGCGATGTCGTGCTGGGCGATGGCCGGCGTGGGAACGACGATCAGTTCGGCGCCGCGCAAGGCGGCTGCGATGTCCGGCGTGGCGAGCGCGAGCGGTACTTCGCGTGTGCCGGCGGCATCTTTCAGCGTGATCGCGCCGGCGCGAACAACCGGCTCGAGCGCCGCGGCGTCTCGGCGCCACAGGCGCACCTCGTGGCCGGCTTCGGACAGATCGGCAGCGGCCGCGTAGGCGCCGTGCCCGCCGCCGAGAATTGCAATTTTCATGGTCGAAAGCGGAAGAACGGGAATCGATGAACCGGCGCCGGGCTGCGGAGCCGGAGAAGTAATGCGCCATTACATTACTTTTCATCAATTCATGTGTCAACCACATTTTCCATAGCGTGTTCATCGAGCGCTGTCGAGCAGGACGCCGCTCGCGCCCTTCGACGCCCAGCCAGTGCATACGGCGGGCTTGCATGGCGGAACTCCTTTGCAGCCGATCTGGGGCCGGCATGGGATGGGATGCGCGGGGGTGTTCGGGTGTTCTCTTCTCGGCTCAAGCTCCCGCGAATTCGATGACCACGCGCGATGCCACTTCGCCGCGCTCGAGCCGGTCGAGGACCCCGTTGATCGACGTCAGGGGCTGCAGCTCGATGTCGGCCTTGACCTTGCCCTCGGCGGCGAAGGAGAGCGCTTCGGCCATGTCCCTGCGCGTGCCGACGAACGAACCGCGCACGGTGATGCAGTTCGCCACCACATCGAAGAGCGGGACCGGGAACTCGCCTGGCGGCAGCCCGACCAGGACGCACGTGCCAAGCTTGCGGGTCATGGCAACGCCCTGCTTGAATGCGGCCAGCGAGGGCGCCGTGATCAGGACGCCATGCGCTCCGCCGCCGGTTTCCTTCTTCACGGCGGCCGCCGCGTCGCCGTTCCGGGCATTGATCACGACGTCGGCGCCGAGTTGTTTGGCGTGAGCGAGTTTGCCCTCGTCGATGTCGACCGCACAGACATGCAGACCCATGACCTTGGCATACTGGATCGCCAGATGCCCGAGTCCGCCGACGCCGGAGACGGCGATCCATTCGCCAGGCCTAGCCGCGGTCTCCTTGATCCCCTTGTAGGTGGTGATGCCGGCGCAGATGATGGGTGCCGCATCCCGGGCCGCCAAGCCGGCGGGCACGCGGGCGACGTAGTTCGGGTCGGCCAGGATGTACTCTGCAAAGCCACCGTTCTTGGTGTAGCCGCCGAACTGCGCCTGGGCGCACACCGTCTCCCAGGCCGTCAGGCAGTACTCGCAATGACCGCAGGCCGAGTAGAGCCAGGGCACCCCGACCCGGTCGCCCTCTTTCACGCTCGTCACGCCGGCTCCGACGGCCGCCACCCGTCCGATGCCCTCATGGCCGGGAATGAACGGCAGCGTAGGCTTCACGGGCCAGTCGCCATGCGCGGCATGGAGGTCGGTGTGGCAGACGCCGCAGGCCTCGGTCTTGACCAGGATCTGGCCGGCCCCTGGCGTGGGAATGTCCCATTCCTGAAGCACCAAGGGTTTTCCGAATTGCTCGACGACTGCAGCTTGCATCTTTTGTGTCATAGGTCACTCCTGTTGATGGTGAGGTCGTGCCCGCACGTCGATCGCTCGCCGAGCCTCGATGCGCATCCTGCACGGTGCGCGCAGCAGGACGAGCCGTCTGTGCGCTGGCCCACGCCCAGCAGGTGCGCTCAGGTGCCTCTATCAGTGTCGACTCAACAGCCCGACACGCATGCGCCGGCAGCGTCAAAACCCATGGCCACACCAGAGCGCGGGATGTGCACCGGAACCTTCACTGCCTTCACAAACGCTTCCGTCTTGCTGCCTGGGCGCACCTTGCCGTTGATCGTGCCGACCTCGTTCGCATGCGATGCGATCACCGAAGCTGGCTTGACCAACTCGTTGATGACGAAGGCAGATTCGGCAGGGCCAGTGCTGAAGCCGTCGCCCATGTTCATCACCACGAGTTTCGCCTTGTAGTAGTCGCGCACCACGCGTTCCTGATCGGCCACGATGCCGGTGTCGCCGGACAGATACGCGACGAGGCCGTTGCTGAAGCGCAGCACAAAGCCCGTCGCCAGGCCGACGTCTCCGGCGATGCCGACGTCCTTCATGGCCTTGCCCAGTTCTCCACCGATGTAGTCGGGATCCAAGCCATTGCTGTGCAGCGCGCTGACAGTGGCGATGCGCACGCCGCCAAGCGTCACGCTGCCGCCGAAGCGCGCGAGAACCGAATCTGCCGGGTTGCCGCCGTTCGCCTTCAGCTTGGCGGCAAAGAAGGGAGGCATTTCGCTGCCGGTCACGATCTTCGATTTCTTCGCGAGCGCGATGTTCACCGCGTTCGAGTTGGGCATGGCAGACACCGACATGTCCGGGTTCTCGCAGCTCCCCGAATTCGGAGCCTTGTTGTGGGCGTTGCCGACGTGGTCGCCATGCATGTGGCTCACGAGAATGATGTCGATCTTTCCGAGGCGTGGGTCGCTTGCACCTGCGACGGTGCGGCCGGGGTCGTACAGGATGCGTGTCCCGTTGGGATCTTCGAAGATCAGCGCGCGATCCTGAGGACAGAACTCGCCGTCGATACCGCCCAATGGCGTGACAGTGACGTTCTGCGCCAGCGCAGGGAGCGCGAATGTAGTGGCCAGCGCCGCCGCGGCGACGAATGCATGGAAGCTCTTCATGGACATCATCCTTTCGTGGTCAGAGGGTTCGTAGCGGCGCGACCGCGGCGCCTTGGATAGCGTGCCGCTTCAGGGCTTCGGCAACGAAGCCCGAGGCCTTCATTTCCTCGATATAGCTTTTGAGCCAGGCCTGTGCCGTGGTGCGGCCCTTGGGTACGCCCATGGCCTGCTCGATGACCATGAAGCGTCCGGGCAGCAGGCGGACTCCTCCAACGCGCGAGGCGTCGGACTGGAGTTGCTGTCGCACGCCGGCGGCTACGTCGAGGTTCTGCGCGAGAAACATGTCAGTCACTGCCGGCGAAGTCGGTGCCCGCACCAGGGTGGCCGACTTGATCTCGCGCGTGAGGAAGAGGTCGTACGCGCTGCCTCGGCCGACGACCACGCGGGTGCCGGGACGATCCACCTCGTCATTGCGCTGCAACGGGGAGCCGTTCTTCACCATGTAGGCGCCTTCGATGATGACGTAGGGCGCCGTGTATTCCATATCGGCGGCGCGCACAGGGTCGATCGCGACGAATGCAAGATCGACCTGCCGCGCCTTGACCGCCTCGACCACCGCGCCGGCGGAATCAAAGGTGACGAGTTCGACGGGCAAACCGAGCCGGCGCCCCGCTTCCCGCGCCAGGTCGACCGAAACGCCGCGCGGCTCCCCGGCCGAACCGCGGCTCGCGAGGATCGGGTTGCCGAAGTTGATCGCCGCGCGCAGCTTGCCCGTGTTGCCGAGTTGCGCGACAGCGTCTGCCGGTGGTCTTGCCGTTGGGCTTGCGCAGCCTGCGAGCAGCAATGCGCCCGCGGAGCAGAATCGACGGCGGCAGGCGCTTTCAGGATGATGGTGTGGAGTCATGGGGTCGCTCCTTGTGTTCATGGACGGGCCAGCGCACAAAGAGTGCCCACGTCCGCAGCCTCAGCCAAGGACCAGCAGGACGCAAGCAGATCGGAGCTTCGCTTCTCGCCCAGCATTGCATCCGACAGGCCGTGGAACTTGCGCGCGAGGTCGTCGTCGCTCATGGGTCGTTGCAGGGAGCCGATGGCGTGCTCGACGAACACATGCTCGCGCCGACCGTCGGCGAGCACCGCTGTCACGTCGGCACTGGCTTCGTTGATGCTGTCGTCGACCGTCGCCACGACCTTGCGGCGCAGCGCGACCACGTCGACGCGGTTGACGATGTCGTCGGCGAATTCTTCTTCGGCTGCGCGGCCAAACACCAGGCCCGCGGCGCAACCGTGATACACGCTGAACTTGCCCTGCAGGCCGTCTGCCGGCTCCTTCTTGCCGGTGAGCTCGAGCACCAGCGAGTGCACCTTGAGCTCGATGCGCTCGACCTGTTCGGGCTTGACACCGCGCTCGCGCAACTGCACGCAGGCGTCGATGCTCGGGTGGATCACGATGCCGCATGCAAAGGGCTTGTAGCTGTTGAAGGAAATCTCGAAACGTTCGCCCAACTCGTCGGTGACTTCATTCCACGCGTATTTGGTCGACACCACCTGCGCCCAGCCTCGCGGCGCTTCGATCGAGCGCGGGCTGGCGGTGTAGCCGTGCTTCGCCATCAACGCCGACATCAGCCCGGCGCGTGCGGCCCCGCCCGGATGAAAGGGCTTGGTCATGGTGCCGAACTGCTCGCGCAGGCCGACGGGTTGCGACGCTGCGATGCCCAATGCCATCGCAGTCAGGTCGGCATTCAGGCCCAGCAGGCGCGCACAGCCGGCCGCCGCGCCAAACATGCCGGTGGTGCCGGTGATATGCCAGCCACGATCGTAGTGCTCGGGGTAGACCGTGTTGCCCAGGCGGCAGGCGACGTCGATGCCCAGCACCAGCGCATCGAGCACCGCGCGGCCGCTCGCGCCGGTGTGCTCGGCCAGTGCGAGCACGGCCGAGGCCACGGGGCCGGCCGGATGGATGATGGTCTTCAGGTGCGTGTCGTCGAAGTCGAAGGTGTGCGAGGTGATGCCATTGAGCAGCGCCGCGCTGGCGATATCGACCTTCTCGCTGCGGCCGAGGATCGTCGCCTGGGGCGCTGGTTGCAGCGTCTGCACCGCGGCCAAAGCGGCCTCGACCGCCTCGTGCCGCGCCGCGCCGACGGCGCAGCCCAGCCAGTTGAGGAAGGTGCGGTGGGCTTCGCGGTCCACCGCATCGCTCCAGCCCCGCGAGGGATGGTTGGCGACGTACTCGGCCAGGATGCGGGTGATGGGTGGGGCGTTGTGATCCGCGGGAACCTGGGTGTTGCGTGCCATGGTGAAAGGTCAGTGGTGAGAAAGGAAGGACGGAGGGCGGGGGCGCGGACGTCAGTTGTCGAGTTCGATCTTGCGATCGCGTGCCAACCGAGTCCAGCGTGCGAGGTCTGCGCGAAGGTAGTCGCCAAACTGCTGCGGGCTCATCGGCATAGGCTCGACCGCCTCGACCGAAAGCTTCTCGCTGAGATCCGGCGCCTTGAGCACCGCATTGAGGGTGTCGTTGAGTTGCTTCACCACGTCGGCAGGCATGCCGGCGGGGCCGACCACGCCGTACCACTGCATCGCGTCGAAGCCCTTCAGGCCGAGCTCCTCGAGCGTGGGCACGTCCTTGAGTTGCGGATGTCGTGCCTTGCCGGTCACGGCCAGCGGCCGCGCACGGCCCGACTTGATGTGCGGCATGGCTGCTGCAAGCCCCGGGAACATGGCCTGCGTCTGGCCACCCATCAGGTCGGTGAAGGCCGGTGCGATGCCACGGTAGGGAACGTGGGTCAGCTGCGTCTCCGTCTGCTGCTTGAAGAGCTCCATCGTCAGATGCGTCAGCGAGCCGGCACCGGCCGAGCCGTAGCTGATCTTCCCGGGGTTGGCCTTGATGTACGCGACGAACTGCTGGAAGTCCTTGGCCGGCACGTCGACGTTGAGGACGAGCACGTTGGGCGTGCCGCCGATCATGCCGATCGGCGTGAAGTCCTTCACCGGGTCGTAGGGAAGCTTGCGCGTCGCCGGGCTGGTGCCGTGCGTGGCGACATAGCCCTGCATCAGCGTGTAGCCGTCGGCCGCCGCGCGCGCCGTGTTCTGCGAGGCGATCACGCCCCCTCCCCCGCTCTGGTTTTCCACAACGAAGGTCTGGTTGAGCAGCTTGCCCCAGCGCTCGGTGACCGTGCGGCCGACCATGTCGCTGCCGCCCCCGGCTGAGACCGGAACGATGTAGCGAATCGGCTTGCTGGGGAAGGGTTGGGCGAGTGCATGACCGTGCAGCCCCAACAGGGCGGACGGGAGCGCGAGGGCGAAAGTTCGGCGTTGCATGGCGGCTCTCCTGGGGGTGCGAGTGGACTGTTCTTAAGCTTGCATATGCTGATTCATTGTCTTTAGAAATGGCATAAGGGTTTGCGATCAGGCAAAAAGTGTTGACACTTTAGGGCTCGAACTCAAACAATCGAGCGATCCAAAACCATCGGATCCGCCTTCCGCATGCCTCACCTTCCGGCCTCGACTGCCCTGCAACGCTTCCGCGTGATCGATCTAACCCAGGTTCGCGCCGGCCCGACGGCCTGCCGCCAGCTCGCGGATTGGGGCGCCGACGTGATCCAGGTGCAGATGCCCGAGCACATGCGTGGCGACGACACGCTCGGCGGCCAGGACGGCTCCGACTACCAGTACACCCATCGCAACAAGCGCTCGATCACGCTCAACCTGAAGGAGCCCGAAGGCATCGAGACCTTGAAGCGCCTGGTAGGCGGCGCCGACGTGGTGGTCGAGAACTTCCGGCCCGACGTGAAATTCCGCCTGGGCATCGACTACGAGTCACTCGCAGTCGACAACCCGCGCCTGGTCTACGCGAGCATCTCCGGCTTCGGCCAGACCGGCCCGCTCGCGAAGCGCCCCGGCTTCGATCAGATCGCGCAGGGCCTGGGCGGGCTGATGTCGGTGACCGGATTGCCTGGCGATGGGCCCGTGCGTGTCGGCATCCCAATTGCTGACCTGTGCGCCGGCATCTTCGCGGCGCAGGGCATCCTGGTGGCGTTGCTCGAGCGCGAGGCCTCCGGCCGAGGCCAGTGGCTGCACACCTCGCTGCTCGAGTCGATGGTCTACATGATGGATTTCCAGACCTCGCGCTACCTGATCGACGGCGAGGTCGGCACGCAGGCCGGCAACTTCCACCCCACGAGCATCCCGACGGGCGTTTACAAGGCGCGCGACGGCTATATCAACATCGCGGTCTTTGGCTCGAAGATCTGGGAGCGCTTCTGCCACATCCTCGGCGCGCCGGAATGGATCACCGACGCGCGCTACCACGACAAGCCTTCGCGCTCGGTCAACCGCGATGCGCTCAACGCCGAAATCAACATGCGCCTCGCCGGACACGACCGCAGCCACTGGATCGCCCAGTTCAACGACGGCGGCGTGGCCTGCGGCCTGATCAGCGACATGCGCGAAGTCTTCGACGAGCCGCAGATCGCACACCTGGGCATGGTGCAAGAGGTGGTGTCGGCACGGCTCGGCCCGCAGCGCCTGGTCGGCCAGCCGATGCAGCTCGAGCGCACCCCCAGCACCATAGCGCGCGCCGCGCCGCGCCGTGGCGAACACACCGAAGAGGTGTTGCGCGAGCTGGGCATTGCCGCCGAGGATCTCACCCGAATGAAGTCCACCGGAGTCTATTGACGATGTCGAACCCCGCTTACGAATCGACCACCGGGCGCGTGCAGACCTGGCTCGACGCGAGCACGCTGCACATCCGCTTCAACAACCCCGCGCGCCACAACGCGCTGTCGGTTGACATGTGGGAAGCGGTACCGCCGTTGTTGCGTATCGCAGCCGCAGACGAGCGCGTTCGCCTGGTCGTGTTCTCCGGCGCGGGCGACAAGGCCTTCGTCTCGGGCGCGGACATCACGCAGTTCGAGGACATGCGCGCTGCGCGCGAGGCCGTGACGCGTTACGAAGCGATGGCCGAAGAGGCGCTGATGAGCATCCACGACTTCGCGAAGCCGACGCTCGCCTGCATCCGCGGCTACTGCATCGGCGGCGGCGTGAACGTCGCGATCAGCTGCGACATCCGCATCGCGTCGAGCAATTCGGTCTTCGCCATCCCGGCCGCGCGATTGGGCCTGGGCTATCGCTTCACGGCCATGAAAAACCTGGTCGATCTGATCGGCCCCGGTGCAGCCAAGGATCTGTTCTTCACTGCACGACGCATCGGTACGGACGAGGCCAAGGCGCTCGGGCTGATCTCGCGCATCGCTCCGCCCGAAGGGCTCGAGGCGCTGCTGTCCGAGTACACAGGCGCCGTGGCCGAAAACGCGCCGCTCACGATCGCCGCCGCCAAGGCGATCGTGCGCGAGATCCTGAAGCCCTCGCCCGAGCTGGACAGCGCGCTGTGCACCTCGCTGATCCGGGGTTGCTTCGACAGCGCCGACTACACCGAAGGCCGCACCGCCTTCATGCAGAAGCGCAAGCCGGTGTTCACCGGGCGCTGAACCTTCCGCCACCACTCCGGGAAACACCATGCAGGCTTACTGGATGCAGATGATCGATGCCGACACCGTGCTCGAGGTGCGCGATACGCCCGTGCCGGCGCCAGGTCCGCAGCAGATGCTCGTACGCATTGCAGCCGCGTCGCTCAACCGCGGCGAGTTCATCTCAGGCCACGGCCTGGCCGGCGCGCCCGGAAGCTGGAAGGCGATCGGCGGCGAGGGCTCCGGCGAGGTGGTCGCAGTCGGCGCCGAGGTCGCGCGCTTCAAACCCGGCGACCGTGTGTTCGGCCGCTGCTCCGGCGCTTTCGCCGAGTACGCGCTGGTGGAAAGCGCCGAGGCCATCGCGATGCCCGAAGGCCTGTCGTGGGAGGAAGGCGCGAGCATTGCCCTGACCTTCCTCGTCTCGTACGACATGCTCGTGCTCCAGGGCCGGGTGCAGCCGGGCGAGTGGGTGCTGATCAATGGCGTCTCTTCGGGTGTCGGCGTCGCGTCATTGCAGCTCGCCAAGGCACTGGGCGCCAAGGTCATCGGCACCTCGGGCTCGGCCGACAAGCTCGAACGGCTCAAGCCGCTCGGGCTCGACGTTGCCCTCGCCACGCGAGCGCCCGACTTCGCTGCAGGCGTCATGCAGGCCACCGACAAGCATGGAGCCGATCTCGTCATCAACACGGTCGGTGGCACCGTTTTCCCTGAGAACATCCGCGCGATGGCCTTCGAGGGTCGGCTCGCCACTGTCGGCTACGTCGACGGCGTGGTTCATGCCGATCTCGACTTGGCGGCATTGCATTCGAAACGCCTCACGCTCTTCGGCGTGTCGAACAAGCTGCGCAGCAAGG
Organism: Variovorax nitratireducens; assembly: GCF_051216545.1. Lineage (NCBI taxonomy): Bacteria > Pseudomonadati > Pseudomonadota > Betaproteobacteria > Burkholderiales > Comamonadaceae > Variovorax > Variovorax nitratireducens. The sequence continues at coordinate 89,061 of NZ_JBPJZO010000014.1, forward strand.
CGCAGCGCGCCGCCGCCGTGCCGGGCTTCGTGGCCGACGTGATGCCGCATGTCGCAGCGACCCGCATCAGGCCGCTGGTCGACCAGGTCTTCGACTTCGCGCAGTTGCCCGAGGCCAAGGCCCGCATGGAGGCAGGCCGCCATGTCGGAAAGATCGTCCTCCGTCCCCCTGCAAAGGCCTGAGCCACCGTTGACCAAAAAATGAGAAGGAGACACGCGAATGAACACCCACAAGAAGATCGCCCTGGTTCTCGGCCTGTGCACCTGGGCCGCCATGCCGGTCGCGGCACAGCCGGCTGACTACCCCAGCAAGCCCATCCGTCTGGTCATCGGCTTCGCGCCGGGCGGCGCTGCCGACTACGTCGCACGCGCGATGAGCAACGCCTTTGGCAAGGCACTCGGCCAGCCGGTGGTGGTAGACAACAAGCCGGGGAACGGATCGAGCATCGCCGCAGACCTCGTGGCCAAGGCGCCGGCAGACGGCTACACGCTGCTCATCGCGAGTCCTAGCAGCATCTCGGTCAACCCGGCGCTCAATCCCAAGCTGCCCTACACCGCACGCGACCTCGCCGCCGTGACCAAGATGACGACCTCGCCGCTCGTGCTGGCGGTCAACCCCGGCACCGGCATCAACTCAGTAGCGGATCTCGTGGCGGCAGCCAAGAAGGATCCGGGCAAGCTCAATTACTCCACCTCGGGCAATGGCTCCGCGCCTCACCTGGGCGCTGCGCTGTTCAGTCAGGTCACAGGCACGGAGATGACGCACATCCCTTTCCGCGGCGGCAGCCTGGCGATCCAGTCGGTGATGGCGGGCGACACCCAGCTGACTTTCGGCACCTCGCCTTCAGTACTGCCGATGGCCACTGGTGGCCGACTGCGCGCGCTGGCCGTGAGTACGCGCGAGCGCTCCCCGCTGGTGCCGAACTTGCCGGGCATGAAGGAGTCCGGTCTTCCCGAATACCACCTCGAGTTCTGGTACGGCATGTTCGCGCCAGCGAACACGCCGCCTGCGGTGCTGAAGAAGATCTACGATGCGACCCTCGCCGCGATGCAGCAGCCCTCGGTCAAGACATCGCTCGCGCGTGACGGCACCGAAGTGTCGGTATCGCAGTCACCCGAGCAGTTCAACACGTTCCTGGCAGAAGACGGCAAGTTCTGGGTCAAGCTGGTCAAGAGCGCCAACGTGAAGGTCGAGTGATGAGATCCTGGCCATTTCCGGGCAAAACGGGTTGGCACTGACGTTAGGATTTGCCCATGCCGACTCTCTCCCCCAGCCCCCGCAGCGCCGGACTCGCGCACTCGATCGCGAATGAGCTGAAGCAACTGATCTATTCGGGCGAGTTCCAACCTGGCGACCGCCTCAACGAGGCGGCGCTGGCTCTGCGCATGGGCACCAGCCGCGGGCCGATCCGCGAGGCCATCAAGGTGCTGGCAGGCTTGGGCCTCGTCACGGCCGTTATCAACCGTGGCGTCTTCGTGCGGCAACTGTCGCTGCGCGAGATGCTGGAAATTTACGAGCTCCGCGCGCTTGTCTTCGGCTACGCCGCGGATCGCGCCTGCGAGCACCTGACAGAAGACTACAGGAAGCAGCTCGAGTCGCTGCTGGCGGCCATGGACGCAGCCTGCGAAGCCGAGGATGGCACGCTCTACTACGAGCTCAATCTACAGTTCCATGCGCTGATTCTGATCATCTCCAACAATCAGCGCGCACATCAGGCCTACGACGACTACGTCAAGGAGCTCCACCTCGTGCGCCGCAAGTACTTCAACGTGCCGGGCAACATGCGCCGCTCGAACGTGGAGCACCGCGCCATCTTCGACGCCATCGTCGCGTCAAACCCCGCCCGTGCAAAGGCGGCTGCGGAACGTCATGTGCATGCAGGCCGCGCCCGGCTACTGTCGAATTTCGGGGAGGCGCTGCCAATTGAAAGCGCTCGCCGTCCGACTTGAGGGGGCGCCTTGTGGCATCACGAAGAGCGAAGCGCATACGAGTAGGATCCACCCATGGAGTCTGTTGATGCCACCACCTTCGATGAGTCGTACTACGCGCGCTACTATTTCGACAAGAAGACCAAGGTAGCCGACCGGCAGCATGTCGAACGGCTGGGTGCCTTTGTAAGTTCCTACCTAAAGTACCTGCGCGTCCCTGTGCATCGAGTGTTGGACGTCGGTTGTGGAGTAGGGCTGTGGCGCGACATCGTAGCCCGGCACTTTCCGCAGGCGAGGTATCAAGGCGTCGAAGTCAGCGAATACCTGTGCGGTCGCTACGGCTGGGAGCGTGGCTCGGTCGTGGACTACCAGGCTCAGGAGCCATTTGACTTCGTCATCTGCCAGGGCGTTCTGGCCTATTTGAGTCCAGTCGACCTGAAGCGTGCCCTACGCAACCTCGGGACCCTAAGCCATGGCGCGCTCTACGTGGAAGCAGTGACTCTCGAGGACTACGAGAATGACATCGTGGACGAAGACCTCACCGACCCTCTCCTCTTTCGGCACCGCGCAGACATGTACCGGCGAGGGCTGTCGAGGAAATTCAAGGACTTGGGCGGCGGCGTGTGGCTCAGCCGACGAGCCGATGTGCCACTCTTCTCGCTGGAATGCGCAGTGGAGTGATCAGTCGCTCGGTAGCGGCCGGCCGTCGTGGGCCAGGAATGGTCGCTCGTCGTCGCCTCGCAGCGATGCAGCTTCAACGGTGGCATGGCAAACCCATAGAGCGGCTCTAGTCGGCCAAAACAGGACTGCCGCATGGGCGAGGTTGCTCGTTCGAAACAGAGTTTCGAAATCTTTGGGTGCATGAAGTCAGCGTCGGCTGCGTAGCCGCGAACTGCCGACCATTCGCCAGAGCGACCGACCGGTTTTCTAGCCGTTCAGTACGAGGGACCCTTGCGGATATTGCTCGCACATGAATTCGACAAACGCCCGAACCTTCGGCGCAGGAAGTCGTCGCGATGTATGCAGGACCCAGAGCGCGACCTCCACGCCCGAAACCATGCCCCACTGAACCAGTTCTCCGCGCGTCAGTTGGTTCCACGCGATGGATTGCGGCATCAGGGCGGCGCCGGCGCCAGCGACTGCAGCGTCGCGAATCATCAGGAACGAGGAAAGTCTCAGCTTCGGGATCGGCTCCAGGACAAGGCGTCCGTCGTCGAGCGTCCAATTCGTGGGTTGAAAGCTTGTGGACACGATGCCGGGAACAGGGCTGACCTTGCCTGGGGTTGGCACAGGCACAGAGGGCGCGGCCACGACCACCAGCCGGTCCTTGGCGAAGCACCGGCCCACGAGGCTGCTGTCCGGGCTTGGATTGATCCGGATCGCAGCGTCGAACTGCTCCTCGACGAGGTCGACGAGGCGATCATCCGCCACCACCTCGCACGTGACCTCGGGGTAAGCCGCGCAGAACTCGGCGGAGATGCGACCCATCGCAAGCTGGGAGAACAGCACCGGGGAAGCGACGCGCAAGCGCCCGCGCGGTACCGACAAGCCCTCACGAGCGGAAGTCATGGCGTCAGCCACTTCGTGCATTGGCCCTTCGGTGCGATCCATCAGCATCTGGCCGGCTTCCGTGAGCTTGAGCCCGCGGGCGCTGCGCTCGATGAGTCGCACGCCGAGTTGCTCTTCCAGTTCCGCGATGCGCCGGGACAGTGTCGCCTTCGATCTCCCGCTCGCGCGGCTTGCCTTTCCGAGGCCTCCATTCGTTGCGACGAGCGCGAAGTCGGTCAATGCATTCAGGTCCATGTGTTCCGAATTTGAGACGAGGTGTCTTCATTTTCGCGTCTTCGTTTTGCCAATGCAACGACCTATCTTCTCCTCATCGCAACTTCGACATGAGGAAATTGAAATGACCACCACTCAACGCGCAGTCCTGATCCGAGCCTATGGCGGTGTTGCCGCCGCCGAGGTCGCCGAGATCGCGAGGCCGGCAGCCGGACAGGCCCAGGTTCTGGTTCGCGTTCGGGCGGCCGGCGTGAACGGCATCGACTGGAAAGTTCGTGAAGGCTTCGTCCAGAAGGCTTTCCCGCTTCAACTGCCCGCGGTGCTGGGTATCGAGCTTGCTGGTGTCGTCGAGGCAGTCGGCCCCGGCGCCTCGCGCTTTCGCGTGGGCGATCGCGTCATGGGGCCGCTTGGCGGGCTGGGTGCCTATGCCGATTTCGTGACAGTCGACGAGACGAAGCTGGTGCGCACGCCGCACGGCCTGGACGACGTCCATGCGGCCAGCGTCCCCGTGGCGGCCGTGGCGGCCGTGGCGGCCTAGCATAGCTTGCACCATGCGGGTCCGATCGCCGCAGGTCAGCGAATCCTGATCCACGGCGCAGCGGGAGGGCTGGGCGGCTATGCCGTGCAGTACGCCAAGCGGGCAGGCGCCGAAGTCTTCGCAACGGCGTCGACCGCGCACGTCGAGTACGTTCGCAGCCTGGGCGCGGACCACGTCATCGACTACCGGACCGAACGCTTCGAATTGGTCGCGCGGGACATCGACCTGATGCTCGATTACGTCGGAGGCGAAGTGCTCGATCACTCGTGGCAAGTGCTGACGAAGGACGGTGCGATCGTCGGCACGTCCTCGGCCGACATCCTTGCACGCACGCCCCCCGGCCGCCGCGGACTGTGGTTCGTGAACAAGCCGGACCCAGCCCTTCTGGACCAGCTGGCGACGGAAATCGCCCAAGGCACGCTGATCTCGAAGCTCGGCGAAGTCGTGGGCTTCGACGACATCCCCGCGGCCATTGAACGCAATCGCACCGGCCCTCGCGTCGGCAAGGTCGTCGCGGACTTCTCGCGCTGATCGATCCCCTACCCCCATACCCACCTAACCCGTTTCCCCTCAACCCTGGAGATTTCCATGAGCATTCTCGTCACAGGTGCCACCGGCACCATCGGTTCCCTCGTCGTGCAAGGCCTGGCCTCCGCCGGCGCACAAGTCAGCGCGTTCGTTCGCACACCCGGAAAGCAAAGCTTTCCGGCCGGCGTCAAGGAGGTAGTCGGCGACCTGACCGACGTGCCCTCATTGCGCGCGGCACTCTCGTCGGTGCGCACGCTGTTTCTCCTGAACGCCGTCACGCCCGACGAGGTGACGCAAGCCCTCGTCGCGCTGAACCTGGCGCGCGAGGCTGGCATCGAGCGCGTCGTCTACCTGTCGGTCATTCATGCGGACAAGTTCACCAATGTGCCGCACTTCACCGGCAAGCACACGGTCGAGCGAATGATCGAGAGCCTCGACATTCCAGCGACCATCCTTCGGCCGGCCTACTTCATGCAGAACGATCGTACGGCTCAGCAGGTGATCCAGGGTTACGGCGTCTACCCGATGCCGATCGGCTCGGCGGGCGTCGCGATGATCGATGCGCGAGACATCGCGGACGCCGCCGTCGCCGAACTCCTGCGCCGCGATCGCGCGCCCGCACCGTCACCGCGCACGACGCTGGAGCTGGTCGGGCCCGAGCTGATGACTGGCGAGTTGGTGGCCAAGATCTGGAGTGCTGCGCTCGGTCGCGAAGTGACCTACGGCGGGGACGACGTGGCGGCCTTCGAAGCACAGATGGCCACATTGGGGCCATCCTGGCTTGCCTACGACATGCGCCTGATGATGGCCGGGATCCAGAAGTTCGGCATGCACGGTGCGGACGGCGCAGCGGATCGCCTGCAGGCCATCCTTGGCCGCCCTCTGCGCAAGTACACCGACTTTGTCAAAGAGGCCATTGCCGCGTCGTAGGCGGCGCGCTTCGCGTACGCCAGCCGGGACCGCAGGTCACAAGCAATGCTGATTCGTGCACACGGACGGGTATCCAGGAAATCATCACTAGTTGCGCTCTCGGTACCTGATATCCGTTCCGTGGTGTAGCGGTTCCCGGCATTCAGCGGCGAAGCGCGAATGGGTACTATCGGCAATGATCGGACATTCATACACGCACCAGGAATGACATGGTCAGTTTCGAACTAGACAACGGAGAAGCGATGCATGCGGCTGCACCCGCGACGTTTTATCTTCCTCCGCTCGAAGCCAGGACTTGCTTGGTACCTGGTGACATCGTGAAGCTTGTCTTCCGAATCGAGCATGACGGCGAAGTTGACGTTGAGCGAATGTGGGTCATCGTGCAGTCCGCCGATCCATCAGGCTACGTCGGCGCGCTCGACAACCAGCCATACTGCACCGAGGAGCTTGAACTAGGGACGCTGGTTCGTTTTGGTTCGGAGCATGTGATTCAAATCCACCTGTCCAGCTGACCAACCGCAGGATGCGGCCACAAGCTGCCTTTCATTCTCTCGGCCCAATTTGAACCCGCGCGCATGAAATTTCTTACTTCCCGCTCGATGATCGCTTTGGCTGCGATCGTCATCGTTGGGGTGGCGGGCCTCATCAAAGGCTACAGCTTGGGCTGGATTGGCTCGCGGATTGAAAATCAGTGCCAAGAGTTTTGCGCGGCCCGGGGAAAGCCTGGCCAGATGTTGCCGGTCTTTCCCAAATCCGTTACTGGCGGTCGCGACGGGCCTACTGAATGTGTTTGCCGATAGGTCGTCTTGCGGGCCATAAGCAGACCATCATCCTCGACCGTCCCAAGGAGCTCTACGTGACGCAATCGGTTCCCGCCAAGTACCTGCTCATGCGCGATGGTGGGCATGGTCCAGAGGATGTTTATCGAGTCGCCTTTGCAGATGGCTTCAAGCGGTCCGAATGCTTGCTTTTGATGGGGGGCTCTATGACCTTCGACTGGATAAAGCGCGAGAGATCGCCCACAGGGTCTATCGCAGCGAGGGTCCGCAAGTTGACCTGCAATGACCGTTTTTGAGCGCGATGTACAGCCGCTTTGGGCCCCGTACCGGCTGTACAGACTTCTCCAAAGCGGCCGCTCGCATCACCGGAACCTCACGTCAGAACTTCCGCAACAGACGCGGAACCGATGTCAGCGCAGCGACGCCAAGTGCGCGGCCAACGACTCGATCTCGGCGTTGGTGAGGTCGGCAAGCAGCGGATCCGGCTTCGCGGAGGATCCGTGTGACCGCGTGCCGCTCCGCATTAACTGCAACGACCAAGTGGTGTAACGCACTTTTTGCCCTGCGAGCCGTGCCGCGCCGGACTTCGTCCCCTGCAACGCCGAACCGTGGCAGCTGGCACATCGCAAGCGATCCACCAGTGCGCGGCCGGCTGCGCTGCCGGACGATTGCGCGGCGGGAGCGGGCACCAGTGCCGCATAGTGGTCGGCGAGGTCGTCGACATCCTGCTCGCTCAACTCCGCGGCAAGGTTCGCCATCACGGGGGCAGTACGTTTTCGCTCGCGGAAGGCACGCCATTGCGCAATGAAGTAGGCCTTCGGCTGCCCTTCGAGCAGCGGCACTGAGGAGTGGATCGTTTCGGTAGACGAGTGGCAAGATGCGCAGCGTGCCGCGGAGAGCCGTGCACCGGCCGCCACGTCGCCGGCCGCCCTACCGTGCGCGACCAGCAGGCAGCCCAACAGCGAAGCGGCTGCAGCTGCGTGCCGAGCACGAGCGGCGATCATGTCGCGTGCTCCCGGGCCAAGCACCGGATGGTCGGCGTTCGCATTTCAACGAAGAATTGGATGAATGGTCAGACTGTAGCCAGTACGAGAGCCCGCGCGTGTGCCCGACCAGTTCCTGCGCCGTGCGGATGGGGCCCTCACGCATCAAACAGATAGGCCTGCACTGTCCCGCCGACTCGTCGCACGAGTTCGGGTCGTTTGAGCCCGACGACTGGCGGTAACCGCAATACATAGCGGCACAGGGCCAGGCCAAGCACCTGCGTCGCAATCAGCCCAGCGCGTGCCGCGGCCGCGGCGCGCGGTTCGCCGGTCAAACGTGCGATCAACGGCGCCATCTGCGTTGCGAATATCGCCTGCATGCGCTCGGCGGCAGACTCGTTCGTGGTTGCGGCCCGCAGCAGCGCCATCAGCGTTTCGTCCCCTTCCCAGCGGTCCAGAAAGTGCTCCACGAGCCCGGCCCCCAGCGCCGCGCGGGGCACTTGGCTCAGGTCTGGCAACCGCAAGTCGAAGTCGGCCGCAGCCGCAAACAGCCCCTCCTTGTTGCCGAAGTAGCGCATGACCATGGCCGGATCGATGTCGGCCGCTGTGGCCACGGAGCGGATGGTGGTCGCCTGATAACCCAGTGCAGCGAATTGCGCGCGTGCCGCCGCCAGGATCGTCGCCTTGGTGGCGTCGGAACGCCGCACGGGAGGGGTGGTTTCATTCATGTCAACAAGTATAGGCCAACGCATGTTGACTTCGTCGGCGGAGCCGTCTATAGTTGCCAACACTTGTTGACCAACAGATGTTGACTTTAGGAGATCATCATGTCCCAGACCCCTGCAGTTCTTTCCTCACACTTCGATGCCGACGTCCTCGTCGTCGGAGCCGGCCCGAGCGGCCTGACGCTGGCGGCAGCGTTGGCGCAGCGCGGCGTGCGCGCCATCGTGATCGATCGCCAGGCCGAAGGCGCCAACACATCGCGGGCAGCGGTCGTCCACGCCCGCACGCTCGAAATGCTGGAGTCATTGGACGTGGCGCGGCGCCTCGTGGCGCGCGGCATCCAGGCACGCCGCTTCACGGTTCGGGATCGCGACCGCGTGCTGATGCCGATCGGCTTCGAGGATCTGCCCACCCGTTATCCCTACACCCTGATGGTGTCGCAGGCGGTGACTGAGAGCATCTTGCTGGAACGCTTCACCGAACTCGGCGGTCGTGTGATGCGCCCCCGCTCGCTGGTCGACCTGCATCAGGACGCAACAGGCGCCACTGCCACGCTGGACGACGGCCAGCAACTGCGCGCGCGTTACGCCGTCGGGGCCGACGGTATGCACAGCACGGTTCGGGAACGCGCCGGCATCGGCTTCACGGGCGACGCCTACGGCGAGTCGTTCGTTCTGGCCGATGTGCGCCTGACCGGCGGCGTGCCGAGCGACGAGGTGATCCTGTACTTCTCACCGGCGGGAATGGTGGTGGTGGCGCCTCTGCCCGACGGCGTGCATCGCATCGTCGCCACCGTCGACCACGCTCCCGAGCAGCCCGACATCGCCTATGTGCAGGCGCTGCTCGACACCCGCGGCCCGAAAGCCGAACGGGCTGTCGTGCACGAAGTGGTGTGGGGCTCGCGTTTTAGGGTTCACCATCGGCTGGCGGATGCCTATCGTTCGGGGCGCGTTCTGCTTGCTGGCGATGCCGCCCATGTGCACAGCCCGGCCGGTGGGCAGGGCATGAATGCGGGCATCCTCGACGCCGTAGCCTTGGCCGACGCGCTGACGGAGGCCCTGGCGGGCAACGACTCCGCGCTCGACGCTTACGGCGCCGTGCGCCGCCCGATCGCCCAGCAGATCGTGGCGCTCGCCGACCGTCTCACCCGAATGGCGGTGGTTCGCCCGGGCTGGCGCGTTCTGCGCAATCTGCTGCTGTCGGCGCTGTCGCGCCTGCCCGCGCTGCGGCGACAACTGGCGTGGCGGCTGTCGGGGCTCGTTTATCGGGCCAGCTAGGAAGATCTTGCTTGACTGCGGTCGACGCCTGATTCCATTGACTTGCCTTTTCTTGAACGAAAAGGTGTCAACCCAATTCAGGACGGGTCAATAGAAAACAAAAAAGCCACCCGAAGGTGGCTTTTTCATTGGAGACTGCTCCAGAACTTGGCGGAGTGGACGGGACACAGCGGACACATCGCCAGCATTAGCGATCACTCACCGCCGAACACCCGTCAAACCTAAACTTCAACCCCGAAGCACGTAAACGAGACCGACCGATGTGGGAAGGCTCGAAGGAACCATTGTGGGAAGACTTTGCCAACAGCGCAAGTGGCGATCACGGGCATGGCCCTCCACCGGGCGGCTACTATTGGCCATCACCCGCCAATCAACGTGGATGCCAGAAGCAGCCGCTCGCCGCCGCTCTCGACCCACAGCCGTCATACGCCTCACCAATTTGGGCACCGGATACCTGACGTTTACATCGTCAAGTTGCGCCCAGCGCTATCCGATTCGACCGGAGGCCAAATGGCGAAGCCTCGGCGACTACTCGGTAGGATAGCCGGCCAAGGGCAGCTCCGCGCCAAAGTGCCGTTCGCGTGAAATTGAGGACAAGATGGCGGCGAACACCCTGTCTGAGCGTCCCAGTAAACTGACTTCACCACAGTCGGGCTGGCAGCTGCCCCATCGTTTTGCAACATCGGTATCCAATGAGCCTAGTCACTGATCTTTCCAAAGCAATAACTGAAGAAGATGTTAAAGACGCCTACGTCAAGGCCCTAGGTCTCAAGAGTATCAAGAAGGGCCTGATTGATATTCGAACGGAAGAGATATGGTTTGAGGCGAAGTCCACTGCCGTCGCTCCCGTTCTTATGTTCACCCAGCTTCTCTTCTATGTGCGGGACGCGAGAAAGAAGGGCGAGCACATACCGCCATTCTTGGCAGTTATTGATCGAGAAAAAGCCGCCGTCATGGAAACGGTTAAAGCTCTGCCAATAATGATGGACAAGTCCATTAAGTGGCCGAAGTCCGCGTCACAGGTGGACAAGAAGGTGGCAGCCCAAGCCGCTCCGTACATCGAAACTCACTTCGTGGTCTACAAGATCGACAGCCACGAAAAGGAGTTCATCAACACCATCAAGACCGCGATCAAGGCGGGAAAGCTGATTCGCACACCGATCACACCTGCAAACTTGCGGCAGGTGTTCGATCGCTGGGTTGAAATGATCGGCAGGGAGATCGATGGAGTCAGCGAATCCGACTACGCGCTCCTGTTCTTTGCAGACATCATGCACGACGGTGTGAAGGCTGCGATGGCGAATTTGCCTGCTCGCCTGCTGCACGAGGACGACCGTCCAGTCTTTCTGTTGAACGGAAAGACGTTCGAGCTGTCGAGCGACCGTGGCTATCGGAAGTTTTGGGCGATCTACCATCGACCGCCCGAAGAAGAGTACCGCGGCTATCTCCTCGAACGCAGAGACAGCCTGCTCCCAATCGATGAGCGAAGCTTCAAGGGAGCCTTCTACACGCCGCTGCACATCGTTGACAGTGCCTATGACTTGTTGGCTCGGACATTGGGCGCAAGCTGGCAGAAGAATTACGTCGTCTGGGACATGTGCTGCGGCGTTGGCAATCTTGAAGTTAAGCATTCGAATCATCGCAACATCTTCATGAGCACGTTGGACAAAGCTGACATCGACGTGATGACCGCAAGTCATACGTGCGCCGCGGCGGTCAAGTTCCAATACGACTACTTGAATGACGACATCACGGATGATGGTGAGATCGACTATTCGTTGTCTAAGAAGCTGCCTCCCGCCCTCAAGCAAGCGATCGAGGATGCGAATGTGAAGAAGAAGGGTGCGAAGAAGATCCTCGTCTTGATCAATCCGCCGTATGGCGAGACGGGCTCAGGCATCGGCAAGGGTGACACGAACAAGGTGGGCATCGAGCAATCCAAGATCAACATTCAGATGGACTTCGGCTATGCAAGCAAGGAGCTGTTCGTGCAGTTCTTGACGCGCATACAGAAGGAGATTCCGAACGCCACGCTGGCGATGTTCAGCACGTTGAAATACGTCCTTGCTCCCAATTTCGAGTTGTTCCGAGCGCGGTGGCAGGCCGAATTCCTTGGCGGCTTCGCCGTTCACAGCAAGGCGTTCGACGGAATCAAAGGTGATTTCCCGATCGGCTTCCTGGTTTGGGACACTTCGAAGAAAGTGGCAATCACCAGCATTGAGACGGACACTCTCACCAAGACTGGCGAGCTCCTAGGAACGAAGGTGTTCGCGAATCGCCCTGCCAATACCTACCTGAACAAATGGATCACGCCGCCGAAGGCCAACAAAGAGTTGGCATTGCCTCTCTCGAATGCGTTCACGATCTCAACGAACCCTCGGCTGAAGCGGTCGTGCGACGATATGATTGGCTACTTGTACGCAAGCAACAACGACTTGCAGCACGCAGGGCAGGAGACGCTGATCACTTCGTCGATCTACACGGGAGGGAACGGCGGTGGCCTGTACATCAACGCTCAGAACATTGCGCAGGTTGCGGTTGTGTTCACCGTACGTATTCTGATTGGCCATACTTGGCTGAATCACAACGATCAGTTCTTGCAACCCTCGTTGCCGCTGTCTAGCGAGTTCGAGTCGGACTGCCTGATCTACATGCTGTTCTCAGGCAAGAACTTGAGCGCAGGATGTAAGGGTCTTGAATGGAACGACGACACGTGGACACTCGTAAACCACTTCATCCCCTATACAGAGGTTCAAGTCGGAGCGGCAAGTCGATTCGAGTCAAGCTTTATGAGCGACTACATCGCTACGCTTACGCTTTCGAGCGAGGCGAAGGTAGTGATGGCTGAAGGACGGAAGCTTTGGAAAAAGTACCACGGCACTCGCTTCGAGAAGCGAATCCGCGACGAGTACAAGCTGAATCGGCCCGACGTTGGTTGGTATCAGATTCGAAGGGCTTTGAGAGCCAACATTGAGAACGATGGAGTGGATTTCACGCCGCTGGAAACGGCTTACCAAGCGCTGACGCTGAAGCTGAGGCCCGACGTCTACGATCTAGGATTCTTGCTTTGAAGCTCGGGCCGCCTACCCAAAAGCCGGCGCCGATGCGCGACCGCTATGACCGTTCAGTAACTTTGACGAAGGTCAGCTTCTCTTGATGCCGAAGGACCGCACCGGGCCGAGGCTGTGTGAAAACGCAATGCGGTCGACATCGTTCCGAAAGTCGACCTCTCAGATTGACCCACGTTGCCTTTTTTCTGATGTGCCAAGGGGTCAAGTACCCCTGAAAACATGACTCAACGGAGTTTTCACACAGCCTCTGCCCATAGCGGACCTCGGCACGGTGCAGAGCGAGAACCCTGACCCGTCCGACTTGCGCCGTCGATTCTTCTGGTGCCCTTAACAGGGCAAGTCTCCAGCATCCATGCGGGTTGCAGGCCGATTTTTCTACCCTGAAGTGTTAATTCTTAACAGCGACCCTCGCGGCGCCCCCTACCGACGCCCTCCCGCCCGTCCGCGAGGAGCCGTGAAGGCCGCCCCGGACAGGCCCAGAATGGGGGCATTCAGGCCGCTCAGAGAAACGCATCGTCTGGGGCTCGCTCAACAGGGATGACCTTGTAGGGCTGGCGCTTGATGATGGCGTCATGGGCCTTCTTCATTATCGTGTCCAAGCCCTTGCGTCCCGTCGCACTCTGGATGCTTCGGCTCTGGGCGACGGCTTCGGCCAGTAACGTCTGAAACCGCTCCACGTCGCGCTGCTCCTCCGAGGGAGCATCCCTAGGCTCCAACATGTCGGGCGACCACTCGCCGCCACGGTTCTTCTCTAGGGCCTTGAACAAGGTCGGATGATCTTGCTCTACCCACTTCCTGATCGTTACGTGACTGGGATCGCCGCCGAAGGCAACCGCCATCTCCCGGTACGACATCAGCTTGCCGCCGCGAGGCTTGTTCTGCTTGGTGCTGATGAACTTGCCGAACGCCCTGCGGCGCTCTGGCTTCTTGTACGACTCGCCATGCGCAAGGTTCGCCTTCGCTGCTCGCCACTCGGCCTCGCTCGCGGTCATCTTCAAGATGGTGGCCTCGAAGTGCGTCCATCCGAGTTCTGTTTGGGCCTCGCAACGATGCCAGCCGTCAACCAGATAGAGCGTGCCCTTGATGTCCGCCAGTTCGATGGGCGGCATCGTCGCACCAAGCTTGTAGACGCTGCGGTAGTGCTTCACGCGGGTGGCGTTCAAGCTCTCCCGGACTTGCCACTCGGGCTTCTTCACGATGTCCGTGCGGGCAACCTTCACGATGTCTTGCTGGGTGTCGTTCATTCCATGTCCTTCAGCGCCGCGACCAAGCGCAGCTTTTCGTTGTCCTTCTTCTTGCGGTCTCGCTCATCGAGGCCCGCGAGTTGGATGCCTGCAACCCCGAAGGCGTCCTTCAGGGGCGCCGCAAGGCGCTCCAGCGTCCCCGGCAGGATGTCCCGGTAGACCCTCTTAACCTTGCCAGTCTCGGCGTCGTAGTACGTCCCGGCGTTGGCGTCCGTCAAAGCACGAACCCGCCGCGCAAGCTGGAAGTCGAACGCCCGGTCAGATCGGAACCGCTGGGGCCGCGTCTCGCGCATCACGAACATCGCGAGGGACGTGTCGATGATGTCCTGGGGTGGCACTTGGGCTGCGAGCTTGCGGATGTGATCCGCCGCCAGCACGTCATAGCGCGACCCAGCACGTCCCGCCGCGTGGCCCCTCAAGGTCTTCTCGGCGTGCCCCCGAACGGTGTCCCAACGTTGCTCCAGAAGCTCCCATGCGGGGTTGCTGGGGTTTTTCGCTCGGCGGGCCGCAACGCGGTCGCGGTAGACCTTCAACTCGGGCACGGTGATCCCGGTCTGGTCGATGGCCCCGTGGCGGCGGAGGGCTCGCTTGTGGCGGTCACAGTAGTTGCTGAAGCCGCTGGTGTGGTCGGCGCAGTTGGATGCTGCGCATGGTTTCGTCATCGATGAAAGTTCACTTCAAGAAAGTTGTCCCCGCCCCTTGAGAGGGACAGGAAGGAAAGCATGCAGGAGGGCCGTCAGAGGCGTCCCGAGGAAGCCGCACCGTGACCCCTATCGAGGCGCAGGGCGAGCTCCTACGGGCGCGTAGAGGCGTCTGTGACGTTCGGTGCTGCCGGGTCAGGAGGTGGCCGTATCGCGGACCCGCATGATGGTCTGACGGCTGGTGGAGAACTCTCGGGCCACCGCCGCAACGGCCTCTCCCGCCGCGAGCCGCCGACGCACATCCGACGCCTGCTCGTCCGTCAGGCTGTGGGGACGACCGAGCACCTTGCCGTCGCTCTTGGCCCTTGCGAGCCCCGCTTGGGTACGCTCGATGAGGAGGTCTCGCTCGAACTCGGCAACCGCTGCGAGGACGCCCATCGTCATCTTGCCGGCCGCGCTGGTGAGGTCTACGCCACCGAGGGCGAGGCAGTGAACCCGAACGCCCAGCCCCGTGAGCGCCTCTACGGTGCCCCGCACGTCCATCGCGTTGCGCCCGAGGCGGTCCAACTTGGTGACGACGAGCACGTCGCCTTCCTCCAGCTTCTCCGTCAGCCTGCCGAAGCCGGGGCGTTCAGAAGCCGCTACGGACCCCGAGATGGTCTCCGTGATGGTGCGCTGGGGGGTGACGCTGAAGCCCGCCGTAGCGATCTCCTGCACTTGGTTGTCGGTGGTTTGCTCGGCGGTGGAGACACGGCAGTAGGCGAAGACGCGGGACACGGATCGGGGCTCCTTGGGGTGTTCGATAAGGGAGTCCGTATCTTCGGGGTGTCCGCAACCCCCGTCAAGCTAAGTTTTGGACAGGTCTGTGAACTATGTCCGCATACGGTCGAATTCGGACGCGATCAACCCGATACGATGCGGGCATGGCAACTGACCACCCGCTCTTCATCTACCGGAACATGGAGCGTGCTGCCCCGAGAGGCGACAGTCCGCGCTTCCGCATCCGCCTCAGCGCGGCATTTCCTGTCCTCGACGGACCGAGGGCTGAAGTGAGACAACGGTTGCGGTTGGAAGCTGGGATCGTGGTGCCAATCAGTCAGTGGGGTCCGCGATGGGATGAGTTCTACACGGGCGGTCCAATGGAGGAAGTACTCACCGCAATCACCATCACCTTCGATGTCTTGCGAAGACAGGTTGGTGCGCGGCCGGCCGAGATCTACCGCACGTTGGTTGAGCGTGCACTTGCGGAAGAGCACATCGGTTTTCGCATCGACCAAGGCGGCGTCATCCACTATGCAGTTGATGAGGTATTCGAGGGAACAAGGGCCGCCACCTTAGCCTCGCTGGACGACCCGGTACTCGCAGTAGCTCGGACTTGCTACGAGGCAGTGTTTCAGCACCTCGATCGTCATCCACCGGACACGAAGACAGCCGTGCGATCCATGTTCGAGGCTCTTGAGGTCGTCGCCCGACAGTTGAATCCAACGGCACGCAACCTTCACGAGAATCTGTGTCGGAATCAACTGAAAGACCAGTACCTCGCTGGCAGCGGCGGAGACGCGGTTGAGCGGCGAGTGTGGGAGGGCATGTTCGAGGGGATGGCTCGCTGGGTAAACGCCATGCAGGAGTACAGGCACGGGCAAGTGGATAACCTCGCGCCGCCAACAGAGGAGTTCGCCGTCTACGTGTTGAGTTCAGGTTCGGCCTATCTGCGGCTTCTGGCCGGACTCGCGTTACGTGTGGGTGTTCAGCCTGCGCCAGCGGTGGCCTGATGTTTGCAGAAGACTTCAATCCGGCCGCAACCCTCGCGGCAACGTCGTGCCCTCGCTGCGGGACCTTGGGGCTTGCTCCGTCAGGCCACGATGCACACCACGCGGCGCCTGAGGCGGACCGTCATCAGGCACACGTCATCATTTGTCCATCGGTCTACTGCCGATGCACGACATGTCGCCTGGAGGCCGTGTGGCCTGCTTGCGTGAGCGACTGAGGGGGTTCCCTACCGAGCGAGAAGCCAGGGGGTATAGGGGGAAACTTCCACGGGCGTTTCCTTCGAGGCTGTCTCCGATTTTTCTACTAAAAGCAAACTGAAGGTTCTTGCTGCGCACGGTGGATGGCAGTGCCGGACCTGTGGCGCTGCAGCCTTCGACCCGCAGTAAGCTGCGTGGGGCAGACAATAGGAGCACGGATGAAGTTCAAGCAGCGAAGTCTCATGCAGGTTGCGGACCTGATCTGCGGGAATCAAGAGGGACCCGCGTCGCGATTCAATTACCGCAGCAGCAGCCGCTTGACGGAGTTCTTTGCGGATAGCGACACCGACTATGTGCACGACGGCTCAACCCGAAACTACTGGGTCGCAGCAACGCTTGCAGCGATCTTGGATGAACCTCACAAGGACGCAACGACCCCACCGGAGGCCTTTGGGAGAGTCATCCGGGTACTCATGGATCAAGGGGACGCCGTCAATGAGGGTGCTGAGCGAACAGATGCCTTGGGCCTGCTTAACAAAGCCCTGAACCGTGAGGGCTTCGAGGCTTTTTATGGGCCCGACAAACAGTGCTACCTGCGTCACGTCGCGACGAACACGATCAGCGGCCTCTCCGCAAATCCTCACCGACCCTTCTCGCACGCTGAACAGGAGCGCCGTGCCGCGCTCGCGAAGTTCTTGGATCGATGTTCGGAAGACGACCTGATCGGCGACGTACTACTTCCACTGTATCGACAGTTGGGATACCACCGGATCAGTTCAGCGGGCCATCAAGACAAGGCGCTCGAATACGGAAAAGACGTCTGGATGAAGTTCACGCTGCCGACGCAGCACGTTCTGTACTTCGGGCTTCAAGCGAAAAAGGGGAAGCTGGATTCATCTGGAGTTACGAAGGGCTCCAACGCGAACGTCGCCGAAATCTACAACCAAGTCTTGATGATGCTCGGGCACGAGATTTTCGATCCCGAGATTGGAAAACGGGTCTTGGTTGACCACGCGTTTATCGTTGCGGGCGGCGACATCACGAAGGCGGCGCGGAACTGGTTGGGGAACAAGTTAGACGCGACCAAGCGCAGCCAGATTCTCTTCATGGACCGCGAGGACATCTTGAATCTCTTCGTGGTGACCAACCTTCCACTACCCGCAGCCGCGCTGCCGCGCCTACAGGACATGGATGACGACATTCCGTTTTGACGCAAAGCGGGCGAGCCTGGAGGTGTGACGCAGTAACCGCAGGTGCGCTGCAGGGACCTCAACGGCTCGCGGCGCCGTTCAAATTCAACTGCCGTGCGCCACTGCGGTTGGATACACGCGTGGCAGCGCCAGCCCCGGATAAGAGATGCGCTCGACATAGGGCCGCAAACGCTCTGCGTGGCGCCGAATCGTCGCTGCGTAGGTCTTCTCGTGGACGGTGGTGCCTTCGTGCCCCGTGATCGCGTGTCGAATGGCCTCCTCGACGCCAGCGAAGATCAACTCGGAGATCACGGTGTGACGGAAGCTATGAAACGTCTTCTGGGAGGTGTCGAACCCCTTGCCCCGCTTGTAATCGCCGAACCATTGCCCGAACTGGCCGCCTGCGCCGTTCTGGCCTTCGCGGGGTACATGAGGAAAGAGGCGCTCATGCCCAGCGACTTTCATGGCCCGCCAGTAGTCGCCAAACCCGAGGCGCATCAACTCGCTGTGCACCGGCACCGCTCGCCACGAGCCCTTGTTCTTCAGGCGCTGTCCGCGCTTCGCACTTGACCGAAATTCCACAACCAGCGAACCGTCCTGCTCCGACAAGTCGTCCACCCAGAGTTGGCACAGTTCGCCCGCCCGTGCCCCGGTGTACGCGGCCATCAGCGGCACCCAGTAGGCCGCATCGCGGCCCCCTTTGGTGGCGATAGAGTGGCCTTCGGGAAGCTCGTAGGCGCGGAACAAAGGGGAGTCAAGAAGCACGACGACCTCCTCCACCGTCCAAGGCTCACGCCCTTCACTCTCCTTGCCGCCCTGTGTCACGTCCATACGCTCGAAAGGTGCGGCATCGAGCCACTCTTTGTCGCGGGCCACGTTGGTCATCGCTCGGACGGAGGCAAGTACATTGTTCGCCGTCTCACGGGTCTTGCCTTCCTTGACGGCCCACTCCTGAACGAGGTCGCGGAAACGCAATCCATCACTGCGCGTAAGTGAAGCGAGCGGCGGGTCGCCCATCATTGTTGCGAACATTGCGGCGTGACGTGCAAAGGTCCCTGCAGTCTTCTCGGAGCGGGCGCCCGCGCCCTTCCAAGCCTCCAGAGCGTGGGACATGCGCTTGGTCTGCCCAAGAAGGACGGGGGGCGGGGTCTCGACAGGCAGGCCACGGATGCGCAGCTGGATGGCCTCCATCCCCTTGGCGTGCTCGGTGGCCCAAGCTCTGACAAGGCGGCGGCGCTCGCCGCGATCCTCGGGCACTGCAAGCCCGCCTGCCGCAAGCTCGCGCCGGAACTGTTCAATGACCTCGCTTACGTCGCCATCAGCCAGGACACGCCGAAGGCTTTGATCTGTGGCGAACATGGAGTCGGCCCACCACTCACCCCCAACGGTGTCCATCCCGCCCAGCCTGACCTCCTCATCGTCTGCAATCCGCTGACGGGCAGACGCACGGGCGATGACCCGCACATCCTCATCGATGGCGATGCGAAGCTTGTCCGCAGGCCCTGTGCCAGCCTGTAGAGGGGCATTCGGCACGTGGCCAGTCTGGTAAAGCTCTCGCTGGAACTTGTCGTCGTACTGCGCCGTGTATTTGCGGGCCAAGCTGTTGGCTTGTGAAAGCGAGACATCACCGAGCGCGATGCTCACCTCGGTCTTGCCATAGGTCACGAGCAACGGCTTCGGAACCCGCATTCGGAAGTAGAAACGACCAGCCTTGTGGACCAGATTTTGGGACTTTTTCGGCACCGAATTCACCCTTCGATTTTGCCTTCAGACCTACCTTGGAGAGGCCCGTGTGGGAGCAAATGTGGGAAGACTTCGGGGAAAAAGCCCAGAAACGACAAGGCCCCCAGAGGTTTCCCTCTGGAGGCCGAAGTTCTGGCGGAGTGGACGGGACTCGAACCCGCGACCCCCGGCGTGACAGGCCGGTATTCTAACCAACTGAACTACCACTCCTGGTAGACAACGTTCGCTCTTTTGGAGCCAAGTGCTGACGACTTGTGCCTTGTTGACCGAAGCCAATTTGGCGACCCTACGGGGATTCGAACCCCGGTAGCCACCGTGAAAGGGTGGTGTCCTAGGCCTCTAGACGATAGGGTCAAAACCTTGGAACAAACTTCCGACTCGACTCGATGGTGGAGGTAAACGGGATCGAACCGATGACCTCTTGCATGCCATGCAAGCGCTCTCCCAGCTGAGCTATACCCCCATTGCGCTGAGCCTGATTTTACCCAGTGCCCTACGCGTCGAGCCTCGAATTATAGCCCGAAATTCAGAGCGTTCTCAAGCGCGCCAATACAGTTTCGCGAGAAAACAGCGCGAGCACCGCATCGAGCGACGGCGTCTGCGGCGTGCCGAGCACCAGCACGCGCACCGGCATTGCGAGCACGGGCATCTTGATGCCCTGCGCCGCCAGCACTTCCTTGATGCCGGCGGCAATCGCGGGCTTGTCCCATGCCACATCGGCCAGCTTGTCGGCCAGTGCGGCCACGGCGGGGCGCACGGCATCGGTGAGGTGCTGCGTGCGGTCTGCCTCGCTCGCCGTGACATCGGCGTAGAAGCCTGCGGCCCAACCGGCGAGCGCGACGGTGGTGTCGCAACGATCCTTGAACAGCGCGCAGATCTCGGCCAGCCGCGCATCGGCCGCGATGCCGCGCTTTTGCAACTGAACCGCCACCAGTTCGGCCAGCGCCGAGTTGTCCATCTGCTTGATGTAGTGGGCGTTGACCCAGCTCAGCTTGGCTGCGTCCCACTGCGCCGGGCTCTTCGACAGGTGCGTGCCGTCGAACCACTGCACCAGTTGCTCGCGCGAGAACAGTTCCTCGTCGCCATGGCTCCAGCCAAGACGCGCAAGGTAGTTGAGCATGGCTTCGGGCAGGTAGCCGTTTTCCTCGTAGGCCGTGACGCTGACCGCGCCGCGGCGCTTCGACAGCTTCTGACCGTCGTCGCCCAGGATCACGGGCACATGTCCGAACGCAGGCAGCGGCGCGCCGAGCGCGCGGAAGATGTTGATCTGCCAGGGGGTGTTGTTGATGTGCTCGTCGCCACGGAAAACGTGCGTGATTGCCATGTCCCAGTCGTCGACCACCACGGCGAAGTTGTAGGTGGGCACACCGTCGGGCCGCTGGATGATCAGGTCGTCGATCTCGCGGTTGTTGATTGTGATCTCGCCCTTGACCAGATCGTCCCAGCGCACGTCGCCTTCGACCGGGTTGCAGAAGCGCACCACGGGCGGCACGCCCTCGGGCACGGGCGGCAGCGCCTTGCCGGGCTCGGGCCGCCAGCGCCGGTCGTACAGCGTTTTCTCGCCGCGCTCGCGCTGCGCTTCGCGCATCGCTTCGAGCTCGGCCGGCGTGCAGTAGCAGTGGTAGGCCGTGCCGGCCGCGAGCATCTGCGCGATAACTTCCTGGTAGCGCGCAAGGCGCTGCATCTGGTAGACCGGGCCTTCGTCGTAGTCGAGCCCGAGCCAGTGCATCGAGGCGAGGATCTGGTCGGTCGATTCCTGCGTGGAACGGGCCACGTCGGTGTCTTCGATGCGCAGCACGAACTCGCCACCGTGATGGCGCGCGTAGGCCCACGAATAGAGCGCGGTGCGGGCCGTGCCGAGGTGCAGAAAACCGGTGGGCGATGGCGCGATTCGCGTGCGTACTTTGGATGTCATGAAATAAGGGTGCTCAGGCCGCGCAGCAGGTCGGCCTGGATGTCTTGAACGTGGTCGAGCCCGACCGCGAGGCGGATCAGCCCCTGGCCGATGCCGGCGGCCTGGCGCTGGGCTTCGCTCAGGCGCCCGTGAGATGTGGTGCCCGGGTGGGTGATGATGGTCTTGGTGTCGCCGAGGTTGGTCGCGATGCTGACCACGCGCGTGCTGTTGATCACATGGAACGCGTTGGCACGTGCTTCTTCGGGCGTGTCGCCTACCACGTCGAACGACACCACGGCGCCGCCCAGGCCCGACTGCTGGCGCATCGCGAGTTCGTGCTGCGGATGCGAAGCCAAGCCCGGGTAATAGACCCGTGCAATCCCGGCCTGCGATTCGAGCCATTGCGCCACGGCCAGTGCGTTGGCGCACTGCGCCTGCATGCGGATGCCCAGCGTCTCCAGCCCCTTGAGCACGACCCACGCGTTGAAAGGCGACAAGGCCATGCCGGCGGTACGCACCACCGGCCCGAACACGTCGACGATGAGCTTCGACGGCCCGCAGATCGCGCCGGCCATCACGCGGCCCTGGCCATCCAGGTACTTGGTGCCCGAATGGATCACGAGGTCGGCGCCCCACTCCACCGGCCGCTGCAGCGCCGGCGAGCAGAAGCAGTTGTCGACAGCCAGTAGCGCGCCGGCGCCATGGGCCAGGTCGGCCAGGGCCTGGATATCGCACACCTCGGTCAACGGGTTGGTCGGCGTCTCGGCGAACAGGAGCCTGGTGTTGGGTTTGAGCGCGCCGCGCCATTCGGCGACGTCGGTCTGCGAGACGAAGGTGGTCTCGACACCGAACTTGGCAAACTCTTTTGCGAACAGGTTCAGCGTCGAGCCGAACACCGAGCGCGAGCAGATGACGTGGTCGCCGGCTTTCAGCAGGCCCATGCACATCATGAGGATCGCGCCCATGCCGGTGGAAGCACCGATGGCGGCTTCGGTGCCTTCCATTGCGGCCAGCCGCTGCTCGAAGCTGGTCACCGTGGGATTCGACGTGCGCGAGTAGGTAAAGCCTTCCTCGGTGCCGGCAAAGCGGCGCATCGAGGTTTCGGCGTCGGGCTGGACGAAACCGCTGGTGAGGTAGAGCGCCTCGGAATGCTCGCCGTGCTGGCTGCGTTCCAGCCCGGTGCGCACGGCCAGCGTGTCGCGGTGCAGACCCGCGGGCAGGGATCGATCGGTCACGGCGGCTTTCAGCGGAGGTTGGGCAGTGCCAGGCGCGAGGCGTCTTCTTCGGTTTCTTCGACGCGCGGGCGGTTGCCGTTCATGCGGTTGATCGCCTCTGTATCGATGTCGCCGGTCACGTACACGCCATCGAAGCACGAGGCCTCGAAGCCGGCGAACTTGGAGGGCGCACCGCCTGCGGGCACTGGGGCGGCCTTCATCACGGCGCGCTTCATCGCGTCCACGTCCTGGTAGATCAGCGCGTCGCAGCCGATCAGCGCGCGGATCTCTTCGATCGTGCGGTCGTGCGCCACGAGTTCGCCCTTGGTCGGCATGTCGATGCCGTAGACGTTGGGGTAGCGCACCGGCGGCGCCGCACTGGCCAGGTAAACCTTGCGCGCCCCGGCGTCGCGCGCCATCTGCACGATCTCGCGGCTGGTGGTGCCGCGCACGATCGAGTCGTCCACCAGCAGCACGTTGCGGCCCTTGAATTCGCTGGGGATCGCGTTGAGCTTCTGGCGCACCGATTTCTTGCGCTCGCCCTGCCCCGGCATGATGAAGGTGCGGCCTACATAGCGGTTCTTGACGAAGCCCTCGCGGTACGGAATGCCGAGCAGATGCGCGAGTTGCGTGGCGCTCGGCCGGCTTGATTCGGGAATCGGGATGATCACGTCGATGTCGCTCGGCGGCACCGTCGACACCACGCGCTTGGCCAGCGTCTCGCCCAGGTTCAGGCGGGCCTGGTAGACCGAGATGCCGTCCATCGTCGAATCGGGCCGGGCCAGGTAGACGAACTCGAAGATGCAGGGGTTGAGCGTGGGCGCTTCGGCGCACTGGTGCGCATGCACCTGACCCTGCAGGTCGATGAACAGCGCTTCGCCCGGTGCGATGTCGCGTTCGAACTTGAAGCCCAGGCCTTCCAGCGCGACCGATTCGCTCGCGACCATCACGGTACCTTCGGCATTGCGGCCCAGACAGAGCGGCCGGATGCCATACGGATCGCGGAAGGCCAGCAGGCCGTGGCCCGAGATCATCGACACCACGGCGTACGAGCCGCGCAGCCGCTTGTGCATGCTCTTGACGGCGGCGAACACTTCTTCGGCACGCAGCGGCACGCCGCGCGTCGAGCGCTCGAGCTCGTGCGCGAGCACGTTGAGCAGCACCTCGGAGTCGCTCTCGGTGTTGGTGTGGCGGTGGTCGGTCGAAAACAGCTCGGCGCGCAGCGCATGCGCGTTGGTGAGGTTGCCGTTGTGCACCAGCACGATGCCGAACGGCGCGTTCACGTAGAACGGCTGGGCTTCTTCTTCGCTGTAGGCATTGCCGGCGGTCGGGTAGCGCACCTGGCCAAGCCCGACGTTGCCGGGCAGCGCGCGCATGTTGCGCGTGCGAAACACGTCCTTCACCATGCCCTTGGCCTTGTGCATGAAGAACTTGCGCTCCAGCAGCGTGACGATGCCGGCCGCATCCTGGCCGCGGTGCTGCAGCAGCAGCAGCGCGTCGTAAAGCAACTGGTTGACGGGCGCGTTGCTGACAACGCCGACGATTCCACACATGAAGCGATCCTCTCAGGGCAGGTAGCTTGCCAATTTTTCAGGCAGTGCAGGTTTCAGGCCCTGCAATGCCGCATCCAGAACAGTGGCACTGCGCGATTCGCGCCACCAGGCGCTGTCGCTCAGCGAAAAAAGATGAACCGCAACCGCCATCGCCAGCAGCGCGACCGCGCCGCGCGCAAAACCGAAGGCGGCGCCGAGCGTGCGATCCACCGGCCGCAGGCCCGCCGCCACGATCAGCTTGCGAACCAGCGCCGTCACCAGCCCGGCCACGAAGGCCACCGCCACGAACACCAGCACGAAGGCCAGCGCATAGCGCCATGTGGCATCCGGCGCGCCGATCGGCAGCCACGCGGCCACGCTCTCGGCCGACCACTGCGCAACGAAAAAAGCCAGCACCCAACCCGCCAGCGACATCAACTCGAATACCAGGCCGCGCACCATGCCGACCAGCACCGACAGCGCGAGCGCCGCAATGACGGCCCAGTCGAGCAATGCCACGCCAACACGCCTACAGCGTGAGCACAGCGGCGGACAACGCCAGGCCCTTGACCTTGGCCGCCGCCTTGTCGGCATCGGCGCGGCTGCTGAACGGGCCGACCCGCACACGCGTGCGTTCGCCGTCGGCCGTTTTCGCGACGCTGGTGTAGGTCTTCAGTCCGGCTTTTTCAAGCTTCTGGCGCACCTCGCGCGCCTTGTCCGCATCAGTGAACGCGCCGACCTGCACCACGAAGCGGCCGGCGTCGTCGGCGGCGGCGGCCGGCTTGGCAGCCGCGGTATCGGCGCCGCGGCCGTCCAGCAGCGCACGGGCCCGCACGCCGTCGTCGGCGGCAGCCGGCTTGGCAGGCTTTGGCTCGGGTTTTGACTCGGGTTTTGGCTCGGGTTTGGGCTTGGCTTCGGCCTTCACTTCGGGCTTGCGCTCGGGCTTCGGTTCGGGCTTTGCTTCGACCTTGACCTCGGGTTTGCGCTCCGGTTTGGGTACCGGCTTCGGTTCGGGTTTGGGTTCGGGCTTCGGCTCGGGCTTCGCCGCCACCGGCGGCGGTGCGTCGGGCATCGGCCGCGACGGCACGATCTCGCTGCCGTCGGACGACTCGGTGATCATTCCGCCCGCCGCGGGCGCGGCCGCAACGCGGCTCCCCGCGTCGCTCGCGGGCGCAGCGGATGTTGCGGGCGCCGGCGCGGCCGGCAGTGTCAGGGGCTTGACCTTGTTGCGGTCGGGCACCTCGATCGGGATGTCGACCGAAATCGGGCGCGGCTGCGTGTCGAACAGCAGCGGGAACCCGACCACGCCGACCAGCACCAGCACCGCTGCGCCGAGCAGCCGGTGGCGTGCCCGCCGGCGCATCGCCTCGACGCTTTCCGCCGGCACCGCCGCGGGGGGACTGCGCCCTTCGTTGGCCTGCGGGCCGCGTGCGCGGAACTTGAAAAACGCCATGAAGTTTGGATCCCTGATGGATTGCAGCGTGGTGTGAAAAAGCGCCGGAAATCAGGCCGTTTCAGGCATCTGGCAGCAGGTGTTTGGCTTGCAGGCGGGGCGTGCCGTTTGCAAGCACGCCGCCGACCGTGAAGAACGATCCGAAGACCACGATTCTATCAGCGGGGTCTGCGCGATCGATGGCCGCCTGCAGCGCCTCCATCGGGCTGGCGCACACCATGCCGGACGCATCGCCGCGCGTGTTCTGCGCCTGCCAGCGTGCGAGCAATTGGTCGGCCGGTGCGGCCCGGGGTGTCGGCAGGTCGGTGAAGTACCAGCGGTCGATCAGCGGCCCGATGCGCGCGAAGATCGGATCGAGATCCTTGTCGGCCATCACGCCGAACACCGCGTGGGTGGTCGGAAAGAAGCCCATCGCGTCGAGGTTCTCGGCCAGGGCGGCGACCGCATGCGCGTTGTGCGCCACGTCGAGCACCAGCGCCGGCTGGCCGGGCACCAGCTGGAAGCGGCCCGGCAGCTCGACCATCGCGAGCCCAGTGCGCACCGCCTGCGCCGTGATCGGCAGCTTCGGCCGCAGCGCCTCGAGCGCCGCCAGCACGCCGGCCGCATTGATCAACTGGTTGGCGCCGCGCAGCGCCGGATAGGCCAGCCCGCTGTAGCGCCGGTTGCCGCCACCCGCGCCGCGCCCGCTCCAGCCCCATTGCTGCTTGTCGCCCGAGACATTGAAGTCGTGGCCGAAGCGCCAAAGGTCGGCGCCGATGGCGCGCGCATGGTCGATCACGCTGGCCGGCGGCATCGGATCGCTCACGATTGCAGGGCGACCGGCGCGCAGGATGCCGGCCTTCTCGAAGCCGATGCTTTCGCGATCGGGCCCCAGAAAGTCCATGTGGTCGAGGTCGATGCTGGTGATGATGGCGCAGTCGGGGTCGATGATGTTCACCGCGTCGAGCCGGCCGCCCAGGCCAACTTCGAGGATTGCGACTTCCACGCCGCTGGCCGCCATGCAGCGCAGCAGCGCCAGCGTGGTGAACTCGAAATAGGTCAGCGAGGTGCTCTCGCGCGCGCGCTCCACCGCCTCGAAATGGGGCAGCAGTGCCGTGGCCGCCACCGACTCGCCCGCGAGCCGCAGGCGCTCCTCGAAGTGCACCAGGTGCGGCGAGCTGTAGACCCCGGTGCGGTAGCCCGCGTGGCGCAGGATCGACTCGAGCATGGCGCAGGTCGAGCCCTTGCCGTTGGTGCCGGCCACCGTGATCACGGGGCAGCCGAAGGCCAGGCCGAGCCGTTCCGCGACGGCGCGCACGCGATCCAGCCCGAGTTCGATGTTCTTGGAATGCAGTTGCTCGCAGTGCGCAAGCCAGTCGGCGAGGGTTTCCATGGAGGGCGGCATTGTCGCCGACCGGCCATCGCGGCATCATTCCGGCATGACAACAACCTTATTTGGCATCCCCAACTGCGACACGGTGAAACGGGCTCGCGCCTGGCTGGCCGCGCAGGGCGTGGCCTACCAGTTCCACGATTTCCGCAAGAACGGCCTGCCCGACGATGCACTCGACCGCTGGCTGCAGGCCCCGGGCTGGGAGACGCTGGTCAACCGGCGCGGCACCACCTGGCGGCAACTCGACGCGGCCACGCGTGAATCGGTGGTCGACGCAGCCTCGGCCCGCGCGGTGCTGGTCGCGCACCCGACCCTGATCAAGCGCCCGGTGGTCGAATGGCGGCCGGGCATGCAGGCCACGGTCGGTTTCGACGCCGCGCAGTGGGCGGCGTATTCCGAAGGCAATGTGAAGCAGTGAACCCGGCGCGCCGGATTGCGTCCAACCGGCCTGACATGCGGAACTTCCGCGTTTTAAGGAGTTATTTCATGAGCATCCGAACCCGTGCCGTCATCGGTCTCGCCCTGGTTGCCGCACTCGGCGGCGCCGCCGGCCTGGCCCAGGCGCAAGAAGCAGCAGGCCGCGTCATTTCGAGCACCCCTATCCGCGACGGCAACGGCCAGACCAGCTACAGCGTGACCTACGAATACGCGGGCCACCAGTACACCACCCGCATGGACAGCCCGCCCGGCCGCACCATCCCGCTGCAGGTGAGCCCGCTCGGCGTGACCACCTCGCCGGTGCCCGACCAGCCGCATATCGCCGACAACAGCAGCAGCGGCGGCGGCTCACCCTGGGACAGCGTGGTGCCCGAACCCGGCATGGTGGTCGGTGCCGGTGGCGCGCCGGCCCCGGTGTACGCGGCCCCGGCCTATGCGCCGCCGATGTACGTGCAGCCGGCCTACGGCTACGCCGCGCCCTACTACGTCGGGCCGCCGGTGGGGCTCTCGCTCAACTTCGGCTACTCGCGCGGCTGGCACCGCGGCTGGCGCTGAGCCTGCACGCGCTGCGTAAAATCGGGGGCATGACCGAAACCCTGAACAGCGTGGCCGTGGCCACCAAGGCCAATGTTTATTTCGACGGCAAGTGCGTGAGCCACAGCCTCACGCTTGCGGACGGCACCCGCAAGTCGGTCGGCGTGATCCTGCCGTCGACGCTGACCTTCAACACCGGCGCCCCAGAGATCATGGAAGGCACCGGTGGCGCCTGCGAATACCTGTTGAGCGGCAGCACCGAATGGCAGCAGGCCGGTGTCGGCCAGAAGTTCAGCGTGCCGGGCGATTCGTCGTTCCAGATCCGCGTGACCGGCGAGCCCTACAGCTACATCTGCCACTTCGGTTGAGGCGCTCAGTCCCCGCCGCAGCCCCCGCCGCAGCCCGAACCTCCGTCGCCGTCGCTGCCTCCCCCACCGTCTGACGACGATTCGCTGCCGCCGAAGCCGTCCGCGTCGCCCGAGCCCGAAGACGAATCACTGAAGCTGCTGCCGCAGTGGGCGTCGGAGCCGCTGGCCCGGTCGATCGCCTTGCAGTCGGGCGTGTACCTGAACCCGCCCGCCACGTCGAACTTGGCGTCGAGCGCAAACAGCAACGGCAGCCGCGACGGCTTACGCGGGTCGATGCTTTCCTCCTTGCAGGCCCAGTACCAGGTGCGGCGCAAGCCGTCGTTGCGCCGCGCATCGCGGCCCAGCACCTCGGCCGGCGTGTGGTGCAGCAGCCTGCCGAATGCCGCCGAACACCAGCGCTGGTAGCCCTGCGTGTGGAGGATGTACTCGTGCCAGGCCTCGTCGGCCAGCTTTGACGGCATCGCCACGAACTTGCGGCCCGAGCGCAGGTGCGCCATGAAAAACTGGCGCAGCCCGCGCAGCACCAGGTCGGTGTCGCGCAGCGTGAGCTGCGGATAGGCCGCGACCAGCTTGCCCGCGATGAAGCGCGGAAACTCGGCCTCGCGAATGAACTGACGGCGCAGGCTGGTTTCCCAGGCCTTCAATGCGCCCGACAGCAGCACGGCGAAGACGACCGTGAGCCAGAAGGCGAAGCTGGTTCCCCACAGCAGCAGTGCGCCGATGCCGGGCAACCACAACGCCCTGCGCGACCACACCAGCAGCGCGATGCGCCGACGAAAGTTGAGTTCGGGCCAGGGCAACGGCATGGTGCCAAGCGCTCAGTGCGCGCCGAAGGGCTTGCCATTGACCAGGATGGCGCCGCGCTCGACGACCACGCTGCTCGTCACATGGTCGCCATCGCGCACCACGAAGCCCTTGCCGACGGCCAGGTCGAGCATGGTGTCGGCCTGCGCCACCTGCTGCTGCGCGCCGAGCTGCTCGATCCAGGCTGCGGGCAGCCTGGCATTGGCCCGCAACACCAGGTTCTGCTGCAACTTGCCCTGCAAGGCGCCGGGCGTTTCGATGTCCTGGGCGGTCAGCCCCGGTGCGCTGACTGCATAGGACAGTTCACCGCGCTGGCCTTCATAGCCGACGGCCAGCTTGTCGACCGAGAGCTCGGGTGCGTACGGCAGCAGTTGCGCCAACATGCGCAGCATCTCCTGGCCGCGGGCGGCCGCATCGACTGCCGGCGCACCCTCCGCGCCGCAGGCCGACAGATCGGCCATCGAGGTCTCCAGCACCTTCTGCAGCGTGGGCGCGTGCAGGCGCTTGAACGATTCCTGCAGTTCGATCTGGTCGAGTTGGATCGGCTTGGCATCAGGGCCGATCTGCAGCGTGGCGTTGGCGGTGATGGTGGCTTTGCCCTGCAACAGATCCTGTTCGGCGCTGAGCTCGGTGGCGTAGCTGATCTTGCCCACCTGGGCCGAGAAGGGCTTGCCGCCGGCTTCGGCCAAAAGCTCAACGCGCTCGATCTCGATGCGGCTGGTGCCCGGGCGCAGCCAGATGCTGCCCTCGCCCCGGTTCGCGCCTTGCCAGCGCAGGTTGACCAGCTTGAAGCTGGCGCCTTTGCCATCGCCCTTGTCGGTGCCGCGGAACGCGAATTCGGACAGGCTGCCGTCGAAGCTGGCACTGCTGCCGTCGAGCCTGCCGGCACCGATGGCCCGCATTTCCGGCCAGCTCAACTGGCCCTCGGGCAAGGTGTAATCCCCGGCCGGCAGGCGCAACGCGGTCTGGTAGCCACCACCATAGCCAACCGTGGTGCGGATGTCCTGCGGCTTCATGCCGGCCAGGTACTTGCGCAACCCCTCGGGCGCCTCGGCCGGCAGCACGATTTCAGAATCGATGACGGCCGCGCCGAAGCCAGCGAAGCCCGGCAAGGGGCCGTTGCGCACATGATCCCTGAAGCCGATCAGCAGCGGCTTGTCAGCCTTGCCGCCGGCGGCGTCCGGGATGCAACCGATGCGCACATTGCCCGAATATGTGGACGAGAACAGGCCCTTGTCGGTCTGGCGATCGACCACCCGAAGGAACGGGAGCTGCTGCTCCAGCTTGGCCACGCGGGCGTCATAGGCGGCCGCGATCCGGTGGCTGGTGTAGGCGGTCGCGCCCAGGTAGGCGCCACCAACCAGGACGACCAGCGCGGCCGCCACTGCTGCTTTTTTCATGAATCCGAACCCTCTTGTTGTTGATCTTTTTCAGACGACCACCGGCTCTGGCTCGAGCCGGATGCCGAAGCGCTCATAGACGCTGGTCTGGATCGCCTTGGCCAGTGTCATCACTTCGCCACCCGTGACCGGATGGGTCTGGCCGCCGCGGTTCACCAGCACCAGCGCCTGGCGCTCGTAGACACCCGCGTTGCCGACCGACTTGCCCTTCCAGCCACAGGCGTCGATGAGCCAGCCGGCTGCCAGCTTGATGCTGCCGTCGGCCATCGGGTAGTGCACGATCTTCGGGTCGCGCGCGATGATGTCGGCGCACTGCTCGGGCGTGACGGTCGGGTTCTTGAAGAAGCTGCCGGCGTTGCCGAGCACGCGCCAGTCGGGCAACTTGGCCCGGCGGATCGCACAAACCCAGTCGAATATTTCGCGTGCATCGGGCGTGAAGTTGCCGGTTTCGGCCATCTTGCGCTCGAGGTCGACATAGCCCATGACGGCCTTCCACGGCTTCGGCAGGCGAAAGCGCACGCGCGTGATGAGGGCCCGGCCCGCGAGGCCGAAGCTGTTGCTGCCGCTCGCCACGTGCTTGAACACCGAGTCGCGGTAGCCGAACGCGCACTGCGCGGCGTCGAGCGTGAAAGCGCGGCCGGTGTCGAGCGCGATGGCATCGAGCGACTCGAAGCGGTCTTGCAGCTCGACGCCATAGGCGCCGATGTTCTGCACTGGCGAGCCGCCGACCGTGCCCGGAATCAGCGCCAGGTTTTCGAGCCCCGGAAAGCCGTTGTCGACCGTCCACTCGACCGTTTCGTGCCAGTTCTCGCCGGCGCCGACCTCGACGATCCAGGCCCGCGGTGTTTCTTCGACCAGGCGCCGGCCCTTGATTTCGACCTTGAGCACGAGCGGCTTGACGTCGCCGGTCAGCACGATGTTGCTGCCGCCGCCGAGCACGAACTTGGGCGCCGTGCGCCACTGCGGGTCGGCCAGCAGCGCCGCCACGTCGACCTCGCTGGCGATGCGCGCCAGGTGCTGCGCACGCGCGACGATGCCGAAGCTGTTGTACGGCTGCAGGGGGACGTTGGACTCCACGATCATGGGAGAATTGTCGCATTCAGCTTGTGCCATCCAGGAGTCTTCATGCCGTCTTTCGACACCGTTTGCGAACCCAACCTTCCCGAGGTCAAGAACGCCGTGGAGAACACGGCCAAGGAAATCGGCACGCGCTTCGACTTCAAGGGCACGGCCGCCGCGATCGAGCTCAAGGACAAGGACATCACGCTGATCGGCGACGCCGATTTCCAGCTGGTGCAGGTCGAAGACATCCTGCGCAACAAGCTCACCAAGCGCAGCGTGGACGTGCGCTATCTCGACAAGGGCGACGTGCAGAAGATCGGCGGCGACAAGGTCAAGCTGGTGATCAAGGTCAAGAGCGGCATCGAGACCGAA
Organism: Variovorax nitratireducens; assembly: GCF_051216545.1. Classification (NCBI taxonomy): domain Bacteria; kingdom Pseudomonadati; phylum Pseudomonadota; class Betaproteobacteria; order Burkholderiales; family Comamonadaceae; genus Variovorax; species Variovorax nitratireducens. The sequence goes on from NZ_JBPJZO010000014.1 coordinate 120,828, forward strand.
CAGGCCAAGAAGATCACGCGCCTCATCAAGGACAGCAAGATGAAGGTTCAGGCTGCGATCCAGGGCGACGCGGTGCGCGTGACCGGCGCCAAGCGCGACGACCTGCAGGCGGCGATGGCGCTGATCAAGAAAGATCTGCCCGAGATGCCGCTCACCTTCAACAACTTTCGCGATTGATATGTTGCTCGCCCCCAGGCTTCGCGCACTTCGTGTCGCTTTCGCCAACCCCCTGCCGGGGGCAACACCAGCGGACCGGCGGAGCCGGTTCCGCGGTGTTCTGCGAACTGGGCTTTGCACCGCCTTCGCGTTGCTTGGCGGATGGGCGGCGGCGCAGTCCAGTTCGGTGATGCTCACGGGCACGATCGGCAGCCGCGCCATCCTCATCGTGAACGGGGGCGCGCCCAAGACCGTGGCCGTCGGAGAAACGTACCAGGGCGTGCGCGTGGTGTCGGTTCAGGCTGACCAGGCACAGGTCGAAGTGGGCGGCCAGCGCGTGGGCCTGCGCATGGACTCGCCCGTGAGCGTGGGCGGTGGTGGCGGCAGCCGTGCGACCGGTACGCGCATCGTGCTGCCGGTCGACGGCCGCGGGCATTTCATGACGGCGGGCTCCATCAACGGCCGGCCGGTGAGCTTCATGCTGGACACGGGCGCCACCACGGTCGCACTGTCGGCGGCGGACGCGCAACGCATCGGGCTCGACTTCGAGAAGGGCCAGCCGGTGCGCATGAACACGGCCAACGGCGTGGCGCAAGGGTTCCGGGTTCGGCTGTCGTCGGTGCGGGTCGGCGACGTCGAGGTCTACGACGTCGACGCGATCGTGTCGCCACAGCCGATGCCCTTCGTGCTGCTGGGCAACAGTTTCATCGGCCGCTTCTCGATGCGGCGCGACTCCGACCAGATGGTCCTGGAAAAGCGCTACTAGGCCTTCGCGGCCGTCACCACCACTTCGATCTTGTAGGCCGGGTTGGCCAGCTTGGCCTGCACCGTGGCGCGCGGCGGCGTGTGGCCGGGCGCCACCCAGGCGTCCCACACCGCGTTCATCGCCACGATGTCGCCGATGTCGGGCAGGAAGATCTGCACCATCAGCATGCGCGTCTTGTCACTGCCGGCCTCGGCCAGCAGGCGGTCGATCATGGCCAGCACCTGCGCGGTCTGGCCGCGCATGTCCAGCGTCGTATCGTCGGGCACCTGGCCGGCCAGGTAGATGGTGCCGTTGTGGATTGCCATCTCGCTCAGGCGAGGGCCGACGTGAAAACGCTGGAGTTCTGTCATGGTGTTGTTCTTTCAGTGGTTTTCTTCGAGCCGAGCTTCGACTCGGTGCCGGCGATCAGCCGGCGGATGTTTTCGCGGTGCCGCCATGCAAGCAGCAGGCTCATCACGCTCATGGCCATGAGCGCCGTGCGGCTGAACGGCCAAGCGATGCCGCCGCCCATCAGGTAATAGGCCGGCGCAAAGAACGCCGCCGCCAGCGAGGCGAGCGACGAGTAGCGGAAGAACAGCGCAACGATCAGCCAGGTGCCGCCCGTCGCCAGGCCCAGCAGCCAGCTCAGGCCGAGCAATGCACCGGCCGCCGTCGCCACGCCCTTGCCGCCCTGAAAGCCGAAGAATACGGGGTACAGGTGCCCGAGGAATGCGGCCAGCCCTGCCAGCGCGGCAACGCCGGCATCGAGCCCCCAGGCGGCGCCGAACTGCTGGATCAGGAACACCGGCAGCCAGCCCTTGACTGCGTCGAGCACCAACGTGGCGAGTGCGGCCGCCTTGTTGCCCGAGCGCAGCACATTGGTCGCGCCCGGGTTCTTGCTGCCGTAGCTGCGCGGGTCGGCCATGCCGAACGCCTTGCTCACGATCACCGCGAACGAGAGCGAGCCGAGCAGGTACGAAGCGAGGATGGCGACGAGAGACGGCCAATGAAAAGTCAACGTGGGCTCCGTCCGGGAAAAAAGGTCGCTCATTCTGCCAGCGCGCACTGCACCGGCTTTGCACGCCGCGCGCCTGACGACGAGGTGGCATGCTGGTCGTGCATGACCAGCGTCTCAACTGCGTCGCAGGCGTTTCGCTGACGTGCTGCTTGCTGCTTGCTGCTTGCTGCTTACATTGCGGGATCGCGAATGTCCCAGCGGATCTTGTCGATCTCTGCCAGCAGTTCGGCCGACAGCGTGGTGCCGTACGCATCGAGGTCTTCGTCCAGTTGCGCCACCGAGGTCACGCCGATGATCGTGCTGGCGACCTGCCACTTGGTGTAGCAGAACGCCAGTGCAAGCTTGGTGGGCGTCATGCCGTTGTCGCGCGCCAGCTGGTTGTAGCGGCGGGCTGCATTCAGCGCGTCCGGCCGCCCCCAGCGCTGCTTGCGCACCGACTCGTAGCTCGAGATGCGGGCGCCCTTGGGCGCGTCGGGGCCTTCGGTGCCGCCCTGGTCGTACTTGCCGGTCAGCAGGCCGAAGGCCAGCGGCGAGTACGCGAGCAGCGACACGCCGAGGCGATGCATGGTTTCGTCCAGGCCGTTCTCGAGCGCGCGGCTCACCAGGCAGTACACGTTCTGCACCGTCGCCACGCGCGGCAGCTCGTGCTGCTCGGCGAGGCGCACGAACTCGTGCACGCCGTATGGGGTTTCGTTCGAGAGGCCGATCGCACGCACCTTGCCGGCCTTCACGAGTCCTGCCAATGCGTCGAGCTGCGCGTGGATCGAAGTCTTCGATGTCTCCCTGGCCGGGTCGTAGTAGATGTTGCCGAAGGCCGGCACATGGCGCTCGGGCCAGTGGATCTGGTAGAGGTCGATCACGTCGGTCTGCAGGCGCTTCAGGCTCGCGTTGCACGAGGCGACGATGTCCGCCGGCGTCATGCCGCCACTTTCGCGCACCCACGGCATGCCGCGCGAGGGGCCGGCCACCTTGGTGGCGAGCGTGAGCTTCTGGCGCGCGCCCGGGTTCTTCGCAAACCAGTTGCCGATGATGGTTTCGGTGGCGCCGAAGGTTTCCTTGCGCGCCGGCACAGCGTACATCTCGGCCGTGTCGATGAAGTCGACGCCACGTTCGAGCGAACGGCTCAGGATCTGGTGGGCGGTGCCCTCGTTGACCTGTTCACCGAAGGTCATGGTGCCGAGGCAGATGGGGGTGACGTGCAGGTCGCTTTGACCAAGTTGGATTTTTTGCATGGGCGAAATGCTACCGCCCTGCACTCCTTCCTGCTTCAGGCCATCGGAAACCCGAGCTGCGCGGGATCTGCGCCGCCGCCTTCTTGTTCTTATGATCGGCCGCATGTACCAGCCCCGCCGACCTTTCAAAAGCGAATTCATTCCCGTGCGCGGCCTGCGCTATCACGTCCTTTCGTGGGGCGAGCCCACGCCGGGCCGGCCGCCGCTGGTGCTGCTGCACGGCTGGATGGACGTGGCCGCGTCGTGGCAGTTCGTGGTCGACGCCTTTGCCGAAGACCGCCACGTGATCGCGCCCGACTGGCGCGGCTTCGGCCTTACCGAATGCGGTGCCGACCACTACATCATGGGCGACTACATGGCCGACCTGGACGACCTGCTCGACCACTGCGCGGGCGACACCGCCGTCGACCTGGTCGGCCACAGCATGGGCGGCAACGTGTCGATGCTCTACAGCGGCGTGCGGCCGCAGCGCGTTCGCCGGCTGGTGAATCTCGAAGGCTTCGGCATGCCCCCGGCCGACCCGGACGAAGCGCCCGCGCGCTACGGCAAGTGGATCGATGAGCTCAAGCGCCTGCACCGCGGCGAGCTCGACCTCAAGCCCTACCCCGCGCTCGACGGCGTGGCGCGCCGGCTCATGAAGACCAACCCGCGCCTCACGCCCGACAAGGCCCAGTGGCTGGCCAGCCACTGGGCGCGCGAAAAACCCGGCCCTGACGGCAAGGGCAGCCTGTGGGAAATTCTCGGCGAGCCCGGCCACAAGATCAGCAGCGCACAGATCTACCGGCTCGACGAAGTGCTGGCGCTGTACCGCCGCATCAGCGCGCCGCTGCTCGCCGTGGAGGCGGCCGACGACAGCCTGACCCAATGGTGGAAGGGGCGCTACACGCTGGCGCAGTACCACGAACGCCTGCAGTCGGTGCCCGACGCACGCGTGGCGCGCGTCGAGGATGCGGGCCACATGCTGCACCACGACCAGCCAGAGCGCGTGGCGGCCCTGATCGAGAGATTCATGCAGGGCTGAGGGGCCCGCGCCCAGCGTGAGAAAATGCCGGGTTGCCCCCCGGATCAAGCCGGGCCACCGAACACAGCAGGACACCATCATGGACGCAGAACAAATCAACCAAATCGGCGCAAACCTCGCAGACCTGAGCGTTCGCACGGTCGATTTACGGAGGTATCTTTGACTACGATGCCAAATCCGAACGCCTGAGGACGGTCAACGCATCGCTGGAAGATCCGACGGTCTGGAACGACCCGAAGAAAGCCCAGGAACTGGGCCGTGAAAAGAAATCGCTGGACGACGTCGTCGTGACGATCGGCAAGCTCACGAGCGAGCTGTCTGACAACACCGAGCTCTACGAGATGTCGAAGGCCGACGGCGATGTCGATGGCCTGCAGGCCATCGCCGACGACGCGGGCAAGCTCGAAGCCCTCATCAAGCAGCTCGAGTTCCGCCGGATGTTCAACAACCCGGCCGACCCGCTCAATGCCTTTGTCGACATCCAGGCCGGCGCGGGCGGCACCGAGGCCTGCGACTGGGCCAGCATGCTGCTGCGCCAGTACCTCAAGTACGCCGAGCGCAAGGGCTTCAAGAGCACCATCGAGGACGAGTCGCCCGGCGACACGGCCGGCATCAAGGGCGCCACGATCAAGGTCGAGGGCGAGTACGCATTCGGCCTGCTGCGCACCGAAACCGGCGTTCACCGGCTGGTGCGCAAGTCGCCGTTCGACTCGTCGGGCGGCCGCCACACCAGCTTTGCGAGCATCTTTGTCTACCCCGAGATCGACGACTCGATCGAGATCGACATCAACCCGTCCGACGTGCGCGTGGACACCTACCGCGCGAGCGGCGCCGGCGGCCAGCACATCAACAAGACCGACTCGGCAGTGCGGCTCACGCACATCCCGACCGGCATCGTGGTGCAGTGCCAGGACGGCCGCAGCCAGCACAGCAACCGCGACGTGGCCTGGAAGCGGTTGCGCTCGCGCCTGTACGACCACGAGATGCGCAAGCGCCAGGAAGAGCAGCAGAAGCTCGAAGACAGCAAGACCGACGTGGGCTGGGGCCACCAGATTCGCAGCTACGTGCTGGACAACAGCCGCATCAAGGATCTGCGCACCAACGTCGAAGTCTCGGCCACGCAGAAGGTGCTCGACGGCGACCTCGACGTGTTCATCGAGGCTTCGCTGAAGCAAGGCGTCTGATGGGCACCCGAACCGAAGCCCTGATCTTCGACATGGACGGCACCATGATCGACTCGATGCCCTGGCACGCCAAGTCGTGGATGGTGTTCGCGCGCCGGCACGGCATCGCGATCGACGTGAGCGACCTTCTCGCGCGCACCACCGGCCGCACCGGCACCGAATGCATGCGCGTGCTGTTCGAGGGCGAGCTCTCCGACGCCGAGTGCGATGCGCTGGTGCACGAGAAGGAAACGATCTACCGCGACATGTTCAGCGACAACTTCACCGAGGTCGCGGGCTTCAACGCCTTCGCCAAGGCGGCGGTGGCGCGCGGTCTGAAGATCGCGGTCGGCACGGCCGGCGACCGGCACAACATCGAGTTCGCGATGTCGCGCCTGAAGATGGATCCGCTGCCCCTGGCCATCGTCGGCGGCGACGAAGGCCTGAGCGGCAAGCCGACGCCGGCGATCTTTCTCGAAGCGGCACGCCGCATCGGCGTCGACCCGGCGCGCTGCATCGTGTTCGAAGACGCGCCGTTCGGCATCGAAGCCGCACGCCGCGGCGGCATGCGGGCCGTTGCGGTCTGCAGCACCCACACCCCCGCCGAACTTGCCGGGCCCCACGTGATCGCCGCCGTGCGCGATTACGAAGAGCTCGCCCAATCCAATTTTCTGGAGACACTCGATGCTGCAACTGCGTGATGCCCAACCCGTGGCGGTGCGCCGCGAGGACTACGCCGCGCCCGCGTACTGGATCGACACGGTCGAACTCACCTTCGACCTGGATCCGGCCAAGACCCGCGTGCTGAACCGCATGCGCCTGCGCCGCAACCCCGACGTGCCGGTGCAGCCCTTGCGGCTCGACGGCGACGAGCTCAACCTGGCGCGCGTGCTGGTCGATGGCCAGGGCGCCTCGTTCCGCATGGAAGCCGACCAGCTCGTGATCGACTCCCTGCCCGACGCGTTCGAGCTCGAAATCTTCACCACCTGCTGCCCGGCCAAGAACACCAAGCTGATGGGCCTGTTCGTGAGCGAAGACACCTTCTTCACGCAGTGCGAGGCAGAGGGTTTCCGCCGCATCACCTATTTCCTGGACCGTCCCGACGTGATGGCCAGCTACCAGGTCACGCTGCGCGCCAGCAAGGCCGCCTACCCGGTGCTGCTGTCGAACGGCAACCTGGTCGAGCACGGCGATCTGCCGGAAGGCCGCCATTTCGCCCGATGGGTCGACCCGTTCCGCAAGCCCGCCTACCTGTTCGCACTGGTGGCCGGCAAGCTGGTGGCGCGCGAGCAGCGCATCACGGCGCGCAACGGCAAGGAACACCTGCTGCAGGTGTTCGTGCGTGCCGGCGACCTCGACAAGACCGAGCACGCGATGAATTCGCTGGTGCATTCGGTCGCCTGGGACGAGGCCCGCTTCGGCCTGCCGCTTGATCTCGATCGTTTCATGATCGTCGCCACCAGCGACTTCAACATGGGCGCGATGGAGAACAAGGGCCTGAACATCTTCAACACGAAGTACGTTCTGGCCAACCAGGCCACCGCCACCGATGCCGACTACAGCAACATCGAAAGCGTGGTCGGCCACGAGTACTTCCACAACTGGAGCGGCGACCGCGTGACCTGCCGTGACTGGTTCCAGCTGTCCCTGAAGGAAGGCCTCACGGTGTTCCGCGACCAGGAGTTCAGCCAGGATTTGTGCGCCGACGCCTCGGCCCGGGCGGTCAAGCGCATCGAGGACGTGCGCGTGTTGCGCACCGCCCAGTTCCCCGAAGACGCGGGCCCGATGGCGCACCCGGTGCGGCCCGACAGCTACATCGAGATCAGCAACTTCTACACGGTCACCATCTACGAGAAGGGTGCCGAGGTCGTTCGCATGATGCAGACGCTGGTCGGTCGCAAGGGCTTCGAGCGCGGCATCACGCTGTACTTTGACCGCCACGATGGCCAGGCCGTGACCTGCGACGACTTTGCACAGGCCATTGCCGACGCCAACCCCGATTCCGACCTGGCGCGCCTGCTGCCGCAGTTCAAGCGCTGGTATTCACAGGCCGGCACGCCACGCCTGGCGGCGCGCGGCAGTTACGACGCCGACGCGCGCAGCTACACATTGAGCTTCACGCAAAGCTGCCCGCCGACGCCGGGCCAGCCGGTGAAGGAACCGTTCGTGATTCCGGTGAACGTCGGCCTGCTGGCGCAGGGCGGCCGCGCACTGCCGCTGCAACTGCACGGCGAGGCCGAGGCCACGGCCGGCACGCGCACCCTGGTGCTCACGCAGGAAAACGAAAGCGTGACCTTCACCGGCCTCAACGGGGAACCGGTACCGTCGATCCTGCGCGGCTTCAGCGCGCCGGTGCTGCTCGATTTCGACTACAGCGACACGCAACTGCTCACGCTGCTGGCGAACGACCCGGATCCGTTCAACCGCTGGGAAGCGGGGCAACGGCTGGCACTGCGAAGCGCCATCAATCTGATTGCCGGTGGTTCCGATGTGGCGGGTGCCGCCACCCTGAACGATGCCTATGTAGTGGCCATGCGCAGCGTGCTGCGCGACCCTGCCCTCGATTCGGCGTTCAAGGAACTGGTGCTCACGCTCCCTTCCGAAACCTACATTGCCGAACAGCTCGACGTGGTCGACCCGCAGCGCGTGCATGCGGTGCGCGAGGGCATGCGGGCCCAACTCGCCACCGCTCTGTTCGACGACTGGCAGGTGGCCTACGAGCAGAACCAGGACACCGGCGGGTACAGCCCCGATCCGCTCTCCTCGGGTCGCCGTGCCCTGGCCGGTCTGGCGCTGACCAACCTGTGCCTCGCGGCGCGCGCCTCCGGCGATACCGTGTGGCCGGGCAAGACGCTGCAGCGCTTCAAGGACGCCGGCAACATGACAGACCGCTTCAACGCGCTGAGCGCGCTGGTGTCGTCGGGCAACGCACTGGCGGCGCAGGCGCTGGCGCGCTTCCACAGCATCTTCAAGGACGAGGCGCTGGTGATCGACAAGTGGTTCTCGCTGCAGGCCGGCTCACCCGACCGCGGCGGCAACGTGCTGCCGCTGGTGAAGCAGCTCATGAAGCACCCCGACTTCTCGCTCAAGAACCCGAACCGCGCGCGCAGCGTGATCTTCAGCTACTGCAGCGCCAACCCGGGCGCATTCCACCGCCCGGATGCCGCCGGCTATGTGTGGTGGAGCGACCGCGTGATCGAGCTTGATGCGATCAACCCGCAGGTGGCAGCGCGACTGGCGCGCTCGCTCGACCGATGGAGCAAGTTGGCCGAGCCCTACCGCAGCGCCGCCCGCGAGGCGATTGCACGCATCGCGGTGCGGCCCGACCTGAGCAAGGACACCCACGAGGTTGTCACCCGCGCGCTAGCCACTTGAATGGGGCTCGCCCCCAGTCTTCGCGCACTTCGTGTCGCTCCGCCAACCCCCTGCCGGGGGCAACACCAGCGGCCCGGCAAAGCCGGTTCCGCGGTGTTCTCCGAAGAGCCAACAATAGCCTTTCATGATTGATCACAACATGGCACAGAACATTTCGCTGACCCGCTACCTCGTCGAGCAACAACGTGTCGACGGCAAGATCCCCGCGCAGCTGCGCCTGCTGCTCGAAGTGGTCGCGCGCGCCTGCAAGAGCATCAGCCAGGCCGTGAACAAGGGCGCGCTCGGCGGCGTGCTCGGCTCGGCCGAAAGCGAGAACGTGCAGGGCGAGATCCAGAAGAAGCTCGACATCATCGCCAACGAGGTGCTGATCGAAGCCAACGAATGGGGCGGCCACCTGGCCGCGATGGCCAGCGAAGAGATGGACAGCATCTACGTGGTACCCAACCGCTACCCGCAGGGCGAATACCTGCTGCTGTTCGACCCGCTCGACGGCTCCAGCAACATCGACGTGAACGTGAGCATCGGCACCATCTTCAGCGTGCTGCTGAAGCCCGAAGGCCACCCCGGCGTGCAGGAGTCCGACTTTCTGCAGGCCGGCAACAAGCAGGTGGCGGCCGGCTACTGCGTCTACGGCCCGCAGACCACGCTGGTGCTGACGGTGGGCGACGGCGTCGCGATGTTCACGCTGGACCGCGAACAGGGCTCGTTCATCCTCACGCAGGAAAACCTGCGCATTCCGGCGGACACGAAGGAATTCGCAATCAACATGAGCAACAAGCGCCACTGGGATGCCCCGGTGACGCGCTACATCGACGAATGCCTGGCCGGCACCACGGGCCCGCGCGACAAGGACTTCAACATGCGCTGGATCGCGAGCATGGTCACCGACGTGCACCGCATCCTGATGCGCGGCGGCATCTTCATGTACCCGTGGGACAAGCGCGAGCCCGAAAAGGCCGGCAAGCTGCGCTTGATGTACGAGGCCAACCCGATTAGCTGGCTGGTCGAACAGGCCGGCGGCATGGCCACCAACGGCCGCGAACGCATCCTCGACCTGCAGCCGACCAAGCTGCACGAACGCGTGGCTGTTGTTTTGGGCTCGAAGAACGAAGTTGAACGCGTCACCCGCTACCACGACCCCGCCTGAGGATTGGCTATAATCGCAGGCTTAGCCGGTGTAGCTCAGTCGGTAGAGCAGCTCATTCGTAATGAGAAGGTCGGGTGTTCGATTCATCTCTCCGGCACCATTTCATGCGGGGATTCACGAGAGTACCCACTTACAAGATTCCACTGATGTCAAAACTGATGACAGTGGAATTTCCTCAAGCCTCCCCCGCGGAGGCTTTTTCTTTGGGTTTGCCGACACGATCAATGATGGACCCGATAAAAATTTCAATCGTCGCGTTGGTCGTCTCGCTCGTGAGCCTGGGATTCTCGGCTTACTTCGGACTCCGTGACCGCGCGTCGCTGAGAACCAAGAGTTCATTTACTGAAGGCTGGGAAGGTGGGGCGCCAAGTGTTGTTTCCACGATCGTCAACGCCGGAAGGCGGCCGGTCGTCATTCGCATGTGGGCGGGCGCAGAGAGCGACAAGAACTGGGTCGGCACCTACATAGGTGTCGAGGAGCGCGGACTCCGTTTGGGAGAGCACGAACGATACGACCTCAGGTTGCATCGACAAGATCTCTACGCAACAACCCCGGACGATGAATTCTGGATCAAAGACTTGTGGTTCGAAGACACGCTCGGCAGACGGCACAAGGTCAAGGACGCGAAGGCCAACATTGCCAAGCTCCGAGCCTCCGACGCAGACCGAACGACTTTGATTACATGAACTTGCCGGCTTGCTTGAACAAGGCGACGACATTGCCCTCGCCTTCTTTGACATCTGACTTCTTGATGTTGTTCTCGTCAGCCACCTTGCGTTGCATCACCATGATTGCAGACGCAGCCTCAAGAGTTGTTTTGATGTTGCTGATCTGCTCACGGCGTCGGCTCACTGATTCACGGTCGCGCATGTCACCAACTGGAACCAACGTCAGCCCCTTGTTCTCTTCAATGAACTGACGCAGCAGCCCTTCCGCAATCAGTCCGAGCGCAACGTGCGTCTCACGAGCCGCTGTGTACTTCTACCGACTGAACGACAGCGACATGGAGTTTGCGGGCTACATGGATGAGTTGCGGATCAGCAAGATTGCTCGCTTAGATCCCACGATCCCCACTGCAGCTTTCTAGTATGCGATCAATAAACCACGTCCTTGAGCCGCGGGCTGTGACCTGACAGCCTACGTTCCCACATAGATGAACGTGGGAACGTAAATGACAGACGATTTGGAAGACCTCAAGCGCCG
>NZ_JBPJZO010000015.1:0-105647 GCF_051216545.1 Variovorax nitratireducens
GAGGGCTTCTACAACCGCGTGCGCATGCACACGGCCATCGGATACCTTGCCCCTGTCGAAAGGGAACGCAGCCTCCTGGCTGCGTGACTTGGTGTACGTGGAAACGAGGCAGGGTCAGTGTTGGTGGCTGCCTTCGCCGCGTCAACAGCTCGCGCCGCCAACTGCGCTGCATTCTCCGGCGTGGGGGGCAGCGGAAGACGCAGGGGTCGGTAGCTCAATGGACCGGGTTTTGGTTGGGCAATGCCCGCGAGCGGACTCATCAAAAAGAGCTTCGAAATCGTGCGGCGTAGCTTCATCATCGACGGATGTTACTTGTAGGCGTCGGAGAGAGAACAACGACGATTCCCCGACCGGCTACCGAACCGGAGATGCATGACGAAAGTCTGCTACTGGCCGGTATCAGCCGACGTAGATGTCGCCAGCCGCCGCGCTCCTGAGAAAGTCCAATAGCTCGGCGGACGTCGTCATTCTTGCCGAGTAGCCGTGTTGATCAGGTTCCGCAGTGAGGTGGTCGAGAGCCCGCTGCGCGGCTGCTCCGAACGCAACTCTTTCGTCCGGCGACATGGATTGGAGGTAGACAGGGATCGACTGGCTCAACGCATCGGCATCGTCTGGGTCCAGAGGTCCATCGAACATGAGCAAGCAGAAGTGGTCGAGCGCGATGTCTGCAAGAGTTTTCATGCGAATTGAATTGGATCCGTGAAGGTCTGCTTGTGGCCCGCATTCTGCCGTCTGACGTTCAGCCAAAGTCGATGGACCTGACGATCGCTCTCGCGTCGGCTAGCTCGGCAACGGCATCGCCGCTTGCGGCCGCTGCCACATAGGTGACGAGTGCCACATCGGAGCCGTTGGTCAGGTACCAGGCGCGAATCAGGTCGTCTCCATGCAGGAAGGTCCCGCCGACGTAGTGGCTTGCGGACTTGCCTCGCTCAAAGTCCCCGACCGCGCCAAGCGAACGGGTGTCGGCGAAGTCCTTGAGCAGCGCGGCTAGGTCGTCTGGGCTGACCTGTGGGTTTGCGCCGGAACGGTACCTTCCCACAGAAAACTGCAGCGCCCCAACCCCTTCCGGCTTTGCCAGGGTGGGCGGTGTTCCTTCGGGCATGTCGTCGCTGACATCGACCCAGCCATTGGGGAGGGAGATGCGGACGTCCGCGAAGGTACAGAGTTGGCTCATCGTTTGAGAATCAGAGGGTGGAGTCGCAGGTCCGCTTTTGGCCGCATGCAGGCCTCGTCAGACGGTAGCTGATGCCTCGCCAAAGAAGAAACGCAGAAACTCCAGGAACGACGGGTAGCGAGGCTCGAGTTGACCATTCTTGAGCAGAGTGTCGCCGCCTTCGAAGTCGACGTCGTAGACCTGTTCGGTCGAAATGTCGTAGACCATCACACCCCCACCCAAAAGGCTAGTCAACACCAAATATCGCTCTGGCCAGCCGTATTTGCTACGGACCAATGCTGTGGCAGCCTCGATGGATTCTTGAGGTCGTGCACCAACAACATCTAGCAGTTCGAAGCCCGTGTTCTGACTTGCCAATGGCCCGTTGTATCGAAGATAGAACGATCCAATCTGAGAATCCTCGGCAATGCCGAGACGATTCAATCCGGCCGCTGCATCAGCAACATCTGATCTGAGAAATCCTTCATCTTCAAGCGATGAGACGACGATTTGCATGGCGCCAATTTCTAAAAGTCCGCTTATGGCCGATGTCAGCCGCTCAGATGCTCTTCAAGAACGAATTGCCCTTGCAACCAAGAGACGAATTCATTCTCCGTCAGTGGATCTCGCACCAGTCCCCACTCGTTCCATCGTCTACTGATCATGTCTGTCCAGTCGGCGAGCACCTCTTGAGTCGAAATGGGAACACCTCGTTCTTCAGCGAGTGCGCGAAGACGGCCCACCGTCCCGTTGAGGCCGGCAATTGTTTCCTTTCCTTGGATGTACTCGCGCGCGACAAGGAAAAGATCTTTGAGTTCGGGCAGCGTTGGTGAGGTCATCGCTTCTAGGCTCGTTAAGAATCACACCTGAATGTCTGGTTGTGGCCGCTACCGGGCTCTTCTCGCATACCGTTCAACGAACAGCTCTGCCTCGACCAAGGTTGCTGGGTACTGCACAAGTGATCCGCTTGGCTGTTCGTGCATCGATTGGAAACGGAAGCCGTGATTGAGCAAAAACTCAACCTTGCGCCACTGATCAACATCGGTCATTTTGGGCGCTGCGAACTTGCGGCTAAGCATCACCATCGGTCCGTGACACTGTGGGCAGAGTCGGGTTAGGGTCCGCATGGGCTTCTTGAAGGACTTGCGACAAGCGAAGCAGACGTGCGGGAACAAACGCCGCTGGTCCTGCTCGGGCTTGGAAAAGTACGAATGGTGCGTGAACTTCTTCATGATTGGTGGGGGCGGCGGGAAGGACGGCTCATGGCCGTCTTCAGCCTTGTTGGTTGCTTACCGCCGCCTTCCAGTCCAGCAGGTTGCGGGCTATCGCGCGCTCATGATCCGGTCGCGGCGATAAACCCATGCGCTCGGTCGCGATGCTGCCCAGATGCTCGGCAATTTCGTCTTCGTTGCTTCCGCCCTTGAGCATCCCAAAGACACGGGGAAGATAACCGTGATACTCATCTCGAGCCTCAGGGACGGTGGCGACGCCGATGGGGTCCCATAAGTAGTGCAGTACCTCGTCCACAGCGCGGTAGAGCACGAGGTCGGATGGGCTCAGTCGACTCATGATTCGATGTTTGCTTTGCTTCGGTTCTGCCGCGACTCTGGACGTCGGCTCCTGGCCGACTGTAGCCTGTCGGCTATCAGGAGCTTCGGGCCCGAAGCAGCCAGCGAGCTTGCTTCGAAGCAGCAATTCGTCAGGTGGCGTTGGCTAAACGGCAGCCTCTTGTTCATGGAGGTAGTCCTGGTCAATCTATTCGTCATCAGGCACGCGGCCGGTAACCAAGCAATTTCGAATTCTTATACTGACTAGGCCTTCCTTAGAGGACTTCGTGGGCCTTCCTCGTGGTCACTGGCCGGGCGCCTGGCCTTTGCCACTTGCAGCATCTGCAACCTTGTCAACCAGGGACAGCAAGGCGAGCCTCAGTCTAGGCTGCGCCGATGGCAAGTCCGAGACCAGCCCTTTATAGAGGGGATACACCATTCCCCTCGGGCCATCGTAGACGACGGTCTGGCGCCCCAGAAAGGCCTTCGACTTTGCGTCGTACATGGCCATTCCTACAGAGACGTTCATGCGGTACTCATTCAGAGGACCTGGGGCATTCCAGAAGGCAAGCGGGCTGATCTGTAGCAGCAGGTCCGACTCGGCGGGTTCAACATCGTTGGGCGACTTGGAACGGTAAGGCGTCCCGTCCTCTTTGCTTGCGGGCCAGAGCAAAACGTTAGTTCTACGACTCGCAACCACGGGCTGTAGTCCGCGCTGTCGCAGTGCCGGCAACAAGGCATCAATGAATTCCTGCTGAGGATTCCAGTCCGGAAAGAGCCATCGCACCTCGCTGTCGAAGCCTTGTGCCTTTTTTCGCGTGTCTTCCGCGCTGGCCTGAATCAGTGCGCCGACGAGGCCGGCAGCCACAAGGGAAGACGCTCCGGCACTGCGACTTGCAGGCGGTGAGGCCGACTGTTGGTTCAGGGTGTTCGCGATCGCATCGCCGGCATAGTCACCTCCCATCACATAGTCAGCATCAGAAAAGAAAATGTCCGTCCTGCTCGAAAAATGAAAGTCGAAGTAAGGCGTCATCACGCCGATCAACGCCGCGTTCTTGAGTGGAGGGGTATCAACGATGGTGACAGTTTTCTTTCCACGCACCTTGTCCGATGCGATCTTGGGATGGACCGCACACCCTGTGAGGATGAGCATTGCGAGCAGGCAGAGGACAGCGCGCAGCGGGCCCAAGGTGACGTCGAATAATGAGGCAGGCGATGGTGTCATGACGTTGAGGGTGGTGTTCGGTGCAGCGGCTGTGGCGAAGCGACATGTGGTGCAGGATATGGATGATGCTGAAGTGGCGCGACGATGTTGAAGCTTTAAAGACAAGGTCGGCTCTTGGCCGCCACTGCCAAAACTTCCACCGCGACTTTGCCGGAGGCGACACCGGGGTCGGGCTGCGCTGGGGATACGTGAAGCTCGAGTTGGAAGAACTAAAATCGTTGGGCAAGGCGACCAATGCGCCGTCGGAATGTAACGGATTCTGGTCACGGATTCTCGGACAGAGGCCCTTCGATTCAACGCTTGGGAGGGCGCGGCAGAGAGTCGCTCTGGGCCGGAGTAGCGGCCATTGATGGAATCTGGAGGCCGGGCTTACGGAGAACTGAGAAGGTCATGGCCAACTTCCGGTTTTGGGCGACTGTAGCCTGTCGGCTACCAGGAGCTTTGGGCCCGTTGCGGTCTTACGCAACAGTAGAAGCTGACGTTCGTCAAAGCTGCTAAACGGCCACAAGCGGACGGTCGCGAGAGCGGCGTCTAGCGGCCGCTTGAGCAGAGCGCTGAGCTCTAGCAAGCATTTCCTCGACGACTACTTCGCTGCGCTTTCGCTCGTGACGGTCGAGGCTGGTTACGTTCCAAACGCGCCGCACCTGGCGCTGTACCCGCAAGGGGCGTAAAAAAGCGGGCTGGTGGGCCAAGACGGTTCAGGTCGATCCGGAGGCCAAGCGCGTCGTCGTGCACGAGAAGACACGCCGCCCCTGCGCCGGGCCCGACCGTCAGGGTGCGACGAAGGAGTCGCGCGCGAGCTTGCCGAGGTGCGGATGGTCGGTGAAGAATCCGTCCATACCGAGCTTGAGGAAGGCCTTGATCTGGCCGTCGAGCTTGCCGAAGGCCGCCGGGTCGGTGCCAGCGTCGAACTCGTTCGGCAGGAAGGCGTTCTCGGCGCGGAAGGTCCAGCCGTGCACGATCAGGCCGGCTGCGTGCGCGTCGCTGACGAAGCTCGTCGGCGTGCCGAGCGTGCCGGCTGCGGTGAGCGGAATCATCACGCTGGTGTTGGCGCCGACGCCGTTCGCGTAGCTGCGGATCTCGGCCAGGCCGGCGGGCTTGGCCAGATCGGCGTACGTGCGCGGATCGCCGCTCGCGACGAAATCCCACGGCTTGCCGCTCGCGCTGATGAGCTGGACCAGCGGCACCTGCGTCATGCGGTTGAGCTTGCGCAAGTTGGCGGTCTCGAACGACTGGATGAACACCGGCGCCTGCGGCCCCACGTAGCCGTGGCGCGTCAGCGTGCGCACCAGCGGCTCCTCGAGCGGCAGGCCGATGCCCTGGAAGTAGCTCGGGTGCTTGGTTTCCGGATACACACCGATCGGCCGCCACGCCGCCGGACGACCGCGCCCGGCGTGCACCTCGGCGCGGCGACGCTCGTTGGCCTGCGCGACGAGCTGCAGCACCTCGTCGAGCGTCGGCACCTCGAACATGCCGTCGAAGCGCGTGTTCGCGGTGCGCAGCGCGGGCAGTCGCTCGCGGGCGCGCAGCGTCTTCAGCTCGGCGAGCGTGAAGTCCTCGGTGAACCAGCCGGTCACTGTCACGCCGTCGATCGTCTTCGAGGTCTTGCGCGATGCGAACTCGGGACGATCGACCACGTCGGTGGTGGCTTCACGCACCGAGCCGTCGGCATTGAGGATCGCGATCGCGTTCTCGTGCCTGGCGACGAGCACGCCGTCCTTGGTGATCACGAGGTCGGGCTCGACGTAGTCGGCGCCTTGCTCGATGGCCATCCAGTAGGCAGCCAGCGTGTGCTCGGGCAGGTAGCCGCTGGCGCCGCGGTGGCCGATGACCAGCGGCGGCGCCGGCGGGCGGACGCCGTGCCGTTCACTTGGCTGGGCGCAGGCGGAGATCGAGACGAAGGCGAGAGTGGTGGCGGCGAGCAGCGACAGGAGCTTCATGTGCTAGTCCCATGGTAGGTGGAAAGCGCCAACCATAGGATCCGGCCGTGACTCCACCATGACGCCGCGTTCGTCAGGAGCACGCCGCGACACGTTTCAGATCGGCGAGGCCCCTCGAAGTCGCGGCCGATATGCGGTCCATGTCGAGGTGGTGGTGGCCCGGCTAACTGACCGTGTGGCGCTCAGGCCGCTGTACCTTGGCAGCGTGTTGCTGCAGTACCGGTGCCGCTCTGTCCTCGCGGGCCGACGGCGAGTGACTGCTACCTCAGATGTCCAAGGTCCGCGTTGGGTCGAGAGCGGCGCCGGGCGGCAGCTTTCTGCCATCCATATTGAATGGCTGGTGATGGCCGACTACGGACTAGCGCGGCCAGACCATCGAACCGTCGTGAGTATGCACACCACCTGGACGCCAAGGCGGCCCGGGCAGAACAAGGCTCTCCAAGTCAGGCGTCGCTCTTTCGGCGACGACCGAACAGCATGGCCGCGAGCGGGATGGTGGTCAGCACGCCAACGGCCACCAGCGTCCACCCGATATTCTTGCGTTGCTCTTCGCTGAGCCTGTCGGAAAGCAGCAGGCCCACGCCTGCCCCCAAGGCGCCGCGGGTCCCGGCCAACAAGGCGAGCTCGGGCAAATGAACTTCAGTTGTGAACACGACAGAACTCCTTTCGTGCCGGTAGCAGTCATTCAGTATGCCCTGCAGGGGCCCGTCATGTCTTCGTCCGTGCGCCGATTCCTCCAGGAGGTATCAAGCGCGCGAACCTCCAGAAGGCGGCTCAGCTCAGCAAGGACGCCGACAATCGCCACCTCTATGGTACTGATGAAAGGTGTGTCCCCCGCTGTTCAACTGCGCGGGTTGAACGGGCGAGCGTCCGCTATGAGGCGATTTCCACCGCATTCAAATGACTGGTCCTGGCCGACTGTAGCGGGTTGCGACCGGCGGAGCTTTGGGTCCAATCCAGTCCTCCGCATCTGGACGCTGACTGACCGCGATGTGGGATAGAGCGACCCATCGCCGCTAGCTCGGCTATCCCCGTCGCGACGAACCAGGAACAAGAACGAGGCCGCTCACTCCCTGATCGCAGCACTCCAGAATTCATTCGCCGCCTTCCCCAAGAGCTCGATATCTCGATAGAGCCTGATTTCCAGCGGAACGGCCCACTCGCTGCTCGCTGCGGCGACAAGGCGCCCTTGGCCGATGTCTTCCTCCACGAGGGTCTGCGGCAGCCATGCGATGCCCCTGCCGTCCAGTGCCATCGTCCTGAGGACGGAGGCGAGATGCGCCGTGAAGACGGTCTGTACCGCTTGCGACTCCAGCGGTCGGCTCACTACGGCACGCATGATGCGTCCCAGCCCGGATTCCTCGGTGTACAAGAGTACCGGTACGGCGGATGCGCCCTTGCGTGAAAGCTGATGCAGCGGATTGCCAGAGTCATTGGGTGCGGATACTGCGATCAGCATGTCCCCACCGATCCGGGCTGACTCGTACGTGTCTGCATCGAGCGCGCCATGCGCATCAGGATGTGCGTGGCATAGAACGAACTGAACCTTGCTTTGCAGCATCAGCGATTCGCAACGCTGAAGGACGTCAGACATGAGCTGCACCGGCCCCAGCGTGATGCTTGACTCGAGGCTCCGAATCCATCGCGGCAGGAAAGTCATGGAAAGCGCATGCGTGCACGCAATGCGCAGTGTGACCGAACTGGCCTCCGCGATCTTCCTGGCGTCCCCCGGCACGCGGGCCACCCTCGCGGTCAACTCCTGCGCCACGCCGGCAAACCATTCGCCAACTTCGGTGAGCGTGGCGGGCTGCGTGCTGCGGTCGAACAAGTCGGCACCGATCCACTCTTCCAGCGCGCGAATGCGACGGCTGAATGCGGGTTGAGAGCTATGGCGCTCATCTGCCGCACGCGAGAAGTTCCCCGTTGCCGCCAACGCCAGGAAGTCATCAAGCCAGATCAGGTTCATGTCCGGTTCGTCCAGCGCATAGAAGTTGAGAAATTGAACATTGGCCGAAAAAGACGGTGTAGCCGACCATTCAGTCTCCCACTCACCCCTTCTGGAGACAACCGTGAAGATCGTCGAAATCCGAGAGAAGACTATCCCCATCAGCTCGCCCATTCGCAACGCCTACATCGACTTTAGCAAGATGACGCTGAGCCTTGTAGCAGTGATCACCGACGTGATTCGCGACGGCAAGCCGGTCGTTGGCTATGGCTTCAACTCGAACGGCCGCTACGGCCAGGGCAAGCTGATGCGCGAGCGGTTCATCCCGCGCATCATGGAAGCGAATCAGTCGTCCCTCGTCGACGACAGCGGCAACAACCTCGATCCACACAAGATTTGGAACACGATGTTCACCAATGAGAAGCCGGGCGGCCATGGCGAGCGATCGGTGGCCATCGGCACCATCGACATGGCGGTGTGGGACGCGGTGGCCAAGATCGAAGGCAAGCCACTGTTTCAATTGCTGGCCGACCGCTACGGGGACGGCAAGCCCAATCGCAAGATATTCGTCTACGCAGCGGGTGGCTACTACTACCCGGGGCAGGACCATGGGAAGCTGAAGGACGAGATGCGCAGCTACATCGACCGCGGCTATACGGTCGTGAAGAAGAAGATCGGCGGAGCCTCTCTTGACGAAGACCTGCGCCGCATCGACTCGATCATGGAAGTGCTGCAGGACGGCCAGAAGCTCTGCGTCGACGCCAATGGCCGCTTCGACCTGGAAACCGCGATTGCTTATGCCAAGGCCCTGTCGCAGTACGACCTATTTTGGTATGAAGAGCCGGGCGATCCGTTGGACTTTGAATTGCAAGCCGTCCTGCGCAATTTCTACAAGAACCCGATGGCCACGGGTGAAGACCTTTTCTCGATGCAGGATGCGCGCAATCTGATCCGCTACGGCGGCATGCGCCCGGACCGCGACTGGCTGCAGTTCGACTGCGCGCTCAGCTACGGCCTGGTCGAGTACCTGCGTACGCTAGAGATGTTGAAGGAACATGGCTGGTCGGCCAGCCGCTGCATCCCGCACGGCGGTCACCAAATGTCGCTGAACATTGCGGCCGGCCTTGGCCTTGGCGGCAACGAGTCGTACCCCGACCTGTTTCAGCCGTTCGGCGGGTTCCCGGATGGCGTGAAGGTCGAGAACAGCTTCGTAACCCTGCCTGACTTGCCGGGGATCGGCTTCGAGGGCAAGGCCGATCTGTACCGCGAGATGCAAGCGCTTTCGGCCTGAAGCAGATGGCCCCCAAGGAGACACCACCATGAAAAGAATTTGGCGCTACGGCGCTGGTATCGGCCTGCTCGCTTCGGCCACGCTGGCCTGCGCAGACTTCCCTGACAAGCCGGTCACGCTGGTTGTCCCGTTCGCGGCCGGCGGCCCGAGCGACAAGATCGCCCGCGACCTGGCGGAGGCGCTGCGCAAGCCACTCGGCCAGACCGTGATCGTCGACAACGCTGCCGGTGCGGGCGGCACGATCGGCTCGGCCAAAGTGGCGCGCGCCGCGCCGGACGGCTACACGCTGCTGGTGCATCACATCGGCATGGCAACCGCGCCCGCGTTGTATCGCAAGCTCCCTTACAAGGTGCCCGATGACTTCGAAACGCTGGGCCTGATCAACGAAGCCCCTTCGGTGGTGATCGGCAAGCCGAGCCTGGAAGCCAACAACTTCGCGGACTTGCGCAAGTGGATTGCTGCGAACGGCGCAAAGGTCAACCTGGCCCACGCAGGGCTGGGCTCCGCGTCGCACCTGTGCGGCTTGATGTTCCAGAGCGCCTTGAAGACCACCATGACCCCGGTGCCGTACAAGGGAACCGCGCCAGCCATGACTGACCTCATTGGCGGGCAGGTCGATCTCATGTGCGAGCAGGCCACCAACGCTGTTCCGCAGATCGAGGGCAAGAAGGTCAAGGCCTACGGCGTAACGAGCCTCAAGCGCCTGACGCTGCCATCGCTCAAGGACACCGCCACGCTGTCAGAGTCCGGGCTCAAGGACTTCGACGTGCAGGTCTGGCACGGCTTGTACGCGCCCAAGGGAACGCCGCCCGCGGTGTTGGACAAGCTGAACGCGGCGCTTCGCAGCGCCTTGAAGGATCCGGAACTCATCAAGCGTGAAGAGGCGCTGGGCCTCACCGTGGTGAATGACGACCGCTTGACCGCGGCCGGCCACAAGAAGTTCGTGGAATCAGAGAAGGTCCGCTGGTCGAAGGTCATCAAGGACGCCGGCGAATACGCCGACTGAACGCGAGCTTCGCAGGCGCATGATGATTTTGGTGTCTCATGACGACCTGCGCGGCACGGCCATTACCGTGGCGGCGGCCATGCTCAATGGCCCGCAGGGTGGCGGGCAAGGACATCACCCAGGTCAAGCTGGTCACCTCCGGTGACGGGGGAAGGCTGACGCATCCCGCCACACACTCGACTCTTTGGTACGACCTCTTTTGGCGCTGAGCAGAGCACAGCCATTCATCACGCGACCACGCAAAAGGAGATACACATGAAGATCGGAATCATCGGCGCCGGCAATATCGGCACGCGTCTCGCCCGCAAACTCGCAGCCAGCGGCCATGATGTCAGGCTTGCAAACTCAAAGGGGCCACAAGCCATCCGGGATCTCGCCGACGAAGTCGGTGCCACACCAGTGACCAAGGAAAAGGCGGTTACCGACGCCGAGGTCATCATCCTTGCGATCCCTTTTGCAAGTCTTCAAGAACTCGCGAACTTGTTCGAGAACGTAGCGCCCGAGGTCGTGGTCATCGATACGTCCAACTACTATCCATCTCGCGATGGCGCGATTGCCGAGGTAGACGGCGGAAAGCCTGAAAGTGTATGGAGCCAAGAACAGATCGGACGTCCCGTGGTGAAGGCGTGGAACGCCGTTCTGGCTGCGACCTTGGAAGCGGGAGGGAAGCCAGCAGGTTCGCCCGGTCGTCTCGCGATCCCCGTGGCCGGAGACGATGCGAAGGCAACGGCGACGGCCCGGCAGTTGGTCGATCAAACAGGGTTTGACGCGCTGGACACCGGAAGCCTCAAGGACTCTTGGCGCCAACAGCCAGGGACGCCCGCGTACTGTACTGAGTTGACGATCGGCGATTTGAAGCTGGCGGTTGAAGCCGCAAAAAATAACCGCGCGTCTCAGAATCGAGATGCCTTGATGAAGGAGTTTGCATCAGCAGGCGCTACACTGACGCACGCACAAATCGTAGCGCGAAACCGTAGTGTTACGACATAGGTGCTTTCGTTCTCCGCGAAGGCGCCAGAAGTGTTTGGCTCATCGAGTACTATTTTTCAGGCGCGACATTTTCGATCGACTGGGTTGCGGCTGCGTTCACACGGGGCCAAGCACTGCCGGTACTCGCCGCGCTGTTGTCTGTGATGCGCTTGGCTGAGGTCTTGCAGCGCCTGAGGCGCAGGAAATTGGCGTAGAACGCGCCAAGTTCATCCGGTTCGCAGAAGCCAATGGCACGCACGGCAGCGTCCTGGGAATGCTCTCAAGCACACGTGAATGTGCCAGTCACTACTCGCGGATCGTTGCGAAGGAGTGTCATGGTTTCTGAAAGGAAATCTTCCAGCGGCATGGACTGCTCGTCGTTTTGCTGGCCCAGCAATGTTGTTCGCACGCCCGGTGGCGCTACTTCGATCACTTGGAGAGAAGCGTCGGCAACCTGGATGCGCAGGCTCTCGGTGAAGGGGTGAAGGGCGGCTTTCGTTGCGTTGTAGGTGGGCGTGGCCGGTAACGGGACGAATGCCAACGAAGAGGTGACGTTCATGATCACCGCGTCGCTTTTGCCCACTAGTTGCGGCAAGAAGGCGTAGACCATCCGAATCGCGCCAAGCAGGTTAACCGTGACGGTGTCCTCGGCGATTTGGAGGGAGGTCGGTTCGGGCAGTCCGTGGCGCCAGGAGCCTTGACCCGTCGTGCGGCACACCGCCATAGGCTTGCAAAAGCCGCCGCGCCCTCTTCGCGATGTCAGAGGCCTCCTACATCCGAGTTCTTAAAGCTGCCCGAAACTTCCGTGGGGCGGTGCATCCGAAGAACCGTCAAGACCGACCGCCTGCCAGGCCGAGCATGCTGCCCCGAGAGAACTCATGAATCATCAGACCCACTCGTCAGAGGCTCCACAGCTGACGGCCCCCACGCGCCCCGCAAAAACCCGCTCGGCGAAGCCGGCCGACCCGCTCCTGCAGGATCAGGCTGAAGCCCGTTCTCGACAGATTCTCTCGGCGCTTCAGGCCTTCTCCGCCGGGGATTTCCGGGCACGCTTGCCGCTTGAATGGGCCGGGACGGACGGTCGCATCGCCGAGACGTTCAACCAGACCATCGGGCAGGCGCAACGCCTGACGACCGAGTTCGGGCGTCTGAGCGTCACGGTCGGCAAGGAGGGCAGGCTGGCCCAGCGGATGTCGGCGCCGGGGGCGCAGGGCGCATGGGCAGCGCAGTCCGATGCCCTCAACACGCTCATCGACGATCTGGTGCGACCGACGACGGATATCGCGCGCACCATCGGCGCGGTGGCCAAGGGCGACCTCGGGCAATCGATGGAGCTGCAGGTCGACG
This sequence comes from Variovorax nitratireducens, assembly GCF_051216545.1. NCBI lineage: Bacteria > Pseudomonadati > Pseudomonadota > Betaproteobacteria > Burkholderiales > Comamonadaceae > Variovorax > Variovorax nitratireducens. The sequence continues at coordinate 12,424 of NZ_JBPJZO010000015.1, forward strand.
GGCGCGCGCTCAAGGGCGAGTTCCATCGCTCGGCGCGACTGGTCAACACGATGATCGAGCAGCTGGCGGTGTTCACCTCGGAGGTCACGCGTGTGGCCCGCGAAGTTGGCATCGAAGGCAAGCTGGGTGGCCAGGCGCAGGTCAAGGGCATGTCCGGGGTCTGGAAGGATCTGACCGATTCGGTCAACCAGATGGCGGGGAACCTGACCGCGCAGGTGCGCAACATCGCCGACGTCACGATCGCCGTGGCGAATGGCGACCTGTCCAAGAAGATCACGGTCGATGTGCGCGGCGAGATCCTTCAGCTGAAAGAAGCCACAAACACGATGGTCGACCAGTTGCGATCCTTCGCTTCCGAGGTCACGCGCGTGGCCCGGGAGGTGGGCACCGACGGTCGGCTGGGCGGACAGGCGGTGGTGCCGGGCGTTGCCGGCACCTGGAAGGATCTGACCGACTCGGTCAACTCGATGGCCAACAACCTCACGTCGCAGGTGCGCAACATCGCCACCGTGACCACGGCCGTTGCACGGGGGGACCTGAGCCGAAAGATCACGGTGGACGTGAAAGGCGAAATCCTCGAGTTGAAGGAAACGATCAACACCATGGTCGACCAGCTCAACGGATTTTCCTCAGAGGTGACGCGCGTCGCGCGCGAGGTGGGAACCGAGGGCAAGCTGGGCGGCCAGGCCCAGGTGCCCGGCATTGCGGGCACTTGGAAGGATCTCACTGACTCGGTCAACTCCATGGCGTCCAACCTGACTGGGCAGGTGCGCAACATCGCGGGCGTCGCCACGGCGATCGCCAAGGGAGACCTGTCTTCGAAGATCACGGTCGAAGTGAAAGGCGAGATCCTGGCCTTGAAAGAGACCATCAACACCATGGTGGATCAGCTGAACGGATTCGCCTCCGAGGTGACGCGCGTCGCACGCGAAGTCGGCACCGAAGGCAAGCTCGGCGGCCAGGCGCAGGTTCCGGGCGTCGCCGGCACCTGGAAAGACCTCACCGACAACGTCAACTTCATGGCGTCGAACCTGACCGGTCAGGTGCGCAACATCGCGGAGGTGACGACGGCGGTGGCCAACGGCGACCTGTCCAAAACCATCACGGTCGACGTCAAGGGCGAAATCCTCGAGCTCAAGAACACGATCAACACGATGGTCGACCAGCTCAACGGCTTCGCCTCCGAGGTCACGCGTGTGGCACGCGAGGTCGGCACCGAAGGAAAGCTCGGGGGCCAGGCGGCGGTGCCGGGCGTCGCCGGAACCTGGAAAGACCTCACGGACAGCGTCAACTTCATGGCCTCCAATCTGACCGGCCAGGTGCGCAACATCGCGGAGGTGACGACCGCGGTCGCACGCGGGGACCTGTCCAAGAAGATCACGGCCGACGTGCGGGGCGAGATCCTCGAGCTGAAGAACACGATCAACACGATGGTGGACCAGCTCAATGGCTTCGCGGGCGAGGTCAGCCGCGTGGCGCGGGAAGTCGGCACCGAAGGCGCGCTGGGTGGCCAGGCGCAGGTGCTCGGCGTCGCCGGCACCTGGAAGGACTTGACCGACAACGTCAACTCCATGGCCTCCAATCTGACCGCACAGGTGCGCAACATCGCCGACGTGGCCACTGCCGTTGCCAACGGGGACCTGTCCAAGAAGATCACGGTCGACGTGAAGGGCGAGATCCTCGAGCTGAAGAACACGCTCAACACCATGGTGGACCAACTCAACGGCTTCGCATCGGAGGTGACCCGCGTCGCACGGGAAGTCGGTACCGACGGGAAACTCGGAGGGCAGGCGCAGGTTCGCGGTGTGGCGGGCACCTGGAAGGATCTCACCGACAACGTCAACTCGATGGCGAACAACCTCACGGGGCAGGTTCGCAACATCGCGGACGTGACCACCGCGGTTGCGCGCGGCGACCTGTCGCGCAAGATCACCGTGGAGGTCAAGGGCGAGATTCTCGAGCTCAAGAACACCATCAACACGATGGTCGATCAGCTCAACGGCTTTGCCTCGGAGGTGACGCGCGTGGCGCGCGAAGTCGGCACCGAGGGCAAGCTCGGCGGTCAGGCACAGGTGCCCGGTGTGGCCGGCACGTGGAAGGATCTGACCGACAACGTCAACTTCATGGCGTCGAACCTGACCGGACAGGTGCGCAACATCGCGGACGTCGCGACCGCGATCGCCCAGGGAGATCTCTCGCGCAAGATCACCGTGGAAGTCGAGGGCGAGATTCTGCAACTCAAGCAGACCATGAACACGATGGTGGATCAGCTCAACGCGTTTGCGGGGGAAGTCAGCCGGGTCGCGCGCGAAGTGGGTACCGACGGCAAGCTCGGCGGGCAGGCCGCGGTGGAAGGCGTCGCCGGCACCTGGAAGGACCTGACCGACAACGTCAATTCCATGGCGTCCAACCTGACGGGGCAGGTGCGCAACATTGCCGAGGTCACGATCGCCGTTGCGAACGGCGACCTGTCCAAGAAGATCACCGTGGACGTGCGCGGCGAGATACTGGAGCTGAAAGAGACCATCAACACGATGGTCGACCAGTTGCGCTCCTTCGCCGCGGAGGTCAGCCGCGTGGCGCGCGAGGTCGGAACCGACGGCAAGCTCGGGGGGCAGGCCCAGGTGCCGGGCGTTGCCGGCACGTGGAAAGATCTGACCGACAACGTCAACTCCATGGCGAACAACTTGACGGGCCAGGTTCGCAACATCGCCGATGTGGCCACGGCCATCGCGCGCGGCGACCTCGGACGCAAGATCACCGTCGATGTGAAGGGCGAGATCCTGCAGCTGAAGGAAACCATCAACACCATGGTGGATCAGCTGTCGGCCTTCGCGGCCGAAGTGACCCGGGTGGCGCGCGAGGTCGGGACGGAAGGCAAGCTTGGAGGCCAGGCGGCCGTGCCCGGCGTGGCGGGCACCTGGAAGGACCTCACGGACAACGTGAATTCGATGGCCTCGAATCTGACCGGGCAGGTGCGCAACATCGCAGAAGTGACGATCGCGGTGGCCAGTGGCGACCTGTCCAAGAAGATCACCGTGGACGTGCGAGGCGAGATCCTGCAGCTCAAGGAAACCATCAACACGATGGTCGAGCAGTTGCGCTCGTTTGCGTCCGAGGTGACGCGGGTCGCGCGCGAGGTCGGCACGGAAGGGCGCCTGGGCGTGCAGGCCGTGGTACCCGGCGTGGCCGGTACCTGGAAGGATCTGACAGACTCGGTCAACACCATGGGCGCCAACCTCACCTCCCAGGTTCGCAACATTGCGGAAGTGACGACAGCCGTGGCGCGCGGCGACCTGAACCGCAAGATCACCGTGGACGTGAAAGGCGAAATCCTCGAGTTGAAGAACACCATCAACACGATGGTCGACCAGCTGAACTCGTTTGCCGGAGAAGTGACGCGCGTGGCGCGCGAAGTGGGTACGGAGGGAAAGCTGGGCGGGCAGGCCCAGGTGAGCGGTGTGGGCGGCACGTGGAAGGATCTCACCGACAACGTCAACTTCATGGCGTCGAACCTCACCGAACAGGTGCGCGGTATCGTCAAGGTGGTGACCGCCGTGGCGGACGGCAACCTCACCCAGCGCCTCACCGTGCAGGCCAAGGGCGAAGTGGCGGCACTTGCGGACACGATCAACGGAATGACCGACACGCTGGCCACCTTCGCGGATCAGGTGACCAACGTCGCGCGCGAAGTGGGGGTCGACGGCCGACTCGGGGGGCAGGCCAACGTGCCCGGCGCCGCCGGCACATGGAAGGATCTCACCGGCAACGTCAACCTGCTGGCGGCCAACCTGACCACGCAGGTGCGCGCCATTGCCGAGGTGGCCACGGCCGTGACCAAGGGCGACCTCACGCGCTCGATCCAGGTCGATGCCAAAGGCGAGGTGTCCGAGCTCAAGGACAACATCAACACGATGATCTCCAACCTGCGCGAGACCACGGAGCGCAACCGGGAGCAGGATTGGCTCAAGACCAATCTCGCCCGCTTCACCGGCATGTTGCAGGGGCAGAGAGAACTCAGCACGGTCGGCAAGATGCTGCTGTCGGAGCTTGCGCCGCTCGTGCATGCCCACCAGGGAACGGTGTACCACAGCAGTGTCGAGGATCGCAGCGGGGGCCGCCTGTCACTGCTGTCGAGCTATGCGCACACCGGCAAGGTTCGCCTGGCGGAGACGATCGGCCTGGGCGAAGGACTGGTGGGGCAGTGCGCGGTCGAGCAAAAGCGCATCCTGCTCACGAATGTCCCGCCTGATTTTGTCGGCATCGGCTCCAGCCTCGGCGAAGCACGCCAGCTGAATGTGGTGGTGCTGCCCGTGCTCTTCGAGAAGCACACCAAGGCGGTCATCGAACTGGCGTCGCTGCACCCGTTCACGGTGGTGAACCTCAACTTCCTGGACCAGTTGGCACTCAACATCGGGGCCGTTTTCAACACCATCGAGGCCACGATGCGCACGGAGGGGTTGCTCACCCAGTCCCAGCAGCTGACGGTCGAGCTGCAGTCGCGCCAGAGCGAGCTGCAGCAGACCAACGAGGAACTCGGCACCAAGGCGCGCTTGCTCGCCGAGCAGAACGCGGAGGTCGAACGCAAGAACGCAGAGGTCGAGCAGGCGCGCGGCGCACTGGAAGAGAAGGCTTCCGAACTGGCGCTGACCTCGAAGTACAAGTCCGAATTCCTCGCCAACATGTCGCATGAGTTGCGCACGCCGCTCAACTCCATCCTCATCCTGAGCCAGCAGCTCGCCGAAAACGCATCCGGCTCTCTCTCGAGCAAGCAGGTGGAGTTCTCCCGCAACATCAATTCCTCCGGAACCGACTTGCTGCACCTGATCAACGACATCCTGGATCTCTCCAAGATCGAGTCGGGAACGGTCACCGTGGATGTGGAGGAGATCAGCTTTGCCGCGCTGCGCGCCAACATCGACCGGAACTTCCGACATGTGGCGGAGGCGAAGAGTCTTCCGTTCCACATCCGGTTCGAGAAGGATCTGCCGCGCTCGATGGACAGCGATTCGAAACGCCTTCTGCAAATCCTCAAGAACCTCCTGTCCAACGCGGTGAAGTTCACGGCCCAAGGCCAGGTCGAGGTGCGGGTGGGACTCGCCAGGACGGGGTGGAGCCCGGATCATCCGGTGCTGCGCCAGGCACAGCAGGTGGTCGCGTTCGCGGTGGAAGACACGGGCATCGGCGTGGCCCCCGAAAAGCAGCGGCTCATCTTCGAGGCATTCCAGCAGGCCGACGCGGGCACCTCCCGCAAGTACGGCGGCACCGGCCTGGGGCTTGCCATCAGCCGCGAGCTTGCCGTGTTGCTCGGCGGTGAAATCAAGCTCACGAGTGTGTTCGGCCAGGGCAGCGTCTTCACGCTCTACCTTCCGTTGCACTACGCGGGGTCGGATGCGACGACTGTCGTGCGCCGGCCTGATGCCGTGGCCGGCGAACCGGGCAGGGCGCTCCTGGCGTTGCAGGTGCTGCGCGAAGAACACATTGCGGACGACCGCGACGCGGTGGCAGCGGGCGATTGCGTCTTGCTCATCGTCGAGGACGACCCCCACTACGCGCGAATCCTGCTCGGGCTGGCGCGGGACAAGGGCTTCAAGGGGATTGTCGCGACCAAGGGCGCGTACGGGCTCGCACTGGCCCGTCAGTACAGGCCCGCCGCCATCTGCCTGGATATTTTCCTGCCGGACATGCTGGGATGGACCGTGCTCAATCAACTCAAGATGGATCCCGCATTGCGCCACATCCCAGTTCAGATCATCACGCAGGAGGAAGAGCGACAGCACGGCCTGGCCCGTGGCGCGTTTGCCTACGTCGTCAAGGAGCCCACCACCACCCATCTGGAACGGTCGTTCGACCGCCTCAAGGCGTTCCTGGTTTCGCGCACCAAGCGGCTGCTGGTGGTGGAGGATAACGACATCGAACGCGAAGCCGTCATTGCGCTCCTGGGCGACAGCGACATCGAGATGGTGGGGGCTTCGACCGGCGCTGCGGCACTGGCCCAGATGCGCCGCCAGCCGTTCGACTGTGTGGTGCTGGATCTGCATCTCCCGGACATGACCGGCTTCGAACTGCTGGAGCAACTGCAGGCCGAGCCGGAACTCGCGTGTACCCCTGTCGTCGTGTTTACCGGCAAAGAGTTGAACCGCGAGGAGCAGGATCGGCTGCACACGATGTCCAAGCGCATTGTGCTGAAGGACGTGCAGTCGCCCGAGCGTCTGCTGGACGAGACGGCGCTGTTCCTGCATCGCGTGGTCACGCAGCTGCCCCCGGAAAAGCAGGCGCTGCTCGAACGCCTGTACAACTCCTCGGAAGTCCTTCAGGGGCGCAAGGTGCTCATCGTCGACGACGACGCGCGCAACATCTTTGCCCTCACTTCCGTGCTCGAGAACCATGACGTGGAAGTGACCAGCGCGACCACCGGCCGGCAGGCGATCGACATCCTGGACCGCAGCGGTGACATCGCGATGATCCTGATGGACATCATGATGCCGGACATGGATGGCTACGCGACGATGCGCGAAATTCGCCGGGATCCGAGATTCCGCCTCCTTCCCATCCTGGCCCTCACGGCCAAGGCAATGAGGGGCGACAGGGAGAAGTGCCTGGATGCGGGCGCGAGCGACTACATTGCCAAGCCCGTCAACACCGATCAGCTGCTGTCGCTGATGCGCGTTTGGCTGTTCCGATGAGACGGAGCCTTCCGATGTCCGCGTCTTTTCAACCCCCTCCCCTGGGCGGCCCGCTGATGGCGGACAGCGGTATGGCTACGACCCCGCCCGGCCTACCCGCAGCCGACCGTGCGGATCATGGCGTGACACGCGCGCTGGCCGAACCGGTGAACGTCCTGATCGTGGACGACGAGCCCAACAACCTGACGGTTCTGGAAACCGTGCTGGACGACTCGGGCTATCGGCTCGTCCATGCCAACTCGGGGGAGCAGGCCCTCATGGCGCTGATGGCCCACGAGTTTGCGGTTCTGGTGCTGGACGTGAACATGCCCGACATGAGTGGCTTCGAGCTGGCCCAGCTCGTCAAGCAGCGCAAGAAGACGGCAAGCATCCCGATTATTTTCCTGACTGCGTATTTCAACGACGAGCGCAGTGTCGTGGAGGGCTATGGCAGCGGCGCAGTCGATTACCTCCACAAGCCAGTCAATGTCAACGTGTTGCGCTCCAAGGTGTCCGTCTTCGCCGAGCTGTACCGCAAGGGCCGTGCGTTGGAGGAAGCCAATCGCGCGCTCGTTGCGGAAATTGCGGAGCGTCGCACCGTCGAAGAGCGCCTGCGCGAACTGAACGAGACGCTGGAACGCCGGGTGCTGGACCGCACCGAGGCGCTCGAGGCGAGCGAAGCGCAGTTGCGCAGTGCAGATCGTCGCAAGGACGAGTTCCTCGCGACACTCGCACACGAATTGCGCAATCCGCTGGCGCCAATTGGCTACGCGGTGCGGCTTTTGGGACTGAAGGGGCCGGCGACCCCCGAGGTCGTGCGCGCCTCCGATCTGATCGGGCGGCAGGTCAAGGCCATGAGCCGGCTGATCGATGACCTCATGGACGTGAGCCGCATCAACCAAGGCAAGATCCAGCTGCATCGCGAGCGCATCCTCCTCGCCTCGGTGCTCCGGGACGCGATCGATGCCGCGCGGCCTGTGATCGACGAGTGCAAGCACGAGTTGCAAGTAGCGCTCCCCGCCCAGGAGGTGGCGCTCGAAGGAGACGCCACGCGGCTCGCTCAGGCGTTCATGAACCTTCTCCACAATGCATCGAAGTACATGGACAGCGGCGGGCAGATCGCCATCAGCGTTCTGCCACGCGGGCAGCAAGTGGAAGTGACGGTGCGTGATACCGGCATCGGCATCGCGGCCGATCGGCTGGAAAGCATCTTCGAGATGTTTTCGCAGGTGGATGCCGCCTTGTCCCGTTCCCGCGGCGGGCTGGGCATCGGTCTTTCGCTGACCCGGCGGCTGGTGGAACTGCACGGCGGCACGATCGTGGCGCGCAGCGAGGGGACGGGGCGCGGCAGTGAATTCGTCGTGTCGTTGCCCATGGTGGATGCGCCTCCCGCAGGCGCTGCCGTCTTTTCAAGCCAGGGCGCCGGTAGCGAGGTGGCACCCTTCTCCGCGCTGCGCGTGCTGGTGGCGGACGACAACCAGGATGCCGCCGAGGCGCTGACCGAACTGCTGCGAGCGATGGGCCATTGCGTGCGGTGTGTGTTTGACGGCGAGGCTGCCGTCTCGGCGACGCGCGAGTTCGACCCCGAGCTGATCCTGCTCGACATCGGCATGCCCAAGCTGAACGGCTACGAAGCATGCCGGGCGATCCGCGCAGACCGAACTGGCCGGCGCATCTGGATCTGCGCAGTCACGGGCTGGGGCCAGCCGGAGGATTTGCGGATGGCTTCGGAAGCCGGCTTTGACCGACACCTTGTCAAGCCACTCGACCCCGATACGCTCCTTCGGTTGATCGGCGAAGTTGTCGCGGGTGGAGGCGGCCAGCGCCTCGGGGCGGGCTGACATCGCAATCGGGCGCTACTTCGGGCGTGGCCTGGCCAGGATCAACACATCGGCAACGGCGGATCCGTGCCTGGGACGCGCTGACTTGATGGCGGGCAGCGTCGCTCCAGCCGGGCACCCCGGGCGCTTCCGGCGCGAGCTCGCCCCCCGCGGTGTTATCGGCGCGAAACAGAACCCACAGAACCCGCAGAACCCGCAGAGCCGCCCGTTCGTTTTGGTCGGGAGTCGCTGACCGGCCTGGCCACCATGTCTGCCTGCAGCCGGCGCGCCCCGGCCGCCCGCGCGGATGCTTCGATGGCCCACAGATCCACCCTGGCTTTCGCTAGCCCCTCGAGCGTCCTCAAGGCCTCGCTCGCCGCGCCGCGCCTTCGCCCGATCGAGAGTCGTCCACGGAATTCCTTCTTGGCGAAGAGGTCGGCGTGCGCGAAGATTCGACCGCCCACCTCTTCGACCCGGAGGTCGATGGACACACCGCGGTAGCGGATGCGTTGGGTTCGCTGTTCGGATGGCTGTGTCTTCATGATGGTCGTCCGAGGGGATAAGCGGTAGTGCCGGTCGAATGCCGGCGCGCGCGCAGCGGTCGGGCGCATGCCTTTTCCGGATACCGGAAGCGGCTGAGTTGCTCAAGACCCTCTCGGGTGATGGCAATCACCTGAGCGCCACGTTCCACGCTGCAGGTGGCAGGGGAGTCCGGGGTGAGGGCGATGACCAGTCCGGCGGCGCGCAGCGCCTTGAGCTCGTCGATTTCTGCAGGTGTACGCAGGGTGACAGGCAAGCGCGATGCTGAGAGCTTGCCCAGCAGTTCCATGGCCATGGGGATCTCCTTTCTCGTTGACCGGGTGAACGGCGAAAAGATAGTACTGGCCGGCTCGATTTTCAAGAGGTCCGTCGCTCCATCCTGCGGCCTTGAAGGCATCGCAGATGCGGCTCCGATCGGGCTTCGGAGGCGTTTGCTCGAACCCTACTTCCCGTTCGTCGGCGCTTGCCAGCTGCTTGAATCGGCGCCGGAAACCCGCCGGCCAGTTCACGGGCCAGATAGCCCAATGGGCCCTGCCGCCGAGCGTGTCCCCCAGCCTTTCCGACGTGGTCGACCATTTCACACCGGGCGGCACGGTGCCCAAAGGGAACACGCTCACCGACAGCGTCGACGATTACTTCAGGCGTTTGTCGCGAGGGTCGCTGTCCGGGCCAGCTCAGTGCCCCTGACACCCGCCGCGTCCGGCGCGCAGAGCATCGAGAGGATCCGAAGCCATCAACGGATTTGCTGGAGGCGCGCGCTTTATGGGGCGAATGGATTTGACGCGCGCGAACAAGCACTCCACGAAATCAAGGAGCTGGAGCGGAGCGCTTGCGTAGCCGCTCGCGCTTCGCTTTCTCGACCGCATCCAACTGCTTTTCGTGCGAAGGTGAGGCCGCCCTCAATGCATCGAGATCAACCGCGTCAAGGAGCTCAATTCCGTGTTCTGCGAGGAGACGCCGACCCACCTGACTGCGCGCGAGTGTGTAGATTCGTTGGATCTTGTTGCCCAGACGATCCGTTGATCCCGAGTCTGCCGCGGTGCGCAACAGGGCTTCGCGGGCCACTTGAATTGCCCACGCGGCTTGGGTAACGACGTGAGGGCCTTTCTCAATGAATAGCCCGACGGCGTTCTGTGCTCGAGATTCAAGCACGTCGAAGGGATCCATGACCCTGATGAACCGCCCTGGCCGCCACTCTGCCTCGACACTGTCTTCGATGACTCGCTTTGTGAAAGCAGAAGACTTCTTCAGCCCGGCCACCGTGTAGAGCTTGTGCAGCACATCGATGTTTCGCTCCTTCCCCTCTGGGGTTGGGAGCCGAAGTTGAGCCACGATGGCTGTACGCCTCGTCTTCTCTGGCAATTCGACGCGCGCCTTCATTGCCTGCCCAAGATCAATCGCCCGAGCCACCTTGCCCAGTGCATCGCCATCGTTCGAAATTGCTATGCCGTCCTGTTCGATGCCGAACCGACTCATCCAGAACGCGAGAGCCTGCCCACCCACAAGCACCATGTCTGTCCCCATGTTGGACAGGAACAGATCGACCGTCTCTTCATCCAGCGGCGCCTCATCTGCCGGAAGAATGGGCTGTGTCGCCATCGCGCTCTCAGTACGGCGAATTGATGAGCTTGAGGTTGCGAGCCTTCCCACCAGAGAACCAGCTCAGGTGATCCTGAGTAGCACGACCTGACCGAGCATTCTCGAGATCCCCTTGCTGTCGCTGGCGTTTGAACGCCCACAACCTTGCATCTCCTTGCTCCTCGGTCTGGCTCTTCAGTAGAAGGGCGACCTGGCCCACTGTAAGACCGCACGCCTCGAGAGCCGCGCCAATCCGGGCCCAGTGCTCAATCTGCTGAGCAGCGGAACGCGACATCAGCTTGCCCTCTTCACGAGCGCTGTCGAAGATCTCGGCGCCAACACGAATGGAATTTGAGGACATGGCGAAATGTGGTAGGTTGTGGCAGTTTACCACAATGTCGCCGCGGCGCCCCGCCGAATTGGAGAGCCGCAGTTGCGGATCCCTGGTCAAGCGACATTGGGAACTGGCGCTCCCCGGGTGGCTGCCAGAAGCAAGGAGCCATGCATGAGCCTGACCAAACAGTTCGTCTTTCCCTTCGCCTCACTGGACGACGAGGCGACGTGGATTCCCGAAGGCGACGGGAAGTGGTCGCGGCCGCTTCGTTTCCTGCAGACCGGGGGTGGGTCGAACTGATGCGCCTGAGGCCCGGTGCCAAACTGGGACCGCACCGCCACACGGGCGAGGTGCATGCATACAACATCGAAGGCCAACGCCGTCTGTGCACTGGCGAACTGGTCGGCCCGGGTGACTACGTGCATGAATCCGCCGGGAACGTCGACTGGTGGGAGGCCGTCGGCGACCGCCCCCTGATCGTGTTCGTCGTGGTGATGGGAGCGGTCGAGTACCTCGGCCCGCATGGCGTGGTCGAGCGCCGCATAGATCCTTCGGATCCTGCCCGAGACTGTCGCCAGAGCTGGCTACCCCAACGTTCAGCCCTTCCCTCGCGGTCGCCTGGCCGCGGACGTCTGTGCGGCCTTCTTCGCGGGAGCCTTCTTCGCCGCCACCTTCTGCGCGACCGGCTTCGCAGCCGCAGCGCGCTTGGGCACCGGGAACAACCGATCCAGTGCCACGCCTTCGAACTTGCCCAGGCTGGCCAGCGCCTTGGCGATATCGGCCCGCAGTGCCGGGCTGCCGACCTCGAGCAGCAGTTCAAACATTTCGCCGATCTCGGCAGCCTGCTTGCCGCTCATCGGCTGTGCGCGTGCCTTCTCGCTGCCGGCCAGTGTGCTCGCCGTTTTCAGGGCCGCGCGGGCGACCTGGAGAACCTGCTTGTTGTGCGACAGCAGCTCCACCAGTTCGCCGGCATTGCGCCGATAAGCCTCGTCCAGGCGCTGCCCCTTGGCCGAGGCTTGCATGCGCTGGTCGCGAAACTCGCGCATCGCCTGCAATGCGAAGCTCTGCGAGGCCGACATCGCCTGCACCGACTCGGCCGGGCAAAGTGTCTGGAAAAGGCACTCCATCAAACCGGCCTGGGTCTCGCTGATGACCTGGTTCTTCTCGGCGTCGCCGGGCTGGAACTCACGCGCCGTCTCGAGGGTGAAGCCGAGGATGCGCCGCCGCCCGGTCTCGACGAACTTGCGTGCATACGCATAGTCGTGCCAGGTGCCGGTGGTGGGGTAGAGATCGATGCTTTGCTGCACCGTGTAGCTGCGCCCGCGCACGGCGGCGATGCCGTTGCGCATGCGATTGCCCATCGCCTGGTGTGCCGAGAGGTCGGCCGCCGGAATGTACTCCTTGTAGTTGTTGCCCGGCGTGCCGCGCTGGCCGTCGAAAGTCGGGTTCTGAAAGTTCTGATTTGGGTCCGTGGTCTGGTTCTGGTCGTCGCCCCAAGGGTAGAGAACGAGTTCGCTGTAGGAGTGCACGTCGACCATGCATGCAAGGCCCGGGAAGCTGTCGATCAGCCAGCGCACGTTGCGTGTCTCGGGCTCAGAGAAGGCGCTCGGCCCCTTGAAGACGTCGTTGCAGTGATCGGCGCTCGTGCCGATGCCGCTGCCCCACAGGAAGGATGCATTGCGGTTGAGGTCCACGCCCTTGCAGGTGAACCCCGTGTTGAGCGCCCGGTTCTTGCGCCACATGGGCGAGCCGCCAGGCACCAGGCAGTGGTTGCGTCCGTCCGGATTGGCCATCGGCAGGATGACGACGGAAAGCCCGTCCGCTGCGAGTAGCACGTCTGTGGCGCTGTAGTTCTTCGGGCCAAAGGCGAGGCCGGTGTTGTTCGCTCGCGCAGTGCAAAACCGCAGCGCAAACTCCACGAGCGTCTCGGGATTGATCAGTTCGCGCGCATGGATGCCGCCAACGAACAGCACGCCGGTGCGGCTGTCAGGCACGCCAGCCGCGCCGCTGCCCCCTGCGATGCGCAGCGCCTTGATCGCGCGGCCCTCCACCGAGCGCTCCGGCAGCACGATCGCGCGGGCCAACGCCGGGAATGTGGTCGCCACGTGGTCGATTGCCGCGTCGATGGCGGCCACGCTCATGTAGGGCATAGGGACTCCCGTTGGATTGGTTTGGAGACAGGCTCGAGGATCGTGGACACCGCGGGACGGCGCGCTGTGGGCCCCGTTTTCCTACTTGACCGCGCCGTCCTTGGCCGCGAGCGCGCGCATGCGGGCGAGCCATGCATCGAACTCGAGCGTGTCGTCCGGTTTGACCGAGCGCTCACCTATCGGCGCGTCGACGTTCACTTCGTAGCCGGCGGCCTGAAGCCGGACGATCTCGGCTTGGTCGAGCAGGCCCTCGATGGCGAATGGACGCGCCATGTGCCCCTTCTTGCGCCGCGCCGTAGCGGCGAAGAGATCCATGCCGTGCACCTGCAAGCGGCGCAGATCATCGGCACCGCGCGCGGAGACGGTGACGAAGAAGCGGGATTGACCAGTGTCATGCATGAAAGCTTCTCCTGTGCGGCGTCACAGCGACTTTGGTCGCTGCTGTCTGATCCCTGGTTCCGATGTTGCGCCTGACCGCGGAGCGGGGCAATGCCGCGCGAACCTCGCGTTCGGTCAGGTCAAGGAGACCGGATTTCACGTCCCGTCGGCACTCGCCGCCTGTCAGATGAATGGCGACGATCACCTTGGTGACCGGAGGCAGGAGGGTTCCGGCAGGCGAAGGCACCCCCGCGCTCGCGGGGATACCCATCGCGGCATGGGATTCGATGGCGGACGCATCGGACATGGAGGCCTCCTGAAACCCAGCACGAGCTGCTGCTGGCGATGAAGAAGACTATTCGCTCCGCTGCGGCTGCGCCTCCCCAGGAACGATGAGATCTGCATGGCGCAGCATCGATGCCATGAGCTCGGGGTTCATTGCCGGCTTGGCTACCGCGGACTACAGGCCTCGTTCCCAGGTGCGTAGCCCCCGATTCCATGCGCGAAGGCGGTCGTCCAATGCTTCGCCACCAGCGTCCGAGCTGGTGGCCGAGAGCTGGTCGAGCAGGATCTGCTGGTCGGTGCTGAGCTGTTGCGGAAATATAGGCACCAGCGTGACCAGATGGTCGCCACGCGTGCCGCGGCGCTGCACCGGAAAGCCCTGGCCCTTCAAGCGGTAAGACAGCCGGTCGCGGCTCACTTGCAGTGCTTGGAAGCCGGTGACGGTCGGCACCTTGACCTCCCGATTGGCGATCCATGCGAATCCGTCGATCGGCATCTCGCATCGAATGGTGCCGTCGTCGTCGAGTTTGAAGAACGCGTGTTCCGACACCTCGACGTGAATCTCGACGTCGGCGGGAGGGCCTTCGGCGCCCACGCGCCGTCCGTCGACATGGAGCAAATCGCCATCGCGCACGCCGTGCGGAATGCGCACGTTCAGCTTGTAGCCGCGCGGCTCCATCTTGCCGACCCCGCCGCACGCCGCGCACGGCTGCCTCGCGATGCCGCCGCCCAAGCAAGCCTCGCACTCGGTCACACCGCTGGGCCATCCGAAAAAGGAGCGCTTCGGGATCGCGCCTGACCCCCCGCACCGAGCGCAATTCCCGCCCAACACCTGGTGCCCGGCGCCCGCGCACGTGGCGCAGACGTCGGTGACCTTGCCCCGCAGCACCTTGATGCATCCGACGGCCGCTTCCTCCAGCGTCATCCTGACCTTGCGGTGCAGCGTCCGGCGCTGCCGTTCCGTGCCGGCCGCGCCGGATGCCGTCGCAGCCTGGTCGGCGTCGAATCCGTCGGGGGTGTTGTTGTCCGGTGCGCCGGGCGTGTCGGCGTCGGCGTTCGCCGGGGCACCGAATCCGGCGCGGCGGATCTCTTCGATTGCCCGGTTGATGCGCTGCATCTTGGCAACAGCACCGGCGCTGTCATTGCGGTCCGGATGCCATTGCGAGGCGAGTCGGCGCCATGCCGCCTTCACCTCGTGCTCGGTCGCGTCAGGTGCCAATCCCAGTTCGGCGAAAGCGCTCTCGGTGTCCAAATTCAGACCTTGTCCAGGGAAGCCGTCCACGATGGAAGCCCATGGAGGCGGCGGCCCGTTAGCGTGAATGTTATCTGAGGGAGCGGCATGCAAGGGGTGTGCCACGCGCGGCGAGGCCGCATTGAGCTGAACAGTCGCGGCTCAAAAGACGTGCGGTGCGCCACGTTGGTTTGTGCAATGTGCGAACGGCTGCGGCCGACAAAGGGCTGCCGCATATAGCTCGGAAGCACCCACTCAGGTGGCGTCGGTGACGTGCGGGTTTATCAGCAGGAACTACGCCATTGGCGTACACTCCAAACATGCTGACCGTCGTTGAAACGCCAACCTTCCAAAAGCTTTGGCCGAACTATTGGACAGAGGAGGAGCGCGGCGAGTTCGCAGCCTACATCGCAGAGAACCCAGACGATGGAGACCCGGTGAAGAGATCTGGAGGCGTGCGGAAGGTGCGCTGGAGCCGAGCCGGTTCGGGCAAGAGTAGCGGCGTGCGGATTGTCTACTTCAATCGCAAGAAGGCCGGCGAAGTTGTTTTACTGTTGATCTACGCCAAAGCGAACCTTGATTCGATCTCTGGCGAAACGTTGAAGGAGTTGCGTGATGCCGCAGAAAAAGCCTCTGAGTGATGCCAAGCTGGCGGCCTTTGAAGCCAGCCAGGACTTCGAGGCCTTGCTCGTTCAATCGGCGCGCGAAATGGGTGCCGGGAAGACGCGCAAGGTGTACACCCCTGTCGTGGCAGCTCGCGAGAGTGCGGGCCTGTCGCAAGCCGGGTTTGCTGAATTGCTCGGTGTCTCTGTGCGCACCCTGCAGCAGTGGGAACAAGGCCGTCGCGAGCCCACGGGCGCAGCGAAGGCGTTGGTAATGATCGCCGCGAAGATGCCAGAAGCGCTCAAGGCAATTGATCCGAATTTCAAGGTGCCAGCCCCACGCCATGCCACTGCCCAAGCGGTTGCCGTGATGCGCAGCGCAATCGCAGCGGCGAACAACGCATTGGAGGCCGTGCAGCGCGCAGTCGATGAATCGACCGTCGCCGTTCATTCCGCAAAGAGGGCGCCCCAAACGCTGAAGGACTCCATCCGCTGAAAGGCGTCGTCCCAACGCGAGTAGTTGCGATGCTGTGCCACGTGTCGTTCTCACATGCCGAACACCCTTCGATCTGATTGCCAACTCGGACAACGGCTTGCATCGCAGTACGGCATCGACGCGGTTCAGTCGCTCGTCAGCAGGTCGCGCTGGGGCTCTGAACTGGGCGTCGCGCGCATGCGTTACGAGTTGCCGCGTCTGTTTGTGCTGGCGCCGCTCCCGACCGAAGACGCATTCCTGCTCAGCGTGGAGATCAATTCGGGCGGCAGCCGACGCATCGTCCGGGAGGGCGATTCCCGACAGCTGGGCCTGCAGCAGGAAGGCGCTTTCCACATCGCCGATCTGTCGCAGCGCGCGTCGGCGTACGTGAGCAGTCCATTCCACTCGATGTCCTTTCACCTGCCACGCGTGGCCAGCGACAATTAACTTGAGCGGCGTGTTGCCTCACGAAGGAATGTTACCCGGCCATTGGTTGTCGTTTGGGCTTCTTTTTTGATTCTTTAGTTGAAGGCTGTGGGCATGTGGGCGAAGGGTGCGGCGGTGGGCATAGCTGTGCGTTCCGCGGGATTTCGAACCGTTGTTGGTCCGCAAGCTCGCGTGACCACAAACGCGACGACGCTCCGACAGAATGCGGCCACAAGCTGGCCGGTCGGGGCCCGCCACAGCCGGAAGAGTCCGGCCTGGGTCTACCTGTAGCAGCCACGGTGCATGAGGAGTAGTGTGAATCAATCAGCTCCTGCCGACACCTTCGACGAAGCCTATTGCCAGCGCTACTACTTCGACAAGAATACTAAGGTGCTGGACCCCCAGCATGTCGAGCGGCTTGTCGCCTTTGTTTGCGCCTACCTGCGATACCTGCGCGTGCCCGTGCGGCGAGTGCTGGACGTGGGTTGCGGCATTGGACTCTGGCGCGACATCGTGGTGCGGCAATTCCCTTTGGCCAGCTACCACGGTGTGGAGTTCAGCGAGTACCTGTGCGGGCGCTACGGGTGGGAGCGCGGCTCGGTGGTGGATTACCAAATCAGGAAGCCTTTTGACTTCGTCATTTGCCAGGGCGTGCTGCCCTATCTCAGCCCGCCAGATGTGAAGCGCGCTCTGTGCAACCTAAGCCTACTTAGTCAGGGCGCCCTGTATCTGGAGGCGGTGACGCGCGAGGACTACGCGCGCGACATCGTGGATGAGGACGTGACCGACCCGCACATCTTTCGCCACCGTGCAGAGATGTACCGGCACGGGCTGTCGCGGCACTTTCAGGAGTTGGGCGGCGGCGTGTGGCTGAGCCGGCAAGCCGAGGTGCCACTGTTCTCATTGGAGTACGTGGCAGAGTGACGGCTCCCTTGGCCATTCGTACGTTTGCAAGGGGCTGCGGATTCAACCGGTCTCTCACGAGCGTCATTGGCTACGCTGAAAGCTGACGCTCGCGCTGCTTTTTGCCTGTCCCTGTTCGGGGCTCCGTGCGAAACGTGTGGTCGAGAGTTACGCCCGGAGCCGGACAGGCGCGCGTCATGCCTTCGCGCCTACGGCCAATATCGCTGCGGCCGGGACCTTGAACACATCATCCTCCCGATAGCGTTCAATTGAGCGCTCGACCGCCAAGGTGAGCAAGGCCCTCTTGTCCTGCGGCAGGGAGCGGATAACGGAAGACATCAGCACCGTGCCATCGGTCAGCAGTTGGATCAACTGGCGTGCTGATTCGATCGACGCGGGCGCTGTGAGCCTGGGCGCGAGACGGGGGCAAGACGAACCCCGAGTCGCGGAGCAGACTCAGGCACGTTTCGATTTCGCAGATGGCACCTGCGGGCGCCGTCGGAAGGGCGGCCGCCGGGTTGCCGAGCTCTCGAACGGCATCGACCACCACCTTCTGGACTAGGTGCTCGTCAATGGGCGCCCACACGGTGAACCCCAAGCGACCTCCTGTGCGCAACACCCTGTCCGCCTCGGCCAGCGCCCGCAGGGGAAACGGGAAATGGTGAACACCAAAGCCGATGACAACAGCGTCGAACGTGTTATCCGCGAACGGCAGCGCTTCCGCGTCAGCCAGCCGGAAAGACAGCGCCGGGTAACCCCTCATCGCCGCATCGATCATGTTCGGCGAGAAGTCAACTGCCTCGACCTGCGCGCCCGATTCCGCAGCCATTGCTGCCATGTATCCACTTCCACATGCCACATCGAGCAACTTGATCCGCGGCCCGGCGCCGACAGCCTCTAGGAGCTGTTTGGCAAAGAGCCTCGTTATGGCCTCGAACGAGCCTGCATAGGACGGCGCCGCGCGCTCCCATCCGGCACGCTCGAATTCACGGTAGGGATGATCTTCCACGTCCAACGGCACGATGATCTCCACTTTCGCACAGCACCCTGCAAGACGTTCGCTCGCGTCCCTCTGCGCAGCGACTCAGCGCCCTCCCTTCTGGCGCCGCACCTCGATCGAGGAATCGAACGAATCGAGGTCCGGTATCACACTTGATAAGTAGCGAATCTATGGTACGGCGGAGCGTCTGTCCACTAGGCAATCCTATTGGGCGAAGCTCTCGACGACCACTGACGGCGCCCCGCTGCTACGTTCGGCGATGCCGTTGAGCACGACGTCAAAGGCGCGTGGCGCAGCTCCTTGGTAGGCGTCTCGGCGGCGTACAAACAGCGTGTCGACCCACAGCGGCTCCGGAGCGAAGGGTTCGATCCGAAGCATTTTCTGTCCACGGTAACCCTCGACCACGCTGCGCGGCAACACTGTCACTCCGACGTTGGCGCCGACGCAGCCCAATATGCCTTCCACCGTGCCGAACTCGAGTCGACGAAACGGCAGCCACCCTCGCGCGGAGAACTGGGCTTCCAGACGTTGCCGATATGAGCAGCCCTGTCGAAAGACGATCGCGGTCAGCCCGCCCCGATCCAATCGCTGACTCATGCTGCCGCTCTCTCGTGCAGCGATCAGGACAAGCTCCTCATGAAAAACGGGCCGCGCGACAAGTTCCGGGTGATTGATCGGGCCAGCGACGAATGCACCGTCCAGCCGATCCGCCAGTACAAGCTCTAGCAGTTCTGCCGTCGGTCCTGTGCGGATTTCGAGTTGCACATTGGGATAGGTTCGGTGGAACCGTCCAAGCACGTCAGGCAGGCGCACCGCCGCCGTGGTCTCCATTGAACCGACGCGCAGACTGCCCCGAACAACGCCGTCGTCACGAACCGCAGCCTTCGCCTCTGCAGCGAGGGCTGTGAACCGCTGCGCATAGGTCACCAGACGTTGCCCGGCAACCGTGAGCGTGACGCCTCGGCTATGCCTCAGGAAGAGCGTCGCGTCGAGGTCAGTCTCCAGTAGCTTCAGCCGCGCAGTGACATTGGACTGCACGGTGTGCAGTTCCAGTGCCGCGGCGGTGACGGAGCCGTGCCGCGCCACTGCCAGGAACGTCGCGAGAGCGGTCGTGTCCATGACGCTGCCATCTGAGTTCTTGAATGCAGCCATCTTAGTTATTCGTTTCAAAAAAAGCCAACGTGGAACTAAGGTATTGGCATCCCTCCAACGAAAGTCTGCCATGCAACTCAAGACAACCCTCACGCAGTGCCTCAACATCGAGCATCCGATCCTGCTGGCTGCGATGGATCTGGTGGCCGACGCACGCCTGACGATGTCCGTCATCGAGGCGGGCGGCTACGGATTTCTGGGCGCTGGCTACGGTGACGAAGCTTGGCTGAAGCGAGAGCTCGCGATACTCGCGCCGGCGGTGCGCGAGCGTGGCCGTGCATTCGGCGTCGGCTTTATCACCTGGAGCCTGGCGCGCCAGCCGCATCTGCTGGATGTCGCGCTCGAGCAGGGTCCGAGCGCAGTATGGCTGTCGTTCGGAGATCCCAGGCCGTTCGCGCAACGCATCAAGTCGGCCGGCGCGAAGCTAGTCTGTCAGGTGCAGACGGAGGCGATGGCCCGGGAGGCCCTCGACGCGGGCGCTGACATCCTGGTGGCGCAAGGCGCTGAAGCCGGCGGTCACGGTGTCAGCCGCGGAACGCTGGCATTGGTGCCGGCGATCGCGGATCTCGCAGGCCCTCGCGTGCCGGTGGCTGCGGCAGGTGGCATCGCCGACGGGCGCGGCCTGGCCGCGTCGCTGATGCTTGGCGCCGGTGGCGTGGCCCTCGGCACGCGCTTCTATGCCTCGGTCGAGGCTGCCGGTTTCGAGGCGGCCAAGAAACGCATCGTCGAGGCCAGCGGCGACGGCAGCCTGCGCAGTGTTGTCTTCGACATCTCGCGCAGGAACGTGTGGCCTGCTCCATTCACAGGCCGGTGCCTCCAGAACGAGCATCTGCGGCGCTGGGCAGGGCGAGAACTCGACCTGATGCGTGCATTGGGGACAGAGGGCGAGCGATACGCCGCCGCAAGGGCCTCGGGCGACTTCGAGACGGCAGCCGTGATTGCGGGAGAGGCTGCGGGACTTATCCACGATCTGCCACCGGTCGGTCAACTGGTTCATCGGATCATCAGCGAGGCCGTCGAACTCGTTAGCGCCGCCCCTCGTTTCGTGATCGAGGAGAGCAAGCAATGAAACCAGGGCGCGAGCCAGTACTGGAAGTGCTCTGCGACCGGCAGCGATTGGAGGCATTCTGCCTTTTGCAGGCCTCACTCGTAGCCACGACCGGCGTACCGGAACTCAGCGAACAGGCGCCAGGATTGTTGGATTTCGGGGCTGGTCGACCATCGAAGCCAGAACTCGAAGCCGACGCCTGAGCCGCTCCCAAGAATTCTGCGATGGATTGGTTCAGCGGCTGTTCAGGTCTGACCAGACCCTTTGCCCGCTGTCGAGTTTGATGCGAGTAGTTCAAGTGACGCCGCCGCCTCGCTGACGACCGAGTCGAGCGGCGCCGGCGCGCGAGTCACTCGCCCGACTGGGCACCACGGGTACGGCAGCCGTCCGGCCCATTCGAACGCCGCGGCACAGAGGGTGGGATCGAAGCAATCCATTCGCTCTATCGTGATCGTGAGCCGCCGCACCAGCAGCTCCACGTCCGGCCGCCATTCCCACGCGTAGCGGCCGAATCCCGCCCGCACCTGTTGCGTTTCCTTGTCGGACATTACGACGAGCCAGCCGCAGTCGAGTCGCAGCGCGGCTGGAGGCGGGGGCTCGCAAAGGCAGAATGTGTAGATGTTCTCGTACTGCTGCGCGAAGCGGCGCACGAGCATCTCGGCAATTGCCTCCGGGCCGTGCGCCCCGGGGTTGAACGCTATCGCGTCGGTCTTCACGACCATCTCGAGCGAAGCCGCCGGTGAAAACACCCGCGACACCAAGTGTGGCCGGTTCGAGTCCTTCGCGCTGATGTAGGCGCTAACCAAACGCGCCAGAGTCATCGATTCCACGTCGGTCCCCTCCTAGCCGTGAGTGCGGAATTGGCGCGACCGTAGTCCAACTCTTCGCTGGTCAGCGTTGGTGCCGCGGAATGTCGAACGAGCCCCGCTGGTGGTCGGCGGCTTTGAGTCACTACCGTCTCGAAATCGGCTCTTGGCGAGCTCAGAAGTTCACAACTTCGGCTTGGCAGGGCGCGGGCCAAGCTTTCGCTGGCATATCGGGGCGTCGCACTGACTCAAGCATCGTTCACCGTTTCGTGCTCAGCTGGCACAAGTATCTCGAGCAGCTCGCAATCGTCTGACCAGCCGACAACGGTGTGGCGGATGTTGGGTGGTTGCACCCAGCTGGAAGCCCGCCACCAGCCGCTGCCGGCCGACGCCCTCGAACTCTGTCTCGAACCATCCCCTCGGGCAGTAGACCATCTGGAACTGCACGTTATGGTGATGTCGGACGCTCTACTCAGGCCGGTACGGCGCGATCATGCGGATTACGTGTGCCTGCGTGAGACCGTTCGTCGCCTCAGCCACGCCCAGATCACGATAGGACGAATAGTCGCGCAGGCCGCCGGTCTTGAAGGCAGCCTCGTCGTGGTGGCTGATGGCGAAGCGCTGGGGCCCGTTGGGCAAGGGAGCTTTCATGCGACCCTCCTGTGAGTGATCGAATCCGCATCAGACCTCGAAACGCCGATGTTGGCAATCCCTCAAAGCCCCGTTGCCTGCCCTCATCGGGAAGCGGCGGCGTGCGAGGTCCACAGTCATGCCCCGGCTATCAAGGGGAGAAAACAGCGGTGACCGTCGGTTCGAGCTTTTTTCAACAGCATCGGCCCAAACTTGTCCTTCGACCTTCTGACCTGAACTTCCGCTCCGCAGCATCGGGAACCGTCCATCACCTCTGGTCTGCGAATCACAGACCCGGCCATGAACAAGGCCCTCATGACCGGCTCCTTCTCGGCGAGGCTCTGGTGAAAATTTTCTGCGTCGCCGAACGACTTCGTGAGCGCGTTGCGCTGGTCAAGCCGAAAGCACCGCGTTCCAGATCGCGGGCGCGGCTTGGCCCACAGTACGCAGCCGGCCCAGATTGAACTGGCCTTTGCGGATGCGATGCAGCAGTTCGACGCCGGCGATCGTCACGGCCGCGCGATCGAAGACCTTGAAGCCGAGCATGGGCCTGATGCGCGACTTCACGCCTCGATGGTCCTGCTCGACCATGTTGTTCAAGTAGCGCGACGCTCGCAGTCGAGTGTCTTTCCAGCGGGAGCTCTGCTGGGGCAGCTCCCGCACCGCGCGATTCGACGCGGCGTAGCCATCGAGCGTGATGGTCACTGGAGGTCGCCCTTGCGTCTTCAGCGCCTTGCGGAAGAACGCCTTGGCCGCCTTTACATCGCGGTTGGCGCTCAGGCGAAAGTCAACTGTTTGGCCTTCGCGATCGACAGCACGATAGAGATACGTCCACTTGCCTCGAATCTTCACATAGGTCTCGTCGACGCGCCAAGATCGACCGGCCTTGCGGGCGAAGCGATTCCAGCGCTTCTCGAACTCGGGCAGGAAACGCTGGACCCAGCGCATGATCGTCGTGTGAGCCAAGGCCAGGCCGCGCTCGGCCATCATCTCCACGAGGTCGCGAAGGCTCAGCTTGAAACGCAGATACCACCGAACGCATAGGACGATGACCTCACGCTCGAAGTGCCGCCCCTTGAAAAGTTCGTCCATGCTTTGCAGCCTCTGCGCCATCGATTCGCCTTCAGTTCAAAGGCCCGAGCCTACCCCGGGGCGCGATTTGCACCAGAGCCTCCAGAACCATCAACACATTCCCGCAATAGCTCATTCGTGTTAGGTCGTCTTGAGGATAGCCAGTGAAGAGTGTCCTTTCTTAGACGGCGCTGCCGAGGACCGAAAGGCGTGCACTTCGCAGCGTCTTGATCGGCGGTGGCGGGCCCGACAGAGCAGCGCACGGGGGTCGAATGGAACGTATTTCGAAACTCGGATGGCCGCGATTCGCGTGCGACTTCATCGCTGTCGCGCTCGCACTCGGCGCCCTCGCCACCTGCCCGTGGACGCTCGCGCAGCAGGCACCCGATGCCGCGGCCAGCAAGCAGGAACAGGCGCGGCTCGCCGACACCGACACGCTGCTCGCGCTCACCAATGATGGCGCGGTGCTCTATGCACAGGACAGCCCCAAGCTCTCGGGATATCAATACTGCAGCCAGGCGGTCGCGCTGGCCGAGGCCGGCGAGTTCCGCCAGAGCGTGCGCGCTGCGAGCAAGGCGATGCACCTGGCCAACACCACGCGCGACCCGAACCTGCTCGCGATGGCGAATCGCGACCTCGCCATCGTCTACAGCTACTCGGGACAGCTCGAGATTCCCTGCAGCGCATGCGACCCGTGAATGCCGCAGCCAGTGCGTGCAGGCTACTTTCAGCTGCCTCGCGTCGGCTTCATCGAGGCCTTCGACCGCGCGCGAGGAACGCCTTGATCGCCTGGTAGAGCCCGGAAGCTGACCAGGTCGACGGCCGCTCGAGTTCGGCATCGAAGCGCGCCATCACGTGGATGCCCTGGTTGCTGACCGCGCCGACTTGGCGCTCGAGGCCGGCGCGCCGGCTCGTCGCTGAATTCGTCCATTGTAGGCAAACCGACACTAGCGTAAGGGGTTAGTTCCAACACCTGGTCAGGATTGCACGGAAATCAACAATACAACGGCTTCCTGTCTCATCTTCACCAGAAATATGTGATAACTTCACATTTCTAACATTCTGCAACATTTACAGTCGGCCGGGATGCTCAGGCATCGAGGCGCCGACAGCGAAGCAAACAAGTATGCGCAGGGCCAATGGATTCACGTTGATCGAGCTGATGATCACGGTTGCGGTGGTTGCCATATTGGCGGCCGTCGCGTTGCCGAGCTATCGCCAGTACGTCGTCCGGTCCAAGCGATCGGCGGCGCAGGCGCAGATGATGGATATCGCCAACCGGCAGCAACAGTTCCTGCTGGCGAACCGCAACTACGCGGACAAGGCGGCCCTCGAGGTCGGAGCGTACGTGCTTCCGGCCGAGGTCAGCGCGAACTACGGCTACGGCATCGTCCTGGCCACCACCGCGATCCCGGCCTATACCTTAACTTTCACGCCGACCGGCAGCCAGGCCGCGGACGGCGCATTGACGCTGAATAGCGACGGCGTGAAAACGCCGCCCGAAAAATGGTAGTTCCCAAGCCATGCCGTCCTCTCCGTCGAGCCGAGGGCGGCGCGACCCTGCTCGAAGTCATGGTCACGCTCGTGATCGTCTCCATCGGGTTGTTCGGGCTGGCAGGCCTGCATGCGCGGCTGCAGGCCTCCGAGATGGAGGCTTATCAGCGCTCGCAAGCGCTCATCCTTCTCAACGACATGGCCGCCCGCATCACGATCAACCGTCGTATGGCGGCCAGCTATGTCGTGAGCGCTCCGCTGGGCGCCGGGGCCACCTGCCCGACTGGCGCCGGCACGCGCCAACAGATCGACGCGGCGGAGTGGTGCAACGCGCTGCAGGGCGCGGCCGAGACCTCCGGCGCCAGCAAGCTCGGGGCCGTGATCGGCGGGCGCGGCTGTGTCGAGGACATGGGGAGCAACGACTACCTGATCACGGTGGCCTGGCAGGGCCTGGTGCCGATTTCCGCTCCGTCGAGCGGCGTGAGCTGCGGCAAGGACCAGTACGACAGCGCCGTTCCCGGCGCTAGCTGTACGAGAGACCTTTGCCGCCGCACGGTGACCACCCTGGTGCGGATCGGATCGCTCTCATGACGCGGCTGCGCCGCCCTGCCATGGGCCGCCGCCCGCCACACCGGCGACGCTTGCTCCAAGGCGTGACTCTGATCGAACTGATGGTCTCGATCACCATCACGCTGATCGTGGTGGCGGCGCTGCTCGCCTTGTTCCTCAACCTGAGCAACGCCCAGCGCGAGATGGTCAGGGTCAACCGACAGATCGAAAACGGCCGACTCAGTGTCTTCGTGCTCGAGAACGAGATTTCGCACGCCGGTTTCTGGGAAAACTACATGCCGCAGTTCGACGACCTCACGGTCACCTCTGCGCCGGAAAACCTGCCGGTCGGTGCTGCCCCCGATCTTTGTCTGGCCTACACCGCGGCCAACTGGAACGACGCGTACAAGCGCAGCCTGCTCGACATGCCCATCCAGAGCTACGAAACGGTACCGGCCGGCTGCACCGACTTGCTGACGCACAAGAAGGCCAACACCGACGTTCTGGTGGTGCGCCATGCGGAAACCTGCCTGCAGGGTGCGCCGAACTGCGAGGCCGACACGGCCGGAAAGCTGTATTTCCAATCTTCGCTCTGCGGTACCCAGAAGCCCTCGGCCTTCGATCTCAGCACCGCCGGCTTCACGACCATGCTGCGCAAGGACTGCACGATGCCTTCACCCAAGCGCAAGTTCATCGCAGACATCTACTACGTGCGCGACTACGCCGAGGTTGTGGGCGACGGCATGCCGACGCTTGCGCGCTCGCGCTTCGACCTGTCCGGCGGCGCGTTGGCGCAGCAGCCGCCGGTTGCCTTGATCGAAGGAATCGACGGGTTTCGCGTGGAACTGGGCCTGGACACGATTGGCAAGACCGGCGCGGCCGTCGACTACACCGTGCCCGTCGCCTGGGCCGACGCCGCCAACCGATCCACGCCGGCCAATCGCGGCGACGGCAGCCCGGACGGTGCATTCGTGCATTGCAACGCGGTGGCGCCCTGCACGGCCGAACAACTCGTGAATGTCGTTGCGGTCAAGCTCTTCGTGCTGGCGCGCAGCAACGAACCTTCGCCGGGCCACAGTGACACGCGCAGCTACAACCTCGGCGCCGCGACGCTGGGCCCGTTCAACGACGCCTACAAGCGGCATGCATTCACCACCACCATCCGATTGAACAACGTCGCCGGACGAAGGGAGACGCCGTGAAACGCATGACGCGCCCGCAAGCCAGGCAGCGCGGCGCCGCGCTGATCGTGGGGCTGATCATGCTGGTGCTGATCACGCTGACCGTGACCGCCGCTTTCACGCTGAGCAACAGCAACCTCAAGGCCACGGGAAACCTGCAGACACGCAACGAGGCCGTTGCCGCGGGCAATCGTGCCATCGAAGAGGTTGCCAGCTCCCTGCTGCTGCCGAACACCGATGGCACGCCCTCGCTGGTTGCGCCGGCTGCCACCGTCAGCCTGATGGATATCAACAACGATGGCACGACGGACTACACGGTGCAGGTTGCCGCGCCCACCTGCGTCCGTGCGACCAAGGCCACGGACACAGGCGGGGGCGGCGCTGCCGGTCCCGGCGGCATCACGGGCGGCGGCTCCAGCAGCGGGTCGGGTCTGGCAGCAGTGCCCGATCAATACAACTCCGTGTGGGACATCAATACCACGGTGACGGATGCCGCGAGCGGCACCGCCACCGCCGTGCGGCAGGGCGTGCGCGTTCTGCTGAGCAAGGCGCAGTTCGAAGCGCTGTGTCCTTAGCACCCGCGACCGCGCCGTCTATCGAGCATCAAAAACAGGTCACATTCCCATGAAAAAAGCCAACTTCCTCAGGCCGTTGTGGGCCGCCCTGCTGCTGATGCTGATGCAGTTGTCTTCGGCATGGGCCGAAGACATCGATCTTT
This sequence comes from Variovorax nitratireducens, assembly GCF_051216545.1. Lineage (NCBI taxonomy): Bacteria > Pseudomonadati > Pseudomonadota > Betaproteobacteria > Burkholderiales > Comamonadaceae > Variovorax > Variovorax nitratireducens. The sequence continues at coordinate 39,457 of NZ_JBPJZO010000015.1, forward strand.
TCACCGGCTACAACCAGACCGTCACGGAAGCACCGAATGTGCTGTTCGTGCTGGACAACACGGCCAACTGGAACCAGCCATTTACCGCGGAGATGACGGCCTTGGCGAAGGCATTCGAAAGCCTGCCGGCAAACAAGTTTCGCGTCGGTCTGATGATGTTCTCGGAAACCGGGGGCAGCAATTCGAACACGGATGGCGGCTACGTGCGAGCCGCAGTCCGACTGCTGGACGACGGCACCAAGGTCAAATATGGAGCCCTCGTGCGCAATCTCGACAAGCTGGCCGACAAGTCGAACGGCGGCAAGGCTGGCAAGACGATGGCGGAGGTCTATCGCTATCTGAGCAGCGGCGCACCGCTGGCGGGCAACAACAAACTCAAGACGGACTATGCGGGCAACGTGTCGGGCACGGCCGCGTCCAAGGCGGTCTACGCGCTCGCCGGCAACGCACTGGCCGCAATCAACAGCTCCACCTACAGCGGTCCCAGCACGACTAACTGCATCGGCACCTACGTCATCTACATCAGCAACGGCGCCGCTCAGGACAATACGAGCGACGGCAAGATATCGAGCGACGCGCTTCGCACGGCGGGCGGCGACGCCACGGCGATTCCGCTGAGTCCCAGCGGATCACAGGACAACACGGCCGACGAATGGGCCAGGTTTCTGCAAGCCAACATGGGCGTCAAGGTCTACACGATCGAAGCCGCAATGGCGACCGGAGGCCAGGGTCCCGGATGGACGGCCTTGCTCAAGAGCATGGCCGTGCAGAGCAAGGGCGAGTACTACGATCTCGCGAGCAGCCCTGATCTGGGCGCAGCGCTGGGCGGAGCGCTCGACGACATCTTCAGCAAGATCCAGTCGGTCAACAGCGTCTTCTCGTCGGTCAGCCTGCCGGTGAGCGTCAACACCCAGGGAACCTACCTGAACCAGGTGTTCGTCGGCATGTTCCGCCCTGACGAAGACGCATACTCGCGATGGAACGGCAACCTCAAGCAATACAGGCTGGGTCTGGACAGCAACAACCAGCTGATCCTGCAGGATGCGGCAGGGGCCAATGCGATCAACAACCAGACCGGCTTTGTGGCGCCCTGCGCGCGAAGCTATTGGACGCCGCTGCCCAGCGACACCGACAGCTACTGGAGCTTCCGTCCATCCGGCGATTGTCTCGGCAAGGAGGCCGCCGACAGCCCGGACGGGAACGTTGTGGAAAAGGGGGCCCAGGGCTATGTGCTGCGGCACATGGCGGTGGCCGACCGCAACGTCAAGACATGCGCACCGGGCGCCTGTTCGGCACTGACCAATTTCGTCGACGCCAACACCAGCATCACCACGTCGGCGCTGGGGGCCCAGACGGACGCGGAGCGGACCGCCTTGATCAACTGGGCCCGCGGCGAGGACAACAAGGGCGACGAAAGAACCGATGCGGCCGGCGCCCCCAAGACGTCGACCGCCATGCGCGCCTCGGTCCACGGAGATGTCGTGCACTCCCGTCCGGTGGCAATCAACTACGGCACCGATGCGCAGCCGCAGGTGGTGGTGTTCTACGGCGGCAACGATGGTGCCCTGCGCGCGATCAACGGCAACCGCAGCGCTGCGATCGGCGCCGCCGCGGCCGGCAGCGAGCTGTGGTCTTTCATTCCGCCGGAGTTCTACGGCAGCCTCAAGCGTTTGCGCGACAACAGCACGCGCATTAGCTATCCGGGTATTCCGGTCAGCGCGGGGAGTACCGCCCCCAAGACCTACGGCATGGACGGCGCGGTGTCTGCCTACCGTCAGGGCAACGACGCCTGGCTCTTCGCCAGCATGCGCCGGGGCGGCCGCCTGCTCTATTCCTTCGACGTGTCGGACCCTGCCGCACCCTCGCTCAAGTGGCGCAAAGGCTGCCCGAATCAGAGCAACGACACCGGCTGCGACACCGGCCTCGAAGCGATCGGACAGACCTGGTCGGCACCCAAGGTGCTGAAGTCGTCTGGCTATGGCAGCGGCAGCATGCCCCTGCTGATGTTCGGCGGCGGCTACGACAAGTGCGAAGACGCAGACCCCAATAGCTGTGCCTCGGGCACCAAGGGCAACAGGATCTATGTGCTGGATGCCCGGTCGGGCGATGTCCTGAAGACATTCAGCACCGACCGCGCGGTGAGCGGTGAGATCGCGGTGATCAATGACAACCTGAACCTGGCCAAGATCGCCTATGTCGCGGATCTGGGGGGCAATGTCTATCGCATCGCCATCGGAGATGCTGCGCCGGTGAACTGGAGCATGACCAAGATCGCCTCGCTGGGGTGCGATACGGTCGACACCTGCACCGCCAATCGGAAATTCATGTTCGGAATCGACGTGGTGGAAGACAACGGCGTGTACGTGCTCCTGCTGGGCTCGGGCGACCGGGAAAAGCCGCTGCGCTCCTACAGCTCGGCGCTCGGCGTGGCCAACCGTTTCTTCATGCTGGTGGACAAGCCCACCGATACCGCGTGGCTGAGTTCCGAATCGGATCGCTGCGGCGGCAGCGCAGTGATGTGCAACGACTCTCTGCTCGCAATCACCGGCGCATCGACGCCGACGTCGACACAGCTGGCTTCCAAGAAGGGCTGGCATCTGGCGCTCATGGGCGGCGAGCAGGTGGTGTCCGCGTCGGTCACGGCGTACGGCACCACGACTTTCAATACCCACATCCCGACCGATCCGAGCGTGCGCCAGTCGTGCAGAGCCGATCTGGGAACGGCCAACGTCTACAACGTCTCCTATGCCAATGCCGCGCCGCAGGGACGCACGCGTTTCCAGAACGTGGTCGGCGGCGGTCTCGCACCTTCGCCCGTGGTGGGGCGGGTGCAACTGGACGACGGCAGCATCCGCGACGTCGTGATCGGCGCCAACCCGGATTCCTTCCTGAGCCCCAAGGGGACGACGCCGAAAGCGGCCTTTCGCCAACCCAAGGGGCGGGTCTACTGGTTCATCCAGAAGTAGATGAAAGGAATCACCATGATGGCCTCTCGCGCGGCCGTGCGCACGCAGCAGGGACCACGCGCCTCGCGCGGCTTCACCTTGGTCGAGCTGATGGTGACCGTCACCATTCTGGCGATCCTGCTGTCGATCGCTGTTCCTTCTTTTGAGGCCGTCCGTTTTTCCAATCGGCTGAATTCGTACGCCACCGCGCTGCTGGCGGGCAGCCAGCTTGCGCGCAGCGAAGCGATCAAGCGCAATGCGCCGGTGACGCTCTGCGCAACCAGCAACGGCAGCAGCTGCAGCAGCTCGAACCAATGGGAAAGCGGCTGGATCGTTCTGAGCGGCACCGCCGTATTGCAACAGCAGCCGGCCGCGGCCGCTGGCTACCGGCTGCGCGAAGCCAGCGGAGCGAATGCCCTGACATTCGAAGCGACCGGCGTCGGCGCCAGCCAGGCCAGCATCACGATCTGCAGCGCCAGCCCCTCGGCCGGAAGCCAGGAGCGCGTTATCAAGATCAGCGCCACGGGCCGCACCTCTGTCAAGCGCACGACGGCCGGGAGCTGCCCGGACTAAATGCGGCCCTTCGCATGCGATCCTCTGTTCCCAAGACCGTAGAAAGCGCACCCAGGCGCCCGTGCGGCGGGTTGTGGCATCCCGATACGCCTGAGAACCGTCAGATGCTTGAAGCAGGACATCGTCGACGCCAACGAAATCTACGGCAAGGGCACGCACTGGATCGAGGAGCGCGAGGCCTGATGCGGGCTCTCATCAGCGAGTGGACTCAGTCTCGATCGCCTCGGTCAGCGGACTTCCGAAAAGCTTGCTGTCCCGTCGCTTCGGCATTTGAGAATGAACGTTAGCACCGCTAGCTGCACCGAACCTCGATGAAGCGGGCGGCGCCGCAATGTACTCCGAGATTCTCGGCCGTATAACTTTGTTATAGGGCGACGGCCTTGCCCTAACACCGGCGAATGCCGCCCTTACACGGCCGCCGTGGGGTTACGTTGTACAGCTCGTCCCAATCTTCGCCAAGCACCCAGCGCAGCGCCTACAGCTTCCCGTTCACCATCCCCCAAGGGTCTGCGCATCGACAAGCCGCCGAAGTCGATCGTCAAGGAGCGGTCGGCGTAGTCGACGACCCTGCAGAGGCCCGCTCTGCGCCCGCATGTGGGCGCGCACATGGTGTTGAAGTCAGCTAAAGCCGCTAGCCAAGTCAACGAGTTGCGCTGGCCGCTCAACGAACTCTGCTAGTGCGGCGACGCAGACAATTTGCGGTCGTGGTCGTCTCTCTTCGCCTCGAGATTTCACGCGCGCATGCTGCAAGTGGATCAATGTGAAGCCTTCGAACCGTCAAGCGGAGTTAGGGGCCCTCAACAGTTGATGCAGGCGGTGCGCTCGGCCTTGCAGCCTTCAATAGGCGATGGATGCACAGCATGCTTTGCTGTTCAACACTCGTTGGCCCACAGCACGGCGTTGGGATCGTTGTCCGGGGTCATGGTCGGACGCACTCCCTCGCCGTGTATTCGGCCTCACCGGCCCGATGCCGTCACTCGAAACCTACGCGCGTTGCGGTCAGCACGCCATCGACGACTTGCTCGCCCTCGATGTTCACTCGGACGCCATTGCCCAGATTCGCCGCGGTGCCGTTGACGAACACGACGCCCGGAACGCTGGCATTCACGGGTTGTCCCCGGACCCGGAAGCTCGAAGGGGACGTGAAATTGCCGATGTTCCCGATCAAGGTGAACGACGCCGGCCCTCCGGTGCCCGGCACATGCCTGATCTTGAGCTTCGTCGCCTTGAGGACGCCGTTGGAGATCAGGCCGCCGACTTCCACCTTCACGCCGTTGCCGATCGAACCCGCGGGTCCGCCGTTGATCTTCGCGGAAGAAGCATCGACCGGCGTACCCAGCACCCGAAGCGAGCCCAATCCTGCGTAGTTGGTGACGATGCCCGCGAGCTGGACTGGCGTCGCGTTCGCGGTCGGCACCGGGTACCACGACTGCACGAGCGTCGCACGCAGGGGGCCAGGCAGTTCGGCATTCGCACGCACGCGCACCATGGTTCCGTCTGCGAGCGGGCGCCCGTCGAGGCTGCCGGTCAGGGTGGCTGCGCTGTAGTCGACGACGGCCCCGCCGAGGGTGAAGGTGCGCCTTGTCGCATCGAGGTTCTGGACCGTGCCCGTGAGAATCGGTGCAGAAGGACTGCGCTGCTCCACGCGCGTCGCCCGGAGCACCCCAGGTGCGGCCGGCAGGCCCCAGACCTGCAGCGTCGCGCCGGGCGGAATGGCTGCGAGGCCGTTCGAATCGGCCCAGACCGTGGCTGGATCTGTCGTGATCGTGGTGCTCAGGATGACGAAGCTGCCCTGGGCCAAGCCGACCGATGACAGCGAGCCGCGAATGTCCGCGGCCGAATCCACCTGGCGCGCGATGCCGCTCGTGAAGTCGGCGTTCACCGGTCCGGTGACCTTCACGCTCATTCCCAGTTGCAGCGCCGAGGCGTCCTCGATCTTCACGACGGCGCTGTCCGTGTTGTAGCGCAGTCCGCTGACGATGATGCTGCCCGCACCATCGACCGACCCGATGCCGGCCGCATCGGCGGTGCTCACGCCGGTACCACCGGACCCGACACCCGAACCGTCATCGCCGCTCGCGGCGGTCGTCGAGCCTCCGGTCGCGTCGCTCGTGCTGGACGCGCTACCGCCCTGTCCGTCGCCGCCGCCGCCGAGCAGGCCGTGTCCCTGGTTCGAATCGGCGCTTGCGGTCGGCCCTGCCGTGCCGGCGCTGTCCAACGCTGCGCCCCCGCCAACACCGCCACCGCCGCAGGAAAGAAGCAACCCGGTCAACACCGCCAGAAGGCAACTGCGCAATACGGTCATAGTCATGATTTTTTGCTCGATCGATTGGGGGGCACAACGGCCAGCGCATCACTTTGCGTGACGTCGCCGTCTTCGTAGTAGGTGTAGATGCCGACCCGAATACGGCCAGATGCTGTTTCCTCAGCGGCTTCGAACGCGCGCGTCATCTCCTGCGTCAACTCGTGGTGAAGTCCGCCCCAACGTTGCCGCACGAGCTGGTGGAGGCGTTCGCAGTCCTCCAGAGAAATCCCAGCGGCAAACACCGACCGCTCCAGCAACGGCGGCTCCGAACCGAGCGTGTTTGCCACGCAGGCGAGTAGGTGGTCGCGCGCGTTGTCGCCCAGGAAGGCGAGCATCCCTTTCAGGTCCTTCGCCGGAACGAATGCGGTGGCGTTGAGTTCGGCGCGGCCGTCGCGCTCGATCGCCATGTTCAAACGCACCAACTCGTCGAGGATGGCACGATGGTGTACGTTGCCGCGGCTGGCCTGACGAGCCACGGACTCGAACGATGGCGCTCGTCCTTCCCCTGCGATCGCGAGGGATTGGTACGCCGCATCGCCGGCGTACAACTGCATCCACAAGGTCAAGGTCTTGGCCGCTCCCGACATCTCAGTGTGAGGCAGCAAATCTTCGACTTCGCGCACCTTGGCGGTCACCGCTTTGCGGTTCAAGCCAGTTGTCACCGACAGTTGGCTGATGTTCGGCTCGGTGCCTTTTTCGAGCCAGGCGCGGCGCGCCTCATCGATGAGGAGGTCCCGCAGCAAACCCTCCAGGTGCGCGTGCTTCACGCCGAAGGTCAACGCGAGCCTGACCAACGGTCGCATGACGCGCGCGCAGGCTTCAAGCACCCACGCAATTTGCCCATCTACCTTCGGCGCCGTTGTGGTTCCCGGGGAAGGCTGGCGGTTTCGATCACGCTTGGCGTCATTCGATCCAGTGTGTTTCGTGACCATAAGTTTGTTACCCACTCTTCAGCCTCGCTGAGCTTGCCTCTGGCAAGGAGCGTGTCCGGAATCCACAAACATCAACGCTGGATGTGTCCATCAAAGTGAGTCATAGGCGGTATCGGCAAGCGAGGGACGAGGGGCTTTCCGAACCTCTCGGCGAAGGCTTGTCACCCAAAGTCGAGCATGGCGTTGCTCGCGGCTTTCGAAGCGCTCGGTGAAGCGACGGATGACGGGGCGATCGATCGCGGCGATCGTCATCCAGTCGGTGGTTCCGAAAGACTCCGATTCGCTGCATCGTTCAACCAGCGCAGGGCGCAGCGCCAGGATTGATTCGACGGGAATGCTCGGGTCAGCATCCAGCATCCGCAGTGCGATCTTTGCGGCCTTCGGGCTGAGCGTGTGTACCTTGTGAAGATGAAAATCCGACTCCATCGCGCGTCCTTATTGGCTTTTGCGGCGTATCAATATACAAGAAGTGGTAAGAAACTGTGACATTTTCACATCTGCGGCTGAGCAGGTCCAACTGCGACCCACCGCGGCGTAGCGTGCGAGCCGCTGAGCGCCAACTGCTCAGCTAGCCAGCGCCTGCGCGGCGGGCGTGCGTGGCTTGCCTCGAGGCATGCGGCGATCAAATCGCCAGCATCCCGCTGGCCTGACAGACAGGGAGCTGGCCGTACTCGAACTGCTTGCGGCGGGGCTGCGCAATAAGGAGATTGCGGTGCGCCTACGCCGGTCGGCACGCCCCGTCGAACACCATCTCGCAGCAATCTTTGTCAAGCTCGACGTGGCGACGCGTGCCGAGGCGGTGAGTGCGGCCTACCGATTGGGCGTCGTCGCAGGAAGCTCGGCGAGCGCCTGAACCTGCTCGTCCAGTTGCAGTCGGTGGTCTTCGCTGCGAGGGCCGTCGGGCGGACGAAGGTGCGAATGAAGGCCGCTCCCTGGCGTGCAAAAGCGCCGCGAAACGCAACTTTTCAGCGGCTTGACAGCTGCGCCTACTCGGGCGCCATCGTTCTGAGCAGCTGGATCAGCCGCCGGGCGGCAGGAGACAGATAGGAATCTTTTCGGTAGATCACGCCGAAGGCACGACGCCACTTCAGGTGCTCGACCGGAAGCTCCTTTACCCGCAAGCGCGGTGCAACGAGTTGCAGAGATCGGCGGGCGTTGAAGCTGAGCAGACGGGTCGATGCACAGATCTGAAGGCGCAGGCGCAGCGGCCGTGCTTCGATCGCAACCCGCGGGGCGGGCAGGCCGCTTGCCTGGAACGTGCGATGAAGGTATTGCACGTTAAGCACCGAAGGGACCGAGAGCGTCCACAGTTCGTCGGCGAGGTCGGCCATCGCCAGACGTCTGCGCTTGGCCAGCGGGTGGTCGCCGGCTGAGCAGACGACAAACACGTCGTCGAAAAGACGCTCCTGTACGCACCCGGCATGCGGTGAATCGGGGAGGACATTGAAGATCAGGTCCAGTTCGCCGTTGGTCAGCGCGGGCACCATCACGTCGTTGTCGGCGACGGTGATTTGCACGCTCAGGGCGGGGGCTTGCTGCAAGAGAGGAGCACAACAGTGCGGCAGGTCCTCGACCGTCGTGGCGCCGACGCCGAGGCGCAGGTGGCCTGCCCGCCCTTCGGTGAGGTCTTCGGCTTCGCGGCGGATATCCATCAAGGTGACGCGGAGCCGATGCACCTGCGCCAGCAGTGCCGCCCCGACCGAGGTCAATGCCACACCTTTGGGCGTCCTCTCAACCAGCTTCGCATGCATCGACTCCTCCAGCCGGCTCAGGCTCTTGCTCAGCGCGCCAGGGCTCAGCCCCAGCGCTTCAGAGGCGCGCCGCAGGTTGCGGTGTTCCGCAATGACGGCGAAATATTCGATGTCCCTCAGCTCCATGCGTTTCCTGAGATTCAATGATTGATGAAAGCTGGATAGTTGCAGGAAACAATGCGCAGGGTCAAGATGCATCCACGTTTTCGTCGGAAAGGGGAAACCGCAATGCGACACATCATCCAGGCGTTGGCCCTCGCGGTTTGTTTGTCGTGTGACGCGGCCGGCCTCGCGTTCGCGCAAACGTATCCGGCCAAGCCGGTGCGGATGGTCGTCCCCTTCCCACCGGGGGGCGCTGCCGACCTCATCGGCCGCGTCCTTGGACACAGGCTGTCAGAACAAGTCGGCCAGCCTGTGATTGTGGACAACCGTGCTGGCGCGAGCGGCAACATCGGTGCCGAGGCCGTAGCGAAGGCGCAAGGCGACGGCTACACGATCTTGATGGGCGCGCTCACCTCGCACTCGATCAACCACACCTTGGAACGCAAGGTTCTCCGGTACGACTTGGAACGGGACCTGAGCCCCGTGTTGATCGTGGCCACGGTGCCGTACGTGTTGGTGGTGCACCCGTCCGTCCCGGCCCAGTCGATGCGGGAGTTCATCGCCTATGCACGGGCGAAGCCGGGGCACTTGACCTACGGATCCTCGGGTGCCGGCGCGCCGCAGCGGCTGGCGGCCGAAATGTTCAAGTTGAAAACCGGCATCGACATGCTCCACGTACCGTACAAGGGTAGCGGCCAGGTCATCAACGACCTCATCGGCGGTCAGGTCCTTGCGGCCTTCGAGTCCGTGCCAGCGGCCCTACCGCACATCCGCGGGGGGAGACTGCGCGCCCTCGCCGTCACGACGACACAGCGCATCCCCATGCTCCCCGATGTTCCGACCGTGGAAGAGGTCGCATCGTTCACCTTCGAAGCGAGCTCGACCTTCGGCATCTTGGCGCCCGCCGGAACACCCAGGGCCATCATCGAGCGTCTGAACTCAGCACTCGCCGACGCCTTGCAGTTTCCCGATGTGAAGGAAAGGCTGCTTCAACAAGGCGCCTTCGCCGAGTCGACGACACCGGAAGAGGCAGCCCGACGAATCCGATCGGAGATCGCCATGTGGGCCAAAGTGATCAACGAAGCTCACATCAAGCCCGACTAGAGCCGTTCACACGGGCCTGAAAGAGCGTCGATGCTTGCCACCGAAGTCTTTGCGCACTACGCCGTGCGCTTTCGCAACGAGCCGCTCCACGAGGACGTGCTGCACCACGCCAAGCGCGCCGTCATCGACTGGTATGCGTCGCTGTACCCAGGGCTCAATGCTCCGGCCGTGCAGGCACTCGAAGGCGTGCTCTCCGACGACCTGGACCGTGGCGCAGCCCGCCTCGCTCGCGGGCGTCCCGCCACGGCACGCGCGGCAGCGTTAATCCACGGCACCGCTGCGCACGCCGCGGAGGTGGACGACAGCTTTCGCGATGCGATGTTTCACCCTGGCGCCCCGACCATCGCCGCCGCGCTTGCGGCCGCGCAGGTCGCAGGGGCCAATGGCCTCGACTTCCTGCGCGGGGTCGTGCTGGGCTACGAGGTCTCTACACGCATTGGCGTCACGATGGGCCGAGCGCACTACAAGTACTGGCACAACACGGGCACGATGGGCAGTTTCGGCGCTGTGGCCGCTGCCGGGGCCTTGCTGGACTTGGACGAGCCCGCCTTCGCGCATGCGCTCGCGATCGCAGGCACTTTCACCGCCGGCCTTCAGCAGGCGTTCCGGCTCGAAACGATGGTCAAGCCACTGCACGCGGGCCGCGCCGCCGAAGCGGGGCTGCTGGCGGCGCAGCTGGCGGCCAGGGGAGTGCGCTGCTCGCTCAACGTGCTCGACGGCGAAGGCGGTTTGGGCAGTGCGATGAGCGCCGGCCCGGACTGGTCGCAGGTCGGCGCGACGCTGGGGCAGGACTTCCACATCATGCGGCTCACCTTCAAGAATCACATCGGGTGCGGCCACACCTTCCCGGCGATCGACGGCGTGCTGGAGCTTCAGCGCCGGCATGGCTTCACTCACGCCGATGTCGAACGGCTGCACGTCGCGACGTACAAGGCCGCGCTGGAGATTGCCTGCCATGCGCAGCCGCGCAGCGGCGCCGAGGCGCGCTTCAGCTTGCACTACGTCGTCGCGACCGCGCTCGTGCACGGCAGCGTGCGGCTGGCCGCCTATGAGCCGGCCAGGCTCGAAGATTCAGCCACGCGAGCAATGATGTCGCGCATCACCGCGGTGGTAGACCCCGAAATCGACGCCGGCTTCCCGGGCCGCCGCGCCGCGCGCGTAGAGGTCATATTGCGCGACGGCCGCCGCTTCACCCACTTCCAGCCCCACCGCAAGGGTGACCCGGAACTGCCACTGTCCGACGCCGAACTCAGCGACAAACTGATAGAACTGACGGCACCGGTGATCGGCGATGGCGCGGCGCGTGCGCTGCTCGACAAGCTATGGGTTCTGGACACCTGCGCTGAGCTGTTATGAGCCACCTGGCGAAGATCTCGGACGAGCATTGCGAGAAGATTCCGGTGCCGGCGTGGACGCACCGACGAGCAGCGCCAGCCGCCGGCGGGATTTGCTTGCAAGACGAAGGCTTCGCCAGTCGAGAGCGTCGTCCCAGCTACAGTTTCGCATCTCACCTCGAATGGACAAGCCACGGTGCGCGATAGCGGACACTCGCGAACGGGCTGCTCGGATGCTGAAACTCAGTGACCGCTTTCCGCCGCCGCGGCCAAAGCCCGCTCATGCCCGGGTCCGGGTGCACGCAAACGTCAGGCGCGCAACGGTGCTGCGTCAAACTAAACTGATATGGCGGGCGGCGTTTGCACGCACAACACCAGGAGTCCCCATGAACGCAACTCGACGTCAAATGGTGATGGCGGCCGGCTCAGCCGTGCTCGCCGGATGCGCCACGCCGATCGGCGACCCAGCCGACTGGCAGCAGTTCAGCGCCGGCGACGGCACGCGCGTCTCCTACCGCCGATGGGTGCCCGCTGGTACGCCCAAGACCGTGTTGCAGGTGGTGCACGGGGCAGCCGAGCACAGCAGCCGCTACGACCGCTTGGCGAAGCTTGCCGTGGCCAGCGGCTACGCGGTCTACGCCACCGATCATCGCGGTCACGGCCGCACGCGGCTGCGCTCTGGCAAAACCGGCGACGCCGGCCCCGACGCCTGGAACCGCATGGTTGAAGACGAGATCGCCTTCACGCAGCGCCTGCGCGCCGCGCATCCCGGTGCCAAGCTCGTGCTGTTCGGCCACAGCCTCGGCTCGTTCATGGCGCAGGACTACATCGAGCGCCGCGGCGATCTGCTCGATGCGCTGGTGCTGAGCGGCACGTCGTACCGTCCGGCGGTGCCGCAGCAGCTGATCGATCTGCTCAACGACGCGGTGCGCAAGGAGCCGCTCGGCGACTCGGCGGTATGGGCGGGCCTCTTCAAGGACTTCAACAAGCCCTTCGGCGGCCCCACAGGCTTCGAGTGGCTGAGCCGCGATTCTTCCGAAGTGAAGAAGTATGTCGACGATCCGCTGTGCGGCTTCGCCTTCAGCAACGAGCTGACGCGCGACATCTTCGTCGGCTTCGCGCGCATGCGCGACCCGGCACTCGAGGCGCGTATTCCCAAGTCCTTGCCGGTGCTGGTGATCCAGGGCGAGCTCGACCCGGTGGGCGAGAACCTCGTCGGTACGCGACGCCTCGTGGCGCGCTACCAGGCGCTCGGGATGTCGCGCATCGAGACCCGCTAATACACGGGTGCGCGGCACGAGTTGCTGAACGAGACCAACCGCGACGAGGTCCAGCGCGACGTGCTGGCGTGGCTGGGGAAGACGATGTAAGGGACTCAGGCGGTTGCTGGCGGCATTATCTAGCTGATGCACTGGAGGCGTCCCGGGCGCTCTGCCACGCTCGGGACATGCCGAAGAACCGCGACTACACCCTCGCGCAGGACATCACGCGACGCCAGCGCTCGCCCAATCCGCACGATTCGCGGCGGCGTTGAGTATGATCCTATCGTGCAGCGCGCCGCCGCGATCATCGGTTCCGCGATCTTCCTGGTCATCGCTCCGGGCACGCTCGCCGTGTACGTCCCTTGGTACCTCACGCACTGGCACTTCGCGCCTCCGCTATTCCCGATCGCGCGCGTGCTCGGCGCCGCCCTGATCGTCGCCGGGTTGCCCATCTTGCTCGATTCGTTCGCTCGCTTCGCGTTGCAGGGCCTCGGCACACCGGCGCCCGTGATGCCTCCCAAGCGCCTCGTCGTCACCGGGCTCTATCGCTACGTCCGCAATCCGATGTACGTCGCAGTCACGGCGTTGATCGCCGGCCAGGGCCTCCTGTTCGGGAGCGTCACGGTGCTGGAGTACAGCGCGATCGTGTGGGCCGGATTCTTCTTGTTCGTTGTCGCCTACGAAGAGCCTGCGCTGGGCGAGCAGTTCGGCGACGAGTACAAGCGCTACCGGGCGAACGTGAGGCGATGGTTACCGCGCATCACCCCATGGCGCGGGTAGGTGGTAAGAACGCTGCGTGCGCGTCGTCGTCCAGCATCGCAGCAGCTACCACTATCCGAGACCGGCGCTGCTAGGCCCGCAGCTGATCCGGTTGCGGCCGGCCGATCACACGCGCGCGCGGATCGAGAGCTGTCAGCTGCTGGTCGAGCTCGCGGTCGAGATCAACGCGATCAATCCGTTCGATTTCTTCATCGACGATCGCGCGCGCAAGGTGGGCGGATTCAACTGGTCAACGCAACACATTCGCTGAACATCTCAGCGGGCGTGTGGAAGCCGAGCGTCTTGCGCGGCCTCTCGTTCAATTGTCGTGCGATCGCGTTGAGTTGAAGCTGTGAGTAGCCCGAGATATCGATGCCCTTCGGCATGTATTGCCGGAGCAGCCCATTGGTGTTCTCGTTGCTGCCGCGGTGCCAGGGGCTCTGGGGATCACAGAAGTAGACCTGGATGTCGGTGGCCATCGTGAATCGCTTGTGACCGTGCATCTCCGTGCCTCGATCCCAGGTCAATGACTTGTAGAGCTCCTGCGGCAACTTACGCGCGTTCCTGATCAGCGCGTTGACGACCGACTGCGAGTCTTTGCCGTCGAGCTTGACCAACATCACGTATCGCGTTTGCCGCTCGACTAGCGTTGCGATCTGGCTGTTGCCGCTGCCGAACACCAAGTCCCCTTCCCAATGACCAGGCACCGCCCGATCCTCGACAGATGCGGGTCGCTCGCTGATCGCCACGGCATCAGCAAACTGCCCATGGATTGCAGTCTTCTGCGTGTAGGAACGAGAGCGTCGCATACCGCGCGTGCGTCTGAGGTGCTCCAGCAGTTCCTTCTTCAACGCGACACGCGCTTGAATGAACAGGCTGCGGTAGATGGTCTCGTGTGACACATGAAGGCTCGGGTCGTACGGATAAGTATGCTTGAGCCAGCCGCTGATCTGCTCCGGAGACCACAGCATTCGAAGCAGGTATGCCACGACACCGGCCAACGCCCGGTTCTTGACCAATTTGCATCGCTTCGGTCGTAGGGCACGGTTCCAAGCAGCTTCATCGGCGACGCTCGCCCGATAACCGTCTTGCCCTGCGTTGCGACCGATCTCGCGGCTGATGCTCACACCTCGGCGCGCCTGCAGGCGGCGGCCGAAGCGGGACAGACTCTGGTGAGTCGGGCGACCTTCCTGCTGACGCAGGGCGAGCGTCCTGGGGCAGATTCACCAATGCCACGGCAATGCGGGCAGGAATCGGCGAGCCAAAGCTGCTTTTTCCCTGCTACGACGGCATGGCGACCGTGTTCCTCGATCAGGGCGATGACGCGCGCGCCGAGTGCTACTTCATCAAGGCCGACCAGGTGTGCGCGCGGGCGGGGGTTGATTGCGATTCGCTGGTGGTATTGCCGTTCCTGTGCTGACTCCTGCGAATGATGTTGGCGCAGCAAACGCCGACGCACGGTTTGCAACCCGGGTCAGCGTTCCAGATTCACGACGCCAGTTTGCCGACGGCAGCGATGATCTGCGCTGGGGTCGGAAAGATGGAGATGCTGTTCGGCCCCGCCGGTGCCTCGATCTGCACCCATGAGACGATGCCGGCCGCATCAACCAGGAAGTGCCCGGTGAGTTGTGTGGGGTGGGTTGCCAGAATCGCATGATCGGCTTCAGACATCTCGAAGCCGTCCTTGGCGTTGAGTGCCGGATTGCACTCCAGCGGATTCAGCGGTTCCGGCAGCTCGCCGGTCGGGTTGACGCGTGACTCTGCGAATTCCGCCATGCTTGCGCGATACGGCCATTCGGGCTTCTCGTTGCTGCCATCAGGGAGGAACTCGATGCGCGGCACGCCGAAGGCCTGGTGCGTGAGGCAATCCGGGTCGCTCAGAAGGGTCACGGGCGTCGGCCGGTAGCGGGAATACTTGCGGGCGTTCTCGATCGGCGTGTTGATCACAGCCACGGTCTCGACCCCAGCGGCGCGCAAGACAGGCTGAACGGCGCCAAGCTGCGCCACCTGACGCCGGCAGAACGGACAATGCAGCCCCCGAAAGAAGCCGATCAAAAACGGGCGACCGCGCAAGCTGGCGAGCGAGACCATGCCTTCGCGGTTGGCCGCGGGAAGCGAGAACTCGGGCGCTGTTTCCCCCGGTTGCAGGGGGCGTTTCTGGTCTCCCACGAAACTTTTTTCCTTTAATTTGTCGTCGGGTGTAAGACGGAAGTTCGACCGTATCACTTGTCGCAGGGAGGCACAACGCCTGATGTGGGATGTCTCGTTCGCTTTTGCTCCAAGGGCAAGCGGGTAGTGGCGATTTCAACACCACCATGTCGACTGAAGACCTACTGGTCGAGTGAGCGGGTTCCGGCAAGCAGTTCGGATCGTTCAATTTCCGTGTTCAGTCTTGAGCTGCCGCCCGCTTTGCGCAGGCGAAGGTCCGCTCTCGATTTGGCGCGGCAAAAGCGGGCGCTCAGACTTCAGCGTGGGCGCGGATCATGTCCGCCGCCTTCTCCACAATCATGATCGTCGACGCATTGGCGATGGTGCCGCCGCTGGCCTGGCTGGCGCCTGTGCTCGACGATGTGGGCGCATTCGTCCGCGCCGCAGAGGAGTAGCATCGGCGCGTGATCGTTGCCAGCCTCGTAATCCCGCGTCGCTTCAATGGCCCGCCACGGTCGGGCAACGGCGGCTACGTGTGCGGCCGCCTGGCGCGTTACCTTGCTGGGCCGGCAAGGGTGCGGCTTCACGCGCCGCCGCCGCTCGAGCGCGAGCTGACGGTCGAGGCCACGGGCGACGAGGCGCGCCTGCTCGACGGCGAAGTCCTCGCTGCCGAGGCGCATCGCTGCGATCTCGAGCTCCTTGTGCCCGCGACACCGAGCTTCGTAGAGGCCGAGGCCGCGTCGAAGCGCTACCCCGGCTTCTTGCACCACCACCTGCCGGGCTGCTTCGTCTGCGGGCCACAACGAGCCGAGGGAGACGGTATGCGCATCTTTCCGGGCCCTACCGCGGCCGACGAATCGGTGTTCGCCGCGCCGTGGGTGCCTGATGCCTCGCTGGCCGACACCTCGGGCCGCGTCGCGACCGAGTTTCTATGGGCCGCACTCGACTGTGCAGGCGCCTTCGCGCTAAGGCCGGCGAACGATGAGCTGATGTTGCTCGGCGAGTTGTCGGCCCGCGTCGACCGCGACGTCCGACCCGGCGAGCGCTGCGTCGTCGTCGCCTGGCCGCTTGCGACCGACGGCCGCAAGCGCTTCGCCGGCACTGCGATCGTATCCGTGGCCGGCGACTTGATCGCCGTCGCGCAGGCCACCTGGATCGTGGTCGCGAGCCTCGATCGCTGAGAGCGCCCATGCGCGCCGTCATCTGCCAAAGCTTCGATGGCCCGCACGCGCTGCGCGTCGGCCAGATGCCCGAGCCGACGCTCGAGGCGGGCCAAGTGCAGGTCGACGTGCATGCCGCGGCGGTCAGCTTCATGGACTACCTGATGGTGTCGGGCAAGTACCAGATGAGACCCGCGACGCCATTCATCCCGGGCACCGACGGCGCCGGCATCGTAAGGGCTGTCGGCCCTGGCGTCAGCCGCTTCAGGCCCGGCGACCGAGTGGCCTGCAGTCACTGGATCGGCGCCTACGCGGAAACGATGGTGGTCTCCGAGCTGAAGGCCGCGCCGCTGCCTGACGGGGTCGACTTCGACACCGGGTCGACTGTGATCCACGCCTACAGGACTGCGCTCTATGCGCTCGAGCAGCGGGCAGCGGTGCGCAGAGGCGAGACGGTGTTCGTCACCGGTGCGGCCGGCGGCGTCGGCCTCGCGGCGGTGGACGTTGCGCGCCACCTCGGCGCGCGCGTCATCGCCGGTGTGGGCTCTGACGACAAGATCGATTTCGTGATGGAGCACGGCGCGATGGCGGCGGTGAACTATCGGGCGGAGCCGCTGCGCGAGCGCATCAAGGCGCTCACCGACGGCAAGGGTATCGACGTCTGCTTTGACAACGTGGGCGGCAGCGTGTTCGCCGAGATGACGCGACTGATGAGCTGGTGCGGCCGGCTGATGCCGATCGGCTTTGCCGGCGGCGAGATCCCGAGCGTGCCGATGAACCTGCCGTTGTTGAAAAACTATTCGATCGTCGGCGTGTTCACCGGTGCCTGGGCCGAGAAGTTCCCGCTCGAAAGCGCTGCCACCGACGCGAGGTTGATGCAGCTCGTCGCGGCCGGCCAGCTGCATCCGCATGTGAGCGACGTACTGCCGCTCGAACGAGTCGCCGACGCGATGGACGCAGTGGCAAACCGCACCGTGCGCGGCCGAGTCGTGTTGCGCTGCAGCAGCAGACTGTAAGCTTGGTGTTCGAGACTCACGGCCTAAGACGCACCAGAGTCAAGAGCGTACGGCGTCATGGTCTGAAGTGGCGCCGTGGTGGCAATCGCCTCTTGGAGTGCAGTTGGCGTGCGGCCGGTTGCTGCGTCAGGGATCCGGCTGCCAACCGGACGTCCACGTAGGCTTCGATGCCGTTGCGAAGTCTTCGTTATCGACGCGAAAAAGGCATAGACTGGAAGACGCTCGGGCGAACTCTTGACGCCCTAAGGAGCCGGTCATGACCAAGTCGTCGTTCGTCCTCGTTGCGATGTTTGCAACCGGCGTGTCGCTTGCCCCACCGGCCTTTGGACAATCGGGCGACGAAAAGCTGGGCAAGGTGCATTTCGAGGCCTCATGCAAGCCGGACGCACAGCGGCTTTTCGATCGCGGCATGCTGTATCAACACTCGTTTTGGTACCGGGGCTCGCAAAGTGTCTTCGAAGATGTATTGAAGGCCGATCCCGCTTGCGGCATCGCCTATTGGGGCATCGCGCTGAGCCTGCTTTGGAATCCCCACATCCCAGCGCCCGCGAAGAATCTCGCCGAGGGCGCCGCCGCGCTGACGAAGGGAAAGAGCATTGGCGCCGCCACTCAGAGGGAACGCGACTACCTCGATGCGCTGAGCGCCATGTACGCTGACTACGACAAGGTCGATCACCGCACGCGCATGCAGGCCTATGCCAAGGCGATGGAACAGTTGGCGCAGCGCTACCCAACTGATGACGAGGCTCAAATCTACTATGCGCTTGCCCTCAACACCTCGGCTTCGCCAGCTGACAAGACGTACGCCAACCAGCTAAAAGGTGCGGCCATCCTGGAGGAGATTGCGAAGCGACAGCCGCAGCACCCGGGAGTGGCTCACTATCTGATTCATCTTTACGACTCTCCGGAGCTCGCGGAAAGAGGACTTGGTGCCGCCAGGCGCTATTCCCAGATCGCGCCCGCGGCGGCTCACGCTCAGCACATGCCGTCGCACGTCTTCACGCGCATCGGCTACTGGAAGGACTCGATTGCCTCCAACGCGGAGTCGGCACGTGTCGCGGCGCAGGGCAAGGAGGGCCATGATCAGCTGCACGCCATGGACTACCTGGTCTATGCCAATTTGCAGCTCGGGCAGGACAAGAATGCCAGCGCCGTCATCGACGAGATGAGCAGGGTCACCGGTTTCACCGAGACTTCTATCCCTGGGCCCTATGCGCTGGCCGCATCGCCGGCGCGCTACGCGGTGGAACGCGGCGACTGGAAGGGCGCGGCGAACCTCCACGTCCGTCCCAGCCCGCTGGCCAATGTGCAAGCGATCACGCATTTCGCACGGGCGCTCGGCGCTGCCCGTTCGGGTGACGCTGCAGCCGCCAATGCGGACATCGCCAAGCTCGCCGAATTGCGAGACAAGTTGCGCGAAGCCAAGGATGCGTATTGGTCCGAACAGGTCGATATCCAGCGCCAGGTTGCAACCGCGTGGGTCCTGTACGCCGAAGGCAAGCATGATGAAGCACTGAAAGCAATGAGTGCGGCGGCAGATGCCGAGGATGGGACCGACAAGCATCCGGTGACGCCGGGTGTCCTCAAGCCCGCGCGCGAACTCTACGGCGTCATGCTGCTCGAGCGCGGAATGGCCAAGGAAGCGCTCGTTGCATTCGAAGCCACGCTGAAGAAGGAACCGAATCGGCTGGGCGCCTATGTTGGTGCGGCGAAAGCCGCCGAAAAGTTGGGCGATTCGAGCAGGGCTCGGGAGCATTTCGGCAAGGTCATCACGATCGCCGATGGCGCTGACAAGACCCGTACCGAGGTTGACGACGCACGCGCGTTCCTGGCGAAGCGGCCATGAGTTTGGTGCCCTGAGAAGATTCTGATGAGGACGTGGTTGGGTCTGATCCTGCTGGCTACTGCAGTGACGCAAGCGGAGGCCGAATCGCTGCAAGTTATCGGATATTCCGGGGAGCTCGGGCAGTGGGACTTGAGCGCGAGCGTTACCGAACGGACCGTGAATCGAACTAGGGAATTCTCCGGGCCGTTGACGATGCGGCACGTGGGTGTCTGCACGCAGGATGGGCCGGAGGAAAGAACAGGTGAGATCCGTTTTCAGTTTTCGAAGTTTCGGTCTGCAATCGAGGCAACCATATTGATTGATGGCGTCGAATGCAGGTACAGCGGACGACTATCAGATCGTTATAGCGGAGCGATGAACTGCCCGGACCGGCCAGCGGTGTCGGTGACCATTTGGCTGAAATAGTTGCGCGTGAGCGATGAGCCACCTCAGTGCGTCCCCGCGGCAAGCGAAGATGCCATTCTCATTGGACGACGTGAGGAGCCATGCACCCTGGTCTTCCGGCTCGCGCGAAATTCCTTGTAGCCCCGGCTGCCGCAGGCCGCACGAAGGGCAAGCCGCGTGTGAGCCCGCCGCGGCGTCTATGAGCTACCAGATAGCTGACATTCGCGACCGTCTGCTGTTGGGCCGCATTCTGACCCTGATTTGCGGCCCGGTCGTCAGCCTGCAGAAGCACCATTTTCTGGTCCGGCCGCCGGCATCCGAAGGTAGTAGTTGTCCCACTCGGCTTCTTCGACCAACTCAAAATTGTGCCGCACATAAAAGCGATTCGATTCGCTCGCCCGCAATGCGCCAACCCGGACGGGCATCCCTTGTGCATCTGCATCGGCGAACACGACTGCAAGGACGGTGGCCCCGATTCCCTTGCCCTGATGCGCGGGATGAACATAGAGGTGGTCAAGGAGAAGATGGCCGCCTTGATGGCGCACCACGACAAAGCCGACTCTATGCCCCTCGATGACCAGTTGTCGGGTGCACGCCGGCGTGAAGTTGGCGAGAAAGCGGTCTCTCGCACGTTGTGGGTCGAAGCGGCCGACCCGTTCGAGACTTGGACGCATGGCAATGACGCGGAGCGCGGCAAGGTCCTCTGCGTCACGCGATGAGGCCGGTTCAAAGTGGACGGGTATGGCGCGCATCGGGTTATGGGTTGAGGGTCTGGTTGACCGACTGTAGCCGTCGCGCAGCCATCCAACTTCGCCCTCAATCTGCTTGCCAAGTTGCTCGGCGGGAGTGGTGCGATTTTTGTCGAGCTAGGGAAGTTCGCTGACGATGCCTATGCCGCCAGCGAAGGCGGTCTTGGTCCGGGGATAGGGTCAGCGCCGCGCTCATCGCTCACGAACCAATTGGGAGTACTGCCAGACTCCCCAGATCGCTCCCACGGTGACGCCGATCCCGACGCTCAAGCCGACCGACAACCCAAACCCGAGGGCCAGGAGCAGCATCAACCCGGCACAGACCAGCCCGATGAAAATTAACGTGACGAAATTGAAGCGCGCGACCTCGAGCGTGTCTTCGGCAACACTGCGGGGACTGCGACCGTGCTTGCTGCGCTGACCCCTGAACACCAAGACATCCATAACAAGGTCGAAGAAGCCGATGCACAGATCGGCCAAGATGCTCCACATTGGGACGCTCCGTTCGGGTGACACCCTGGGTTGTCGCTGTTCTCGTATTGGACCAACGAGGGTGGGGTGTCGGATGACGGCGGAATGTTACCGTGCTTCCGACAAGGGATGCTGTCGCAACTAGTTATCTCGAACGCGGGGTTGACCGTGGTCAGTCAACGTCCGGTGTTGGCCAAGGCTGTGTGGAAACGCCGCTGGCGCCCCCAGTATTCCGAAGCGTCGCGTTGGCAGTGCCCTGATGGCCTCCGTCGGAGGATGAGCGGCGGGCCGTTGCGCGCGACGCATCCGTGGCGCGCTACAGATCGTCGAACTCTGTGCTGCTGTAACCGGTAAGCCAGCCGCCTTGAGTCATCTCAGCGCCAGATGCTTGCCGCGATGAGAAGATGAACAGGATGCCCACCAATGCAACACCAGCCACCAGCCACCAGCCACCAGCCACCAGCGCCCACGCGCCTGCCGTCGAGCGTGTTCACCGAGCACCGTCAATCCACCGGCGTGCAGCCGGGCCTCACGCATGCCTTCGGCGTGCAGTACGCGCCCGACAGCCGCTGGACATTCGGTGCGAACTTCGAGAACGGCACGGTCGGCTCGGAGACCATCGGCGAGGTGCGGTGCGAAGCGGTAGCCTTCACCGCCGGCTATGCGTCGGCCGACATCAAGTACAGCGGCGGCATCGAGTACCGGCGCGACCGCACGCAGCTCGAGGAGCGCAAGAATTGGCTGCTGCGCAATGCGATCAGCTACAAGACCAGCGACGAAGGACGCTGGGTCGGCTATTTCCGTCCGGTGCTGAACGACCGGCTCAACGTGCTCGTGAAGTACACCTACCTGTATGACCTCTCGTCGCCGGGGCAGGTGTCCTTCACCGACACCACGACGCGCCCGGTGTCGACGCTCGGCGTCGACTACCAGCAGAAGAGCAGCGTGTTCGCGATCGACGCGACCTACGACCTCGACAAGCGCTGGACTGTGGGCGGCAAGTACGCCTGGCGCCGCGGCGAGCTCAGGCCCAGCCGCGATGATTCGGCGCAGTGGTTCAAGAGCTCCGCCGTACTCGCGATTCTGCCTGTCGACTGGAAGGTGGTGCGCAACTGGAGCTGGATGGCGGAGCTGCGCTCGCTGCGCGCCAAGGAACTCGGTGACCGCCGCACCGGCTGGCTGACCGCCGGCTACTACCACGTGAACGAAAACATGAAGGTCGGCGTCGGCTACAACTTCACAGACTTGTCGGACAACCTTACCGATCTGAGTTATCGCAGCCGCGGCTTCTTCGTCAATGTGCTCGGGAAGTTCTGAGCGAAGCGCTCGCGGGACGAATCGAGCGTGCAGGGCCAAGATCCCGCCGGGGTGAAGCGCCGCAGCATACTCATGTTGCACGCGCTTTCGCGCTCGGTTTCGAGCGCGGCGATGACGATCCATCTTGCAGGACCCCGCTGGAGATCCTTCGCCAGCGCGCCCGTGTGCGCAGCGCTTGCTCCGACAGCCCGAGCCGGCGCGCCCATCCAGCACACCCCTGAACGAGAATGCTGAGGCCAACGCGATGCCCGTGCGCCGTGGTGCGAGGAGACGAATCCGAATGCGAGTTCGGATTCGAGCGGCCGGGCGCTCTTGCACTGGCAGCTTCTTGCGCGGGCGTTTGCGCATCGTCCTAAGCGAGCGAAATGCCTTACTCGCGCGTCAGCTTCTGCCTGGCGACCACCTGCTTGTAGTGTTGGCGCAATCCCCGCCAACGCGATCTGTGAACGCGGTCTCCGCTGTGGGAACGATTCGCAGCGTTGAGCAGGAACTCTCGGGCGCGCTGCTCGCGCTGGCCGCCGAGATCGAGAACGCGCGCTCAGGCCCGGGGCAGGACGAGACGGAACGCACTGCCGCGCGCCGGCGCACTGTCCAGCAGCACCTTGCCGCCATGCCGTTGGGCCACGGTCTTGACGAACGCCAGTCCGAGGCCCGCTCCCTCGACGTTGTCGCCTGTACTTCCCCTGGAAAAAGGCTCGAACAACCGGGCCTGGAGTTCCTCGCCGATGCCTTCTCCCTGGTCCTGCACCAGCACCGCCCACTCGAGCGGGAGCGGCTCGACGGCGCAGGTGATCGACGATCCCACCTGCGAGAACTTGAGCGCGTTGCCCAGCAGATTGCCGATGGCGCGCGCAACGAGCTCGCGGTCGATCACGCTGTGCGCCTCCTCCGGCGAAGGCGCCATGGTGATGCGCACGCCATGCCGGCGCGTCGCTTCCCACGCATCGTCGACGCACTCGAGCAGCACATCGACCAGGTTGTAGCGCTCGACCCGATAGCTGCTTGACTGCGCCCGAACCAGCTGCGTGAAATCGTCGGCGAGGCCCAGCGCCTTGCGCGCATGGCGCTCGATGCGCTCGTGGAACTGCAGCGGCGTCATCGCCGACGGGCTCTGCCGCTGCAAGCTCTGCAGCGTGAGGATGGAAGCGAGCGGTGCGCGCATGTCGTGGCTCAGGAAGCGCATCGCGTGATCCCGCTGGTGCTGGGCCTGGCGCATCGCGGTCACGTCCACCAGCGAGACGATCCACCCGAGATGCTCGCCGCCGCCGCTGAACGAGGGCGCCTGCTTGACCAGCAGGTCGCGCTCGGATCCGTCGCGGGCGGCGGCCGAGACGGTCGCGGGCGACGCAGCCAGGCTGGCGGCGCTGACGACCGGCTGGTGATCCGACTGCGACAACACGTCCGACATCAGGGCGGGCGCCGGGGTGCCCTGCAGCTCGGCGCCGGAGTCGACACCGAAATGACGTGCCGCTGCGGCGTTGGCAAGGAGCACGATCCCCGCCCGATCGCAGACGAGGGTCGCGTCGGGCAAGCCTTCCAGGCTGTCGCTGACGAAACGGTGCAGGTTGCTCAATTGCTCGGCCGCCTGCCGCAGCGCGTCGATGCGGCGGCCCAGGAAATCGCACGAGGCGGGGGCGCTGCCGGACAGGGCCCCCATGCGCCCGCTGCGGCGCAGCCGGCCGAACTCGTCCGCAAGGTAGCGCGAGGCCACGTCGAGTTTTCGCCAACTCCACAAGGCATAGCCCAGGCCCACGCCGAGCACGCCTGCTGCCGGCGGAAACTGAAAACCCAAGGATGCCGCTGCCGCGGCCGCGGCCAGGGGCAGCGCCATCATCGCCACCGTCAGCATCAGCGCCGGAAAGGGGCCGACGAAGGCCATGCCCACCAGCGCCAGCAGCACGGGAAGGACGTTCAGCGTCGCATTGAGCCATCCAGGCAGCGGGGCCATGCGGCGCTGGCTGAGCAGGCTGTCGAGCACGTTGGCCGACAACTCGACGCCGGACATCAGCTTCGAGCGGCCCGAGACAGGCGTGGTGTACAGATCGCCCAGGCCGGCCGCTGTGGCCCCGATCAGCACGTACTTGCCCTTGAAGGTTTCCGGGGCCACAGCGCCGTCCAGGACGTCGACGTAGGACAGCTGCCGAAAGTGCCCCGGCGGACCCGCGAAGGGCACGATCATCCTGTGCGAGCGTTGCCAGCCGGGAACGCCGTCCGCACCGCTGCTCGCCGCCGCGGTCCCGGCCTGTGCGGAGCCCGTCCCGGCATCGCCGACCTTGCGCATGGCGAGGCTGAAGTGATCCCACTGGCGGCCGGCCAGGCCCTCCTGCAGGTACACGCCGCGGGCCACGCCGTCGTCGTCGACGTCGAGATGGACATGCCCCAGCGCTGCGGCACCGCGGCGCAGCGCGGGCAGCGGCTCGACGATGACGGGCTCCGCATTGTGGCTCTGCATCATCAGCGGGAGCACCACCTTGCCGCTGCGCGACACCGCGGCGGCCAGCGCGGCATCATCGGCGGGGAAGCGCTGTTCCGGCTCGATGAACAGCAGATCCATGCCGATGGCGGCGGGCGCGTCCTCGTCGATGCGGTCGATCAGGTTGGCATGGAAGGAGCGGCGCCACGGCCATCTTCCCAGGGCCGCAACGCTCTTGTCGTCGATGGCCACGATGACCACCTCGCTGCGATCGACGGGGCGCGCCTGCAGGAACATCAACGTGTCCTGCAGCGATCGGTTCGGCTCCTGCAGCCAGCCGCACCGGTCCATGACGGACACCAGGCCCGCGACGACGATCGCCAGCGCCAGCCATTCGAACCGGCGCCAGGGCAGGCGACGACCTGCGGCGAAGAAGTGGCGGTTCAGCATGGTTGCGGCAAGCCGTGGCGCAGCTACTGCCGGTCGATGGGCCGGCCGCTGCCATCGCGCACGGTGCCGCCGCCGGCGTCGCGCAGCACGGCGCCGATTCGCACGGCCTGGGTCGGAGAGAAGGAGCCGGCTTCACCCTGCGGCGCGATCGCCTGCATTCGCACGTAGTAGGTGCCGGGGGGCAGATCGCTCAGTTGCAGGATGCCTTCGGATCCCGTCACGTCGTGCACCAGCTCGGCGAAGTCGCCGCCGCGCGAGACCTCGACGTGATACCGGAAGCCAGGCACCGCGGTCCAGTAGACCTGCAGCGCGCCGTCTTCACCGCCCACCTTCGGCACCGGCGGTGGCTCCGCCACTTCGAAGCGCTGGCTCGCGCTGAAGGGCCCCTGATCCGGACTTCCGTCCGGCGCCAGG
Organism: Variovorax nitratireducens; assembly: GCF_051216545.1. NCBI lineage: Bacteria > Pseudomonadati > Pseudomonadota > Betaproteobacteria > Burkholderiales > Comamonadaceae > Variovorax > Variovorax nitratireducens. The sequence continues at coordinate 64,892 of NZ_JBPJZO010000015.1, forward strand.
CCCACGGACGCCACGCGCCAGACATAGCGACCGGGGGGCAGGGGGGCCGAGCGCCGGCATTCGGAAAGGGCCTCATCGTCGACCAGCAGAGCCTCGAAGGCCTCGTCGCGGGCGACCTGCAGCCTGAAGCGCCGAACACCGGCGGGTTGCGTGCAGCTGAACTCGACCGTGCCGCTCCCGATCTTCTCTCCAGGTGATGGTCGTTGCGAGAGCGGCGCTACCGGCCGTGCCTTGACGCGAAGCGCACGCGTGCTCTCCGGGCCCGAGAGACCTTCCGCGTCCACCGCGCGTGCACCGACCATGTAGGTGCCGTCCTCGAGAGCGGCGAACTGCAGCTCGGCGCCCGCGAACACGCCATTGCGCACCACCTGCTCCACCGCCTCGTCCTTGGCGATCCGTACCCGATAGGCCGCAACGCCAGCGACGGCCGGCAGCGGCAGGCGAACGAAGTCGAGGTCGGTCACGGTTCCCGGCAGGCCTGTCAGGTCGGGCGGGCCCGGCAGCTTGCGCACGGGCCCCACCACGCCGGCGCTGCTCACGCGCGCGCCCTCTCCGGCGCGAAGCCGATGCTGCCGGGTGGTGCGCTGGCGCGCATCGCGCCCGCGGCCTTTCAGATTCACGGCGCCGTGCGTGACTTCGCCGGTGACGGCGGCGTCGGGTTGCAGAGCCACGCCGAACTCGGTGCCGCGCACGCTGGCCACCGCCAGCGGCGTGCGGATCTCGAAGCGGCTGGAAGGGCTGCGCTGCGGCTGCGCGGAGGCATCCACGCGGCCGGCTTCGAGCTGGATGAGGGTCTCGCTGGCCTGCAAGGCCTCCTGCTGCCGCACACCGACCAGTCGCACCTGCGAGCTCGCGGGGATGCGCACCAGCGAGCCGTCGCTCATCTGAAGTCGCACGTAGCCGTCGGCACCGACCTCGATGCGCGTGCCCTCCGCCAATCGTGCGCCCGCCTGCAGCGGCTGCGGCTGCAGATCCTGCGCAGCGATCTGGCGAGCCTCGCCCGTCACGTAGGCCACGGTCGCGAAGCTGGGGGCAGCGGCCAGCAGCACCGCCGGAATGCGCACCCGGGTGCCGGGATCGAGATGATGTGGATCCGCGATGCCGTTGTGCCGCTGCAGCAGGGGCCAACGATTGGAGCGGCCCGTGTAGCGCTCGGCCAGGCCGAACAGGGTTTCGCCCGCCTGCACCGCATGAACCAGATCCGGCAGCGCGACGGCCTGGGGCTGGGAGAAAGCCAGGGCGGAATGCAGCGCCAGCAGCAGGCCCGCGATGCATCGCCCGATGCACCCTGCGTTGCGGCGTGCGGCCCGCGCCGCACGCTCAGCCGGCATGGCTGTCATCGGTGCCGAGCACTTCGAATCGATAGCCCTGTCCGTAAATCGAGGCCAGGCGATAGCCGCTCTCGGGGCGCAACCCGAGGATCGTGCGCACGCGGGAGATATGCGTGTGGAGCGAACGCGACATCAGCTCGGTGCCGGAGGGATTGCTGACGCCCCAGATCGTCTCCAGCAGGTGCTTGCGCGAGATGAGCCGCCCCGCATTGCGGAACAGGAACAAGGCGAGGTCGAACTCCTTTTGCGTCAGCACCACCGGCTTGCCGTCGATTTCGAGTTGCCCGCTCGCCAGCGCGAAGCGGTAGCGTCCCCAGGTCTGCTCTTCGGGCTGGGGATCCGCGTAGGCCCGCCGTAGCAGCGCGCGCACGCGCGCCGCCAGCTCGCCGACGCGCATGGGCTTGACCATGAAGTCGTCGGCGCCCGCGGCCAGGCCCTCGACGACGTCGCGCTCTTCGTGGCGATTGGTGACGAAGAGAATGGGGATGCGATGCTGCAGGTTGGAGCGGACCCAGCGCACGATCTCCGGCCCGGTGATGTCGGGCAAGTGCCAGTCCAGCACCAGCAGATCGAAGCTCTCGCGCTGCAGCTCGCGCCGCAATGCAGCGCCCTCGGCGAAGACATGGCAGTCATGCCCGATGGACTGCAGCGTGCACCTGACGAGGTCGAGCTGATCCACGTCGTCGTCCAGTGCGGCAACTCGCATTTTTCCGATACCCCTTTAGTAAGTGCCGGGCGACGAGTGCCGCGCGCCAATCGACAACAAAGTGTACCGGGGCACCGCGCGCGAATGCCGCCGGAGATTGTCAAGCAATGTCAATTCGCGGCCCTTGGTTGTAGGACAAAACCACCTGTCCGGCTGCCACTTGGACTGCATGACTTCTGCATACCGAGCACCTAGATTCTCATGCTTTGTCAATTCGATTGTGGTGCCCAGGTCGGGTCACTACATTCGCGCTCCATAGACGCACCCGGTTCGGATGCGTAATCCCGAGATCTTTCAACCCATGTACGAGTTTCCTCGCCCCATCGATCTGCTGCAGCGTTTGGCGAACACCAGGCTACCCATTCGTATCGTCGATCACGGTGAAATCGAGACCTTGAGAATCCTGAAGCTGAGCGGCTCCATCAAGGCCGCCATTCCCGACGCAGCACGACCGCCCGGCGGACTCCTGCGCAGCCACGCGCAATCGCCCGCGACCGTCGACGAGATCACCAGGCTCGGACGCATCCTGCTGGACCGCTTCCCTAGTCGTGCCCCAGGAAGAACATCGGCGCAGCCGCGCATGCAGTGCCTGTAGGCGCCACCCGCTCACCGCTCTATGACCAGCATCTTTAATCCGCAAAAGGCCGCGCCATGCGAACCGTCCACGACGATGGATCTCCTGGGCATGGCGCTGAAAAAAGACAACCTGCGCGTCTGGGCGGTGCGTCTCGGGCTGTCGAACGAAGCCTTGCGCACGGCGCGCAGCCGGGGTCGGCTCTCGCCCGTGATCGCGGGTGCCCTGGCCGAAGACCTTCAACTGGACCCCGCCCAGTGGATCATCATCGCCGCGCTCGAAACCGAGCGCGAAAGCGCGTGCAAGACCCGGATGATCCAGCGCTTCAAGAAGTCGTGATCCTGGCCTGCGCATCGCTCTTCAGTCTCACATGTGCGAAACCGGCGAACGGCTCGACGTTCACGCTGCCCATGTCGATCTGGTTGCCTTCTCAGGACAGCCGCTGTGTCGGCAATCCGCAGCGCAGAGCCGTACCCCAACCATGGCAAGTCGACAGGATCGACTATTTTTCTCGAAGTTGAGTCAGGTCGCGACGCTGTCAACCACCGGATCTCGGGCGATACCGGGCTCCAGTAGCCTGAAGAAAATTCGGATGCCGCCCACTCCGTGCGTGTGGTCCAACCACGGCCGCAGCCGTGCCCAAACGGGCACCCGGAAGGATCACTGTCCGCGAATGACGCGGTGGTGCAGGCTGCGCGCTCTCGCACGCTGGTGGGCATCGTGGCGCGCAGCGATCTGATCAAAGCTCCGCTCGCGCACTTCCACGAAGAGGGAAAGCGCGAGAGGCTGCGAGGACTGCCGCCGCAGTCATCCTCGCAAGTCCGCTCCTCAAGGCTCGCAGATCAGCCGGCTGCGGCAGCCCCTCACCACTTGATGCGCACCCCGAGCGAGCCCTGCAGCGCGCTCTTCACCTTCGCGTCGCCGCCCGAGGCCCACAGTTTGCCGACTTCACCGTAGACGCTGGTCGTCTGGTTCAGCGCCAGGGTAAGGCCACCGGCCAGTTCGCTGACGGTAGAGCCGGTGCGGCTCGTGATGTCGGTCGTACCAGCGGCTCCGATGAAGCGAACCACGTCGGTACCGCTGCTCGCCTTGTAGACGTTGAAGCGGCCGTAGGGCTGCAGCGTGCCGAGGCCCGTGGCGATCTCGCCCTTCAAGCGCACGCCGATCCGCGCGATCCAGCCGTCGTCGCTGTCTTGCCGCACGCCCGCGCCGGAGATGGCGATGTCGTTCAAGCCGACGTGCTGGTGGATCAGTTGCAGCTGCGGCTCGATCTTCCAGCCGCTCGCGCCGAGCGCGAAGGCCTGGCCCACTTCGATGGACGCCATCAGGCTGTCGCCCTTGCCCGCGCTGCGCGCGGTCGACAGCGGCTCGACGGTGTAGCGGTGCCGCCCGGCCTGCAGCACGGCATCGGCATAGAAGCCCGAATCAGCGGTCCAGGTGCCGTAGGCGCCCAGGTACTGGCTGCGCAGGTCGTTGGAGCCAACGGCCAGGTTGGCGACACCGCGGGCGAAGCCGCTGACCTTGACGCTGCCGTCCAGCTGGCCGACGTACACGCCGGCACGCCAGTTTGACGTGGCGAGCAGGTCGGTGCCAGCCTGGAAGCCCTTGACGTTGCCATTGCTGTGCGGGCTGACGGTGCCTTGCTGGCGGATGTCGATGTCGGTTGCGATCACACGGCCCCAGGCACGGCGATCGCCGCCGGTCGATGCGGGGCCGCTGCCCTTGACGTCGTCGTCGCCGATGCGCTGGTGCAGATTGCCGATCATGGCCAGGTTCATCTGGCGCACCTGGCTGGGCAGTGCGGATAGCAACGGGACTTCGGCGCGATAAGTGGGCACTTGGACGGCGATGGTGCCGGTGCTGCCTGGGCTGCTCGTGCTGCCTGTCGATCCACTCGAGCCTGGCGTTGCCGGTGTAGGTGTCGTGGTAGTCGATCGCAGGTACCAGTTCTCGCCAGCGCCCGTGGCGTCGGCGGCATGCAGGCGGTACTCGAAGGCGCCCGCATCAACATGGCCGCCCGCAAGCGCGAACGCATCCTTGGTGGTCTGCGCGGTGGTGGTGGCGCCGTTGAGCGCCGAGACCACTTCGATGCCGTTGCCCGTCGTCAGTGCGCCCAGGCCGCCGAGTTGGGTGACCTGCACGCTGGTCCGGCCGCTGGCCGAGGCGCTCGCGCCGTTGAGCACCAGCCGGTCGCTCACGCTGGTGCTGTCGCCCAGGAACGTGCCGAGCCGCAGCACGCCATTGTTGCCGACATAGGCTCCGTTGACGGTGAGGGTGGTGCCCGGTGCGGTGCCCACCAGCGAGACGGTGCCGCTGTTGGTGAGAGAGGCGACCGTCTGGCTAAAGCCCGCTAGATCCATCGTGGCACCGCTTTGCACGGTGTGCGCCGAAGCTGCGCTGAAGGTGCCGGTGGCGCCGGCCTTCAGCGTGCCTTCGGCCACATCGGTCGCGCCGGTATAGCTGTTAGCGCCCGAGAGCGTGAGGGTGCCGCTGCCCATCTTGGTGATGAAGCCGCCGCCGCTGATGTTGCCGCTGAGCGTGGCGCCGAAGCTGCCGGTGTCGATCACCGGGTCGTTGCTGCCGGTCAGCACGACGGCGTTGGCAAGGTTCAGCCCGTCGGCAACGAAGCCGAGCGTGGTGCCGTCGTCCATCGCCAGCGTACCGGTGCCCAGCGCCAGGTTGTTGCCGACGTTCAATCGGCCCTGCTTGAGCGCGGTGCCGCCGCTGTAGCTGTTGGCCCCGCTCATCGTCATGGTGCCGGCGCCTTCTTTCACGAGCGAGCCGGTGCCGCTGATGGTGTTCGATAGCGTATGCGCATCCGAGCGGTTGACGACCAGCGTCGCGTTGTCGACGATGTTGCCGCTCACCGAGCCGGTGGTGCCGCCGTTGCCCAACTGCAGCACCCCGGCGCTGATCGTCGTGGTGCCCGTGAAGGCCTGATCCTGCGTCAGCGTGAGCGTGCCCGCGCCGGTCTTTTCGAGGCCGCCCGTGCCGCTCACCAGGCCGGCGTAGGTTGCGTTGTCGGGCTGGGCGAAGCGCACGAGCCCGTTGTCGGTGATCGCTGCCGGCGCGAACTGCGCGCTGCTCTGCAGCACGCCGCCCGAGCCGACGTTCATGCTGCCTGTGTAGGCACTGTTGTCGGCGCCCAGGATCAGCGTTCCGCCAACAACCGAGGTGCTCGTGATGCCCGCTGGCGCCAGCGCCGGGTTGAAGGTCCAGGTGCCGCTGTTGTTGACCAGCGTTTGGAAACCGCTGAGAGACAGCGGCGCGAAGGTGTCGGCCGCGTTGTTGTCGCTGTTGAGCGTGAGCAGGTTGGCGCCCCCGCCGCCGTTGACGTTGCCGGTGATCGAGCCCCCCGTATACCAGCGCAACGCGTCGTTGCCGCCGGCAAAGGCGAGCGAACCGGTGAGACTGCCCTTGTTGGTGAAGTCGATGGCCATCGTGCCGCTGGCGCCGATGACGGTCGCAGTGGTCGAGCCCGTACCGTCGCCTGCGGTGATCGTGCCGTTGTTCACGACGGTGTTGGCGCCGCTGTTGGCCTGGAACCAGATGGACGCGTGTGCGGAATGGATGGTTCCGTTGTTGATGATGGTGTTGCCGCTGCCTACGGGATTCATGGCCTCGGAATTGGAAGCCGTGCCGGTGGCGGCGACGGTCGCTCCTGCCTCGACGGTGACCGTGCTGTTGTTGTTGATCTCGATCGTGTTCGCGCCGATGCCCCCAAAGGGCGACTGGGCGTTGGTGGAGTTGTTCTGCACTGTGGCACCGCTACGGACGACGATACTGGCCGCGTCGTTGACGCTGATACCAGAGCTGTTGCCTGTGCTGACTGTGGCGCCCGAAGTGACCTCGACCACAGTGCCGGTCGGGGTCGTCGGACCTGTGCCCACGGTGGTGGCCTGGTCGACTCCCGTGCAGGTGATCGTGTTGGTATTCGTGTCGGTGGCACACGCGGCCGCGGCAGGCAAGGAAGCCGTCGCCAGCAAAGTGGCCGCAAGCAGGGCGACGCCCTGCGCGGCGGTGGTCGATCTCGCGTGGCCGCGTCCGAGTTCGGATGCGACGGCCCAAATGGCGAGCGCGTCATTCCAGATGACGCGAAAAATCCTATTCATTACCTGAGTCCTGCTATTGATGGTGCACTCGCACGAGGTGCATGGGCGGCACTCGTGTGACCGGTGCTCTGTATCTCCCTGGAACGGGTCGGACTCTAAGGCAATACTTTTGGAGTAAATAAGGAGCAATTGGCATTGCTCTTCCGAATGCATAATTGTTCACATTCTTTCGTTTTTGTTTGCTTTGTTTCGTTGCGAATGCAGCACACAACTAAGCAGGGCGCGAAAGAGGGTTGCCTGGTCGACCAGGACGCCCTGGCAGGTGGGCGAATACATCAGCCGCAAGCTGGCAGCCGCAGTGGGGCGATGGCGTTGTCGCGCAATTGGCGGGGCACCTGGCCGACACGCAACCGGGACTGCGAGGCTTCACCCGCCCCAATCTTTTCCGGATGCGCCAGTTTTACGAAGCCTACCGTGATGACGAGAAAGTCGCACCGCTGGTGAGACAACTGCCTTGGACGGACAACCTGATCATCACGCGTCACAATGTCAAGTGCGAGAGCAGGGCAACGAAGCTCAGGCTCTTCGATTTTCCCAATTTGCGGCCCATCAGCGATCCGTGCCAACCATCGCCCGTCCTTCCGCAGCCTTCCCCCACTTCCCAGCGAAAACGCCTCATGGCGCAATGCTTTGCAAAGCCATTCGGTTCGAGAAAGCCAACCATGAACTTGCAGCAACGCCACAAGATCCATGCAGCCGGAAGCGGCCCCGCGACCCTTTTCTTTGCCCACGGATTCGGGTGCGACCAGCACATGTGGCGTCTGCTCGAACCCGGATATCGCAAGCGCTACAGGACCGTGGTCTTCGATCTCGTCGGCAGTGGCGGTTCGGATCTGTCGGCCTTCGACCGAGACAAGTACGCGACGCTCGACGGCCATGCCGAGGACATAGCCGAAATCGTGCAAGCGTATCGGGAAGGCCCCGCCGTGTTTGTTGGACATTCGGTGAGCGCAATGATCGGCGTTCTCGCAGATCGGGCGCATCCAGGACTCTTCGCGGCGCACGCCATGGTGGGGCCCTCGCCGTGCTATATCAACGATGGCGACTACATCGGCGGGTTCGAACGCGCCGACATAGACTCGCTGCTGCACACCCTCGAAAGCAATTACCTCGGCTGGTCGAGCACCATGGCGCCGGTCATCATGGGAGCACCCGAGCAACCCGAGCTGGGCGTCGAGCTGACCAACAGCTTCTGCCGTACCGACCCCGAGATCGCGAAGCATTTCGCGCGGGTGACCTTCCTGTCTGACCTTCGCCCCGCGATCGCGAATCTGCGGACGCCCTCGCTCATTCTCCAGTGTGACGACGACCTGATCGCTCCCGTCGCGGTCGGCGAATACATGCACAGGTTGATGCCGAACAGCATGCTCAGGATCATCGAGAACGTCGGGCATTGCCCGCACCTGAGCCGGCCCGGCGCGAGCAGCGACGCGATCGATTCCTTCCTGTTGCAGCACGGGCTGTAGGTGGTTCTGTGTCTACGCTTGACTCGGATCGCGAAGAACTCCTGGATGGAGCGCCCTGCGGTCTGATGCAGACCGATGCGAAGGGTGTCTTCCTTCGCGTGAACCAGCCGTTCTGCCTGTGGTTGGGCTACGCCAAGGAGGAACTGGTCGGCAAGAAGCGGCTCCAGGATCTGCTGACCATGGGCGCACGCATCTTCCATGAGACGCACTGGGCACCGCTGCTGGAGATGCAAGGATCGATCTCAGAGCTCAAGCTTGACGTCAGGCATCGGGACGGCAGCTCAGTGCCGATGGTGCTGAACGTCGTGCGGCATGGGCAGGGTCCGGCGCTGACGGACGAGGTGGCGGCGTTCGTCGCACGCGACAGGGACAAGTACGAACAGGAACTGCTGCTGTCCCGCAGAAAGCTCGAGGCGCAGGTCGCGGAAGTGGAACGCCTCCAGGCCGAAACGAGGGATCGGGCGCTTTTCGCGGAGCAGATGATTGGCATCGTGAGCCACGATCTGCGCAATCCTCTGTCCGCGGTGAACACCGGTATCCAGTTGATCTTCCGGCATGCACCGACGGACAACCAGGCGCGTGTGCTGTCGCGGATGGCGCAATCGGTGGAGCGGGCGAATCGACTGGTTTCCGACCTCCTGGACTTCACGGTCGCTCGCGTCGGAAAAGGTATCGCGATCAACCCCTGCCAAGTCGATCTTCACGAAGTTGTAGCTCAGAGCGTGGCCGAACTCGCGCTGTCGTTTCCCGACCGGACGCTGCGCCACGAGACTCACGGCGACGGCAGGTGCACTGTCGACCCGGATCGGCTGTCGCAACTGGTGGGCAACCTGGTGGCAAATGCCGTGGCCTATGGCGATGCGAGCAGGGATATCACGGTGACGACGACGGTGCTCGACGAGCGAATCGAAATTTCCGTTCACAACTGGGGATCGGCCATCCCCCATGAATTGATTGCCTCCCTGTTTCAACCCATGGTTCGCGGCGCGGCAGCGGCGACCGGCAGAAGCGTGGGGCTTGGCCTTTTCATCATCCTGGAAATCGCCAAGGCCCACGGCGGAACGGTGAAGGTGGACTCGAGCGACCCACTGGGCACAACGTTTACGGCGGCGGTCCGGGCCCGCCCCTGAGCGAGGTTGATCGGCCGAGGGCGCCCCGCGACGCCGCAAGGTTTCTGCCGGCAGCCCTCTCCTGCGATGGTCGCGCGCGATGGCGTCAAGGGCTACGGCATCAGGAGCTTGAACTGGGTGAGCGAGCGCTCAAAGGCATTGCAGCGGCGCATGTCCGCGATGACCTGGTCGAGGTCGTCGTAGCGAAAGCGCGAGCTCCAGTCATGGACATGGCACATGGCCTTGATGAATGGGTCCGGGTCGCCCCCGCGGGTCAGCGCGCGCAGGCAGTCCAGGTACTCCTCGCGATACAGGGTGGGCACGATGATGCGGCAGCCGTCGACTGCGGAAAGCTCGGCGTTCATCACCAGGCGCGCCAAGCGTCCGTTACCGTCGCTGAATGGATGCACCTCGGCAACAAGGAACATGGCCAAGAGCGCACGCGCGGTGCCCGCGGGCACGCCTGGCAGCAGTCTGCTGCCTTCGATCAACGTTCCTCTCACCAGTTGAGGCCGCACAAACTCGGTGTTGCCCGCGCGATTCAAGACGAGCTTGAACTCGCCCGGGCCCACCTCTGGTCGGTTCTCCATCTGCTTGCCGTGGCGCGCGCGCAGTTGCTCGAGCACTGGCTCGCCCGCGGGCAACGTAAGCGTTGACCAAGTGGGACTGAGCGCCTGCTCGAACACGCCGATGATGTCGTGGGAATCCTTCGGCCGTACCGTGATCGGAACGCCCTCCAGCACGAAGCCGCGCGCGTCCTCGACAGAGAATTCGGTGCCTTCGATGAAGTTGGAGAAGTACGACTCCAGGAACGCAAAATTCCGCCGGGCCCGGTGGTTGCCCAGCAAGGAGGGCGGCATGGGCAGAGGGTTGGCGCGCAGGCGCTGCGCGAACCGCTCGAACAGCTCCAGGCGAGCGCTGTCGTAGGGGACGGCCGCGGTGTAGGCCTTGCCCTGACGCGTCGTCAGAACGCTGGGGTGCGAGTTCAGGATGCTGCCCACCAGACCATCAAGTTGCGCAAACTCGCGCTCCAGGCCCAGCCCCGGCGCGACTTCACGCGCGAGCTCCCGCAGCTGACTCAGAGAGGTCTCGCCGCGCGAGTGGCAGATGTCCAGCAACCGTTTCTCCACGGCTTCGGCGCCAACGCTCTTGGGGCTCTTCCCGCGGCTGGGTGACAGGTTCTCGAGCAACACCCGGGGCTCCGACGCGAAGTAGAGCGGCCGCCCCATCATCTGGCTGTCGCCAGCCTGCGGAGGCGGGCCCTTCCAGACCTCGACCGTCAGGCCAGGCAGTTCCATGTTCCGCCGATAGGTGCCTACCAGGAAGACTTTGCCTTGGCTCGGGGCGCCGCCGTCGAACGCGGTGCGAAAGCTCATCACGGTGCCCGGGAAGAAGGCGGCCAGCACGCGGGGACGGTGCCGTGCGACGAGGGCTGCCCAGTCCTCCTTGGGCAGCGAGGATGCGAAGCCCTTGGCCACCTGCTTCAGCTCTCCTGCGGCAAGCCGCCGCTGGACCTGTCGCACCTGCGCCGGCGAGAGTTCCGGGTACAGAAGGACAGTGTCGTCCAGAGCGGGTGTCGTGATTTTCGTGACCAACGGGAGTATCGCTTGAAGGTTTGTCGGATATTTGAGCTATACCTCGCCATAATTGTCGCATTATTGGATTGATGCAGGCTCCCGCATATGTCGCGTTTTTCGAGGGCAGTGGAGATTTCCTCGACAAAATGTCGCTTTTATGCCGTACAAATATATGCCTATGTCGCGAAGTTGATGTTCAGTAGCGCGACATGACGCGGGTAGACCAAGGCCGACCGGCCAAAAAGTGGCTCTTTTTGGCTTACCGCGCTCCCGCCAGAACCCGCGCGGGCTGCGACTGATCCCGTGATGGCGGCGATGTGCCGAGCCGCCGAGCGCCGCAGAAAACAGCAAGTCTCAGAGGTCCGCTGCTGCTTGCAGCTACATAGTCCGCGCTACGAAGGGGTTGCTATATCCGCGTGCCCGACCCGTTCCCCCGCTGGAGTTCGGGCAAGGCTTGTCGTGGGAGCCGCTGCGCATCGAGCGCGTGTGCGAGGTGAAGTACGACCATCTGTAGGGCCACCGCTTTCGCCATGGGACGACGTTCGTACGCTGGCGCCTGGAGAAGCCGCCTGCCGAATGCAACTATGAGCAATTGGAAGTGGCGCCGCCGTACGAGCTTGGGCGGGTGTTCAGTGCGTAGAACGCGAACAGAGCGTCAACCCTGCGGGCATCCACGCCGCACATGCCACCAAGCCAGCTGCCGGAGTTGCCATGGGAGGAAGACGACCAGGCTCCATCTTTTCCCAGCAGCTGCTGAAGGATCAGGCGATCCTCCTGGGCGCGCACCGGCGCCACGTATTGCTTCAACTCCCACAAGGCCAGTTGACTGGTCGATGGGGGTGTCCACTCGGCTCGGACGAGGCCATACGCCCGGGTTTGCTTTCGCCTACAAGAGATACCTGTCCAACCCGACACTGCGATGAGTTCGGCTTCTCCCAAATACCCGTTCCGCAACCGTTGCTCCACTTGAAGGACTGTCATGGCAGACGACGCAAAGACCCCCTCTCAACTTGCCGACGAAGCCCGCCAAATCGGACGAGACGCCTCGAACGCGGCCAGTGGAATCACTGACGAGGCGAAGACGATTGCCAGCGAAACAGTCCAAGCGTTGCGGTCAAGCGCCGCCGACGCGAGGGCGACTGCGGGCGAGGCGCTCGACACGGTGCGCGGCGTCGCCGCCGATGCGAAGGATGTTGCCGCAGACGCAGTAGGTACCGGCAGGATCTACGCGCAGAGTGCGGTCAACAAAGCCGGGAAGAAAATCGTGAGCGTCAGAGAACGGGCTGCCGAATGGCAGGCGTCCTGCGGGAAACAGATCGCAGCCGAACCCGTGAAGTCCGTGTTGGCCGCTGCCGCGGGCGGTGCACTGCTCGCGGGCTTGCTCTTGGCCTTCGGTCGGTCCAGGCCTCGCTACTGCGACTGACGCAGGGGGGTTTACCCGATCCATATGGCGGCATTACGGCGGCCAGAAGCAGCGGAATTCCGTGTGGTTTGTCACTTGGAGTGGCGGGTTTCTCGGCGCAAGATGAGCGCATGTACAAACGTCTCGCTCTGCTCCTGAGTCCCCTGATCACCGTGGGCTTGGTGTATGTGTTCGGCATTGCCGCGGTGATGGTGTGCTTCGCCCTCGCGCTGGGGACGTTGATTTTCTCGACCGGAGAGAGCAACGACCCAATGGCGAGAGAGCGGGAACAAGACTCGTCCTTCGCAGGGACAACGCTTGCAGGCAGTCTTTGAGCACGGGGTCGGAATCGAACCGCGATCACGGCAACGAACGCAATTTTCGCGGGGCTACCTCACCGCAAGGCGAGGAGCCGGGCGCTTGAAGATAGGCGCCCAGTGCCAAGGAAAGACGGGCCAACCCCGGTGGCGAAAGGATTCGCATTGCTTCTCACTGGTGGGATGGCGGCCCTCGGAGGATGAGCCGACGATTCGCCGCCCTGCGGCAACTGTTCAGCGCACTGTCGACATCACGGTGGCGCGGCAGCGGCCCTGATCGCGCCAGGCAAGCATGCTGCAATTGTCCAGCGCGCGTTGCTGCATATCGCTCAGCCGCGGCTGCTCGTAGCCACGGCCGTGCTGCCATTCGCCGGGTCGCTCGTTGACCTGCGGCCGCCCATAGTACGACGGCGCGGGCTGATAGTAGGCGGGCGGTGCCTGGCGATAAACGGGTGGCGGCGGTTCGTAGTACACCGGCGGCGCGGGTTGGTAGTAGACCGGCGGCGGGGGTGGTGCGAGATAGCGCGGCGCGGGTTCATAGTAGGTCGGTGTATCGATGCCGATGGACCAGCTCACCTGGGCGTGCGCAGCGGCACCGGCAGCGAGAGCCGCCGCCGCAATGGCAACGGGCACCAACACCTTGATGCACGAGCGAGGAATGTTCATGGAAGTCTCCTGGGAGGCGCGACGGGCACCAATTCACCCTCCAACGCGGTGCCAGGTGGTTTGGTAGACGGAGCTGTCAGGATTTTTGTGTTCGAGGCGGGTTGATTGATTTGCTCTCGCGTATTTCTCTAATGTCTTCGGGCCCCTGCCAGGCCGCCGGAGGCACCTCCGATTGAGCCATGTATTCATGGTTCAACCTCCTGCCCTGCTGGCGCCGTGGGGCTGCGTGAAGCGATCTTCGTAGAGTATTGCAAACTGGTTTGGCACTCCTGCCATTGCGCTGGTTGCCACCGCTGGCCTCGGGCTTGCTCGCCCCGCTTGGGTAGCCCAGGTGGCCATGTCGCTTTCAGGAGCAGCCCTGCGACGCCGCGGCACGCCAGTGCGCCGCTGATTCCACCAAGTTCTCCAGCCCCGGTGCGCATTCGTCAGTCCGGAGGGGCGCTGGACAACTGGACCTGCGGGGGGCACGCCGCCAGGTGAGACTCTTCGCGGTCAGCTCTTGGGCTTTGCGTATTCCTCTGCGCTCATCATCTCAAAGCCAACGAACGGGTCGTTGCCTTCGACCCATGCGTCGTGGCCCGGCGGAATGGTGTACGACATGCCTTCCTCAATGGCGGTCTTCGAACCGTCATTCATTTGCACGGTGATTCGTCCGGAAACTGCGTAGCCAACATGAGCTACCTGGCAACTGTCCGTGCCGACGACCGGCTTGATGCACTTCGACCAGCGCCAGCCTGGCTGAAACTTGAAGCGGCCCAGCGTGTAACCCTCGAGGCGGACCACTTCGACCCGAGTCTTTTCCGGCTCCCGAACCTCATCCGGTTCGTCATGGGATCTCGTCTGAAGCTTGGTGACATTCATCGGACTTGCCATCACTACTCTCCTTGCACGAGTGAGCAGTTAGTCGCGGCAGCCTCGTGCCAAGCCGCGCGTCGAACGATTGAATACTAGTCCCGGGCCACGCTTGCGGCGACCTATTTTTCGCCAATCCGAAAGGTCAGCCAGGTGCGAGCCGGGCCGGTCGAGCATGGCGGGATCTTGAAAACTGCCGTCGCTCTCGTCCTGCGCGGTGCTGCCATCCTGGCGTCCGGCGCGTAGCGCTCGAGGATCTTCGCCGCCGCTGCGATGTCCCTTGGACTCCTGGCGCCGAAAGACCTCGCAGGCTACGGCGGCCATCAGGTCTACATTCGCAACGCGCAACACCTGCCACCCCCGCGCGAAGGGGTGCGCGAGATGATGTCCGTGATGTTCGAACTGCTGCGCGACGAGCCTTCGACTGCCGTGCGCGCGGTGTTGGGCCATTTCATGTTCGCTTTCATCCACCCGTACATGGAAGGCAATGGACGTCTTGGGCGCTTCATCATGAACACGATGCTGGCCTCAGGAGGATTCCCCTGGACGGTGCTGCGCCTCGAAGATCGCGATCGGTACATGGCGGCGCTGGATGCGGCAAGCGGGCAGGGCAATATCAAGTCGTTTGCGACATTCGTCGTCCAGAGCCTGAACGCGGCGATCAGCGTCCGCGCCGAAACCTGACGATAGTCGCGCCGCGGACGACCGCTGCCGGAAAATCTGAACCGCTGCTCCAGGCCTGTGCTGTCGTCTGCGCATCCGCCTTGTCCGTCAGCCCTGTCGGGCGGATTCAACCGGTCGATGCAACACGCGAGCAACTGCGCAGGCAGAAAGCGTGTTGCAGAAGCACGCGCCGTTCTATTCGATCCCAAGGTCCAGCTTGGAAACAAGCGCTCGACTCTGCTCATTCATTCCCGATACGGCCACCGTGCTGCCATGTTTGCGCAGCCGCTGGCAGATCTTGTCCAGCGCGGTGACCGACGTCACGTCCCAGAAATGGGCCTGACTGAGTTCGATCGTGACGGGCCGGCCTTCGATCTCCCTCACGTCGAATGCCTCAACCAACAGGTCGGCCGATGCGAAGAAGACCTGCCCAGAGACCCGGTAGAGCAACGCTTCTTCTCCCGTCCGGGCCACCGTCAGAAGCCGCGAGACCTTGAAGGTGAAGAACACGCCGCTCAGCAGCACGCCGACCGCGACGCCGGCGGCAAGGTTGTCGGTGGCCACGGTCACGGCAACGGTTGCAACCATGACCAGGCTCGACAGCTTCGGGTGCCGCAACACAGCCTTCGCCGAGCGCCAGTCCAGCGTAGAGGCCGAAACCATCACCATGATCGCCACCAGCGCGGCCACCGGAATTTGCGACACCCAAGGCTTCAACAGAACCATGAGAATCAAGAGGAAGGCGCCAGCGAACAGAGTCGACAGGCGGCCACGGCCGCCGTATCGGACGTTGCCCACGGTCTGGCCAATCATTCCGCACCCGGCGATGCCGCCGAAGAGGCTGGCCGCCACGTTGGCGATGCCGAGCCCGCTGCACTCGCGGTTTTTCGAGCTGGGGGTGTCGGTCAGTTCATCGACGACGCTGGCGGTCATCATCGACTCCAGCAACCCGACCATCGCGATGGCCACGGCGGGCAGTGCGATGAGCCGCAGCGTTTCGATTGAGAAGGGCACCGAAGGCAAAGCAAAGGTGGGCAACGCATCGGGCAACAGACCCAGGTCGGCCACGGTCTTCAACGGCAAATGAAGCCAATGTCCGACGAGTGTCAGCACCACGATGCAGACCAGCGGCGATGGCACCGCCGTGGTGATCCTCGGCAGTCCATAGATCACCAGCAACCCCACGCCGAGCATGGCCCAGGTCGCGCCGTTGGCGCCAATGAGGTGCGGCATTTGCGCCGAGAAAATGAGGATCGCCAGGGCGTTGACGAATCCGGTGCGCACCGACGCGGACACGAACCGCATCAGGACACCCAGGCGAAGCCAGCCAAACAGGATCTGCACGGCGCCGGCCAGGAGGCCTGCCGCGAAAAGATACTGCACCCCGTGCGCATGCACGAGTGGCGCCGCAACCAATGCGACCGAGCCCGCTGCAGCCGACACCATTGCCGGCCTTCCTCCTGCGAAGGCGATCACGAGGCTGATCACGAAAGATGCGAACAGCCCGACGGCCGGATCGACGCCAGCGACGAACGAAAAGGCGATCACCTCGGGGATGAGGGCGAAGGTAGCCACTGCACCCGCCATGAGTTCGCGCGGAATACTGGGTGCCCACTGCGATCGGAAAAAATGTGAGTGTTTGGACATGGGGAAAGGCGAAAGGCAAGCGCCCGGCAGGGAGCGCCCAAGAACGACGTGAACATATTGGCCACGAAGGCGACATCTCCGTGCGCGGCAAGCGAAAGGCGTTGCTGCCCTTTTACGGCAGTCAGCGCGAGCAGCCTGACTGCCGGCGGTGTGCGGCCCGATCGATCCGGGCAAGCGTGAAGCTCTGAAAGCGAGCCGTGCACCAGCCTGCGAAAGCGGCCCCGTGCGGAAGACTGCGGCCAGGCAGTGTCATCCCTGTCAACTGTAACGGACGTGTTCAATAGGGCGCCGGGCCGCCATGAATCGGCTGGCAAGAAAAGTTGCTCGTAACTGCCAGCAAGGAACTCTTGAACCTGAGCGGCCGTCGTCCTATGCTCGGACTGAGTGCCCGTCACCATAGGTTCCGAATCTCCGCTGAAATGGATGCGCATCGAGTTTGATAAATCGAATCGACTGTCCAACACCGGAGTGCCTGCAAGGCGACACTTCCGGAAAATTGGAAAGGTGTGACGAACTTCCGGTATTGCCGCATTCCGACGCTGAGCCGCGGGCCGGTCGTCAGCCTCCAGAACCACCATTTTCTGGTTCAACCGCCGGCATCCGAAGGTAGTAGTTGTCCCACTCGGCTTCTTCGACCGGCTCAAAGTTGTGCCGCACATAAAAGCGATTCGATTCGCTCGCCCGCAACGCGCCAACGCGGACAGGCATCCCTTGTGCATCTGCATCGGCGAACACGACCGCAAGGACGGTGGCCCCGATTCCCTTGCCCTGTTGCGCGGGGTGAACGTAGAGGTGGTCAAGGAGAAGATGGTCGCCTAGATGGCGCACCACGACAAAGCCGACTCTATGCCCCTCGACAACCAGATGTCGGGTGGACGCCGGCGTGAAGTTGGCGAGAAAGCGGTCTCTCGCACGCTGTGGGTCGAATCGGCCTACCCGTTCGAGACTTGGACGCATCGCAATGACGCGGAGCGCGGCAAGGTCCTCTGCGTCACGCGCGGAGGCGGGTTCAAAGTGGACGGGCATGGCGCGCATCGGGTTATGGTTTGAGGGTCTGGTTTTGGCCGTTCTGAGCCGTTTGCTCAAGCAAAGAAGGAGTATCCCGCCAACGCGAGGCAGCCCACACAGAGGATGCCAAAGAGCCAAACTGATTGGCTGAGGTCACCGAGGCCGCGGGCGGCGTTGTACTGCTTTCGGCTCTCTTGCTCTGCGAGTGAGATATGTGCGACTTTCTCACCCCAACCCTTTGCGGTCAGGGAGAAAGGAACATCCTTCGCCGATGTTGAAAGGCGCGCAGCGTCAAAGCTTTTTGGCCGGTGATGGCGGAGTGAAACTGCTGGAGCTGAGCCCGACGACCTCGCACAGCGGGTCGACGCTGGCCTGCCGTTATCGATCACGCAGCCCCCGCCCTTGCAGGGCTCCTGAGCAAGCTCACGACACTCCCGGCCAACGCGGCCAGGGCCGCGAGCGTCAGGCCCCAGTGCACGGCGCTGTGCGGTGACAGCAGCCCGAACATCAAGCTCATTAGCAGGCTGCCGAGGGTCAACCCCGTGAGCCGTGCGGTGCCTTGCGCGCCACCGGCCGCGCCGCTGCGTTCCCTGGGTGCCGACAGCAGCATGCTCTGGTTGTTCGGCGTCTGAAAAAAACCGAAGCCCAGGCCGGCGAGGCTCGTGAACAATGCGATCGGCAAGGCCGGATTGCCGTGCAGCGGCCACAGGGCGCACAGGGCCAGACCGCTCGCGAAGCACGCACTTCCACCCGCGCACAGCCACGCGCTCGGCACGCGCTGGGCCAGGCGCGCCGACAGCGGCGCGGCCACCATCACCGCCAGAGGCCAGGGGGTCATCAAGAGGCCGGCGGCCACCGCGCTTTGACCGAGCTCGTGCTGGATGTAGAACGGCAGCGCCACAAGGCCGGCCATCTGGCCGACGAAGCAGCAGACGGAGGCAATGATCGAGACCCGAAAGGAATGCACACGCAGCAGGTCGAGCGGGATCAACGGCGCCGCCTTCGGCATCTCGCGCCGTACCAGCAGGAACATGCAAATGGCCGACAACGCGAGCAACGCGCCACCGTGCAACGGATGCACCACGAGCCGGTCACTTCCCATGACGAAGGAGGCGAACATGCCCGCGTTGAGCGCAATGCTCCACAAGTCGATGCGGCTCACCGAGCGCGGCGGGCTCGGCAATGCTGCGCAGGCGGCAAGCACGAGGAGGCCAATCGGCAGATTCACCGCAAAGAGCCACGGCCAGCTTGCCGCAGTGAGTATGAAAGCGCCGAGCGTGGGCCCGGACGCTGAAGCGGCCGCGACGGCGAGCGCGTTCCAGGCAATCGAGCGCGCCAGCAATCGACGCGGATAGGTGAAGCGCAGGAGCGCTAACCCAAGGGGCATCACGGCCGCACTGCCCAGCCCCTGAAGGCACCTCGCGGCCACGAGCCACGGCAGCGAGGGGGCCAACGCGCACAACACCGATGCCGCGGTGAACAGTGCGACGCCGCCGGCGAACACCCGCCGATACCCGAACCGCTCCCCGACAGCAGAAGCCGGCAACAGGAACATGACCACGGCCAGCTGGTAGGCGGTGATGATCCAGACGGCATCGGCGGGTGGCACCTGCAGTTGCTGGGCAATGGCTGGCAGCGCGATGTTGGCAATGGCGCCGTCGAGCACCACCAGCACGCCCGCGCCCAGGATCGCGGCGACGGCTGCAAAGCGCCGCGGCAGCGGCAGGCCATCGGCGTCATGCACTGCGTTCACGTCGTTCACCTCTTGGGTTTCGACGGTACGGGCAGTGGTAGAGGAAGAATTCGATCGAAGCGTAGATGACAACATGATTGGACAACTGGAAGAGGCACGCTCTATCGCGCCAAGCCAGCTTAGGATCGCCCGCACGACTTGCCCAGCGCGCGGCGCGCAGCTTGTTCCTGCATGTGGCGCCTGTCGAAATCCTCGCAGCCGTGCTAGGTTTAGTGCATGCCCACAGATGCCGACCTGAACCTGCTGTTTGCGCTGAACGCACTTCTTTCCGAGGGCAGCGTCGCGAAAGCCGCCGAGCGCCTGGGCCTGAGCGAGTCGGCCATGAGCCGGGCGCTCGCGCGGTTGCGGGAATCAACTGGCGACCAGCTCCTCGTGCGAGCGGGTCGCGCCATGGTGCTCACGCCGCACGCGCTGGCACTGCGCGATCGCGTGAGGGACCTGGTGCAGGAGTCACGCGCAGTGCTTCAGCCCGCCGGCGAGAGCATGGACCCTCGCACGCTCCAGCACTTGTTCACGATACGCGCCAACGACGGCTTCATCGAGGCCTTCGCGCATCAGTTGGTGGCGCGTGCCGCGCGCGAAGCACCCGGCGTTCGCCTGCGCTTCGCGCCCAAGCCCGACAAGGACGTTCGACCCCTGCGCGAGGGATTGCTCGATCTCGATATCGGCGTTCTCGGCGAGTCGGGTCCGGAGGTGCGCGTTCAGGCGCTCTACCGCGACCACTTCATCGCGGTGGTGCGACAGGGCCATCCCCTGCTCGCCGAACCCGGGATCACTGCCGAGCGCTACGCTGCCTGCGACCACGTGGTCACTTCACGCCATGGCCGGACTGAGGGGCCGGTGGACGACGCGCTCGCGGTGATGGGCTTGGTGCGCAATACCGCGGTCGTGGTGCCCAGCTTCAGCACCGCCTTGTCGATCGCGGCCGCGACCGATCTGGTGGCACTGATACCGTCCTCGTACTTTGAAGCCCTGAGGGCGCGGGGCACGCTGCGCTCGTTCCCCCTGCCGATGCCTACGCAGCAGATCACCGTGTCGCAGATGTGGCATCCACGTCTTGATCGGGATCCTGCGCATCGGTGGCTGCGTGGGGTGGTGCTGGAGGTTTGCCGGCCGCTGCATGAGCAAACAAGAGCGCCGTGATTGCGTTCGAGCTTCGATCTTGAAGGTCGGCTTCGCAGCGGAACCGGACTGTCGTCGGTTGAGGCTAGACTTCCGAGTTCGGCCAACAGCGGACATTCTCAGCTTGACGTCGCCCAAGGTCGCGCTGAAAATTCGACTGGTCTTAGCCGCTGCTCAGTTTGCCAAGTTATGCGGAGGCAAGGCGATAAGCTGGATAGCAAAGAGGCGAAAGCTACCCTTTGCCAAAACGTGATGCAGACCACGGCCAGCACCAGATTTCATTGCAGCGCCCACTTCGGTGGGCGTTGTCGCTTCAGAAGATTACGCCGTCCCGCCATGGTTGTGGCAACTTCCGCTTGGGGCCCGAAGCTCCGGGTAGCCGACAGGCTACAGTCGGCCAACACCGGTCACTCGTGTTCTAGGCTCAAATCGGACCTCGAATTCACATCTTCAGGCATGAACCCTCTTTCGCAGCTCAGTAGATTGCTCAAGCGCGGTGTGGCCAAGATTGAGGTTCCGGCCTGGAACTGCTGCTCTGAACCTCGTCAGGGTGGCGGATCGGTTGACATGGGACATGCGAACTCATTCGAGATGTCCCTGACGTCTTGCGCTTCCTGCGGTGCCCAGTGGGCTAGCTTGTTCTGCGTCGCGAATGGCAAAAGCGGATGGGAGCGTGTTGCCGACGACGAAGCGAAGCCACTGCTCGCGTCGATACCCGGCGCAGAGCGCAAGGCGCTCCTGCGTACTTGGATTGACAAGAACACGTGAGAGCGCCGGCCGGCTACAGTCGGCCACAACCAGACGTTCACGACAGGGGTTAAAGCCCGCCAGATCGAATGAAACCAGAGGTTCAGTTCAACAAACTAGTCGTCTTTTCCGGCTCGGGTGTCAGCGCCGAGAGTGGCCTGCCTACTTTTCGAGATTCCAACGGTCTTTGGAATTCGTATTCCTGGGAGGATGTGTCAAGTCCGCAAGGCTGGAAGCGCAATCCAGAGGCAGTGCTTGCGTTCTACAACGAGCGACGACTCAAGGCTTGGCACGCAGTACCAAACGCGGCCCATCAGGCAATTGCATCCCTGGAGACCTCCTTCGATGTGGTCGTCATCACACAGAATGTTGATGAACTTCACGAACGTGCCGGCTCAACCAACGTCATTCACGTTCACGGCCAGATCGCCTATGCAAGGGGTACTTCCGAAGCACGCAGGCGCTATCGAATCGAGGGCTTGCCGATCTCCATGGGTCAACTTTGCGATGACGGAACTCAACTCCGACCCGATGTGGTTTGGTTTGGAGAAAATGTCCAGTTCCTTGAAGAAGCTCGGGCACACATCGCGAGTGCTGGGAAGGTTCTCGTAGTAGGCACGTCTCTCTCGGTCTTTCCTGTTGCTTCTTTAGTAAAGGCAGCCAGAGGTAGAGCAGAGAAAGTGCTCGTCTCGTTGAATGTAGAAAAGCCGCCCTACGGCTACACGTGCCTGCGGGGGAAAGCCACCGAAGTGATTCCTACGTTGACCACCAAGTGGCTCGCCGAGGCCAACCGCAGTTCGGATTGAGAACTTATCTCACCAAGGCTTGCTTTGACTACAGTCGGCCAGTTGCGGTCCTTCGCGGCCGCCTCTCGTTTTCCCCGCAACCTCAATGAATACGACGATGAACTCAAGCCCCGATAGCAACAATGCACTTCGACTCGATGCAATGTCGCTTGGAATCCTGCGGGAAAAGGAGACCGCCGAGTTCGTCGACTACGTGTTCATCGCCGACGTTTGGGGCGAGGACCCCCGTGGCAAGGGGCGCCTCATGCTCACCGGCCAACAGCGAGGCCTTTTTCGCGTTGATAAGGCATCATCGCGAGCCACTTTGCTGAGGCCGATGGTCGGCGACGAAGGAGGCAGGCGCTTCGAGAAAGCAGCGCACAAGGTGACAAGCGAACGCCTGCGAACTGGAAGCTTTCCTGAAGCGTCGCAGTATGCAAGTGGCTAAGTGACGACGGAAGCCCGAAGCCGGCCAGAAGCCGACCTCCGAGGCGCAGCTCCGTTACCTTTCTCCAAAATGGAAAACATCGCCATCACAGCCGCTACGCCCGACGAACTCCGCTCCGGCGAACTCGGTCGTAAGTTGCGCCACTACAACTACGGCTTCGTCGGCGAGTATCCCGAGCAACAGTACATCCGGCTCAACGCCAGGGACGGGAACGGCCGATTGCTCGGCGGGCTGCGAAGCTTTGTGTTTCTCTACTGGCTCAACATCGAAGTACTGTTTGTCGAAACCGACGTGCGCGGCTCAGGCCTGGGCAGCCGCCTGCTGGCCGAGGCCGAGCGGCAGGCCATCGAGTTGGGTGCGACGAACGCCAAGCTCGACACCTTCGAGTGGCAGGCGCCCGCGTTCTACCAGAAGCACGGCTACAAGGAGTACGCGCGCGTGGACGACTATGCACCCGGCTTCTACCTGGCCTCCATGAAGAAATCGCTGGCGCGCTGAGCAGCGATACAAGCTTGCTTCGGCTGCCGGCCAACACCGGGCATTCATGACAAATCTCAAGACGCCTGCGCTCGATGGGTTGAAACAGTTCCTTCATCCGCTCGGCTATCGCAAGAAGGCAGGTCTTTTCTCGCGTGAGTTGAAGGACGTCGTTCATCTTGTCGAGGTGCAGGGTTCGCGTAACAGCACTTCCGCGCAGGCGGTCTTCACAGTCAACTTGGGTATCTTCGTTCCAGAACTTGTGTATCCGGATGTCCGAGAGATCACCAAGCCATCGATTCCAGACGCTCACTGGAGGCAGCGTCTCGGCGTTCTATGCCCTGAAAACCAAGACCTTTGGTGGAAGCCAGGAACTCCCGAGCACGCTGTTGAAGCGGCGAACGACATCCTGAACCGCCTGCGACTTTTCGGCATCCCCGTTCTTGAAGCTCTCTCAAACTCTGCCTCGCTAGTCGATCTCTGGAAGTCAGGTCGGAGTCCTGGCCTTACTGAACGCCAACGCGCCAAATTCCTGAACGCGCTTGGCCACGTGTGATGCGATAGGCCCCTCGACCAATGTCAGCTTCGGGGGAGGTTTGACGGCCGGTATGGGCCCGATGGCGACGGTCCGGTGATGCATTAACGTGCGGCAGTTCGGAAGGTACTGGCTTTCTGAATATGTTCAAAGCGTGGCGCATTAACGTTCGAAGGCGATCTTCCGAGCTATGCTGCCGCTGCCTGCAAACCGCTGCAATGCTTCTCGGTTCAAACGCTTGAGCTTTGCCCGGCTCGCAGCATTCCGGCAAGGACACGGTGTTTGGATTGCTCGATGTGCGACATCATCTCGGCCAGCGCGGCTTCGCTGTCGCCACCGGCGAGGGCGTGCAGGAACTGGAGATGTTCACGCATGGCCGGCACGACCTGAACCGGCCGCATGGAGTCGGCGTCGTAACGGATCAGACGGACGTGCAGGCTATTGACCCTATAGATTTCCGTCAAGATCTCGTTGCCGATGGCGTCGACCATCTGGTCGTGCAGACCCCAATCGACTGCCTGCGCATCGCGCTCGAGGTCGTCATCCGGATGAAGCTTGATCGCCCTTTCCAAGATGGCCTCGTGTTGGTCGATGAGCCGCTGGATGGTGCCGGGGCTGGCCACCCGCGCGAAATTGACGACGGCTTCACGTTCAACCATCGCTCGGACCTGCCAGGCATTGCGGATCAGCTTCATGTCTACCGAGGCAATCTGCAGACCACGCTGCGGCACCGTTTTGATCAACCCCGCAGCTTCCAGACGGGGGATCAGCTCGCGCACCGCGGCCAGCGGCATCTGCAGCAGTTCAACGAGTTCGCGCTGTGACACGAACTGGCCGGGGCGGATGCGCGCATCGATGATCTGTTGCCGAAAACCTTGGTAGGCGCGGCTTCGTTGGTTCACATGTTCGCCGTCGGGTCCAGCGGTGGCTGTGACATTCCGGCTTTCCGTGGGGGCAGCGGCAGTCAGGTTCATGCACAGATGGTAAAGCCGGAACGGCATGGTCGCCGATTGACTGACGACTAGGGTTAATACTAACATGCAACTGACATGTTAGGTGGTTTATAGTTCAAGCCAACGCGATAGTCGTCTTCTGCCAGTAAACCGTCTACCGGAGCACATTCATGGGTCTCGATCTCACCGGCGTCATTCCGCCACTCGTCACGCCTTTCACAGCCGATGGCAGCATCGACGAGGCCGCCTACCGAAAGGTCATCCGGTTCAACCTGGACAAGAAGGTACATGGCGTCTGCCCCGGCGGCAGCACGGGCGAGGGGCATACGTTCACCGTGGACGAGTTCAAGCGCGTGATGGAGATCACCACCGCGGAGGTGGCAGGGCAGGTGCCGATCGTGGCGGGCATCATCTCCAACAGCACGAGAGACGCGATCAACCGGGCCAAGGCGATCTCGCACCTGGACATCGCGGCGCTGCAGGTCACGCCGGTCCACTACTTGTTCAAACCCGACGAGCAGGCGACCCACAGCCATTTCAAGGCGCTGACCGAAGCGGTCGACACGCCCGTGATCATCTACAACGTGGTGCCGTGGAATTACCTCAATCCGCCGCAGATGATCCGCCTGATGACGGAGCTGCCCGGTGTGCGGGGCATCAAGCAAAGCCAGGGCGACCTGAAGCTCATGGCCGACCTGCTGCTGGGCGTGCCGCAGGGCTGCAAGGTCTTCTCGGCGGTGGACGCCTTGCTCTATTCCTCCTTCGCGCTAGGCGCGCACGGCACGATCGCTGCCACGCCGGCCGCCCTGCCGGGCGTGTGCGTCAACCTCTGGAACACCGTGCAGGCCGGCGACCACAAAAAGGGCCTGGCCATCCACACCGCCATGCTGACCTTCTGGAACGCCATGGTCGGGGACAACCTGCCGGCCAACATCAAGACGTCTATCGCCCTGCAGGGCTGCGACGCCGGTCTGCCGCGCGCCCCCATGCCGGCCACGACGCCGGCGCAGCGCGAACGGATGAAGGCGACCATGGACGCGGTGCTGCAGTTCGATCTCTGAAGCACCCCCGCGAACCCCAAACGGAGAAAGACAAAATGAACTTCCAACGTCGGCAGATATTGCAAATCGGCGCGGCCGCAGCCGCGGCCAGCGCGCTCGGCACTCCCGCATGGGCCCAGGGCTTTCCCAGCAAGCCGGTGACGCTGGTCGTGCCCTTCGCACCCGGCGGCAACACCGACATCGTCGCGCGGACCGTCGCGGTGGCACTGGGCAAGGTGCTCGGCCAGTCGGTCATCGTCGACAACCGCGCCGGTGCGGGCGGCTCGATCGGCGCCATGCAGGTGGCGCGCGCGGCACCCGATGGCTACACGCTGCTGCTGTGCGGTGCCGGCGTCATCGTCACGGTGCCGGAAATGCTCAAGACCACCTACAGCCGCACGAACTTCGCGCCGCTCGGTCTCGTCAACAAAAGTTCGATGGTCCTTTTGGCCCGAAAGAACGACGCACGCTTCAAGACCTTCAAGGATCTGGCGGCCTACGCGAAGTCCGGTGACGGAAAACTGACCGCGGCGCACTCCGGGCCGGGGACGCCGAACCATCTGGCCCTGCTGCAGCTCGAGAGCCTGCTCAAGACCAAGTTCACGGTCGTCAGCTACAAGGGTTCCGGCCCCGCGCTGATCGACCTGATCGGTGGCCAGATCGATGTGCACTTTGACCAGGTCCCCAGTTCGCTGCAGCACATCAAGGCCGGCACACTGCAACCGCTCGCCGTGCTGGGTCCGGTGCAGGATCCGTTGCTGCCGGGGGTGCAGACCGTGGCCGAACTCGGCTTCGGGCAGATTGACGGCACCACCTATGTCGGGGTGCTGGCGCCCAGCGGCACGCCCAAGGATGTTCTGGAAAAGCTCGACGCCGCGCTGGCCCAGGCAGTGAAGGATCCACAGACCGTGAACAGCGCCCGCGAGCTGGGAAGCGTCGCGTTGTCGAGCACGCCGCAAGAGTTCCAGCGAATCCTCGACGCGGAATACACGCTGGCCGTGCAAGCCACCAAAGACGGCCGCCTCAAGGCCGACTGAGTCTGGGGGTTCGCCCGGCCCCTGTCCGTTTCCTTCGCGCTGCCTGCCCGGCAGCGCGTGCCCTGCCGCGCGTGCAGCAGGGCCCCACCCGCAAGACGAGAAGCCATCGTGAAGAAGATCCTCAACGACCCGAACGCCTATGTCGACGACATGCTCGAGGGCCTGTGCATGGCGCACCCGGAACTGCAACGTCGCGGCGACGGTGGCCGCGTGATCGTCCGCAGCCGGGGTGCCGTGACCGGCAAGGTCGGCATCGCCACAGGCGGGGGTTCGGGACACCTCCCGGTGTTCCTCGGCTACGTGGGAGAGGGGCTACTCGACAGCTGCGCCGTCGGCAACGTCTTTGCCGGTCCGCGAATGGACGACTGCATCGAGGCCATGCGTGCCGCCGACGGCGGCGCGGGCGTGCTGCAGCTGTACGGCAACTACGGCGGCGACCGGATGAATTTCGACATGGCGACCGAGATGCTCGAAATGGACGGCATGCGGGTGGCCTCGGTCCGCGTCGCCGACGATATCGCGAGCGCGCCGGCAGCGCAGCGGGAGAAGCGGCGCGGGGTGGCAGGCCCTCGTCCAGGTCTACAAGGCAACGGGTGCGAAGGCGGCCACCGGCGCCACGCTCGAGGAAGTCGAAGCGCTCGCCCGCAAGGCCAACGACGCCGTCCGTTCGATCGGTGTCGCGCTCACGCCCTGCGTCGTGCCGGAATCGGGAAAGGCATCGTTCGAGATCGGCGAGGGCGACGTCGAGTTCGGCATGGGCATCCATGGCGAACCGGGCATCTGGCGTGGCCCGCTCAAGACTGCCGACGCACTGGCCGACGAGATGCTCGAGCATCTGCTGCCGGAACTGACGTTGAACCAGGGCGACCGCGTGGCAATCCTGGTCAACAGCCTGGGCGCCACGCCGGCCGAAGAGCTCTACATCCTCTACCGCCGCGTTGCCTCGGTGCTGGCGGGCCAGGGTGTGACGGTCGTTCGCCCGCTGGTGGGCCGCTATGCCACCTCGATGGAAATGGCGGGCGCGTCGCTGAGTGTGATGAAGCTCGATGCCGAGCTTGAGGCGCTGCTGGCCGCACCGGCGGACTGCCCGTTCTGGAGCGTCCGGTGACCCGCATCGATGCCATCGCCCTCACGGCCGCGGTGCCGCGCTGGTGCGCAGCGATGCACGCGGCTGCTCCCGAACTCAACGCCCTGGACGGACGGCTTGGCGACGCCGACCTCGGTGCCACGCTGGACAAATGCGCCACCCTGATGGAACAGGCGGGGCCCGAATTGCCGGGCTCGATCGACGGCATCTTCAAACGTCTGGCGCAGGCGTCGGCCAAGGCGTCCGGCTCCAGTTTCGGGACGCTTCTGACCGTCGCCCTGATGACCTCGGCCAAGCGTTGCGCGGGTGCCGAGTCGCTGGACCGAGCGGCCCTGGCCGGCCTGCTGGCCGAGGTGATTTCGACGCTGTCGGCACGTGGCGGTGCGAGCCTGGGCGACAAGACCGTGCTGGACGCGCTGCAGGCTGTGCGCCTGGCGATCGCCGCCGCACCGGATGGCCTGGACACCCGCCGCGTTGCGAGCGACGCGGTGCGCAGCGCTCTCGACGCCTTCCGTGACAAGCCCAACCGCATCGGTCGGGCGCGCATGTTTGCCGACAAGACGATCGGCATGGACGACCCCGGCATGGTGGCCCTGCAGCGCATGGTCGACTGCCTTTGACCGGCCCCAGCGCCTCTATCGATCTGCGGAGACAAGAAAAATGCTCGGACGAGTGATCGTGAGCGGCCTGCCATGGGTTGCATCTACGCGCTGATCGCGCTCGGCTATGCCTGCGTGTGGAGCACGATGGCCATCGTCAATTTCGCCGCCGGCGAATTCCTGACTTTCTCGGCCTTCGTCTTCGTCGCCACCTTCACCACCAGCCGGAAGCTGCCGTTCTGCCTGGCAGCCGCCGTGATGGCGGTGCTGGGCGCGCTGTTCTCGCGTCTCGTGTTCGCACGGCTGCAGCGGCAGAAGGCACTGGTCGCCATCATCGGGGTTCATGGTTTCCGCCAGCAGCGGCACGCTGTTGGCGAAGCCTACTCCCGCACAATGCGGTGCGCGCTGCGCCTCAACTTGTTAAAGTTTGCGCCCTTTCGCGACGCCGTCCAACGTGACATTGCGTTGTTGTTGTTCAGCCAGCCGAAAGCCGCCATGACCGCCGGAAACTCCCAAATCATCTACACCCTCACCGACGAGGCGCCGCGCTTGGCCACGGCCTCGCTGCTGCCCATCATCCAAGCCTTCGCCGCGCCGGCGGGCATCGACGTCGCCACCAGCGACATCTCGGTCGCCGCCCGCATCCTGGGGCAGTTTCCTGAGGTGCTGACCGAAACGCAACGGGTGCCGGACAACCTGGCAGAGCTGGGCCAGCTGACGCTGCGGCCTGCAGTCAACATCATCAAGCTTCCCAACATCAGTGCCTCGGTGGCCCAGCTGAAGGCCGCCGTCAAGGAGCTGCAGGACAAGGGCTACAAGATTCCCGACTACCCGGAGAGCCCGAAGACGGACGAGGAGAAGGACATCCGCGCGCGCTACAACAAGTGCATCGGCAGCGCGGTGAACCCGGTGCTGCGGGAGGGCAACTCCGATCGCCGTGCGCCCAAGGCAGTGAAGGAGTTTGCGCGCAAGAACCCGCACAGCATGGCCGAGTGGAGTCAGGCGTCGCGCTCGCACGTCTCGCACATGCACCACGGCGATTTCTACTACGGCGAAAAATCGATGACGCTGAACAAGGCGCGCGACGTGAAGATGGAACTGATCACCACGAGCGGCAAGGCCATCGTGCTCAAGCCGAAGGTTTCGCTGCTCGAGCGCGAGGTGATCGACTCGATGTTCATGAGCAAGAAGGCCCTGCTCGATTTCTACGAGCAGCAGATCCAGGACGCGCACAAGACGGGCGTGATGTTCTCGCTGCACGTGAAGGCCACGATGATGAAGGTGTCGCACCCCATCGTGTTCGGCCACTGCGTCAAGATCTTCTATCGCGAGGCCTTCGAAAAGCACGCCAAGCTGTTCGAGGAGCTGGGCGTGAACGTCAACAACGGCATGGTCGACCTGTACAACAAGATCGCCACCCTGCCTCAAAGCACGCAGGACGAGATCAGGCGCGACCTGCACGCCTGCCACGAGCATCGCCCCGAACTGGCGATGGTGGATTCCACCAAGGGCATCACGAACTTCCATTCGCCCAACGACGTGATCGTGGATGCCTCGATGCCCGCCATGATCCGCAACGGCGGCAAGATGTACGGTGCCGACGGCCGGTTGAAGGACGTGAAGGCCGTGATGCCCGAGAGCACTTTTGCCCGCATTTACCAGGAGATCATCAACTTCTGCAAGTGGCATGGCGCCTTCGACCCCAAGACCATGGGCACCGTGCCCAACGTCGGCCTGATGGCGCAGCAGGCCGAGGAATACGGCTCGCACGACAAGACCTTCGAGATCCCCGAGGACGGTGTGGCCAACATCACCGATCTCGATACGGGTGAGGTGCTGCTCAGCCAGAACGTGGAAGCGGGCGACATCTGGCGCATGTGTCAGGTCAAGGACGCCGCCATCCGCGACTGGGTCAAGCTCGCCGTCACGCGCGCGCGCAACTCGGGCATGCCGGTGGTGTTCTGGCTCGACGCCTACCGCCCCCATGAGGCGCAGCTCATCACCAAGGTCCGGATGTACCTGCACGAGCACGACACCACCGGACTGGACATCCAGATCATGAGCCAGGTGCGCGCCATGCGTTACACGCTGGAGCGCGTGATCCGCGGGCTGGACACTATCAGCGCCACCGGCAACATCCTGCGCGACTACCTGACCGACCTGTTCCCCATCATGGAGCTGGGCACCTCGGCCAAGATGCTGTCCATCGTCCCTCTGATGGCTGGCGGGGGCCTGTACGAAACGGGCGCCGGCGGCTCGGCCCCCAAGCACGTGCAGCAGCTGGTGGAGGAGAACCACCTGCGCTGGGATTCGCTGGGCGAGTTCCTCGCGCTGGCCGTGAGCCTGGAGGAACTGGGCATCAAGACCGGCAATGCCAAGGCCAAGGTGCTGGCCAAGGCGCTCGACACCGCCACCGGCAAGCTGCTGGACAACAACAAGGGCCCCTCGCCCAAGACCGGTCAGCTCGACAATCGCGGCAGCCACTTCTACCTGGCGCTCTACTGGGCCCGGGCCATGACCGAGCAGACCGAAGACAAGGAACTGGCCGCCTATTTCAAGCGGCTCGCCGATGCCCTGGCCGCCAATGAACAGAAGGTCGTGGACGAGCTCGCCGCCGTGCAAGGCAAGCCGGCCGACATCGGCGGCTACTACCTGCCGGACGTGGGCAAGACGGATGCGGTGATGCGGCCGAGCGCAACGTTCAACGCGGCGCTGGCCGCCGTAGCGGGCTGAGGGCAAGGCGTGGCCAGTGCAAGGTGTCGTGATACGCCCGCACGCTGACCATCCTCCAGCTTCTGTTCCAGAATTGCTCCACCCCCTGGAGGGCAGGCCCAACCCGCAGTTCAGCGCCCCCCGAACACCTCGACCTCGACACGCCGATTCGGTGCCAGGCAGGCGATGAGGTCTGCGCGCCCGGTCTGTGCACATTGCACCTTCGGCTCGGATTCGCCCTTGCCTTGTACCTGGGTGTCTTGAGCCGGCACTCCGGCCTGCACCAAATAGTCCCGCACAGCATTCGCGCGAGCGAGCGAGAGCGCGTTGTTGTAAGTGCTGGTGCCGAGGCGATCGGTATGGCCAGTCACCCTGACGGCGTCCACCGACTTGAGGCTGCTTTTGATGTCTGCGGCCATGGCGTCGAGCTTGCGGCGCCCTTCGGGCAACAGGTCGGCCATCGAGCCGCCGTCGAAACGGAACAGGCCATCGGCACCCAGCGTTGTGCGGCGCGGCGCGGCTGCGCT
This sequence comes from Variovorax nitratireducens, assembly GCF_051216545.1. NCBI lineage: Bacteria > Pseudomonadati > Pseudomonadota > Betaproteobacteria > Burkholderiales > Comamonadaceae > Variovorax > Variovorax nitratireducens. The sequence continues at coordinate 96,144 of NZ_JBPJZO010000015.1, forward strand.
TGCGGAGGGCGGCCGTTCGACCACCCGCGCGGGTGGCGTCGCCAGCACATCCCCGCAACTGGCTGGCAGCCAGTGGAAGGTTTGCGCCTTGTAGTCCTTGTCAAAAATCGCCTTGTACTGGCAGGTGGTCACGCCACCGCCGGGCTTGCGGAAATGAAAGATGTAGTCCCACTCGCGCGGGCCCGCCAGGCCTTCCCGGAAATGCGGGCGTCCGAGCAGGTCGTACAGCTGATCCTTCGTGACGCCGGGAGCTACGGCGCGCAGGTTGTCCAAGTTGGGGAAGGTACCTTCCTTGAGCCATGCGTCGTCGTCGATGCTCGGGAAGACCACTTCCGTGGCCCTTCCGTCGTCGGTGATGCCCTTGCTCACATAGGCGCTGCAGCCCTGCAGCACCAGCAGTGCGGCAGCCGCCGCTGCAGCGGCCGAGAAGCGATGGAATTGCGTTTTCATGATGTTGTTCCTCTTTCTGTGCAGTCGGCTTACCAATGGAAGCCCGCACCGGCTGCCATGCCGACCTTTCCGCGGGAGTTGGCCGAGCCACTGAACTTCACGACCCACCTGCCGTTGTCCGAGAGCTTGGACACGCCGATGGCGACCGCGGCCTGGCCGTCAAAGCCCGCGACACCCACCGACACCATGCTCTTGCCCGGGATATAGGCCTGCGGCATGTTTGCCATGGCCATCGCACCGGCTGTGCCCGCGCTGGCATCCTTGGCGATGCTGCGGATCTCGCCGCCTAGTGCATTGACCCGTGCATCGGTGTATGCGTTGGCCCCCGCAATGCCGTTGTTGAGCTGATCCACGTTGACCGCATCGGTGCCCGCCACGCCGGGCGCCACGTTGTGCACCGTGACCGGACCGGTCGCGGTGTTGCCGCCCATCGACACGCTGTTGTAGTTGATGGAGCCATCCGGGTTCTTGTCGTACTTGACCGTCGACTGATCGATCACCGCCACCTGGCCCTGCACCCCCCTGAGTTGCGAGACGTTGACCGCATCGCTGTCGGCCGAGCCTGCCGCCACGCCCGTGATCTGGCGGAACTGCCCATTGGCCGCATTGCCAACCGACACCGCTGCCAGCGTGCTGGTTGTCGCGCCGATGGCAATGCGTTGCGCATCCGTCGCGGTGGGCGGCACATAGCCGACCACGCCCGCGCCCGTAGAGGCCACGGAGCCTGCACCCAAGGCCACGCCGCCGGCTTGCGTCACGTTGGTGCCCGCGCCCAGCGCCACGCCCTGCGCCGCGGCGGCCGACGACTGCGTGCCCAAGGCGATGGAGTCGGCCAAGTGCGAGGTCGCCCCCTGGCCGATCGCAATGCCGCCCGGCGCGCTCTGCTGAACCACGGCGCCGTTTCCGATGCCCACACCGTTGTTGCCGTTGACCACCGTCTGCGGGCCGACCGCCACCGACTCCGCACCGATGGCCAGCGAATCGGCCGCGGTGGAATTGGCGTGGAAGTACTGGATCGGCGTGACCGCGAAAGACTGCAGCGCGCCGGACAGCTGCCGCACCGTGACCGCGTCCTGCGCCTGCGTGCCGTCGGCCACATTGGTGATCTGGCGGTAGGTCGTGGCGCTGCCGACAGAGAGGGCGCCCAGCAGCGTGCGGTCGGTGGTGTTGTAGTTGATCAATGAACTGCCCGCCGGAATGCTGCCGGTGGAAGGCGCGACGGCCCGGTCGGAGACGGAGCCCTGGCCGAGTGCAACGGAGCCGCTGACGGTTGCACTGGCATCCTTGCCCGACGCGATGGCGTCGGCGCCTGTCGCGCCGAGGTTGTCCTCGTTGCCGCCACCCGTGGAGTTGACGCTGTAGTACTTGGTCTTGCTGCCGGCCACCGCGGTGTTCAGCTGGTTCAGGTTGACAGCATCCGTGGCGGCCGTACCGGTTGCCACGTTCGTGATCTGCGTGCCACCGGCATTGATGCCGGTGGTCGTTACGCTCGGGCCACCCACGATGGTCAGGCCGTTGTTGTCGATCCTGGTGTTGCCGGTGGTCACGGAGTTGAAGTTCGGATCTGCCACCACATCAACCCTGATCTGGTTGCCCGTGCGCGTGACGGTCGTGTTGCTGCCGTTGGCAAAGTCTGCCGTTGTGCCTGGCGCAATGTTTTGCGGCGTTGCCTCACCATTGGCACTCAGGTTCCAGCCCTTGCCCGCTGTCGTTGCCACCGCATCGATCGCCTGGTTGGTCTGGTACAGCTGGCTGCCGTTGATCGCATCGGTGCTGGTCGCAGAGAGCCGGCCCGCCGCCACGTTGGTGATCGTGCGTTCGGCGCCCACAGTGCCGACGCTGACCGTGCCCACCGGTGCGGTGCCCTGGAAGTTGTAGGTCGTGCCGTTGATCGTCGTGCTGGGCGTGCCGACGGCCCCAGCAGTGGCCGAGCCCGCTCCCAGCGCCACGCTGTTGGCCGTGCTGGCCGTGGCGCCCAGGCCCATGGCTACGCTGGAGGCACCTGTGGCCGTTGCGCCCTTGCCCGACGCGATGGCATCGGCGCCGGTCGCGCCGAGGTTGTCCTCGTTGCCGCCACCCGTGGAGTTGACGCTGTAGTACTTGGTCTTGCTGCCGGCCACCGTGGTGTTCAATTGGTTCAGGTTGACAGCATCCGTGGCGGCCGTACCGGTTGCCACGTTCGTGATCTGCGTGCCACCGGCATTGATGCCGGTGGTCGTTACGCTCGGGCCACCCACGATGGTCAGGCCGTTGTTGTCGATCCTGGTGTTGCCTGTGGTCACGGAGTTGAAGATCGGATCTGCCACCACATCAACCCTGATCTGGTTGCCCGTGCGCGTGACGGTCGTGTTGCTGCCGTTGGCAAAGTCTGCCGTTGCGCCTGGCGCAATGTTTTGCGGCGTTGCCTCGCCATTGGCACTTAGGTTCCAGCCCTTGCCCGCTGTCGTTGCCACCGCATTGAGCTGGCTGCCGTTGACCGCATCGGTCGAGGTCGTCGAAACCACCCCGGGTGCCACGTTGGTGATGACGTTGCCGCCCATGTTCACCGTGGTGCCCGGATTGACCGTCAGGCTGCCGCCGATGGTCGTACCGCCGCTCAGCGTGGTTGGGCCACTCAGCGTCGTCGGGCCGGTGGCCGTCAGGCCCCCGATGGTCACGTTGGTGAAGGTCGGCGTGGCCGAGGTCGCGATCTGCACCTCTGCACCGTTTTGCGTGATGGCGATGTTGTTGCCTGCCGTGTAGGTGGCCGTGCCGCCCGGGGCAATGTTCTGCGACTTGCTGCCCGTCACCGTGCCGGTGCCGGTGGCCGCTGTGGTCACAAACCAGCCCTTGTTGGCCGTCGTGCCCACCGCGTCAATCGCCTGGTTGGTCTGGTACAGCTGGCTGCCGTTCACCGCATCGGTGCTAGCGGCATTGAGCTGCCCTGCCGCCACGTTGGTGATCTGCCGCTCGTTGCCCGCGCTGCCCACGCTCACCACCCCGGCCGGCGCAGCGCCCGCGAAGGTGTAGAGCGTGCCGCCGATGGTTGCACCCGGCGTGGCGACCGCCGTGCCCGTGGTGCTGGCGTTGCCCAGCGCCACGCTGTTGGCCGTGGTGGCGCTCGCGCCGGTGCCGATGGCCACGCTGGTGTTGCCCGTGGCCGAGGCGCCCGAGCCGACGGCGGTGCTGTCGGTGCCCGTGGAGGCGGGCGCCACGTAGGTCGTGGGCGAGCCGATGATCCACTTGTTGCTTGCCGCCGTGACCTGGCCCACGTTCGCCGCGTCGGTCGGGGCGGTGCCCGTCGCCACGTTGGTGATGACGTTGCCGCCCATGTTCACCGTGGTGCCGCCATTGACCGTCAGGCTGCCTCCGATGGTGGTGCCGCCGCTGAGGGTGGTCGGCCCGCTCAACGTCGTCGGGCCGGTGGCCGTCAGGTTGGTGGTGGTCACGCTGGTCGCCACCAGATCCGGGTTCGTGGCAATCGTCAGGTTGGCACCGTTCTGCGTGATAGCGATGTTGTTGCCCGCCGTCGTCGTCACCAGCGCGCCAGGCGCCACGTTGGCCGGGCCGCTGCCCGTCACCGTGCCCGTGCCGGTGGCCGCCGTCGTGGTGTTCCAGCCCAGGTTGGCCGTCGTGCTGACGGTGTTGAGCTGGTTCACGTTCACCCCGTCGGTGCCGGCCACGCCGGGTGCCACGTTGGTGATGACCGTGTTGCCGGCATTGATGCCCGTGCTGGTCACGCTCGGGCCTCCCGCGATGGTCAGGCCGTTGGTGTTCAACGTGCTGTTGCCCGTGGTCACGCTGGTGAACACCGGCGTGTCCGCCATCTGCAACCGCACCTCGTTGCCAACCACGGTCGTGCGCAGGTTGGCACCGCTGTAGGTGCCGGCCGTGCTGCCCACGCCGGTGATGGCCAGCGTCTCGCCCAGCTTCCTGTCCACCGTGCCGGTGTTGCCGGTGAAGGTCAGCGGCGTGTTGGACAGCGTGGTGACCTGGCCCACGTTCGCCGCGTCGGTCGGGGCGGTGCCCGTCGCAACGTTGGTGATGACGTTGTTGCCCATGTTCACCGTGGTGGCCGGGTTCACCGTCAGGCTGCCTCCGATGGTGGTGCCGCCGCTGAGGGTGGTCGGTCCGCTCAGCGTCGTCGGCCCGCTCAAGGTTGTCGGGCCGGTGGCTGTCAGGTTGGTGGTGTTCACGCTGGTGAAGGTCGGCGTGGCCGAGGTCGCAATCTGCACTTCGGCACCGTTTTGCGTGATTGCAATGTTGTTGCCTGCGGTGTAGGTGGCCGTGGCACCCGGTGCAATGTTCTGCACCGTGGCGCCCGTCACCGTGCCGGTGCCGGTCGCCGCCGTGGTGACGTTCCAGCCCTTGCCGGCCGTCGTCGTCGCCGCATCGATCGCGCTGTTGGTTGCGAAGAGTTGCGAGCCATTGATGGCATCCGTGCTGGTACCACTGATGCGCCCCGCCGCCACGTTGGTGATGGTGCGCTCCGCACCCACGCTGCCCACGCTGACGGTACTGGCCGGCGTGGTGCCCTGGAAGGTGTAGGGGGTGCCACCGATCGTCGCGCCGGCCGTACCGACTGCAGCGGCGGTCTTCGAGCCTGCGCCCAGGGCCACTGCACCGGCATTGCTTGCCACGGCGCCCGAGCCCAGGGCCAGGGCATTGCTGGCGCTGGCACCGGCGGTATCACCCAAGGCGACGCCACCGGCGGCAGTCACGGAGGATGCATTGCCCATGGCCACCGCGCCCTGGCCGGTCGCCGTGTTGGCGTTGCCGATGCCGACCGCGCCCTGGCCGGTCACGGTGTTCTGGTAGCCGATGCCGACTGCGCCCTGCGCCGCCGTGCCGGCTGTGCTGACGGCCTGGCCGCCGCCGCCGACCATGTTGGTATTGCCCATCGCAACGGTGCCGTCGCCCGTGGCCGTGTTGTCGAGGCCCGTTGCGATGGCGCCGTTGCCGGTGGCGGTGTTCGGGTCGCCGATCGCCACCGCACCGTTGCCGCTCGCGACGTTGCCCGAACCGATCGAGACCGCGCGACCGCCGGTGGCGGTAGCGTTGGTGCCGATCGCAACCGCTTCGGCCGAATCGGCCCGCGCATTGCTGCCGACCGCGATGGTGTTCAAGGCCGAGGCGGTCGCCAGGCGGCCCATTGCGATCGCTTCCGTCTGGGTTGCGGACGACTCTCCGCCGATGGCGATGGCATTGGTGCCCGCCGCGTTGGCGCCCGCGGTCGCGTTGCCGCCCAGCGCCACAGAGCCGGTGCCCGAGGCGCGCACGGCGGTCGCGACGCTGGTCCCGCCCGAGCCGAGCGCAGTGGCATTGTCGGCAGCTGCGTTGGCCCGGGTACCGATCGCTACCGCATCCGTGCCGGTTGCGCGGCTTACGATCCCCATCGCGACAGCGCGATCCTGCGATGCCGTCACATCCGTGCCAATGGCGACAGCGCCCGCCGCAGTGGCGCCCGTTCCTGGAATCGTGCGCGCGCCAAGATTGATGGAATTTATCTTGGAGGCGATCGACCCGAAGCCAATCGCAATGGCATTCTGGGCGCTCGCGTTGGCGCTGCTGCCTTGCGCGACGGCATCCGTTACGGAAGCGATTGCCTGGGAGCCGATGGCGATTGCCCTGTCCGCGCTCGCACTCGCGTTCAGGCCGATCGACGTCGTCGCGTTGCTCGCGACGCCGATGCCCGCGTTGGTGCCGATGGCGATATTGTCGTTGCCGCTGACCAGGCTGCCTGCCGCAGCTTTCAGGGTGGCATCGTAGGCAACCGTACCGTCGCCAGTGCCGAAGGCGAGGTTGCGCGTTCCCGTAACGCCCGAGCCCGCACCCCGCATCACGCTCGCAGTGCCTCCCCCCAAGGCGGTGTTCAGTGCGCCGCTGACCAGCGTTCCGGCGGCAATGCCCACTGCGACCGAACCCGTATTGGCGATCGTCGAGCCCGCACCGGCACCCTGGCCGACCGCAACGGTGCTCTGCCCGGCAGCAAGCGCTTGCGTTCCGAGCGCCAGCGAACTATTTCCTAGTGCCCGAGCGACGGCCCCGACGGCGGTGGCTGATGCGCCGGTTGCCTGGGCTTGGATCCCGACGGCAACGGTAGCCGATCCACTAGCGGTCACGTCGGTGCCGATTGCAATGGCGCTCTCGGCCAATGCACCTGTCCCGGGGGCGGTGCGCGCACCCAGGTAAAGGGCATTGGTCGCAGAGGCAATGGCGTTGATGCCAAGAGTCGTGGCATTCAGCCCCGTACTGGAGGCGTTATAACCTATGGCAGTGGCTCCGCCTAAAGTCGCTTGGGACTGCTGACCCGCGCACGTCGCGCTGCCGATGTAGTAGTTGTAGGGCGGCAGGGTGCAAATCGCCGACTGCGCCTGCGCCGACGGGCCCCATGCCATCGCGCCCACCGCCAGCAGCGCGGTCATGATCCCCGCGCGCAGGCGCCCCGACGGAAGGGATGCAAGCTCTCCGCCTGCGGAGGCCAGCGCTACGCGGCTACCGCTGCGCTTTCCGCGGGCACGAGTGATCTCGGATGCCGCAACCCAGGCACCAAGGGATTCGTTCCAAAGCGAGCGATAACTTCTGTTCATGTGCTCCATCCATCCAATTTAAATAAACTATCAATGGCCGCGAGACCATTCCGGCGTATGAAATGTTTTGAAATGATTGTTTCAAATAAATCTTAAAAGAAGAGCAAACGATTGCAAACTGACATGTCGCATTTTGGAGTCATCGTGGAGAATTGATTTAAATTTTCAATAACTCGCAACAGGTGAATAGTAATACTAAGTTACTAATGAATTAAATTCCTACCACTCTTAAGGGGCGCGTTCCTGTAGTTATTTGTTTTAATTATTTTTGCGCGATAGTTGTGCCCGCCACCTGGCGCATCTTTCTGGTGCATCGTTAAATGCACTGGGCATTTACTTTTTGACAATTGTTGACAAATAGCCATGCGACCGGTTGCTCGCTGCGACGGCGGTATTGGGTTCGCCCCGCCTATTACCTAAATGAGGTTGGCGTCGCCTTCGTCAAAAGGACTTCCCATGCTCGCAACGATGGCCGTTGCCGTGAGGAGGCCCACGCGAGGAATCTTGGCGACGGTTTTGCAGGCAGGTATCTGGATCCGACGCACCTGTTCATCCAGGCTGTCCATGAGCATTGCTGGCAGGCGGGTCTTCGCGTCGAGCAGTGCGGCGGGCAGCACTTTGAGCAGCGCTGCGTGCTCTTCCGGCAGCACGACACCAAACTCATAGAGCAGCCCGCGCAGTTCGTTCGTTTGCCTGATGCTGGCGCGACGACGTCTTCGTCGTCAAGCGGACGCGGCGCAGAGTGAAATACGAGGCCGTGTACTTCCAAGCCTATAACAGCCAGGTCGTGTCCGCCTCCGCTTACTCTAAGCCGCTGCGGGCAAGCTGGGCTGTTCTGGTCGCCGCCAAACGTAGACGAGCACAGCAAGCATGACGATCGCCACCACAGCCTGGATGCCGCGCGATGGCGTTTCCAGAAATATGAGCGAGAAGCTGGCCACCATGCTGGCCGTGATGACCCATTGCTCGTTCGTCTCTGGCGCTATCTCGCCAGCGGAGCAGCCATTCGACCTTGAGGCCTGTTCAGACTTGCGCGGCCGGCTCTTCGTCGCGCGGGACCAACTTGACGAACAGGCCCCACGCCACCAGCAAAGCTGCTGCCGCGAACGCGATGTACGCAGCTTCCGAAAGCTTCGATGTGTCGTCATGTACCACCTTGAAGATTGCCACCAGCGACTCGATGGCCAGCGAAACGATGACCACCACCAGAAATCGCGACAGCACGCGGCGGGCGCGCGCCGCCGCGCTTAGCGGCGATTCGTCGAACTCCTCCTCGACAATGGTGTGCGCCAGTTCCATGGCGGCCATCGCGATGGTCAGCATCGCAATGCAATTGAGGATCAGGTCGAATCGATTGGTCAAGGTCAGCGCGCCTGCTGGCTGCACTGATCGCCAGAGTTCGATGCCGGCAAACGCAATCAAGGCCATGGCGCAGCATGCAAACATCAAGACAATGACGGCAAAACCTAGGGCGAAGAATTGTTCAGATACTTTGGTGACTTTCATGTTGCCCGGTAGAAGTTGTATGCAGCGTCGACTCGCGCCGTCTTGCCGGTCATAAAGCACATCGGCCCAAGAAAAGGGAAGACATCAACCCGGATGAAGACTTGCGTGGAATTCCAGGGTGCGTGCTTGTCGCTACGTGTCCAATAGGACGATGCTGACCGGATTGCAGTGTGGCCCCCGAGTGTCGCCTCCAATCCTGGCGAGGGCCTGTCGCGCAACTCGACCGCCTCGCGCGAGCCGGTCGATGCTCCGGAGTACGGGCAAACTTAGGGCGCAGCGTGGCTGCCGAGCGTTCAATCGTCGTTCAAGATTTGCACTCCAGTGCGGCGCTTGCAGGCCACAGCCATGGCTGCGAGAGTTTGTTAACGTAAACATTAACGGGTCCCGCAAATGGCATTGCGCACATCAGACATTGTCCCCATCAGCGAAGCGCGTGCCAGACTCACCGAACTGGCCGAAGACGTGGTTGGCAGTGGCTCCGAGAAAGTGCTCACCAAGAACGGTGCGAGCTACGTGGCCTTGGTTGATGCACGTCGGCTGGACTACTACCATGCACTGGAGTCGGAGCACGCCAACCTCGTGCTGGCCGAAGACGCCATCACTGGCCTGCGGGAGGCCCTGGCGGGGCATTTTGTGTCTGACGAGGAACTGGATCAGGCACTCGGCGTCGCATCGGCGCCGTGAGCATTCCCGTCAATGCAAGGGTTCGGGCGGTTGCGAACTTTCTGGTGTGCCTGCATGCCTCCCGTAGCTTCATGGAGGAACAGGACGCCGCATCACGCGCCCTTGCGGCGACGGATCGAGCGGCAATTGACCCTGTGCGCCATGCGCCAGCGCGAGCGGTGCAGGCAGGGCCGCCGCGTCTAGGGAACATCTGATCAAGAGCACGTTTCTTGCATGAAGGACTGAACCTGCAAAGGAGCACGAGCGATGAGCCAGATCAGTTTTGCGGATGCCGAGCAAGCTGGCAAGAGGAAGA
>NZ_JBPJZO010000016.1:0-89422 GCF_051216545.1 Variovorax nitratireducens
GCGTTGGATGAGGGGCAGACATCATCGATTCGGGGAATCTGGCGGCGCGATTCATCACCATGCACGCCATTGGGCTTCATCGCGCGCCAATTGGCGACCTGTTCAGACCTTCCCTAGGTTTAACGGGCAGAAAGTTCCGTTTTCCGCTTGGACACAATCTTACGTACGTCGTCAGCGAAGCAGTCCATTGACGCCATCAATGCCACAACATCCGCAACTAACTGAGGGCTTGCCGAAAGCTTTTTTCCAAAGCGTGAAGCGTTGTCGAGGGCGCCTAAGACCGCATGGATGAAGAAGGTCTTCTTAGCGTTTTTCGCTCGAACCTTTCCAGGCAGCGGATTAGAAGTGGGCGCTCTCGTGAGCGCACTATTTTTGATGTTTCTCACAGCCCATAAAGGCGCAACTCCACACCGGCTCAGGCGAAACGAGATGTCCTGCCTGTAAGCTTTTTCTGCCTTTTCAGCGTCGCCAAAAGCTCTATACAACGCTCGGCCTTGTTCAAGATCGTCAAACCAGAATCGTGAGTACTGACCGTCCAGATCGTGACTCGGTTCAAGTTGTACGAGTAAGTCCTCCAACGCTTGGGCTGCAGCGGCGATCTTCTTTGAGTGCTGCCGCCTTTCACTCGCTGTGAACCTTGGCGCCTGATGCCAAGTCGTCATTGCTTCGATGAGGCGGCGAGGAATGCCTCCATTCGTTGGTGAATATCCCCAAAACAGATCTTGTGGATCTTGGTTGTCCCTCACGAACTTCCAAAACTTCTTGAACGCATCGTCTACAACAAAGTTCTTGTAGAGCTTCGCGAGGTCATTCCTCGCATCAATCCACGCACGCGCAGTGCGAAACCCGGCAGATTCCGCGGTTTGCTCCAGGTCATGGATAGATGCCGCTTCTTCCCGAAACTCCCGCTGATACTGGTCAATCTCCGCCAGCCATTCCTGCAGAAATTGGTCGCGCTTGATCTCTGCGCGAAGCTCGCGATCGCGCTTGCGCGCCGCCCGGTATCGCTTCGCCTGTTCGTCACGGTCCACTACGCGTCCCTCGCGCCCTGATAAGGATGCCAGCCCAGCCCGTCAGGGAAACGGGTTTTCGGGGATCAGCCTAGGGCCGGCAAAAACAGTTCTCTATCGGACGCCGTCAGGATCTCGACGGTGGACGATCCCTGCCAACTCGTCGGCAAGCGTCTCGATCGCGCCGCGCGCAAATGTTGGATGCTCCGCAAAGAATCCGGTCACATCCGTCATGTATTTCATGCCCGGCCGGCAGAAGGCAAACGCCACACCATTGATCTGGCCCGTTCTCGCATACCCGAGCAACGTCTCCAATGCTTCCACGGTTCCCTGATCCACAGGCAGGGTGCCGCCACGCGGTGCCATCGCACTGAACAATGGGACAACGTTGGTCGATGATGTCGGTCGTACGCCGGCTTTCAAGTTTCTGGAGGTCATGTCGCGCTCGATCTATGTTGGGCTGGGTACGGCCAATTTGGCCGCAAGGTTCGAAGTGCTCAGTTGAATTGAATGCATCGGCATCTCAATTCGGCCCGGAGACACGGCGTTTTCAGTCGGACGCCCTGCTGTCCTTCGGGTCCAGGTACTTGGTGTGCATGCGCTTCAGTTCGAGAAGCACGCCGAGATACGCAGGCACCCAGCCAGGCACGGGCACCGCACCGGTAGCCCAGCGGCTCGGCGTGTTGCGCTCGAGCCCGGTCTTGCGGCATAGGTCGGATTGCTTCCAGCCCACCGCTGCAAGCGCTTCAGTAAATTCTTCTGCCGTCATGGATTGCCTAGGAGATGCGATTTGCAGTTGTCGCATCATAGACTAAATCACCTTAATGCTGCAACAATATAATATTTCAGCAGCAATATGTTTAACATAACGCCCGTTGTACATGAACGAGACTGTGGGCAACTTTTCGGGCCGCAGGCGAAAACTTCAACGGGCGCGCGCAGTTACCCCTTTGGCCATCGCTGCTCACTTTATAAGCACTGCCGCAGCGATCCGCCTGAGGGAAAGTTATCCACAACGGCGCGGCAAGCCACATCGAGCCGGCTAGACGATCAGCCAGACTTCGATCTACAGTGCCAAGCCCGCTCGTACTGACGCTCCATCGTCCATGACCACCGCGAAGAAGAAGACGCACCGCGCTCGACGCGAAATCATGGCCCGAGAAGGCGTGATCGATGACTGGGATCTCAGCCTCTATGCGATCTCACAAGGTGGCAAAGTGATCGAGGACCGCAGGCGGGAGGAACAGATCTACATGAGCATCCGGGGGACTCTGACGGAGGCGGTCAATGGCGTCCTCGCGTTTGACTTCCAGATCACCGGCTCGACCTCTCCGACGGCAGGCAGAGCTGAGATCCCATGCGTTGGCTCGATTATTGGCATGAAGCCCAAGCTGCAGGCGGGGATAGAGTTGTCATTGAGGCAGTTCGATACCTTGCTGTCGATCGCGCGCGCTGGGCGTCTGAAATCCTGCCACTTCAGCTTCCAGGCACCCCGTTACGGCAGCGCCTTGGTCGCCTCGGCCTCTTTCAGCACCTCGCCGCCGGAAGAATAGGTCGCAAGGCGCGCAATGACCCAGCTATTGCCAGATTTGTGAGGCTTCCCATCCATCAGGGAAGCCGGCTGCGCTGAGAGCGATCAGGGGCGTTTGGGGGAAGGTCAAGGCGTGCTCTTTAAGACGCAAATGCCATTCCGATGTAGGTTGAATTGTCCGCAGAAGGTAACGCATGCAGACCAGACTTCCATAGAGCTTGGCGCGCTGTTGGTGCATGTCATGGAGGTGATCTAACAGCGGCACCCGACCCTTGGACGGTAACTGCAGTTGGCCAGTGTTCGTTCGATTCCAAAGTCGGCCATGGTGGGCCACCACGTTCCGGACGAAAGAAAAGTTTCGCAACCAAGAGGCCAAGATAGGGCCGTCTAGTCCCCCATATGCGCCGGCGATTTTTGCTTGATCGCGGCGCTGCAAACCTGCGAAGAACTTCGACATCAAACCGAAGTCCCACAGTTCGATAGCGACCCAGATTGGCATGCGCCCACCATACTTTTGCCGGTGGTGCTTCACGAAATCCTCTCTGGATCGTTCGCAAAGCTCGTGGAAGCGATCGATCCATTCATCGTGAGGTGAATCGCCGCCCGTGCGGGGCTTCAATGTGAACCGCCCGTCCAGCACGGCAGGATCGAGATGCGCCTCCGGGCTGTACGGTCCCAAGGTGTGGGCGATGGCGACGCGCACGGCGACCTCAATCGTCTCGACCGCATGCATCACAAGGACGCGCAGCGTCTTGTCGAATTCGGCAAGGTTCACCACCAATTGCAGCGTGGCGCCGTCTACAAAATCGTCAAGTCGGCCGGCTTCACCTCGCGGTTTGGTCTTCCGTATTGGGTAGAAATAGCCTGACAGCCGGTAGTAGCCAAAGCGCTTCAGCAACCGGACCGCATCCGCCATGTCGCCGATGCCCATGGAGCGCTCCACGAGCCGATCGAGTTGCAATTCGTGAGTGAGGTGCGGCTTGAGTTGGACGTTGCCGGTCATGAATAATGCCGCGCAAAAGAGAAACCCCCCACATGACACACCGCGCTTGCGCCGGGGACAGAGGTGAGGGGCGTATTACGGTCGATCATAGCGACTCAAACCGGCTTGGCAACCACCCGCGTGCCAAATATGCCACGCCTCAATAGTGAAACGCTATGCCTCAGGCAGCTCGATTGAGTGCGATCACATCCGCGCCCACACGGAGCTTGTCCAGATACTCGGCCCAACGCTGCATCATTTCCCGCCGAGCGGGCAAGTGCGCAGTGCGGTTGTAGGCGCGACCGTTTGGATCCTTCACCGTGTGTGCGAGCTGATGCTCGATGAGGTCAGCACGCTCGCCCAACACCTCGTCCATGATGGTGCGGGCCATAGCCCGGAATCCGTGGGCAGTCATCACGTCCTTCGGGTAGCCCATGCCTCGAAGCGCCGCATTGATCGTGTTTTCGCTCATGCAGCGCTCGCCCGTGCGAATACTCGGAAAGACGTACCGACCGTGCCCGCTGAACCGGTTTAGCTCTCGCAGGATCTCGACCGCTTGCTTGGAGAGCGGCACCAGGTGCTCAACCTTCATCTTCATCTTCGCGGCCGGGATGCGCCACTCCGCAGCATCAAGATCAATCTCGGCCCACTCAGCGGCGCGAAGCTCGCCAGGACGAACGAACACGAGCGGAGACAGCTTCAGGCCCGCCACGGCGCACGGATGGCCTGCATAGGCGTAGATCGATCGCAGCAAGCCCCCTACCTGCTTGGGCTCCGTGATAGCGGCGTAGTTTGTCTTCTCGATCGCGATCAATGCGCCGCGAAGGTCGGCCGTCACGTCGCGCTCAGCTACTCCGGTAGCAACTGCATAGCGGAAAACCTGCGAGCAGATCTGCACGATTCGGTGTGCGCTCTCATGGATGCCCCGTGCCTCCATCCGACGCGCCACCTTGTCTAGAACGTCCTTCGCCTTGATGCCGGCGATCGGCATCGAGCCGATGAACGGGAACACGTCCTTCTCCAGCCAGCTTGTGACCTTGGCCTGCGTGACCGCCGCTCGCTTGTTGGAGGTCTTCACGAGCCATTCACGCGCGATGGCTTCGAAGGTGTTGGCAGCCGCCTCGGCACGGGCCTGCTTTTCAACACGCTTGGCCACGCTGGGATCGGTCCCGTGCGCCAGCGCCTTTCGGGCCTTGTCGCGGCGGTCGCGGGCTTCAGCAAGCGTGACCTCCGGATAGACGCCCAGCGCCAAGACTTTCGGCTTGCCTTCGATCCGATAGTCGAGACGCCAATACTTGCCTGCCGCCTTGACCCGGAGGTACATCCCGCCGCCGTCCGCATAGCGCTCGCCTATCAAGGAGCCCTTGTGCTTAACCTGCCTGACGAACGTGTCCGTGAGTGCCATATCTCGCCTTGCTGTCGGTACTTGGTTTGTTGGCATCCGCCAGATACCGGCAGAAGTACCGACAAAGTACCGACATGGGATGCTACGCGGTGAGACAGCCTGAGGCAAAGAAAAACCCGCTACGCTGGGGAACGTGCGGGTTTCTGATGCTTGGTGATACGGCGTGATGTCGGTATCTGGTCCCGCCGCCAGGAATCGAACCTGGATCTCAGCCTTCGGAGGGCCGAATTCTATCCGTTGAAATACAGCGAGAGAGGGGTGCGCCGGCCTGGGCCAGCGCTCTGGATTATCGCCTATCGCGCCGGGCTGGTGCTGCGCGGCCCTGTGCTGGGCTCGGTCTCCGGCGCGGGGAGGTCGGCGCGCAGGCCTGGCCGGTCGAAGCCCAGGCCGGCAAGGTAGACATTGAAGGTGCGGCGGCCGGTGGGCACCAGCGCAAAGGCCACCGGATCGAGCAGCCAGTTCTGGATGAGGCCGCTGATGAGGGCGTGCAGGCCATGCGCTGCCATGCCGGCCGGCAGCGGCAGCTTGAGCTTTGCGCGGCGGGAGGCCAGCCGCAGCGCCTTCTCGAAGTCGACGATGCAGGCATCGCGGCTCTCGAGGTGGCGCAGTTGCAGCGACGCGGTTTCCCCCGCGTATTCGACCTTGTGGATCGCCACCTCGAACACACGGCGCACCTGCGGGTCGGTGGTCACCTGGCGCAGCGCGCCGACCATTGCGTTCTCTATCGCATCGAGCGGATCCTGCGCCGGGTGGTCGGTGAAGCGCGCCGCGGCCTCGAGCGGCAGCTTGACGCGATCCATCATCGCGTTGAACAGATCCGCCTTGTCCTTGAAGTGCCAGTAGATCGCGCCGCGCGTAGCCCCGGCCTGATGCGCGATCTGCTGCAGCGAGGTCTGCGAGACGCCTTGCGCCTGAAACAGCAGCTCCGCGGCATCGAGCAATCGATGCCGCGTGGCCAATGCTTCTTCTTTCGTACGTCGTGCCACCAAATTTCCTGATTTGTAAATACAGCGCCCCTCCCTTATCGTGGGGGCTTTGCCGGCTGTCACTATACATCCATGAATGTATGTAAACTAGCGGGCTTGCCCTAGGTCGCGGCGTTGCCATGGTTTTTGCTTTTGCCTGGCACGCAGCGCCCCACCCCGTCTTTTCGTGCCTCACTGGAAGGAATCGCATGCCCGTCTCGCATGTTTCTCATCGTTCGTCGTTTCCGCTGCGTGCCGTCGTGGCCGTCCTCGCCACCGTGGCGCTGCTCTCGCTGGCCGCCTGCGGCAAAAGCGAGGCGCCAGCCGCCGCAGGCGGCGCGCCGGGTGGTGCGGGAGGCGGCAAGCCGCCGGCACCCGAAGTGGGCGTGGTGATTGCCACGCCGGGCAATGTCGGCCTGGTGACGGAACTTCCCGGCCGGCTCGAAGCCTCGCGCGTCTCGCAGGTGCGGGCACGGGCGGCCGGCATCCTGCAGGAGCGGCTGTTCCGTGAAGGCAGCGACGTGAAGGCCGGGCAGGCGCTGTTCAAGATCGATCCGGCGCCCTACGCGGCCGCGGCGCAGAGCGCTGCCGCCAGCCTTGCGCGGGCGGAGGCGAACGCGGCCCAAGCCAAGGCCCTGGCCGAGCGCTACAAGCCGTTGGTCGAAGCCAACGCGGTGAGTAAACAAGAGTACGCCACGGCGGTCGCCTCGGCCAAATCGGCCGAAGCCGACGTGGCGGTGGGCCGCGCGTCGGTCGCCACCGCGAAGATCAACCTCGGCTACGCATCGGTCACGGCGCCGATCTCGGGCCGCATCGGCCGCGCGCTCGTCACCGAAGGCGCGCTGGTCGGCCAGGGCGATGCCACGGAGCTGGCGGTGATCCAGCAGATCAACCCGCTCTACGTGAACTTCACCCAGTCGGCCTCCGAGGTGCTGAAGCTGCGCCGCGCAATGCAGGACGGCCAGTTCAAGCAGGCCGACGGTTCCGCAGCGGCCAGCATCCGCGTGGTGCTCGAAGACGGCAGCGAATACGCCCTGCCCGGCAAGCTGCTGTTCACCGACCTGACGGTCGACCCCACCAGCGGCCAGGTGACGCTGCGTGCCGAGGTGCCGAACCCGAAGGGCGACCTGCTGCCGGGCCTCTACGTGCGCGTGCGCATCGAGCAGGCCCAGGTCAGCAACGCGATCACGGTGCCGCAGCAGGCGGTCACCCGCACGCAGCAGGGCGACACGGTGTCGGTGGTCGATGCCGAAGGCAAGATCAACAAGCGCAGCGTGAAGATCAGCGCCGCGCAAAACAACCAGTGGGTGGTTCTCGACGGCCTGAAGACCGGCGAACAGGTGATGGTCGACGGCTTCCAGAAGCTGCAGATGATGCCGCCCGGCACGCCGGTGAAGGCCGTGCCGTGGAAGGCGCCGGCTCCGGCTGCGGCAACGCCGCCGGCCGCACCTGCCGCTGCCGCGTCCGCGCCGGCGGCGAAGCAGTAAGGAGCGCGCCCGCATGGCCAAGTTCTTTATCGAGCGCCCGATCTTCGCGTGGGTGATCGCGCTGTTCGTCATCGTGATGGGCAGCGTGGCGATCACGCAATTGCCGATCTCGCAGTACCCGCCGGTGGCACCGCCCGCCATCGTGATCACCACCGCGTACCCGGGCGCCTCGGCCCAGACGCTGGAAGACAGCGTGCTGTCGGTGATCGAACGTGAAATGAACGGCTCGCCCGGCCTGATCTACATGGAGTCGGTGGCGCAAGCCGACGGCACCGGCACGATCACCGTTACCTTCGAAACCGGCACCGACGCCAACCTGGCGCAGGTGGACGTGCAGAACCGCCTGTCGCGCGCCACGCCCCGCCTGCCGGCTGCGGTGACGCAACAGGGCGTGCGCGTCGACAAGTCGCGCAACAACTTCCTGCTGTTCACGATCCTGTCTTCGGACAATCCGGCGATCGACCCGATTGCGCTGGGCGACTACGCCTCGCGCAACGTCGTGCCCGAACTGCAGCGCGTGGCCGGCATCGGCCAGGCGCAGTTGTTCGGCACCGAGCGCGCCATGCGCATCTGGATCGACCCGGCCAAGCTGCAGGGCTACAACCTGTCGGCAGCCGACGTCAACGCCGCCATTCGCGCGCAGAACGCACAGGTGTCCTCGGGCTCGATCGGCGATCTGCCGAACATCACCGGCCAGAGCATCGCAGCCACCGTGGTTGTCAACGGCCAGCTCACCAGCGTGACGCAGTTCGGCAACATCGTGCTGCGTGCCAACACCGACGGCTCGGCCGTGCGCCTGAAGGACGTGGCGCGCATCGAACTCGGCGGCCAGGCCTACGCGACCTCGGCCCGCCTGAACGGCCAGCCGGCCGTGGGTATCGGCGTGCAGCTGGCACCGAACGGCAATGCGCTGCAGTCGGCCAAGGCGATCCGCGCCAAGATGACCGAGCTCGCCAAGTACTTCCCCGAAGGCGTGAAGTGGACGATTCCGTACGACAGCTCGCGCTTCGTGAGCATCTCCATCACGGAAGTGGTGAAGACGCTGTTCGAGGCGGTGGCGCTGGTGTTCGTGGTGATGTTCCTGTTCCTGCAGAACTGGCGCTACACGATCATTCCCACCATCGTGGTGCCGATCGCGCTGCTGGGCACCTTTGCCGTGCTGTCGGCACTGGGCTTCTCGATCAACGTGCTCACCATGTTCGGCATGGTGCTGGTGATCGGCATCGTGGTGGACGATGCGATCGTGGTGGTCGAGAACGTCGAGCGCATCATGACCGAGGAGGGCCTGTCGCCGCTCGATGCCACGCGCAAGGCCATGAAGCAGATCTCGGGCGCCATCATCGGCGTGACCGTGGTGCTGATCTCGGTGTTCGTGCCGCTGGCCTTCTTCGCCGGCTCCACCGGCAACATCTACCGCCAGTTCTCCGCGGTGATGGTCGCGTCGATTGGCTTCTCGGCCTTCATGGCGCTGTCGCTCACGCCGGCGCTCTGCGCCACGCTGCTGAAGCCAATCGAGAAGGGCAGCCATCATGAGAAGAAGGGCTTCTTCGGCTGGTTCAACCGCGGCTTCTCGCGCACGGCCAAGGGCTACGAGAGCTGGGTGGCGCGCATGCTCAAGCGCGCGGCGCGCTACCTGATCATCTACGTGGCGATCGCCGCCGCGGTGGTGGTCATCTTCCGCGGCCTGCCGACCTCGTTCCTTCCGCAGGAAGACCAGGGCAACATCATCGTGAACGTGCAGCTGCCGCCGGGGGCGACGCGAGAGCGCACGCTGTCGGTAATGGAGCAGGTCGAAGGCTTCATCCTCAAGCAGCCCGAAGTGCAGAGCATGGTGGGCGTGCTGGGCTTCAGCTTCTCGGGCCAGGGCCAGAATGCCGGCCTCGCGTTCGTGACGCTGAAGGACTGGGATCAGCGCAAGGAAGCGAGCCAGTCGGCCGAGGCGCTCGCGGGCCGGGCGTTCGGGGCGCTTTCGAGCGTGCGCGATGCGTTCATCTATCCGCTGAGCCCGCCGCCCATTCCCGAACTGGGCAATGCCAGCGGCTTCACCTTCCGCCTGCAGGATCGCGGCGGTGCCGGCCACGAGGCGCTCATCAACGCACGCAACCAGTTGCTCGGCATGGCCAGCAAGAGCCCGCTGCTGGCGCAGGTGCGCCCGGACGGCCTTGAAGATGCGCCGCAGCTGCAGATCGACATCGACCGCGACAAGGCCAGTGCACTGGGCGTGACGTTCGACGCGATCAACACGACGCTGTCGACCGCGCTCGGCTCCACCTACATCAACGACTTCCCGAACCAGGGGCGTCTGCAGCGCGTGGTGGTGCAGGCCGATGCGCCGGCACGGATGCAGCCGCAGGATCTGCTGAAGCTCAACGCGAGCAACGCGCAGGGCAACCCGGTGCCGCTCTCGACCTTCGCGACGACGCGCTGGGTCAACGGTGCGCAGCAGACGGTGCGCTACAACGGCTACCCGGCGGTGCGCATTTCGGGCTCGGCCTCGGCGGGCAACAGCTCGGGCGCGGCGATGGCCGAGATGGAAAAGCTCGCCGCGCAGTTGCCGCCCGGGTTCGGCTTCGAATGGACCGGCCAGTCGCGCGAAGAAAAGCTCGCCGGCTCGCAGGCCATCATCCTGTACGGCTTCGCGATCCTGGCGGTGTTCCTGTGCCTGGCCGCGCTGTACGAAAGCTGGACGATTCCGCTCTCGGTGATCATGGTGGTGCCGCTCGGCGTGCTCGGCGTGCTGCTGGCGACGATGCTGCGTGCCTACTCGAACGACGTGTACTTTCAGGTCGGGCTGATCACCATCATCGGGCTCTCGGCGAAGAACGCGATTCTGATCGTCGAGTTCGCGAAAGACCTGCAGGCAACCGGCAAGGGCGTGGTCGAGTCGGCGCTCGCTGCGGCCCACCTGCGGTTCCGCCCGATCGTGATGACGTCGCTCGCCTTCGGGCTTGGCGTCGTGCCGCTGGTGACGGCCACCGGCGCCGGCTCGGCAAGCCAACGCGCGATCGGCACCGGCGTGCTGGGCGGCATGGTGACCGGCACCGCGCTCGCGGTGTTCTTCGTCCCCGTGTTCTTCGTGGTCGTGCGCACCGTGTTCAAGGGCAGCGCGCGGCAACGTGAGGCCGACAAGCGCCATGCGGCCGCCGCCGGCATCGAGGAAGAAAAAGCATGACCCCAAAGAAACTGATTCCGACGCTGCTGGCAGCGGCGCTGCTGGCAACCGGCTGCTCGCTGATTCCCACCTACGAACGCCCGGCTGCGCCGGTGCCCACCGTGTTTCCGGGCGATCCGGCGCAGCCGGCCGGCCCGGCTGCCGCCTCGGTGCCGTGGCAAAGCTTCTTCACCGATCCGCGCCTGGCGAAGCTGATCGATACCGCGCTGGCCAACAACCGGGATCTGCGCGTGTCGGTGCTCAACATCGAGCAGGCGCGCGCGCAGTTCCAGGTTCAGCGTTCCGCGCTGTTTCCGGCGGTGGGGCTGACGGGCAGCGGTTCGCGCTCGAGCCCCAACGCCTTCCAGGCCTTCGACAGCAGCCTGGGCAGTGTGTCGTCGCAGTACAGCGTCAACCTCGGCATCACGGCCTGGGAGCTCGACTTCTTCGGCCGCATCCGCAGCCTCAAGGACAACGCACTGGCCCAGTACCTGGCCACGGAGGAGTCGCGTAAGGCCGCACAGATCAGCCTCATCACCTCGGTGGCGAACGGCTGGCTGACGCTCCTGGCCGACGAAGAGCTGCTCGACATCACGCGCCAGACGCTGACCACGCGCGACGACACGCTGCGCCTCACGAAGATGCGCTTCGACAACGGGGTCTCGTCGGAAATCGACTTCCAGCTCGCCAACTCGCTGGCCGAAACCGCACGCGCCACCTATGCGCAGCAGCAACGCACGCGCCTGCAGGACGAAAACGCACTCGCGCTGCTGCTCGGCGCGCCGGTGCCGGTCGAGGCATTGGCAGGCGCGCGCGGCCTGGCCGGTGCGGCGCCGATGCCCGATGTGCCGGCCGGCCTGCCCTCCGACCTGCTGATCGAACGGCCGGACATCCGCGCCGCCGAACAGCAACTGATCGCGGCCAACGCCAACATCGGCGCGGCGCGTGCGGCGTTCTTTCCGAGGGTGTCGCTGACGACCTCCATCGGCACCGCGAGCAGCCAGTTCTCGGGCCTTTTCGACAGCGGCACCAAGGCATGGAGCTTCGCGCCGCAGATCACGCTGCCGATCTTCGATGCCGGGCGCAACCAGGCCAACCTGGACTCGGCGCGCGCGGGCCGGGAGATCGCGGTGGCGCAATACGAGAAGTCGATCCAGAGCGCGTTCCGCGAGGTCGGCGACGCACTGGCCGGCCGGGTGACGCTGGGCGAGCAGGCGCGCGCGCTGCGCGCCACGGCGGATGCCGAAGCCGTGCGTTACAAACTGGCCGACCTGCGCTATCGCAACGGCATCGCGAGTTCGCTCGACCTGCTCGATTCGCAGCGCTCGCTGTTCACGGCGCAGCAGGCCGCGGTGCAGGTGCAACTGCAACTGCTGCAGAACCAGGTGGTGCTCTACAAGACCCTGGGCGGCGGCTGGAAGGAATGAGTGGCGGCCCGGCGGCTGTCTTGAGGGGGCTCCGAAGGCCCTCTCTATAATCCGCCGGTTGACCCCACGCCCCCGAAGAAGCCCCCGATTTTGAGGACGCCATGAGCGCAGACCCGCATTACCAGGCCACCGAAGACGCCCATACCGGCCCGATCAAGAATCCCAAGCAGCTGCTGCTGGCGGTTTTTTTCTCCTTCGTTGCCCCCATCCTGATCATCGTCGGGCTGGTTTCGTACGTGGTGTCGGAGTCGCACCCAGCCGGCACCACCACCACCGAGCTCGACCTGTACGGCGTCTCGAAGGACGGGCGCGACCGCGATGTGGCAGAGCGCCTCAAGCGCGTCGGCTCGATCGAGATCCGCGATGCGAATCGCCCGCTCGCCCTCGGTGAGGCAGTGTTCAAGGGCCAGTGCGTCGCCTGCCATGGCGCGCCCGGCATCCCGGGTGCACCGCACCTGAGCGACGCGGCCGCCTGGGCGCCGCGCATCGGCCAGGGCTATGCCACGCTGCTCGAACACGCGCTCAAGGGCAAGGGCGCGATGCCGGCGCAAGGCGGCGGCGACTTCGAAGACCTCGAAATCGGCCGTGCCGTGGTCTACCTGGCCAACTCGGCTGGCGCGAAGTTCCCAGTGCCGGACCGTCCGGCCGCCGCTGCGGCACCGGCCGAAGGCGCCGCATCGGCTGCCGCGCCTGCGACGACCGCTGCGGCACCCGCAACGACCGCCGCCGCGCCTGCAGCGCCTGCCGCAGCACCTGCCGCCGAAGGCGCCGCCAAGTAGGCTCGGCGCACGCCCATCAAAAAGCCGGCCTCGTGGCCGGCTTTTTTGTGCCTGTTCCGGCCTGTTCCTGGATCGCTACGCCTGGGACACGGCGTGCCCGGCCGCCGGGCTCATGACATGGCCGAAGCGTGCGGGCAGGTCGGCCGCCAGCACATCTTCGGGCTGCCAGCGCCCCTGCTCGATCGCCTCGGCAGCCAGCCCCACGTCCTGCGTGTGCACCAGGCCCAGCCCGATCGGCGCCACCAGGTAGAGCCGCCCCAGTTCGTCGAGCAGGCAACCGGTCGGCAGGGCCGCAACGCCCGTGTGGGCTGTGACCGAAAAATCGGGCTCGCCGATGCGCCACACCAGCGGTGCCGCCTCCAGCTCGACGTAGACGCGCTGCGGCCCGTTCTGGAAGAACCACTGGCCGGCCTCGTCGTGCTCGTAGTTGCGCTGGATGAAGTCGATCAGCTTGTCGTGCCGCAGCAGCGAACCCTTGGCCGTCGCGAATGGGCCGGCGGCCTGCGTGCGGTCGTCGCGCATGTACCAGTTGCCGCGTGCGTCGAGCCCGAGCCAGCCGTAGCAATGCGGCACGTTCGGCCACTTGGCAAGCGCCTGTTTGACGATGTCATCCATGGGGCAGATTTTGCGCGCCCAGCAGCCAGGCGCCTACCGCTTCGGGCATCGCGCCTACATGGCCGGGAGGAAGGCCCTGCGGAAAGCCGACATGGCCGCCATGCGGCGGCTGCCACAAGGTGACGTGGGGGCCGACGTCAGCCTGGCGCGGCAGGCTCGCGGCCGGCACGAAGGGGTCGTTGGCGGCGTTGACTACCAGCGCGGGAATGCGGATCGCATGCAGGTGCGGCTTGGCGGAGCCGCGCGACCAGTAGTCGTCGGTGTCGCGAAAGCCGTGCAGCGGCGCGGTGAAGACGTTGTCGAAGGCGTAGAGATCGCGTGCAGCCAGCATGCGCTCGCGGTCGAACAGGCCCGGGTGCTGCGCCAGCTTGGCCAGCGCCTTCGGCTTCATGCTCGACAGGAACATGCGCGTGTAGACCAGCCGGTTGAAGCCCTGCCCGATCGCGCGCCCGCCGGCGGCGAGGTCGATTGGCGCCGACACCGCAGCCACGGCTCTGGCAATGCGGCTGGCGCTGTCGCCGGCCTCCTCGGCCCAGCGCAGCAGCGCATTGCCGCCGAGCGACACGCCGACCGCGAACAGCGCACCGCCGCCTGTCGCATCGTGCTGCACACGCAGGCGCGCCAGGATCCAGCCGATCTCCTCGAAGTCACCCGAGTGGTAGGCACGCGGCGCCAGGTTCAGCTCGCCGCTGCAGCCGCGGAAATGGGGCACGGCGAAGGCCATGCCGTTCGCGGCGGCAAAGGCGGCGAACGCCTCGGCATAGTGGCTGCGCGACGAGCCCTCTAGCCCGTGAAACAGCACCAGCAGCGGCCTGGGCCCCGATGCCGCAGGCCCGTCGATGAAGTCGACGTCGATGAAGTCGCCGTCCGGCGTGGGCCAGCGCTCGCGGCGGTAGACCGGTGCAGGGCCGTCCAGGCGACGCGCATAGAGCGCGGGCCAGATCGTCTGCAGGTTGCCGCCGGGTAACCAGCGCGGTGCCGTGTATTGCTGCATCCGTGGCGCCAGATCAGTGAAGGGTTTGCGGCGGGTCGCTGGCCTCGTCGGGCGCGTGTGCGGCGCCGGGGCTCGCATGGTGCGCCACCATGCGCCAGCCCTGCGCGGTCTTGTGATAGACGTTGGTGGCAAGCACGTAGGCGTGGCGCGGGCCGTCGGGCGTGAGCACCTCGATGCGCTCCAGCACGTTGTGCACCGCGCTCGCCAGCGACTCCACCTTGCGCACGCGCGCCGGCGTGGCATGGATCGCGCCATTGCCGAACATCTGCTCGAACGCCGCACGGATCGCGCCCGGCCCGACCAGCCGCGGCCCGCCCGGGTGCACGCAGAACATCTCGTCATCGTCGGCCCAGCATGCCATCAGCGCCTCGATGTCGCCGCGCTGCAGCGCTTCGTAGAAGGCGGCCTCGAGGTCGTCGGCAGTGCCGCCGACGCTGACCGCGGTGCGAGAGGGAGACTTGGGCATGGGAGGAGAGGAAAAGAGGAATGGCCGG
Organism: Variovorax nitratireducens; assembly: GCF_051216545.1. Classification (NCBI taxonomy): domain Bacteria; kingdom Pseudomonadati; phylum Pseudomonadota; class Betaproteobacteria; order Burkholderiales; family Comamonadaceae; genus Variovorax; species Variovorax nitratireducens. Next base: position 14,841 of record NZ_JBPJZO010000016.1, read on the forward strand.
GGCAGAAGTCGACGATTGTGCCGCTTGCACCGGCGCGGCCATGCACCGTCAGACGCCATTTGCACCAATGCGTTCCATGCGCAGAAAGAGCAGGCGCTCCATTTTGGACCATTTGGTCTGACGAGTAGCGCAGAACGCATGCAAGTCGTTGATTTAAAAAGACTTGCAGGCTGGCACGGGCCATGCATGGGACGACGCCATCCACCTTTTGACCCAGGAGTGCATCGCATGAACGTCGGCATCTTCATCCCGATCGGCAACAACGGCTGGCTGTTGTCCGAGAACGCACCGCAATACAAGCCCAGCTTTGCGCTCAACAAGGAGATCACGCTGAAGGCCGAGCATTACGGCCTCGACTTCGTGCTGTCGATGATCAAGCTGCGCGGCTTTGGCGGCAAGACCGAGTTCTGGGATCACAACCTGGAGTCTTTCACCCTCATGTCGGGGCTTGCAGCGGTCACCACCAAGATCAAGCTGTTCGCCACCGCCGCGTCGCTGGTGATGCCGCCGGCCATCGTCGCGCGCATGGCCTCGACCATCGACTCGATCTCGAACGGCCGCTTCGGCCTCAACCTGGTGACTGGGTGGCAGCGGCCCGAGTACTCGCAGATGGGCATGTGGCCGGGCGACGAGTTTTTCGGCACGCGCTACGAGTACCTCTCCGAGTACATCCAGGTGCTGCGCGACCTCTGGGGCAAGGGCCAGTCCGACTTCAAGGGTGAGCACTTCCAGATGGACGACTGCCGCCTGAGCCCGCAGCCCGAGGCCGACATGAAGGTGATCTGCGCCGGCCAGAGCGATGCGGGCATGGACTTCTCCGCGAAATACGCCGACTACAACTTCTGCTTCGGCAAGGGCGTGAACACGCCCAAGGCCTTCGCGCCCGCTGCCGAGAAACTGATCGAGGCCACCCGGAAAACCGGCCGCCACGTCACCACCTACGTGCTGATGATGGTGATTGCCGACGAGACCGACGAGGCCGCGCGCGCCAAGTGGGAGCACTACAAGGCCGGCGCCGACCAGGAAGCCATCCGCTGGCTGGGCGCGCAGGGCGCAGCCGACACCAAGTCGGGTGCCGACACCAACGTGCGCCAGATGACCGACCCGACCTCGGCGGTCAACATCAACATGGGCACGCTGGTGGGCTCGTACGCGAGCGTCGCGCACATGCTCGACGAGATGGCCGAGGTGCCCGGCACCGAGGGCGTGTTGCTGACCTTCGACGACTTCGTCGCCGGCGTGGAAGCCTTCGGCGAACGCATCCAGCCGCTGATGAAGAGCCGCGTCAACGTCGACACGCCCGTGCCGTCGCAGGTGCAGCCGCAGGCACTCGCAGCGTGAGGCGTTCCATGAGCACGCCCAGGAACACCACCCTCACATCGACCCGGCCCGTTGGCGTGCCGAACGCACCCGGCGCCCCGGCGCCGCTGGTGCTGCCGGCACGCCCCGAGCCGCTCGCGCTGCACGCTGCCAACTCGGCGCTGATCGTGGTCGACATGCAGAACGCGTATGCCTCGATCGGCGGCTACGTGGACTCGGCCGGGTTCGACATCTCCGGCGCGCAGGGCGTGATCGCCAACATCGGCCGCACCATCGCCGCGGCACGCGCTGCCGGCGTGCTCGTGGTGTTCCTGCAGAACGGCTGGGATGCGGCGTACGTGGAAGCGGGCGGCCCCGGCTCGCCCAACTGGTACAAGTCGAACGCGCTCAAGACCATGCGCCGCAAGCCCGAACTGCAGGGCAAGTTTCTCGCCAAAGGCGGCTGGGACTACGAACTCGTCGATGCACTGAAGCCGCAGGACGGCGACATCGTCATCCCGAAGACGCGCTACAGCGGCTTCTTCAACAGCACGCTCGACAGCACGCTGCGCGCGCGCGGCATCCGCAACCTGGTGTTCACCGGCATCGCGACCAACGTGTGCGTCGAGTCCACGCTGCGCGATGCCTTCCACCTCGAATACTTCGCCGTGATGCTGGAAGACGCAACGCACGAACTCGGCGGCGCAGCGATCCAGCAGGCGTCGGTCTACAACGTCGAGACCTTCTTCGGCTGGGTGTCGAGCGTCGAGGACTTCATCCGCACCTTCGCGCCGACCGCCGCAGCAGCAGCGCCCGCGTCGACCGTTGCGCTCAGCGCCTGATTTCATTTTTCAAGAAGGAACAACCATGCCCAAGCAAGCCATCATCCCGCCCGGCACCACAACGCCGATCGCCCCCTTCGTGCCCGGCACCATGGCCGACGGCGTTGTCTACGTGTCGGGCACGCTGCCATTCGACAAGGACAACAACGTGGTTCACGTCGGCGACGCGACGGCGCAGACGCGCCACGTGCTGGAAACCATCAAGAGCGTGATCACGACTGCCGGCGGCACCATGGACGACGTGACCTTCAACATGATCATGATCAAGGACTGGGCCGACTACGCCAAGGTCAACGCGGTGTATGCCGAGTACTTTCCGGGCGTGAAGCCGGCGCGCTACTGCATCCAGTGCGGCCTGGTGAAGCCTGACGCGCTGGTGGAGATCGCTTCAATAGCCCACGTCGGCAAGCCCTGAGCCCATGGCGCTGCACATCGAAGTCCACGGCAAGGCAAAGGCCGGCGCGCCCAGCGTGCTGCTGTCCTCGGGCCTTGGCGGCTCGGCCGCTTTCTGGAAGCCGCAGATTCCTGCGCTGGTCGATGCCGGCTGGCGCGTGGTTGCATACGACCAGCGCGGCACCGGGCGCAGCCCCGAGGCGCTGCCCACCGGCCACACGATCGCCGACATGGCGCGCGACGTGGCCGAGGTGCTCGATGCGACCGGCACCGCGCAATGCATCCTGATCGGTCATGCATTGGGTGGACTGGTCGGCCTGCAGCTCGCGCTGGATGCGCCCGAGCGCGTTGCCGGGCTCGTTCTGATCAACGCATGGTCCAAGCCCAACCCGCATTCGGCGCGCTGCTTCGACGCCCGGCTGGCGCTGCTCGGCGCCTGCGGCGCACGCGCGTATGTCGAGGCGCAGCCGATCTTCCTGTACCCAGCCGCCTGGGCCGCGGCGCATGCCGCACAGGTCGACGCCGAGGTCGCACACGCGGTGGCCCATTTCCCGGGCGAAGCCAACATGCGTGCGCGCATCGCGGCACTGCGCGCCTTCGATGCCGATGCACGGCTCGCGGACATCGCCACACCCACGCTGGTGGCCGCAGCGCAGGACGACGTGCTGGTGCCCTGGACCTGCTCGCAGCGCCTGGCCGACGGCCTGCCGCATGCCACGCTCGACCTAGTGCCGCATGGCGGCCATGCGCACAGCGTGACCGACCCGGACAACTTCAACCGCACGCTGCTCGCCTTCCTGGCGCAGCAAACCAATCTGACCGGAATTACCGCATGAGCCCCGCACTCGACACCACCGCATTGGCAGCCCTGTTCACCGAAGCGCGCACCCAGAACGGCTGGACGGCCGAGCCCGTGTCCGACGCACTGCTGGCGCAGATCTACGCGCTCGCGCGCATGGGCCCGACCTCGGCCAACTGCTCGCCGGGCCGCTTTGTCTTCGCGCGCACGCCCGAGGCCAAACAGCGGCTGGCACCGGCGCTGTCGGCCAGCAACTACGACAAGACGATGACCGCGCCGGTGACAGTGATCGTCGCCTGGGACACCGCGTTCTACGACAAGCTGCCCAAGCTCTTTCCGCACACCGATGCCCGCCCCTGGTTCACCGGCAGCCCGGAGATGGCGCACGAAACGGCGTTCCGCAACGGCACCCTGCAGGCGGCCTACCTGATGCTCGCCGCCCGCTCGCTGGGGCTCGATGCGGGTCCGATGTCGGGCTTCGACAAGGCGAAGGTCAACGCCGCCTTCTTCGCCGGCACCACCTGGACTGCCAACTTCCTCATCAACCTCGGTCACGGTGATTCGTCGAAGATTTTCAGCCGCCTGCCGCGGCTGGACTTCGACGAAGCCTGCACGCTGGCCTGACCCCACGCCGCCGGAGCACTCCCATGCTGAACCCGACCGTTTCCGCCACGAGCCCCGTCGCCCCGCCCCCGGCGCTCGGCGCGGCGCTGCCCCGCAATGAATACCGCGATGCCATGGCGCGGCTCGGCGCTGCGGTCAACATCATCACCACCGACGGCGTGGCCGGCCGGGCCGGCTTCACCGCCTCGGCCGTGTGCAGCGTGACGGACGACCCGCCGACGCTGCTGCTGTGCCTGAACCGCACTGCATCGGTGTACCCGGCTTTCCAGACCAACGGCGTGCTGTGCGTGAACGTGCTGGCCGCAGGCCAGCAGACGCTGTCGGGCGTATTTGGCGGCAAGACGCCCATGGACGAGCGCTTTGCCAGCGCGAACTGGCGCCGCTGCATCACCGGCTCGCCTGTGCTCGACGGCGCGGCCGTCTCGTTCGATTGCCGCGTGGTGCGCAGCACCGGCGTCGGCACGCACGACGTGCTGTTCTGCGAAGTGGTGGCGATCGCCGTGGGTGCGGCCGCGCACGGCCTCATCTACTTCGACCGCCGCTACCACGACCTGTTGCCGCCGCACTGATTTCAGGGCGGCGGGGCGATGCCTCCGAGCACGATGCGCTGCACGTTGTCCACCGTCTGCTCGAAGAACTCCGGATCGTCGAGCGTGCGACCGGTGATGGCCTGCACCTGCACGCCGAAATCCGCGTAGTGCTGCGTGATCGCCCACAGCGCAAAGATCAGGTGGTGCGGATCCATCGGCGCCAGCTTGCCGGCCTCGACCCAGGCGCGGATCACATCCGACTTGCGCTCGACCAGCGTGCGCAGCTCGCGGCCGAGTTCGTCGCGCAGCAGTGGTGCGCCCTGGATCATTTCGAGGCAGAACAGGCGCGACGCTTCGGGCCGGTCGCGCGAGATCACCAGCTTGCGGCGGATGTAGTCGCTGATGGCTTCGCGCGGATCCTGCTCGGCGCTGAAGCCACGCAACGGCTCGAGCCACACGGCGAGCAGCTCGCGCAGCACGCTGACGTAGAGCTCTTCCTTGTTCGCGAAGTAATAGAGCAGGTTGCTCTTGGAGACATCGGCGCGTGCGGCCACCTGGTCGAGGCTGGTGCCCTGCAGGCCGAAGCGGGAGAACAGGCCGAGCGCGGCCGCGAGGATGACGCTGCGCTTGTCCTCGATCTGGCGCAGCCGGCGGCTCACGGCGGCCGGGCTGCGCGTGCCGGGTGCACGCTTGGCCAGTGCGCGCTGCGAGGGCCTGGTCGCCGGCTTGCCGGCCGCACCGCCGCGCGCGGCGGCCGCCCCACCTGTGGTCTTTGGCATGTCGTGTTGCTTTCTTCGGGGTTGCTCTCTGTCCGGTGCAACGCATGCTCGCACGAGTCATACCCGCACCGCGCACCACCGGGAGGCACGTGCACGCCCGATGCACCACACGGACGCAGGCTAGCGCATTTGTCCATTTGGTCCAACTGGCACAGACGTTGCGTACCAGTCGGGCCGACGCCCCCGTTCCTGCGTCGCCCCAAGGATTCAAGGCATGACATTGCTCTCCGTACCGATCATCGATCTCGCGCCCTATTTCTCCGGCACCGCAGCCGGCCGCGCCGAGGTCGCGCGCAAGGTGGACGAGGCCTGCCGCAGCATCGGCTTCCTCGTCATCACCAACCACGGCATTTCGCCCGAGTTGATCGCGCGCGTGTCGGCGCTGTCGCGCCGCTTCTTCGAGCTGCCGCTGGCCGAGAAGCGCAAGGTCGACCGTCCGCGCGAAGACGCGGTGCGCGGCTACAGCGCGGTCGGCGAGGAGGGCCTGTCGTACAGCCTCGAAGAGGAAGCACCGGGCGACCTGAAGGAGTCGTTCTCGACCGGCCCGTCGAACGTGCCCGATGACGAATACCACCGCGGCCCGGCGGCCGGCCCGCACTTCGAGCCCAACAGCTGGCCCGACATTCCCGGCTTCCGCGAGGCCTGCGAGGCGTACTTCGAGGCGATGAGCGATCTCGCGCGCTCCTTGATGCGGATCTTCGCGCTCGCCCTCGAACTGCCCGAGTACTTCTTCGACGACAAGATCAACGAACACATCAGCATGTTCCGCGTGCTGAGCTACCCGCCGCAGAAAGAGGCGCCGCTGCCCGGCCAGTTGCGTGCCGGCGCGCACAGCGACTACGGCAGCCTCACCATCGTGCTGCCGGACGACAAGGGCCTGCAGGTGCGCAACAAGGCCGGCGAATGGGTCGACGTGCCGCAGATCCCCGGTGGCCTGGTGGTGAACATTGCCGACCTCATGATGCAGTGGACCAACGACCTGTGGGTGTCGACCCTGCACCGCGTGGTGAACCCGCCCTTCGAGGCGGCCAGCACCAACCGCCGCCAGTCGCTGGTGTTCTTTCACCAGCCCAACTACGACGCGATGGTGGAGTGCCTGCGCAGTTGCCTCGCGCCCGGTGAAAAACCCAAGTACGCACCGATCTCTTCCGGCGACCACCTGATGTCGAAGTTCGTCAAGCAGACCACCTTCGGCGGCACCAAGGCCGCGGCCTGAACCCGACGACCCCATGGCCCACCTGTCGTACGTCAACGTATTCGCGAAGGACGTGGTCGCGCTCAGCGGCTTCTACCAGCGCGTGTTCGGCTTTCCCGAGATCGAGGCGATCCGCTCCCCGATCTTTCGCGGGCTCGACACCGGCCGATCCAGCCTCGGCTTCAACGCGCTGGACGCCTACGAGCTGCTGCACCTGGCCGAGTTCTCGGACACGCGCGGCGTCAAGTTCCTGCTGAACATCGACGTCGACAGCCAGGCCGAGGTCGACCGCATGGTGCCCATCGCCGTCGAGGCCGGCGCCACGCTGGTCAAGGCGCCCTATGTCACCTACTACAACTGGTACCAGTCGGTACTGCTCGACCCCGAAGGCAATGTGTTCCGCATCAATTTCATGATGTGACGAGCGTCTTCGCCAGCCGTTTTTTTCAAGTCCTCCCCCTGCCCACCACGAAAGGTTCTTCCATGTTCCGCACTCTTTCTCCAGGCGCCGCTCTGGCGCTGACCGTCTGCACCGTGCTGGCGGCGCCGGCCATGGCCGCCGACGGCTTCACCCTCAAGGGCGAACCGAAGATTGCCATGCTGTATTTCGGCCCCAAGAACGACGGCGGCTGGACGCAGGCCTTCGACGAGGCGCGCATCAAGGTCGAGACCGCGCTGGGCAAGAAGATCCAGTTCGTCGAGAACGTGCCCGAGGATGCGTCGGCCATCAAGCCGGCCGCCGAGCGCTTCATTTCGCGCGGGGCCAACATCGTCATCGGCACCGCCTTCGGCTACTCCGACACCTTCAAGGAATTGGCCGCCAAGTACCCGGACGTCGCCTTCCTGAACGGTTCGGGCACCACCAACGGCACCAACCTCGAATCGTTCTACGGCCGCACCTACGAAAGCCAGTACCTCTGCGGCATGGCCGCCGGCGCGGCGTCGAAGAGCGGCAAGCTCGGCTTCGTCGCGGCCAACCCGTTCGGCGTGGTGAACTGGACCGTCAACGCGTTCGCGCTCGGCGCGCAGAAGATGAACCCGAACGCCACCGTCAACGTGATCTACACCGGCGCCTGGAACGACCCGGTGAAAGAGCGCGCAGCCGCGATGGCGCTGATCGACCAGGGTGCCGACGTGATCGGCCAGCACGTCGACTCGCCCACGCCGCAGATCGTGGCGCAGGAGCGCGGCGTCTACGGCACCGGCCACCACCGCGACCTGCGCCAGTTCGCGCCCAAGGCCACGCTGTGTTCGTCGGTCTGGGTCTGGGACAAGTTCCTAACGCCCGAACTGAAGAAGATCATGGCGGGCAACTGGAAGCCTTCGCAGTACGGCGCCTTCATCGAGATGAAGGACGGCGGCACCGACATCGCCGGCTTCGGCGCGGGCGTGCCGAAGGAAAAGGCCGCGCTGATCACCGCGGAACGCGATGCAATCCTCAAGGGCAAGCAGGTCTATGCCGGCCCGCTGAAAGACCGCGACGGCAAGGAACGCGTGGCCACCGGCGCCGCCCTGTCGGACGCCGACCTCTGGAAGATGGACTGGTACGTCAAGGGCGTGGTCACGCAGAAGTAGGCGCACGAGGCAGGACACAAGGCACGGCACAAGGCAGGGATGGCGACCGCACTCCAACTGACGGGCATCGGCAAGTCCTTCGACGGCTTCAAGGCGCTGATCGATGCGGACTTCAGCGTGCGCCGGGGCGAGGTGCATGCGCTGCTCGGCGAGAACGGCGCGGGCAAGTCGTCGCTGATGAACATCGCGGCCGGGCTCTACGCGCCCGAGGCCGGCCAGATCCTGGTCGACGACAACCCGGTGCAGTTCAGCGGCCCGCGCGACGCGGCGCGCCACCACATCGGCATGGTGCACCAGCACTTCAAGCTGGTGAAGCCGTTCACCGTGGCCGAGAACATCATGCTGGGCCATCCGCTCGCCACTGGCGAGGGCAGCCATCGCAAGCGGCTCGGCACGCTAGAGGCCGAGATCCGCGCCAAGGCCGCGGCGCTGGGCTTCGACATCGATCCGCGGCAGCGCACCGAGCGCCTGTCGATCGCCGAGCAGCAGCGCGTCGAGATCCTGAAGGTGCTGCTGGCCGGCGCGCGCATCCTGATCCTCGACGAACCGACCGCCGTGCTGACCGACCAGGAGGCCGAGCGCCTGCTGTCGACCGTGCATGCGCTCTCGCGCAATGGCGCTGCGGTGGTGCTGGTCACGCACAAGATGGCCGACGTAAAGACCTGGGCCGACCGCGTGACCGTGATGCGCGGCGGCCGCACGGTCCGGACGGTCGATCCCCGAACAGTGGCGATCGCGGAGCTGGTGCAGCTCACGGTCGGCGAATCGATCGCGCTGGCCGGCGGCGGGCAGCGCACGCGCACGCCGGCCGGCGAGGCGCGGCTCACGGTTCGCGGGCTGCGCTCGGCCCCGGCCGCCGGCCGCCCGGCGCTCGGTGGCGTCGACCTCACGCTGCATGCCGGCGAGATATACGGCCTGGCCGGTGTCGGCGGCAACGGGCAAAGCGAGCTGTCCGCGGCGCTGATGGGGCTCGACCCCGCGATCGAAGGCAGCATCACGCTGCAGGATTTCGGCGACCTGCGGGCCGCCACCACTTCCGGGCGCCGTGCGCTGCAGTTCGCGGCCATCCCGGCGGATCGCTATGGCATTGCACTGGCGGGCGCCCTGTCGGTGGCCGAGAACTTCGGCATCGGCCAGGTGCATGACGGGCGCTACGGTTCGCCGTGGCGGCTCGACACGAAGCAGATGGAAGCCGATGCGAAGACGGCCGTCGCGGCGTTCGACGTGCAGGGCGTGCGCCAGCTCGACCAGAAGGCCGCGCTGCTGTCCGGCGGCAACGCACAGAAGCTGGTGCTTGCGCGCGAGTTCGGCCGCACGCCGCGCATCGTGCTGGCGCACAGCCCGAGCCGCGGCCTCGACGTGCGCGCCAGTGCCGAGGTGCATGCGCGGCTGCTGGCCGCGCGCGATGCGGGCGCCGCAGTGCTGCTGATCAGCGAAGACCTCGATGAAGTGCTGGCCCTGGCGGATCGCGTGGGCGTGATGGCGCGCGGGCGCATCGTGGCCGAATTCGAACAGCCGGCCGATCGGCAGGTAATAGGGCAAGCGATGGTGAGCAGATGAACCCCACCCCCCTGCAGGCGGCAGCACCAGCGGCCCGGCAAAGCCGGAGCCGCGGTGTTTCCGGCAAGGAGCCCACCGCGCAGGCCCGACCGCTGGCCAGCCGCCGTTTCGCGCTTGAAATCCGCCAGCAGATGGCCTGGTCCCGGCAGGCACTGATCCTGGCCGTGTCGCTCGCCATTGGCATGGGCATCTCGGCCGCGATCCTGGTGGCGGCCGGCGTGCCCGCCAACGAACTGCTCAACGAATTCGTGCTGCAGACGCTGTTCGACAAACAGAGCCTGCAGGCCGTGCTGTTCCAGGCCGCGCCGATGATCCTGGTCGGCATCGCGGCGTCGCTGGCGTTCCGCGCACGCTTCTGGAACCTGGGGCTCGAGGGCCAGATGATCTGGGGCGCGATCGGCGCGACGGCGATCTCCTTCTTCGACCTCGGCCCGCCCGCGCTGCGCCTGCCGTTGATGCTGGCCATGGCGATCGCGTTCGGCCTGCTCTGGGCGCTGGCGCCGGCGTTGCTCAAGCTCAGGCTGGGCGTGAACGAGATCATCTCGTCACTCATGCTCAACTACATTGCGGGCAACTTCCTGCTGCACCTGGTGTACGGGGCCTGGAAAGACCCGAAGGATTCGTTTCCGTACTCGCCGCAGTTCCGCGCCTTCGAGCGCTTGCCGGAATGGTTCGGCAATGTCAGCACCGCCGCCATCGGGCTGGCGCTGTGCGTGGCACTGCTGGCCTGGTGGTTCGTCGGCGTCAGCCGCGCCGGGCTGTACCTGCGCTTCGTCGATGCCAATGCGCGCATGGCCGATGCCGTGGGCGTGCCGGTGCGGCGGATGATCCTGTCAGCGGTGCTGCTGTCGGGCGCGCTCTCGGGCATTGCCGGCTTCGTCGTCGTGGCGGGCCAGGAAGGCCGGCTGACGCAGGCCTTCCATGCGGGTTACGGCTTCTCCGGCATCCTTATCGCCTTCCTTGCGCGCAACAACCCGCTGGCGGCAACCGTGGTCGCGGTGCTGGTGGCGGCCTTGTTCGTGGCCGGACGGAACCTGCAGGTTTTCTATCAAATCCCGTTCTCGATGGTGCAGCTGATCCAGGCGATCGTGGTGATCTGCGTGGCATCGTCGGACTTCTTCATCCGCCACCGCATCCGCAACGTCCGATGAACGCCTTCGCCATCGCCACCAACTGGCTCGGCAACGCGCCGGACTTCGCCGTGCCTTACGCACTGGCCGCGCTGGGCCTGATCCTCACCGAACGCGCGGGCGTGCTGTCACTCGGCGCCGAGGGGCTGATGCTGGTCGGCGCGCTGGCCGGCATCGGCGCGCAGATCGTGCTGGGGCAGCCGGGCATCTCGCTGGTGATCGCGATGCTGGCGGCCAGCGGCGTGTCGCTGCTGTTTGCGGTGATGGTGATCGTGCTGCGCGTGAACCAGGTGATCGCCGGGCTCGCGCTGGTGTTCTTCTGCCAGGGGCTCACCAGTCTCATGGGGACGCTGTTCGGCTGGACCAACGTCGCGGTCACGAGCTTCAGTGCGATCCCGCTGTGGCCCCTGTCCGGGTTGCCGCTGGTCGGCCGGTTGTTCGCGCAGAACATTGTGGTTTACCTCACGCTGCCGATCTTCATTGGTGTGGTCTGGTATCTCACGCGCACCAGCGCCGGCCTGCGCCTGCGCGCGGTCGGCGAGAACCCGCAGGCGGCCGATGCAGCCGGCATCAGCGTGACGGCATGGCGCTTTGCGGCCGTGCTCGCGGGCGCTGCACTGGTCGGCCTGGCAGGCGCCTACATCTCGGTCGTCAGCACCAAGCTGTGGATCGCGGGCATGACCGGCGGGCGCGGCTGGATTGCGGTCGGCCTCGTGATCTTCGCGCGCTGGTCGCCGTGGAAGGCACTGGCCGGCGCGGTGCTGTTCGGCTGCATCGAGGCGCTCATTCCGCAACTCGCCGCCGCCGGCGTGCAGCTGCCGCAGTACTTCGTGCTGATGACGCCCTACGCGGTGACGCTGGCCGTGATGGTGTGGGTGGCGGTGGCACGCCGCGGCGGCGACGGCGAACCCGGGGCGCTGGGCCAGCCCTACCTGCGGGAAGAGCGCCGATGACGCCGACAACGCCGATGAGCCCGATGCCCCTGCGCGCCTTCGTCTATGAACAGCCGCGCGAACTGGACGCGGCGCAGTTCGCCGACTACCTCGACCCGGCCACCACGGCGGTGATCTCGATCGACATGCACCGCGGCCACCTCGACGATTCGCCCGACTGCCCCTGCCCTGCACCGCGCGCACGCGACGTGGTGGCGCCGATCGATGCGTTCCATGACGCCGTGCGCTCACTCGGCGGCCGCATCGTGCACGTGAAGTCGACGTTGCGGCCCGATGGGGTCGACGACGTGCGCGGCATTCCATCCGCCTGGCGCCGCACCTTTCCGCTGCATGTGGGCCCGATCCCGAATGCCGATGCGCACGCGATCGAAGGCTCGCCGTGGACCGAATGGGTCACGCGCGTGGAGCCCGGCGACATGCGGGTCGAGAACAAGCGGCGCCTGTCGGCCTTCTACCCGACCGATCTGGATTTTTTGCTGCGCAACCAGCGCATCACGACGGTGGTGCTCGATGGCGGCTTCACCGACTGCTGCGTGCTCAACACCGCGTTCGATGCCAACAACCACAACTACCGCGTGATCGTGCTGCGCGATCTGGTGCGCGGCACCGACGCGGCGCTCGAAGCCGCGGCGCTCACCATGGTGTCGCTGCACCTCGGCCTGGTGATGGAGTCGCAGGATCTGCTGGCCCAGTGGCGCGGCGGCTGATCAACCCCGCGCGCCGAGCCAGCCCTGCACCACTGCCGGCAAGTTGCCCTGCGCTGCCTGCCAAACGACCTCTGGCGCTGCGATGTGCACGCCGGGCGGTGCAGTGCGCAGCGCCAGTTCGACGAACTCGGCCACCTTGCTCGCGCGCACCGGCTGCTCGCTGCTCGGCACCATGAAGCGGAAGATCGACAGCATCCATGCCGCCAGCCGCTCGGCCGGATTGGCGAACCGCTGCGCGGCCGGCTTCTGCGCCGATCGCACCAGCAACACGCGCTCGAAGCCGAGCGCCACCACGGCCTGTTCGTCGAGGCTGGCCAGCCCGCGCTTGAGTGCCTCGGGCATCCGGCCCTGCGCGTGCGGCTGCACGATCGCCAGCGTGTGCACTCCGCAGGCCTTGAGCCAGCGCGCGAGTTCGGGCAGGTCGGCCGGCGCGGGCGTCCAAAGCGCGCGCTCGCGGTCGTGATAGAGGCGCGGCGGGTCGAACGACACCAGCGCCGCATCGGCCTTCAGCAACGGCCATTGGGCGATCGGCAGGGCCGGCACGACGGCCGTTTCCACGCCGCGCAGCCCGTCGGTGATCGGCTCTTTCGCGAGCACCAGCGTGTGGGCATGGCGCTGCGCGCCGGCCATGCGGCGCAACAGTTCGTTGCCGAGCGCACCGGTGGCACCGGCGATCAGCAAAGTGGCCGCGGCAGCCCCGGTGTAGGACGGCAGCTTGCGTTGCGCCGCCTGCAGTGCCTGAAAGGGATCGACCGCCATCCATCTATGCTAACTTCGCCGCCTTGTGGCACTCAGGAGGATCGCTCGATGATGAAACGCTGGCTTGGAATGATGGTGCTGGCCCTGTCGCTGACGGGCTGCGGATACAACGACTTTCAGAAGCTCGACGAGGCGAGCAAGTCCGCCTGGAGCGAGGTGCTGAACCAGTACCAGCGCCGTGCCGACCTGGTGCCGAACATCGTCGCCAGCGTTAAGGGCGAGGCCAATTTCGAGCAGGAGACGCTCACCAAGGTGATCGAGGCGCGCTCGAAGGCCACGTCGATCCAGGTCACGCCCGAGACGCTGAACAACCCCGAGGCGTTCAACAAGTTCCAGCAGGCACAGGGTGAGTTGTCGGGCGCGTTGTCGCGGCTGATGGTGGTGGCCGAACGTTATCCGACGCTGCAGGCCAACCAGGCGTTTCGCGACCTGCGCGTGACGCTCGAAGGCACCGAGAACCGCATCACCGTGGCGCGCAACAACTACATCAAGACGGTGCAGGAGTACAACGTGCTCTCGCGCAGCTTTCCGACCAACGTGACTGCCAAGATCTTCGGCTACCCGGCGAAACAGACCTTCAGCGTGCAGAACGAGGCCGAGATCTCCAAGCCGCCTACCGTCGACTTCAATAAAAAGTAGGCTCACCCCCAGTCTGCGCGCACTTCGTGTCGCTTCGCCAACCCCCTCACCGGGGGCAACACCAGCGGCCCGGCAAAGCCGGTTCCGCGGTGTTCCCCGAACTGGCCGCGCCTTCGGCGGCGGCCTTCTTGCGATGGGTGCTGGCGGCCTGCTTCTTTTTCGTGCTGGTGCCGGCCGCGGCATTCGCGCAGGGTGTGCTGCCGGTGCCGGCGCTCACGGCCCGCGTGATCGACCAGACCGGCACGCTCGATGCAACGCAGTTGCAGGTGCTCGAGGCCAAGCTCGCCGGTTTCGAGCAGAAGAAGGGTTCGCAGATCGTGGTGCTGATGGTGCCGACCACGGCGCCGGAAGACATCGCGAGCTATGCGAACCGCGTCGCCGCCACCTGGAAGATCGGGCGCAAGGAGGTGGGCGACGGCGTGCTGGTGATTGTGGCCAAGGACGACCGCAAGATGCGCATCGAGGTTGCCAAGGCACTCGAAGGCGCGGTGCCCGACCTGGCGGCGGCCCGCATCATCGACAACGAGATGAAGCCGCGCTTTCGCAACAACGACTTCGCGGGTGGGCTCAGCGCGGCGACCGACCAGCTCATCGCGCGCATCAACGGGGAGGCGCTGCCCGAAGTCAGTGATGACGCCAGTGGCAAGGGTGTCGGCGGCCTGTTCGGCGATCTCAACATCGACTGGGCCGAGCTCGGCATCTTCCTGTTCTTCGGCGTGCTCGTGATCGGCCGCGTCGCGCGCTCGATTTTCGGCAACAAGCTGGGGCCACTGGTCACCGGCCTTGGCGCTGGCGCGATCGCGATGGTCGTCACCGCCAGCGTGGTGCTGGCCGTGATCGCCGGATTCGTCGCGCTGCTGTTCGCGCTGTTCTCAGGCGCCATTGCCCTGCCCTCGCTCGGCGGCGGGCGCGGTGGCGGCGGTTTTGGCGGCGGCGGTGGTGGCTTTGGCGGCGGCTTCGGCGGCGGCTCGTCGGGCGGTGGGGGCGGTGGCTTCAGCTCCGGCGGTGGTGGCGATTTCGGGGGCGGTGGCGCCTCGGGGGACTGGTAGCGATGGCCGGGTTCTCTTTCAAAACGCTTGGCCGCATCTGGCGGCATCGCTGGATCGACGAGGCGCAGGTGCGGCGCGTGCTGCCGGCCGACACGCTGGAGCGGCTCAAGCGGCGCGTCGCGGCCAGCGAGCATCGCCACACTGGCGAAATCCGCATCTGCGTCGAGGCCGGATTGCCGATGTCCTACCTCTGGCGCGACGCGCCGGCGCGGCAACGCGCGATCATGCTGTTCGGCAAGCTGCGCGTGTGGGACACCGCGCAGAACAACGGCGTGCTCGTCTACCTGCTGCTGGCCGAGCACGCGATCGAGATCGTGGCCGACCGCGGCATCGACGCCCATGTCGATGCGGCCGAATGGTCCGCCATGGCCCGGCGCATGGGCGCGGCCTTTCATGAAGGCCGTTTCGAGGACGGGCTGACGCAGGCGCTCGAGGAGGTATCGGCCCTGCTGGTCACGCACTTCCCCGCGACCGAAGGCAGCAACAACCGCAACGAGCTGCCCGACGCACCTGTCGTGCTGTGAGCGTGCCGTGAACGTACCGCCTGCGCTGTGCAACCACCGCGCGCTGCACCTGCGAAAGGCGGCCGGAACGACTGAGACGAGCGAAACGGGAATTTAGCGATCGAGCAGGCGCCGGTTGACCGCGTGCGTCGCGTCCAGCTCGAGCCGCACCGCGCGGCTCACGTTCGACAGGGCGCGCAGGCGGCGGTTGCTTTCGCGCAGGCGGGCCGACAGCGCCACCGAAATGCCCAGCAGCAGGCGTGCCGCCGCGGAAGGCTGCGTGTCGATCAAGGCCAGCAGCATGGCGCCCGACAAGGTCGCGATCTTGAGGTCGGTCAAAGCGGTGCAGGTGGCCGAGCGCGGCGAGCCGTCGAGCATGCCCATCTCGCCGATCAGGCTGCCCGGCCCGAGCACCGAGATGACGACCTCCTCGCCCGGAATGCCGCCCGCGCTCTCGGCGCGGACTTCGCCTTCGAGCACCAGCGCCATGTAGTCGGTATCTTCGGCCTCGCCCTCTTCCATCAGCACGGTGCCGATGCTGACGAAGGCGGGCTCCATCAGGTTGACCACGATCGTGGCCTCGGCCAGGCTCATGTGCGTCGACGGCGCGGCCGCCATCAGCAGCCTGGCGGCGCGCTCCCGCAGATCGGACGTGGCAAGGGAAGGATCGGTGAGCGGCATGCGAAATAGAAACGCGGGTTCAAGGGAGGGACGCCGGCAGCGCCCAGACAGCCGCACCGCCGACACCATGGAATTGTCGGCCAGGCGCGGGCTCCATGGGCCAGCCACCGGTGAATTCTCCGAAGGCCGGCAGGATCGCCTGGCCCGGCTCGCTCACGAAGCAGGGCAGCCGCAGGCTGTCGCGGCCACGGCCGTAGAGCCGGCACACCGGATGCAGATGGCCGGCCAGCACGAAGTGCGTGGGGTGCGTCTGCGGGTGGTGGCAGCAGGCGAACGGGCCGAGCAGATACGGCTCGTCGACCACGTCGATGGCGAGCGACGCGGGCGGGTCGCCGGCGCGGCTGTCGTGGTTGCCGCGCACCAGCGTCATCGCGATGCCGGCATGGCGTGCGCGCCAGGCTTCGACCGCGACGAGCACCGTGCGCGCCTGCGCGGCATGCAGAAAGTCGCCGAGGAACACGATGCGTTGCGGTGCATGCCGTGCGATCAGGTCGTCGAGCCGCGCCAGGTTCTCCAGCGTGGTGCCGCCCGGCACCGGCTGGCCGAGTGCGCGGTAGGTGGCCGCCTTGCCAAGGTGCAGGTCAGCCACGAACAACGTCCCGCTCTCGGGCCACCAGAGCGCGCGCTCGGGCAGCAGGTGCAGCAGTTCGTCCGCCCAACGGATCGGGAACGGCGAGGTGGGGAGGTTCGGGGACATCACGGGCCATGAGTGTCGCAAAAAAGACGCGCCACCACGGGGCAGAGGGGTCTTGGCATCGGCGAACATACGGCCCATGAGCGTGCAAGCACTGAAGTCTTCTTTTGGCGGCAATTGCCACTGGTGTGGCCTGCCGATGGATTTTTCGGAGCCGCGCAGCCAGCCCGATTCGGCCACCATCGAGCACCTGCTCGATGCCCCGCTCGGCAGCATCCGCAAGCCGAAGCACCGGCGGCTGGCACATGCCGTCTGCAACCGCATGCGCAACGAATTCAAGCTGCAGGCCGAGCGGCAGTTTCAGGCGTGGATTGCGGATCGCGTCGCGGCGACAGCTGCGGCGACTGCGGCTGCGGCGACTGCGGCGACCACCTTGCAATCCGCCCCGGCCAGCCCCAGTTCTTTCGAATGACCGAATCGCCTTCGCTGCTGCACATCGTCTGCCCGCACTGCCACACCACCAACCGCGTGCGCGCGGCGCAGCTGGGCAGCGCGCCCGATTGCGGCAGCTGCCACCGCCCGCTGTTCGCCGGTCACTCCACCGCGCTGGCCGACGAAGCGACCTTCGACCGCCACATCGCGCGCAACGAGATCCCGGTGCTGGTCGACTTCTGGGCGCCCTGGTGCGGCCCCTGCCGCCAGATGGCGCCGGGCTACGAGCAGGCTGCGGCGCAGCTGGAACCGCAGGTGCGGCTGGCCAAGGTCGACACCGAGGCGCTGCCCGCGCTGGGCGCACGCTTCAACATCCGCAGCATTCCGACGCTGGCGCTGTTCCGCGGCGGGCGCGAGGTGGCGCGGCAGGCCGGGGCGATGAGCGCGGCGGACATCGTGCGGTGGGTGAAGGCGAACGGAGCCGGTTGAAACGCTCACAGCGGCGGCAACGGCCGCGAGGGCTTGCGCTTCCGCCGTGGCTTGCCCGCCGAGCGCGCACCGCCGCGCTCCGAGTCGCCCTCTTGCCCGAACGCCAGCGTGCTTCTGACGGCTTCTGCATCGCCGACCGGCACCGCGCCGCCTGCGGCCTTCTCCAGTTGCTCGACCATGCGCGCGATGCGGTCGGCCACGTTCTCGTTGGTGAGCTTTTCGCGGAACAGCTCAACCATGAGCGGAAACGCGAAGGGCGTGGGCCTTGCCAGTGACTGGATCACGAGTTGCTGCGTGTTGATGCGCGCCAGGCTCGCGCGCAGGCGGCTGAGTTCCAGCTCCTGCGCGAGCAGTTCGGCCTCGGCCTGCAGCAGCAGCCTGTTCTGCGGGTCGTACTTTCGGAACACCTCCCAGAACAGCGAGGACGAGGCCTGCAGTTGCTTGTTGCTGCGCTTCTCGCCCGGGTAGCCCTGAAACACCAGGCCCGACACGCGTGCGATCTCGCGGAAGCGGCGCTGCGCGAGTTCGCCGGCGTTCAGGCTTTGCAGCACCTCGTGCAGCAGCGTCGCTTCATCGCGCGCCGCCAGCACCTGCGGCAGCAGCGTGGGCCAGTCGACCTCCGTGGCGCTCAGCAGTTCGAAGCCGTAGTCGTTGACCGCGATCGAAAAGGTGCGCGGTGCGTGCTGTGCAACGCGCCAGGCTATCAGGCTGGCAAGGCCGAGGTGCACCTGCCGGCCGGCGAACGGGTACAAAAAAAGGTGCCAGCCTTCGCGCGTCTTGAGCAACTCGGCCAGCAGCGTTTGCGGTGTCGGCAGCGCCGACCACTGCTGCTGTATCTCCAGCAGCGGGCGCACGCACTGCAGCTCGGGTGAGTCGTAGCGGCCCGCGCCTGCCAGCGCAAGCTGCTGCACCACCGCGTCGGCCAGCGTGGTCGACAGCGGCATGCGGCCCCCGTTCCAGCGCGGCACGGCCGGGCGCTTGCCGCTCGCGCGCCGCACCCAGGCAGTCATTTCGCGGATTCGCACGAGTTCGAGCAGGCGACCGCCGAACAGGAAGCAGTCGCCCGGTTTCATGCGCGCGGCAAAGCTCTCTTCCACCGTGCCGAGCTTCGCGCCGCCGACGTACTGCACCGCCATGCTCGCGTCGCTCACGATGGTGCCGATGTTCATGCGGTGGCGCCGCGCGAGCCGGGCATCGGGCACGCGCCACACGCCTTCGGCATCGGGCACGGCGCGCCGGTAGTCGGGGTACGCCGCAAGCGACGGGCCGCCCTGCGCCACGAACGACAGGCACCACTCCCAGCTCTCGCGGCCGAGGTGGGCATAGGCCGCGGTACTGCGCACTTCGTCGTAAAGATCCTCGGGCCGGAAGCCACCACCGAGCGCGACGGTGACAAGGTGCTGCACCAGCACGTCTAGCGGTTGCTCGGGCGTGCTGCGCGCCTCGATGTGGCCGGCCGCGATCGCATCGCGCGCGGCCGCGCCTTCGACCATCTCGATGCTGTGTGTCGGCACGAGCGTGATTCGCGAGGGCCGGCCCGGCGCATGGCCCGATCGGCCGGCGCGCTGCAGCAACCGCGCGACGCCCTTGGGCGAGCCGATCTGCAGCACGCGCTCGACCGGCAGAAAATCCACGCCGAGATCGAGGCTCGACGTGCAGACCACCGCGCGCAGCTCGCCGTTCTTCAGGCCTGCCTCGACCCACTCCCGCACGCCGCGGTCGAGCGAGCCGTGGTGCAGCGCGATGAGCCCAGCCCACTCGGGCTTCGCTTCGAGGATCGCGTGGTACCAGATCTCCGACTGCGACCGGGTGTTGGTGAAGACCAGCGTGGTGCTGCTCGTCGCGATCTCGTCGACCACCTGCGGCAGCATCGTGAGCCCGAGGTGCCCGCCCCACGGAAAGCGCTCGGCGCGGCCCGGCAGCAGAGAATCGATCACCAGCTTCTTCGGCACCTGGCCCTGGACCAGCGTGCCGTCGTCCCGGCCAAGCAAGGTGCGCATCGCCTCGGGCAGGTTGCCGAGCGTGGCCGACATGCCCCAGACGCACAGGCCCGGGTTCCAGCGCCGCAGCCGCGCCAGCGCCAGCTGCACCTGAACGCCGCGCTTGTTCCCCAGCAGCTCGTGCCACTCGTCGACCACGACCATCTTTACCGTGCCGAGCACCTCGCTCGCATCGGCCCGCGAAAGCAGCACCGACAGGCTCTCGGGTGTGGTGACGAGGACGGTGGGCAGACGCGCGTTCTGCGCGCTGCGTTCGGCGCTGGAGGTGTCGCCGCTGCGCGCACCGGCCGACCAGTCCGGCGCGAGTGTTTCGATCGGCTGCACGAGCGCACGCAAGGTGTCGGCGGCCAGCGCGCGCATCGGGGTGATCCACAGCACGGTGAGTGGCGGTGCGACCTTTTTCGCCGTGGCGCGTGCGGGTGCCTTCGGTGCCGCGGCGAACGCCTTCAGCGCGCCGAGCCATACCGCGTAGGTCTTGCCCGCGCCCGTGGTCGCATGCAGCAAGCCCGAGTGGCCGTCGCCAATCGCCTTCCACACCTCGCGCTGGAACTTGAAGGGCTTCCAGTTCCTGGTGCCGAACCAAGCGGTGAGTGAACGGTTCATGTGAAAGAAAAATTGTTCACCCGAAACGCGGCGACAGATTCCGTGACAACTATGCCGGCTTCTCGGTGAATATTCTGATCTTTCACACTAAATGAACGACCAACGTATCAGCGCAACGCGCCCGCGCCAGCACAATTCTGGTCATGAATGACTCCCGCCTTAAAACGCTTCTGACCGTATTACCCGTGCTCTCAGCTGGTTTGTATCTTTTTGGGGCAACCTATCTTCAAGGGTACTTGAATGCGTTCGGAGTTGACGACTCGATGTTTCCAGCATCGATTGACCGTCTGCTCTTCTCCGGATTCATCGCGCTCGTAACGTTTGGACTTGTGCCCTATGTGTACGCGTTTCTGGCGATGCTGGCCCTTGTCGCGGCAGTACTAATTGCTGCGGTGCTGTCATCCGTACCTCGTGTCCAGCGCTGGCAAACGATCCTGACTAAAAAGGTCGGCAACTTGCGTTCCGATAGAAAGCCATCGCCTGTGGTCAACGCACTGCTGGACAAGGGGGAAACGATCTATGTCTATGCCCTAGGTACGTTCGCGATTGCACTGCTTCTTGTGCTGCTGGTTGTTCTATCTTCCCGCACAGGCAAGGAACAGGCTGAACGAGAGATCGATAGCTTTTCGCAAGGCAAAGGAAACTACGTTCAGCTTCTAGCCGACATGACACCGATGGCCATCAAGGCCAAGCAAGTCATCTGCGGCGCGACACACTGCGCGTTCTGGACCGGCAACGAAACCATCATCCTCCGACATGAGCAGGTAAAGCAGATCGCGGCGCATGCGGACGCCGCAAAGCCACCGGAGGCTCGACGATCTGCAACAGCGCCGTAGCCAAAAGGCAGGCCCTCCACAAGGTCACCCCGGCAACAACGCCGCCAGCGTCTCCAGCGTATCCGCCTCTTCCACCGGCTTGTCTTCCCGCCAGCGCAACATGCGCGGAAAGCGCACGGCGATGCCGCTCTTGTGACGCGTGCTCTTCGCGATGCCTTCGAAGCCGAGCTCGAACACCAGCGTCGGCTTGACGCTGCGCACCGGGCCGAAGCTTTCGATGGTGGTCTTGCGGATCACTGCGTCGACGCGGCCCATCTCTGCATCGGTAAGGCCGGAGTAGGCCTTGGCGAAGGGCACGAGCTTGCGGTCGGCCTGCGCCGGCGGGCCGTCCCACACGGCGAAGGTGTAGTCGCTGTAGAGGCTGGCGCGGCGGCCGTGGCCTCGCTGCGCGTAGATCAGCACGGCGTCGATGCTGAGCGGGTCGATCTTCCACTTCCACCAGATGCCAACGTCCTTGGTGCGGCCCACGCCGTAGGCGGCGCGGCGCTGCTTGAGCATCATCCCTTCGACGCCCATCGATCGCGCGGCCTCGCGCTGGCGTGCGAGGCCGCTCCAGTCGTCGCCGGTGAGCATGGGGCTCGCGATCAATTGCGGGTGCTGCAGCTGCGAGACCAGCTCGTCCATGTGCGCGCGGCGCTCTTCCTGCGGCAGCGCGCGCTGGTCGCGGCCCTGCCATTCGAGCAGGTCGTAGGCGAGCAGCACGACCGGGATCTCGCGCAGCAGCTTGGGGCCGAGCGTCTTGCGGCCGATGCGGCGCTGCAGTTCGGCGAACGGCTGCACCTTGTCATCCCGCCACACGACGATCTCGCCGTCGAGCACGGTGCCGTCGGGCAGTGCTTCGCCCATGGTCGCGAGTTCGGGGAAGCGGTCGGTCACGAGTTCTTCGCCGCGCGACCAGAGCCACACCTGGCCTGCGCGCTTGACCAGTTGCGCGCGGATGCCGTCCCACTTCCATTCGACGATCCAATCGGCCGGTGGCCCGAGCAGCGCATCGAATCGCGCGACCGGTTCGTTGAACGGGTGCGCGAGGAAGAACGGGTACGGCTGGCCGCTGGTCTGCTGGTTCTGCTCGCCGTCGCTCTCGGGCGCGATCAGCTTCGCGTAGTCGATCGCGGTCGGCTGCCCGCCGATGTGGGTGTAGCCCATGAGGCGCTGCGCGACGCGCTTGGCATCGATGCCGCCGACGGCCGCCAGCGCCTGCGTGACCTGCAGCTTCGACACGCCAACGCGGAAGGCGCCGGTGATGAGCTTGAAGTAGACGAGGCGCTCGTCGGGCGCAAGCTGGCGCCACTGCGCGCGCAACGTGTCCGCCAACTCATCGGGTGGTGTCTTGCGCAGCGGCAGCAGGTGCTGCTCGACCCACGCGGCAAGCCCCCGGTCGTGCTGCGCGGTCGGGGGCGGCAGCAGCAGCGAGATGGTCTCGGCCAGGTCGCCGACCGCCTCGTAGCTCTCGTCGAACAGCCACTCGGGCAGGCCGGCCGCCTCCTGCGCGAGCAGGCGCAGCAGCTTGGTCGGCACCAGTTGCCGCGGCTTGCCACCGGCAAGGAAGTACACCGCCCAGGCCGCGTCCTCGGGGGCTGTGGCATGCAGGTAGCGCTGCAGGGTGGCCTGCTTGGCGAGGCTCGACGTGGTGGCGTCTAGTTCGCGATAGAGGGCGGCGAAGGCCCTCATGGATTTGCTCCTTCCCCTTCCGGGGGAAGGTTGGGATGGGGGTCTTCGTCGACCGCCGCTGGCCCCCTCCCCTGCCCTCCCCCGGTAGGGGAGGGAGCAACATCCGCCACGTCCTCGTCGCCGTATTCGGTCTTGAAGCCCTGCGCCTCCAGCCCGTTCTCGGTGAGCCAGCGCACCAGCACCGCGACGCTGCCGTGCGTCACCAGCACGCGCTCGGCGCCGGTGCCGGCGATGGCTTGCTGCAGCCCCGGCCAGTCGGCGTGGTCGCTCATGACGAAGCCGCGATCGACGCCGCGCCGACGCCGCGTGCCGCGCAGTTGCATCCAGCCGCTGGCGAACGCATCCGCGTAGTTTCCGAAGCGGCGCATCCACGGCGTGCCCTGCGCCGAGGGCGGCGCCAGCACCAGCGCACGCTGCAGCGTCCGGGCGTCGACGCCCGGATCGGTCACACGCAGCGTCGCCGGCAGCGCGACGCCGGCCACGCGGTACACGGCATTGAGCGGCTCGACCGCGCCATGCACCACGATCGGCCCGATGCCTGCGTCGACGCCATGCAGGATGTGCTGCGCCTTGCCGAAGGCATAGCAGAACAGCACCGATGCGCGCCCCTCTTCGGCATTGCGGCGCCACCACTCGTCGATCTCTGCGAACAGCACCGCCTGCGTCGGCCAGCGGTAGATCGGCAGGCCGAAGGTCGATTCGGTGATGAAGGTGTCGCAGGGCACGGGCTCGAAGGGCGTGCAGGTGCCATCGGGCTCGGTCTTGTAGTCGCCCGAAGCAACCCAAACGCGGCCGCCGTGTTCGAGCCGCACCTGCGCCGAGCCGAGCACATGCCCGGCCGGGTGCAGCGACACGCGCACGCCGTGGTGCTCGATCGCCTCGCCATAGGGCAGCGTCTGCAGGCGGATGTCGGCGCCGAGCCGGTTGCGCAGCGTGCCTGCGCTGTCGGTGTGCGCCAGGTAGTGGCCGTGGCCGACGCGCGCGTGGTCGGAGTGCGCATGCGTGATGACGGCACGTTCCACCGGCTGCCAGGGGTCGATGTAGAAGTCGCCGGCGGGGCAGTAAAGGCCTTCTGGCCTCGCCACGACCAGATCGGCAGCGCGGGGAATGGACGTTTCGGGCATCGCCCGCCATCGTAGGCCGCGGCGCCTGTCGCTGCGCCGCAGGCCCGCCGCAAAGCGCTGTGGGCTGCGGACTACGCCGGCTTCATCCGACGGCCGGACGGTGCGTGGCCCGGTTCAGCCCATCCGGGTGCGGCACGCCGCGCGCACCAGCCGGTGGGTAGGGTTGGGCTCGACATCGCGAAACAGCATCGGCCGGGGGCTCGACGCGTAGTCGGACGTGTTGTGCGGGGTGCCCGTCCAGAAAGGCGCCAGGTAGTAGGTCGCGCTCAGGTACACGGCTTTTCCGGCACGGCAGTCGAACGCCACCTGCGACTCGTACGACCGGTAGGGCACGCCGTCCCAGTTGACGCGGTCGGCCGAGCGGCTGACGCGCACGTTCATGATCTTGCGGTCGCTCGAGGTCGACACGGCGATGGGGTCGACCTGCACCGTGTTGACCGCCGGATCCTGCAGATTGCCGGTGACGGTGAACCAGTGGGTCTGGGCGGACGCCTGTGCGCCCACCGAGCCGAACAGCAGCAACACCAACCACGTCTTCACGTCGACTCCTTCGGCACCTATGTCGCCCCCTGCGACAGACATCGATGACTTTAACGTGCCGGCAGCGACCAACGTGCAGCGACCCTCAACTCTTGGCCACTTCGTGCGACGCCATCAGCTCCAGCGCCTTGACCAGTGCGGAGTGGTCGAGCTGATCCCAGCCGTTGGCGGCGCAGGCCTGCATCAGCTGTGCCGCGTTGGCCGTCTGCGGCAACGCCACGCCGATGGCCTTGGCGCCGGCCAGTGCCAGGTTCAGGTCTTTCTGGTGGAGTGCGATGCGAAAGCCCGGGTCGAAGGTGCGCTTGATCATGCGTTCGCCATGCACTTCGAGAATGCGGCTCGATGCAAAGCCGCCCATCAGGGCCTGGCGCACCTTGGCCGGGTCGGCACCCGCCTTGCTGGCGAACAGCAGGGCCTCGCCGACCGCCGCGATGTTGAGCGCCACGATGATCTGGTTGGCCACCTTGGTGGTCTGGCCGTCGCCGGTGCCGCCGACATGGGTGATGTTCTTGCCCATGCGCTCGAACAGGGGCCTGGCCCGGGCGAAGGCTTCTTCAGTGCCGCCGACCATGATGGTCAGGCTGGCAGCCTTGGCACCCACTTCGCCACCCGACACCGGGGCATCGAGGTAATCGCAGCCCAGATCGTTGATCTTGCTGGCAAAGGCCTTGGTCTCGATCGGCGAGATGCTGCTCATGTCGATGACGGTCTTGCCCTTCGAGAGGCCTTCGGCCACGCCGTCTGCGCCGAACAGCACGGCCTCGACATCGGGCGTGTCCGGCACCATCGTGATCACGATTTCGGCCCGTTGCGCGACCTCCTTGGCACTGGCGCAGGCGACGGCATTGCTGGCCGCAATCTCCGCGTTCACCTTGCTGCGCTTCACGTAGTAGAGCTGGTGCCCCGCGTTGACCAGGTGCAGCGCCATGGGTACGCCCATGATGCCGAGGCCGATGAATCCGATGTTCATTGCAGTGTCCTTTCAGTCGAGGGAGAAGCCGGGTCCGGCGCGGTGCGCAGCGGATTGTCGTTGTTCAGCGGTCGAACGCCGGGCGCTTCGGATCGAACTTCCAGCCCGGAACGAGATGTTGCATGGCCGTGGCATCGTCGCGCGAACCCAGGCCGTGCTGCTTGTAGAGCTGGTGCGCCTTCTCGACCTCGACCATGTCGAGTTCGACGCCAAGGCCAGGCTTCTTGGGCACCTGGACGTGGCCATCGACGATCTGCAGCGGATCCCTGGTGAGGCGCTGGCCGTCCTGCCAGATCCAGTGCGTATCGATCGCGGTCACGCGGCCCGGCGCCGCCGCACCGACGTGCGTGAACATCGCCAGCGACACGTCGAAATGGTTGTTGGAATGCGAGCCCCAGGTCAGGCCCCAGTCGCGGCATGTCTGCGCCACGCGCACCGAGCCGGCCATCGTCCAGAAATGCGGGTCCGCCAGCGGGATGTCGACCGACTGCAGCGCGAGCGCATGGCTCAGCTGGCGCCAGTCGGTCGCGATCATGTTGGTGGCCGTGGGCAGCCCGGTCGCGCGGCGGAACTCGGCCATCACCTCGCGACCCGAGAAGCCGTCTTCGGCGCCGCACGGATCCTCGGCATAGGCGACCACGCCGCGCATGTCGCGCATCAGGCGGATCGCGTCCTTCAGCAGCCAGCCACCGTTCGGGTCCAGCGTGACGCGGGCTTGCGGAAAACGCTCGTGCAGCGCGGCGATGGCTTCCACCTCTTCGTCGCCGCGCAACACGCCGCCCTTCAGTTTGAAGTCGTTGAAGCCGTAGCGTTCGCGCGCCGCCTCGGCCAGCCGCACGATCGCCTCGGGCGTCATCGCGGCCTCGTGGCGCAGGCGGAACCAGTCGTTGCCGGCACCGGGGTCGCTGGCGTACGGCAGGTCGGTCTTGGCCTTGTCGCCCACGTAGAACAGGTAGCCGAGCATCTCGACCGCCTCGCGCTGCTGGCCCTCGCCGAGCAGCGCCGCCACCGGCACGCCGAGATGCTGGCCGAGCAGGTCTAGCAGCGCCGACTCGATGGCGGTCACCGCGTGGATCGTGGTGCGCAGGTCGAAGGTCTGCTGGCCGCGGCCGCCGCTGTCGCGGTCGGCGAACTTGTTCTGCACTTCCTGCAGCAGGCGCTGCTGCGAGCCGAGCGGCTGGCCGACGACGAGGCCGCGCGCATCTTCCAGCGTCTGCCGGATCTTCTCGCCGCCCGGCACTTCGCCCACGCCGGTGCGGCCGGCGCTGTCGGTCAGGATCAGGATGTTGCGCGTGAAGAAGGGGCCGTGCGCGCCGCTCAGGTTGAGCAGCATGCTGTCGCGGCCGGCGACGGGGATCACGCGCAGTTCGGTGATGAGGGGTGTGGAAGACGACGAGGAAGCGTTCATGGTCAAGTTGTCCAATTCGTGAAACACCGCGGAACCGGCGCCGCCGGGCCGCTGGTGTTGCCCCGCAGGGGGCGGAAGTCGCGACGCGCGGTGCGCCGCAACCTGGGGCGCGTTCAATCCACCGTGATCTTGCCGGTCTCGATGACCTTTTTCCAGCGCGCATATTCCTTTGCCTGGAACGCGGCAAACTGTTCCGGCGTGTTGGCCACCACCTCGAGGCCGATGTCGGTGAACTGCTGCTTGATGGCCGGGTCGTTCAGGGCGGCGACGATCGCGCTGCTCACCTTGGCGCGCACGTCGGCCGGCAGGCCCTTCGGCGCCACCACGGCCTGCCACGAATAGACCTCGACGTTCTTCACGCCCGCCTCGGCCAGCGTGGGCACATCTGGCAGCACCGGCGAGCGCTTGTCGCCCGTGACCGCCAGCGCCTTGAGCTTGCCGGCCTTGATGTTCTGCACCACCGCGTTGACGTTCTGGAACGAGCCGTCGACCTGGCCGCCGAGCAGGTCGGTGATGGCCGGGGCACCGCCCTTGTAGGGCACGTGCAGGCCCGTGGTTCCGGTCTGCTGCCAGAACAGTTCGGCCGTCAGGTGGTCGCTGGAGCCGTTGCCCGACGATGCGAAGGTCATCTTGCCGGGGTTCTTTTTCTCGAACGCGATCACGTCGGCCACGTCCTTGTGCGGCGAGTTGGCGGGCACCACGAGCACGTTGGGCGCCTGCACGGCCACGGTGATGAAGTCGAAGTCTTTCAGCGCGTCGTACTGCATGCCCTTGATCAGGTGCGGCGCGATCACCAGCGGCCCGAGCGACGTCACCAGGAAGGTGCTGCCGTCGGGCGCCGCGCGCTTGACCTGCGTGGCGCCGATGGTGCCGGTGGCGCCGGCCTTGTTGTCGACCAGGAACGGCTGGCCGAGCGTGGCCGCGAGCTTGGTGCCAATGGCGCGGCCCACCATGTCGGTGGAACCGCCGGCCGGGAACGGCACGACCAGCGTGACGGGCTTGGTCGGCCAGGCTTGCGCCCAGGCGGCGGAGATGGCGGCGAGGCCGAGAGCGAGGGTGGCGATGAGTCGTTTCATGGGTGTCTCCAAAAGTGGGCGCCATGCGGTAGCGCTACCAGAATGATCTGGATGCAATGATAGCGCTACCAAATGCCGCGTCAAGCGCATGATCTAGGGGTTTACGCGAATCAGGCGCTCTCGCGCGCCACGATCGAAAAACCGATGTCTACCACGCGCGGCGCCACCTCGCGCCCCTCGGCGCGGTCGACGATGAACTGCGCCGCCTGGCGCCCGATGGCCACGCCGTCGATGCGCACCGTGGTGAGCGCCGGGTACAGGTCGGCAGAGAACGCAAGGTCGCCGAAACCGACCACAGCGAGTTGCGCGGGCACCGCGATGCCGCGCGCCTGCGCCTCGGTCATGACGCCGAGCGCCAGCAGATCCGAACTGCAGAACACGGCATCGGTGTCCGGCAGGCGCTGCAGCAGTTCGCCGAGGGCGACGCGGCCGCTCTTCAGCGTGGTCGGCGCCGGCACCGTGACCACTGCAACCTCGCGCAGGCCCGCCGCCGCAGCCGCCTGGGAGAAGGCCTGCAGGCGGCGGGTTGAGCGCTCGTCGTCGCCCGCCACCACGGCGAGCCGGCGGCGGCCCCGGGCCTGCAGGAATTCGGCCACCGCGCGCCCCACGTCCGGGTGCGAGAAGCCGACCAGCATGTCGATCGGCGTCGGCGTGAGATCCCAGGTCTCGACCACCGGGATGCCGGCCGCCAGCAGCCGCTTGCGCCCCTGCGCCGAATGCATGATGCCGGTGAGCACGATGCCGTCGGGCCGGCGGCCGATGATGGCTTCGAGCAGCGCGTCCTCGCGCGAATCGACGTAGCCGCTCTGCCCCAGCATGAGCTGGTAGCCGTGTTCGGCCAGTGCTTCGGTGAGTGCCTGAACGGTTTGCAGAAACACCGGGCCCGCAATGGTGGGCACCACGGCGGCCACCAGCCGGCTGCGCGCCGAAGCCAGCCCGCCGGCCAGCCGGTTGCGCACGTAGCCGGTGCGGCCGACCGCGTCGGTCACCTTCTTCAGCACGTCGGGCGATACCTGCGACGGCGTGTTCAGGGCGCGCGATGCGGTGATCGGCGCAACACCGGCGAGACGGGCAACATCGTGCAGTGTGACGGCGCCGCTGCCGCGGCGGGCGCGGCGTGCCGGAGTGGCGGGAGCGGTCATGCGGAAGATTCTAGCGATCCGGTAGCGCTACCGGATGCAGGGTGGCCCTCAGCGCAGCCGCGACATCGTGCTTACTTCGGCGGCCCTTTCGGCGCGTTCTTCATCATGTCGAGCATGTTCATCTTCGTGCCGTTCGACATGATCATGTCGCCGGGTTTCTGATCGGGCTTGCACGGGCCCAGCCATCGGGCCGCGATCACCGAAGCGCCGCCGCTGCGGCCCATCATCGGCGGGTTGTAGGTCGACGTCATTTCCATGCGGTAGGAAGAGCTGAAGTCGCCGCTGATGACGCCGTGCGTGGTGGCGGTGGTGTTGCCGATCTTGCAGACCGAGTCGACCACCAGCCTGCCGCCTTCGGAGCGCATGTCCTGCTTGCTGCACATGCCCTGGCTCATGCCCATGCCCATCTCGCGCAGTGCCTTGTCGCTCGCGGCGTCGATGCATTGCTGGCTGACGAGCGGCCCCATCTTCTCGCTGCCCTTGGCATCGGTTTGCACCGAGGTTTCCCACAGGCCGGGTTTGCGCGGCGGGTAGTCAGCGGCCAGGCCGGCACCAGCGACGCCACCGAGGCAGAGGCTGCAGAACAGGGCGCGCCGAAGGCGCAGGTTCGCGAAGCGTTTCATGGCAGACGTGCCGCGGCGGGTGCGGCAGGGAGTGGGGAGTCGTCCACCTTTCTACTTGCTGCGCTGCCCGCGCGGAATAGCGCGATCGGCATACGCCGAGCCCCAGCAGAACAGCAGGCCGAGCAGCAACCCGCCCGCCACGTCGATCGCCACATGCTGGCGAACCGCCATGGTCGAGTAGACGATGCCCACGGCCCACAGGACGTTGAGCGCCCGCACCCAGGCCGGCGCGCCAACCTCGCGCAACTGCCGCATCAGCACGGCGCAGGCGAACACCGCGAAGGAAACGTGCAGCGACGGGAAGGCGTTGCCGGCCGCGTCGGTGGTTTTCAGGAAGTGGAGCGCGGGATGCTGCTCGCCGTCGACCGGAAAGATCGGCACCGCGGTCGGCATGAACCAGAACACGGCCAGCGCGACGGCACTCATCAGCGCGGCATGGAGCGCGAAGGCCGTGAGTTCCCGCAGGTCTTTGGCAAAGGCCGGCGGCAACGCCAGGTAGAGCCAGAGCGAAGCGTAGAGCGGCAACGCCGCCACGCGCAGTTCGATCCACCGGTCGAGCGGCGTGAGCGGCAGCACCCAGGCGTGTGGCAGCGCGCGCGACATGACCCCAAAGTACAGCACGAAGAAGCCGGCCGTCGCGACACTGTTGCCGACCAGCTTGAGGGCCCACAAGGTCGCACAGCGCCGGCCGAGCGCGCCTTGCCAGGACGACTCCATCACCGACGCCCGGGCTTCACCAGGGCGTCCATTTGCGGTCGCTCGCCGCGGACGCGACGGTACGTTCGATGAAGCGCACACCGCGCGCGCCGTCTTCCACGCGCGGGTAGTCGGCCGCGAGCGGGTCGGTGCTTGGGGTGCCGTCGAGGTGGGCCCGGATGTCTGCCATGACGCCACCATACACGTTGGCGAAGGCCTCGATGAAGCCCTCGGGATGGCCGGCCGGAAGGCGGCTGGCGCGCTGCGCCGATGGGTGGAGCCAGGGCGAGCCTCGCGTGAGGATGCGCTTGGGCCCGTCGTTCGGCAGGTGCACGAGCTGGCTCGGCTGCTCCTGCCGCCATTCAAGCGTGCCGAGGGTGCCCGACACGCGCAGGCGCAGGTCGTTCTCAACGCCGGTGTTTATCTGCGATGCGACGAGCACGCCGCGTGCGCCACCGACGAAGCGCAGCAGCAGGCTGCCATCGTCGTCGAGCGCGCGCCCGGGCACCAGGCTGCTGAGGTCGGCACACAGGCTTTCGATCGCGAGGCCGGTCACGGTCGCGACCAGGTTTTCGGCATGCGAGCCGATGTCGCCGATGGCACCGGCCGCTCCACTGCGGGCCGGGTCGGTGCGCCAGTCGGCCTGCTTGTTGCCACCGCCTTCGAGCTGGCTCGCGAGCCAGCCCTGGTTGTATTCGACGACGACCTTGCGAAGGTTGCCGAGTTCGCCGGCCTGCACCATGGCGCGGGCCTGCCGCACCATCGGATAGCCGGTGTAGTTGTAGGTGACCCCGAACACCGTGCCGCGCCGCTTCACCGCCGCGACGAGCGCATCGGCTTGCGCGCAGGTATGAACCAGCGGCTTGTCGCAGACCACATGAAAACCGGCCTCGACGAAAGCCTGCGCCACCGGAAAGTGCACATGGTTGGGCGTCACGATCGAGACGAAGTCAATGCGCTCGTGCGCCGGCCGCTTCAGCTCGTCGGCCAAAAGGCCCGGCCAGTCGCCGTGGTTGCGGTCATCGGCCAGATAAAGATCGCGGCCCGAGGCGCGTGCCTTCTCGGGGCTCGAAGAGAGCGCGCCGGCCACCAGCTCGGCCTGGCCATCGAGCGCGATCGCCTTGCGGTGCACGGCCCCGATGAAGGCGTCGCGCCCGCCGCCAACCATGGCGTAGCGCAGCTTGCGGGAAGTATTTTCAGAAGTCATTTGGAGAGTCCCCGATTCCTTCGTGAAACACCGCGGAACCGGCTCCGCCGGGCCGCTGGTGTTGCCCCCGGCAGGGGGTTGGCGTAGCGACACGAAGTGCGCGAAGACTGGGGGCGAGCAACAAATCAAAAAGGCGAGTTGGGAAAGTAGAAGTCTTTCGCGTTTTCCTTGGTGATCAGCACCGACGGAATGATCGTCGTCGCAGGCAGCTTCTCGCCCTTCAGCCGCGCTTCGGCGGTGAGCTTGATCGCGTCGTAGATGAACTTCGGGGAATAGCTCACGTCGGCGCCAATGCGCTTGTCCTTGCCGTCCATGATGGTCTTGACCATGCCCTTGGCGCCGGCGCCGCCGAAGATGATCTTGATGTCGTCGCGCTTGGCTTGTTCGATGGCCTTCAGCACACCGACTGCCATGTCGTCGTCGGCGGCCCAGATCGCGTCGATGTTCTTGAAGCGCGTGAGGTAGTCCTGCGTGACCTTGAACGCATCGTCGCGGTTCCAGTTGGCGTACTTGGCGTCCAGCAGCTTCACGTCGGGGCTGCCCTTGAGCACCGCGTTGAAGGCGTCCATGCGCTCGTTGTCGAGCGTGGTCGCAATGCCGCGCAGCGCCACCACGTTGCCCTTGCCACCGAGCTGCTTGACGATGTATTCGGCCGGGATCCTGCCGAACGCGGTGTTGTCGCCGGCCACATACGCATCCTGTGCGCTGGTGTCGGTGAGCCCGCGGTCGACCACGGTGACATAGGCGCCCTTGGCCTTGACCTGTGCAACCGGCTTGGTCAGCGCGGCCGACTCGAACGGGAAGATCACGAGCGCATTGATCTTGGTCACTGTCGTGAAGTCCTGCAGCTGGTTGGCCTGCTCCGGCGCGCCGCTGGCAGTCTTGATCGTGATCTTCAAGTCCTTGTGTTCCTTCTCCAGATCCTTCTTCGCCTGGTTGGCCCAGTAGTTGATGCCGCCCATGAAGCTGTGCGTGGCAGCCGGGATCGAAACCCCGAGGTTGACCTTCTCGGCGGCAAGCGCCGGCAGGCTGGCGAACGCAGCGGCCGCGACGGCCGTGAGTGCGATGCGACGTGTGATGTTGGTCATGCGGGATGTCTCCTGGTGGTTGATGGAACGAGAATGAAAAGCTGGGCGCACGGCTCGTTCGTGGAACACCGCGGAACCGGCTCAGGCGGGCCGCTGGTGTTGCCCCCGGCAGGGGGTTGGCGAAGCGACACGAAGCGCGCGAAGCCTGGGGGCGAGCTCATCTTTTTCCTCGCTGGAGGAACGCGACGATGATGATCACGAAGCCCTGCACCGCCGCGTTGAGGTACACGCTGATGATGCTGGTGAGGTTCAGGATGTTGCTGATGACCGAGAGCAGGATCGCGCCGATCACGGTGCCTGTGATGCTGCCTGCGCCGCCCTTCAAGGCGGTGCCGCCGACGATCACCGCAGCAATGGCTTCGAGCTCCCACAGCAGGCCGGTGGTCGGCGAGGCCGAACCGAGGCGCGGCACGTACAGCAGCGTTGCGATGCCGACGCACACGCCGAGCAGCACATAGGTGAGGATCTTCACGCGGTCGACGTCGACCGCCGCGTAGCGCGCCACCTGCTCGTTGGAGCCGATCGCCTGCACGTAGCGCCCGTAGGCCGTGCGATTCAGGATCACGCCGCCGATGATCGCGACGATCACGAACACCCACACCGGCACCGGGATGCCGGCAAGGCTCGCGTAGTACACCGGCGCATAGAGATCCGACAGCTCGTTGTCGAGCGTGAGCGCGCCGCCGTCGGCGAAGTAGGTGAGGTAGGCGCGAAAGATCCCGAGCGTGCCAAGCGTGACGATGAACGGCTCGATGCGCCCCTTGGTGATCAGGAGGCCGTGCGCCAGCCCGAACATTGCCCCGAGCAGCACCGCCATGCCGGCACCGAGCAGCACCGCCAGCAGCGGCGAGCCCGTGGCCGGCCCGGCCCAGTTGATGAACATGATCACGCTGCCGGCAATCAGCGCCGCCATCGAGCCCACCGATAGGTCGATGCCGCCCGAGATGATCACGAAGCACATGCCGACCGCAATGATGCCGATGAAGGCGGTGCGCGTGAGCACGTTCATCGCGTTGTCTAGCGTGGCGAAGTCGCCGTTGAGCAAGGTGCCGGCAATGCAGAGCAGCACCAGACCGATGACGGGGCCGAGGCCATGCAGGCGCTCGGTCCAGCGCGGCTTGGTCTCGCTGCGGTGCTGCTGCTGTGCGGCCTCAGGCGACTGCGGGGGTGCTGGCTGTTCCGGTGGCATGAGCGATGAGCTCCTCTTCTGTCAAATGGTCTGCGTCCAGCGTGGTGACGAGCCGGCCCGCGCGCATCACCGCGACGCGGTGGCACAGGCCGATCAGTTCCATCAGCTCGGACGAGACGACGATCACGGCGAGCCCTTCGCGGGCCAGTCGCTGGATCAGGAAATAGATGTCGCGCTTGGCGCCAACGTCGACGCCGCGGGTCGGCTCGTCGAGCACCACGATCTTCGGCCGCGGTTGCAGCACCTTGGCGAGGGCGAGCTTCTGCTGGTTGCCGCCGGAGAGCGACGAGGCTTTCACGTCGAGCGAGCCTGTGCGGATGCCGTAGTCTTTCACCGCTTCGGCCAGCGCGGCGCGTTCGGCTTCGGACTTGAGCCACGGCTGTGCGTAGCGCTCGAGCGCCATCAAGGTGAGGTTCTGGCGCAGCCCGAAGTTGACGTGCAGCCCCTTGCCCTTGCGGTCTTCGCTGAGGTAGGTGAAGCCGTGCTTCGCGGCATCGCGCGGGTTCCGCAAATGCACCGCCTCGCCGAGCATCTGCACCTCGCCGCTCGCGGGGCGCAGGCCCATCAGGCCTTCGAACAGCTCGGTGCGGCCGGCCCCGACCAGCCCCGCGAAGCCGAGGATTTCGCCCGCATGCACTTCGAAGCTCGCGTCCTGCGCCCAACCCGGCACGCTGAACTGTCGCACCTGCAGGGCCGGCGCGCTGCTGACGACGACCGGGTCGCGCGGCGGGTAGAGATCGGCCAGTTCGCGGCCCACCATCAGGTTGGCCATCTGCTGGCGCGTGAGCTCGGCCGTGGGTGCGCGCGTGACGAAGCGACCATCGCGCATGACGATCACGTCGTCGGTCACCTGCTCCACTTCGTCGAGCTTGTGCGAGATGTAGACGATGGTCACGCCGTCGGCGCGCAACTGCGCAATGAGCCGGAAAAGCCGCTCAGTCTCGCCCGGCGTGAGCGTCGCGGTCGGCTCGTCCATGATGAGCAGCCGCGCATGGCGGGCGATAGCTTTCGCGATCTCCACGAGCTGCTTCTCCGCGACGATCAGGCGGCGCACCTTGGTGGTCGGGTCGATCTGCAGGCCGACCTGGGCAAGCGCCGCTGCGGCCTCGCGCTCCATCGACTTGTCGTCGAGCCAGAAGCCCTTCTTCTTTTCGTGGCCGAGAAAGATGTTCTGCGCGACGCTGAGGTCTTCCGCCAGGTTGAACTCCTGGTGGATCAGCACGATGCCGAGCGCCTCGGCATCGCGCGAGCTCGCAAAGTGCTGCACGCTGCCGTTGATGCGCACGTTGCCGGCAGTCGGCTGCTCGTAGCCCGCGAGAATCTTCATCATCGTGGACTTGCCGGCGCCGTTCTCGCCGAGCAGTCCATAGACACGGCCGGGCTCGAGCGCGAAGCTCACGCCGTGCAGCACCTGCACCGGCCCGAAGGCCTTGACGATGTCGACGAACTCGACCGACACGCTGGGCTTGGTGCTCATGGCGCGATGCCCCTCACCTTGAGAGTTTCGTGCATGGCGAGCACGCCCGCCCCGACCAGGCCGCCCTGTGCGCCGAGCGGCGTGTACTGGATCTCCAGATGCCGCGTCGACAGCGCCAACGAGCGCTGATAGACGCTTTGCCGCACCGCCGCCAGGAACAGCGGCCCGATGCGCGTGATGCCGCCGCCGATGAACACATGCGACGGGTTGAAGAAGTTGACCACCGACGCCAGCATCTGGCCGATCAGGTTGCCGGCGTGCTGGACGATGCCGTTGGCCGCGGCGTCGCCGGCGCGGCTGGCTTCGCCGACATCGATCGCGTCGATGCGCCCGCGGGTGCGCAGGTACTCGGCCAGCGCGGCGCTCTGGCCCGCTTCGGCGGCCTCGGTGGCCATGCGCGTGATCGCCGGGCCGGCCGCCATGGCTTCGACACAACCGAGGTTGCCGCAGCGGCAGCGGGGGCCCTCCTGGTCGACACAGATGTGGCCGACGTCGCCGGCCGAACCGGCCGCGCCGCGGTAGACCTCGCCATGGCAGACGATGCCGCATCCGATGCCGGTGCCGACCTTGATCACGAGAAAGTTGCTGAGCGAACGCCGCAGGCGCCAGAGCTCGCCCAGCGCCATGAGGTTCACGTCGTTGTCGACGAACACCGGCGCCGCATAGTCCTCGCGCAAGTAGTCGCGGATCGAGAAGCTGTCCCAGGCCGGCATCAGCGGCGGATTTACGAGTTGCCCGCCGGCAAAGTCGACCGGGCCCGGCACGCCGATGCCGATGCCCATCACATCCCTGGCGGCAAAGCCGCACTGGGCCAGCAGTTCGCGCATCAGCGTGCGCACGCGGGCCAGCACCACGCCGGGACCCTGGCGCACATCGGCCGGTTCCGCATGCTGCGCGAGGCTCGTGAGGTCCGGGCGCAGCACGGCCACGTCAAGGCTCGTCGCGCCGATGTCGATGCCGATCAGGACGCCGAGCCCGCCGTGGAGCTGGAGGTTTTCGGCGCGGCGGCCACCCGAGGAGGGCTGCAAACCGGATTCGGCCAGCAGGCCCTGTTCGACCAGGCCGGCGATCAGGCCATTGGCCTTGCTCTTGGAAAAGCCAAGCCGCTCGGCCATGCCGTGGCGCGAGCCGCCGGCCGACCAGAAGGTCGCTTCCAGCAACTGCATCTCATCGGCAGTGAGGCCGCTCCAGCGCGTCAAATGTAGTCTCCGTCTTGTGGCACGGCCTCTGCGGGCCGCACGAAGGCGAATACTAGGTGCGCCGCTTCAGCCGGACAAGGCTCAACTTCGACCAAATTCAGACCGAAGCAACCGCCCGCCGCAAACGATGACCCAAGAAAAAGCCGCCCGAAGGCGGCTTTTGATCCATTCGCGGAACACCGCGGAACCGGCTTCGCCGGGCCGCTGGTGTTGCCCCCGGTAGGGGGTGGGCGGACTACACGAAGTGAGTCCAACCTGGGGGCGAGCTACTTCTTCTGGCGGTATTTGCGCAAAGCAGCCAGCTGGGCGGCCATCACGGCCAGTTCCGACTGCGCCATCGCGATGTCGATGTCGGTCCTGGCATTCTTGAGCGCTTCTTCTGCTGCAGCCTTGGCCTGGTTCGCCTTTTCGTCGTCGAGATCCTTGCCGCGGATGGCGGTGTCAGACAGCACGGTGACGGTATTGGGCTGCACTTCGAGAATGCCGCCCGCCACGAACACGAACTCTTCGCCGCCGTCGGCCGTTTCGATGCGCACGGCGCCGGGGCGGATGCGCGTGATCAGCGGTGTATGGCGCGGATAGATGCCGAGCTCGCCGGCTTCACCGGGCAGCGCGACGAACCTGGCTTCGCCCGAGAAGATCGACTCTTCCGCGCTGACCACGTCCACATGAATGGTGCCTGCCATGGTGATTCCTTTTTAAGAGACCTTCTTGGCCTTCTCGAACGCTTCGTCGATGCCGCCCACCATGTAGAACGCTTGTTCCGGCAGGTGGTCGGCTTCGCCGTTCACGATCATCTTGAAACCACGGATGGTTTCGGCCAGCGGCACGTACTTGCCGGGCGAACCGGTGAACACTTCGGCCACGTGGAACGGCTGCGACAGGAAGCGCTGGATCTTGCGGGCGCGGGCCACGGCGAGCTTGTCGTCAGGCGCCAGTTCGTCCATGCCCAGAATCGCGATGATGTCGCGCAGTTCCTTGTAGCGCTGCAGCGTGCCTTGCACGGCGCGGGCGACGTTGTAGTGCTCTTCGCCGACCACGTTCGGGTCGAGCTGGCGCGAGGTCGAGTCCAGCGGATCCACGGCGGGGTAGATACCGAGCGAAGCGATGTCACGCGACAGCACCACGGTCGAGTCCAAGTGGGCAAAGGTGGTGGCGGGCGACGGGTCGGTCAAGTCATCGGCCGGCACGTAAACGGCCTGGATCGAGGTGATCGAGCCGACCTTGGTCGACGTGATCCGCTCTTGCAGGCGGCCCATTTCCTCGGCCAGCGTCGGCTGGTAGCCCACGGCGGAAGGCATGCGGCCCAGCAGCGCCGACACTTCGGTACCGGCCAGCGTGTAGCGGTAGATGTTGTCGACGAAGAACAGCACGTCGCGGCCTTCATCGCGGAACGACTCGGCGATGGTCAGACCGGTCAGCGCCACGCGCAGACGGTTGCCCGGGGGTTCGTTCATCTGGCCGTAGACCATGGCCACCTTCGAGTCCTCGAGCTTCTCGAGGTTCACGACGCCGGAGTCGGCCATCTCGTGATAGAAGTCGTTGCCTTCGCGGGTGCGTTCACCCACACCGGCGAACACCGACAGACCCGAGTGAGCCTTGGCGATGTTGTTGATGAGTTCCATCATGTTCACGGTCTTGCCCACGCCGGCGCCGCCGAACAGGCCCACCTTGCCGCCCTTGGCGAACGGGCACACCAGGTCGATCACCTTGATGCCGGTTTCCAGCAGGTCTTGCGAAGGCGACAGCTCGTCGTAGGCCGGGGCCTTGCGGTGGATCGAGGCGGTCAAGGTCTGGTCGACCGGGCCGCGCTCGTCGATCGGCGCGCCCAGCACGTCCATGATGCGGCCGAGGGTGGCCTTGCCGACGGGCACCGTGATTGGCGCTTGCGTATTGGTCACGATCAGGCCGCGGCGCAGGCCGTCCGACGAGCCGAGCGCAATGGTACGCACGACGCCGTCGCCGAGCTGCTGCTGCACCTCGAGCGTCAGCGCGCTGCCTTCGAACTTGAGCGCGTCGTAGATCTTCGGCATCTGGTCGCGCGGAAATTCCACGTCGACCACGGCGCCAATACATTGAACGATCTTGCCTTGCACTGCGTTTGCTTGAGCCATGTGTGCTCCGATAAAAGTTGTTTGTAGGGGACGACCGTGAAACTGGCTTACACGCCCGCGGCTGCTGCCGCGCCCGAGACGATCTCGGAGAGTTCCTTGGTGATGCCGGCCTGACGGGTCTTGTTGTAGACCAGCTTGAGTTCGTCGATCACGTTGCCGGCGTTGTCGGTGGCGGCCTTCATCGCGACCATGCGCGCGGAGTGCTCGGACGCCATGTTCTCGGCCACCGCCTGGTACACCAGCGACTCGACATAGCGAACCAGCAGTTCGTCGATCACGCTTTGTGCATCGGGCTCGTAGATGTAGTCCCACGAGTGCGCGCCGGGCTCGGTCTGCAGCGATTCGGCGGCCAGCGGCAGCAGCTGCTCGACCATCGGCTCCTGCTTGATTGTGTTGATGAACTTGGTGTAGCACAGGTACACGGCAGACAGCTTGCCCTCGGCATAGGCGTCGAGCAGCGTCTTCACCGGTCCGATGAGCTTGTCGAGGTGCGGCGTGTCGCCCAGATGGGTGACATGCGCGACCACGCGGGCGCCGATGCGGTTCAGGAAGCCGAGACCCTTGCTGCCGATGGCAACCGATTCGATCGCGATGCCGGCACTCTGTGCCTCGCGCAATTTGATCGTGACGGCGCGCAGCAAGTTGGTGTTCAAGCCACCGCACAAGCCCTTGTCGCTCGTCACGATGATGAACCCGACGCCCTTCGCCTCGTTCGTCTTCATGAACGCGTGCGTGTACTCCGGGTTCGCCTTGCCGAGATTGGCTGCGATGTTGCGAATCTTCTCGCTGTAGGGGCGGGCCGCGCGCATGCGTTCCTGCGCCTTGCGCATCTTGGAAACCGAGACCATTTCCATGGCCTTGGTGATCTTCTTGGTGTTCTCCACCGATTTGATCTTGCCGCGGATTTCCTTACCAGCTGCCATAAGAGCTCCTTCTTGCGTCGGTCAAGGGGTCGATCAGGCGAACGACTTCTTGAACGAGGTGGCGGCTGCCAGCAGTTCGGCTTCGGCGTCCTGGCAAACCTTCTTGAAGGCTTGCTTTTCCGCACTGTCGTCGGGCTTGGCCGGCTTGACGTCCCACTTGGCACCGTTCTTTTCCATGGTGGCAAGCAGGGGAGCGTGGCTCGACTTCAGCAGCTGATGGAAGCCGTGTTCGAACGACAGCACCTTCTTGACGTCGATGTCGTCCATAAAGCCCTTGTTCACTGCGAACAGCGTGGCGTTCATCAACGAGATCGGCAGCGGGCTGTACTGCGTTTGCTTGAGCAGTTCCGTCACGCGCGCACCGCGGTCGAGTTGCTTCCTGGTCGCTTCGTCGAGGTCGGAAGCGAACTGCGCGAACGCGGCCAGTTCACGGTACTGGGCCAGGTCGGTACGGATACCGCCCGACTGGTTCTTGATCAGGTTGGTCTGCGCCGACGAACCCACGCGCGACACCGAGATACCGGCGTTGATGGCGGGGCGGATACCGGCGTTGAACAGATTGGTTTCCAGGAAGATCTGGCCGTCGGTGATCGAGATCACGTTGGTTGGCACGAAAGCGGACACGTCGCCGGCTTGCGTTTCGATGATCGGGAGGGCCGTCAGCGAACCGGTCTTGCCCTTGACTTCACCCTTGGTGAAGGCTTCGACGTAGTCGGCGTTCACGCGGGCTGCGCGCTCGAGCAGGCGGCTGTGGAGATAGAACACGTCGCCGGGGTAGGCTTCGCGGCCTGGCGGACGGCGCAGCAGCAGCGACACCTGGCGGTATGCAACGGCTTGCTTGGAGAGGTCGTCATAGACGATCAGTGCGTCTTCGCCGCGGTCGCGGAAGTACTCACCCATCGTGCAGCCCGAGTAGGCCGACACGTACTGCATGGCGGCCGATTCCGAGGCGGATGCAGCGACCACGATCGTGTAGTCCATGGCACCGGCTTGCTCCAGCGCGCGCACCACGTTCTTGATCGACGAAGCCTTCTGGCCGATGGCGACGTAGATGCACGTCACGCCCTGGCCCTTCTGGTTGATGATCGCGTCGATCGCCACGGCCGTCTTGCCGGTCTGGCGGTCGCCGATGATCAGCTCGCGCTGGCCACGGCCGATCGGCACCATCGAGTCGATCGACTTGAGGCCGGTTTGCAGCGGCTGGTCGACGGACTTGCGGGCGATCACGCCCGGGGCGACCTTTTCGATCACGTCGGTCATCTTGGCGTTGATCGGGCCCTTGCCGTCGATCGGCTGACCCAGCGCGTTCACTACGCGGCCAATGAGTTCGGGGCCGACCGGCACTTCCAGAATGCGGCCGGTGCACTTGACCGTGTCACCTTCGGAGATGTGCTCGTATTCGCCCAGAATCACGGCGCCGACCGAGTCGCGCTCGAGGTTCAGCGCCAGGCCGAACGACGGCGTGCCGTCAGCGCTCGGCGGGAACTCGAGCATTTCGCCCTGCATCGCGTCCGACAGGCCGTGCACGCGCACGATGCCGTCGGTCACCGACACCACGGTGCCTTCGTTGCGGATATTGGCGCTGACGCCAAGACCTTCGATACGGCTCTTGATGAGTTCGGAAATTTCTGCGGGATTGAGTTGCATGACTCTTTCCTTCTTTCTTGGTAAGGGTAAGGGGCCGGGGGCTTACGCCGCCAGCGCAACTTTCATTTGTTCGAGGCGGGCCTTGACGGAAGTGTCGAGCACCTCGTCACCCACCGCCACGCGAACGCCACCGATCAACGAGGGATCGAGCTGAACCGACACCTGCAACTTGCGATCGAAGCGCTTTTCGAGCACGGCCGCAAGCGACGCGAGCGCTGCGTCGTCGATCGGGAAGGCGCTGTACACCACCGCATCGGACGAGCCGCGCTGGGCATTGGCCAGCAGGCGGAACTGCCGGGCAATCTCGGGCAGGGCCGCAAAGCGACCGTTTTCGAGCAGGGCCGACAGGAAGTTGTTGGCCTGCGCGGGCAGCGTGCCAGCCGCGACACCGGCGATCACGCCGAGCACCTGCTCGGGCGTGGCCTTCGGGTTGTCGGCGAACTGCTGCAGTTGCGGCTGACCCGCAATCGCTGCAACCTGCTCCAGCCAGGCGCCAGCGCCTTGAAGGTCGGCCGCGGAAGCCTTGAACAAGGCCTCGGCGTAGGGGCGTGCAATGGTGGCGATTTCTGCCATGGTGATCCTCGTTGCGCCTCGTGCTTCAGAGCTCGGTCTGCAGGCGGGCCAGCAAATCGGCGTGAACCGCGGGGTTCACTTCCTTGCGCAGGATCTGCTCGGCGCCCTTGACGGCAAGCGCGGCGACCTGCTCGCGCAGGGCCTCGCGGGCCTTGGCGGACTGTTGCTCGGCTTCGACGCGTGCGGCGGCAACGATCTTGTTGCCCTCTTCGGTGGCGCGGCCCTTGGCCTCTTCCACGATCGCCTGGGCACGACGCTCCGCATCGGCCAGCCGCTGGGCCGACTCGTTACGGGCCTGGCTCAGTGCGGATTCGACTTTCTTGTCGGCCGCAGCCAGCTCGGTTTTGGCCTTGTCAGCCGCAGCCAGGCCGTCGGCGATCTTGACGGCGCGCTCGTCCAGCGCCTTCGCGATCGGCGGCCACACGAACTTCATCGTGAACCCGACCAGGATCAGGAACACGATCATCTGGACGATTAAGGTACCGGTAATGCTCACTTTTCACCCTCTCTTTGGGATGGATTCCGCAGCCATTCCGATGGGAACGACAACTTGGGTCCGACGAGAAGCCTGATTACTTCGGCAGGTTGGCGATTTGCGCCAGGAACGGGTTGGCAGTGGCAAACCACAGGGCCACACCGGTACCAATGATGAACGATGCGTCGATCAGGCCGACCAGCAGGAACATCTTGGTTTGCAGTTCACCCATCAGCTCGGGTTGGCGTGCAGCCGATTCGAGGTACTTGCTGCCCATGATGCCAATGCCGACGCAAGCGCCGAACGCGCCGAGACCGATGATCAGGCCGGCGGCCAGTGCAACAAAGCTGATAACTTCCATGATGACTCCTAAGGGACTTTGGTTGACGAGAAAAAAGAAAACGGAAACGAAAACTTGATCAGTGATGATCGTGAGCCTGGCCGATGTACACCAGCGCCAGCATCATGAACACGAAGGCTTGCAACGTGATGATCAGGATGTGGAAGATCGACCAGACGGTGCCCGCGATGATGTGACCGACTGCCAGGCCGATGCCGGTAGCCGACAGCGTGAACGCGCCGCCCATCAGTGCGATCAGCAGGAAGATCAGTTCGCCAGCGTACATGTTGCCGAACAACCGCATGCCGTGCGAGACCGTCTTGGCAACGAACTCGATCATCTGCATCGCGAAATTGAAGGGGTACAGCGCCCAATGGTTGCCGAACGGCGCGGTGAACAGTTCATGAACCCAACCGCCCAGGCCCTTGATCTTGATGTTGTAGTACAGACAGATCAGCAGCACGGCCACCGACAGGCCCATCGTCACCGACAGGTCGGCCGTGGGCACGACGCGCAGATACGCGTGATGCGGGTCTCCGCCGAAGGCGCCGTAGATTTTTTGCCAAAGGAACGGGAACAAGTCGACCGGAAACAAGTCCATCGCATTGAGCATGAAGATCCACACGAAGATCGTCAGCGCGAGCGGGGCCACGAACTTGCGGCTCTCCTTGTTGTGCACGATGCCCTTGGCCTGCTGGTCGACCATTTCGACGAGCAACTCGACCGCCGCCTGGAAGCGACCCGGCACGCCCGAAGTGGCCTTGCGCGCAGCCAACCAGAGGATCCAGCAACCGATCACGCCGATCGCGATCGAGAAGAACATGGAGTCGAAGCTGAAAACAGAAAAGTCGACAACCGCCTTGGGCTTGGCGTTTTGCAGGTGCGTCAGATGGTGAATGATGTATTCACCAGAGGTCTGACCATGTTCCGCAGCGTTCTCAGCAGCCATCTGTTACTCGTCTCTCAGTTACTTGCGCTTGGGCGCGAACATCAACGCCACCCAATACGCCTGCATTGCCACCGCCAAACCCACCAGCATCGCCGGCCAGCTCAGCGCCGTTATCAGCTTTGGCGCCGCCAGCAACATTGCCAGCGTCAAAGCCATCTTGACCATTTCCCATACAAAGAACCCGACCATCGCCGTGGCCGGATTCAGGGAAGACAAACGACCCGTCAGGCCGCGCGCGAAGACAGCAGCGGGAACCACCACCGACAACGCGCCATAACCGGCCGACCAACCCAGATTTTGCCTCCCCGTCAGACCCCAGGCGGCCAAAGCCACCAGCAGGCCCGCGAGGGCCTGACCCGAGATCACCCGCCAAGGGGAGATCGAAGGACTTCTTTCGCGCAACTGGCGCGCCTCATCGGCGGTCAGCGGCTTGAAATCTGCGTCGGGGTCTTCTTCACGCTCCGCGTCCCGGGCTATTTTTCTCATTTGGAATGGCGCCCGAGTGACGAAACAGAATTTCTACAAAGCCATTGATTATAAGTAAAAACCCATGGCCTCCCGCCATTTCCCGGCGCGCGGGGTGGAATGAGTGTGCTTGACGGCAGACATGGCGAGGTGGAAGACCCCGTGCGCACGAGCCGCCCATAATTCTCCGCATGCATCCTCTCGCCACCGCTCTTCCCCAATCGCTCTGCTACCTCGATGGTGAATTCACGCCCTTGGGTCAGGCCAAGGTCAGCGTACTGGACCGAGGATTCATCTTCGGCGA
This sequence comes from Variovorax nitratireducens, assembly GCF_051216545.1. Taxonomy (NCBI): domain Bacteria; kingdom Pseudomonadati; phylum Pseudomonadota; class Betaproteobacteria; order Burkholderiales; family Comamonadaceae; genus Variovorax; species Variovorax nitratireducens. The sequence goes on from NZ_JBPJZO010000016.1 coordinate 59,052, forward strand.
CGGCATCTACGAAGTGGTGCCTGCGTACAACGGCCGCCTGTTCTGTTTCGACGAGCACATCGCACGGCTCGGCCGCTCGCTGGCCGAGTTGCAGATTACGAACCCGCACACGCCCGCGCAATGGCGCGCGATCGCCCAGCAGCTGGTGGATCAGGCGGCAGCGCCATCGGTCGCCGTGTATTTCCAGGTGACCCGCGGTGTCGCGCCGCGCGACCACGCCATGACGCAAGGCATCACGCCCACGGTGTTCGCGATGGTCAACCCGCTGAAGCCGGTGCCCGATGCGGTTCGCGCCAAGGGTGTGACCTGCGTCACCGCCGAAGATTTCCGCTGGCAGAAGGCCCACATCAAGAGCACCAGTTTGCTCGGCGCCGTGCTGGCGCGGCAGATCAGCGTGGAAGCCGGCGCGACGGAAACCATCATGTTTCGCGGCGACGCGCTCAGTGAAGCCTCCTCGAGCAATGTGTGGATCGTCAAGGACGGCCGCCTCGCAGGCCCGGTGCCCGACCAGCTCGTGCTCAAGGGCATCCGCTATGACCTGCTGCAGCGGCTGTGCCGCGAGGCAGACATTTCGTACGAGTTGCGCCGCGTCACCCGTGAGGAAGTGTTCGGTGCCGACGAGCTCATGCTGTCGTCCGCCAGCAAGGAAGTGCTGCCCGTGACGACGCTGGACGGCCAGCCCATTGGAACCGGGCGGCCCGGCCCTATCTATGACGCCTTGTACGCCGCCTACCAGCAGGCCAAGCGACAGAACGGAGTTTCTTCATGAGCGACAACAACGACCACATCGCGACGCGCCAGGAGTCGCTGATCGAATACCCCTCGCTGTTCCCGATCAAGGTGGCGGGCGCCAACGTCGACGGCTTCGTGCACGCCATGACGCAGATCGCCGAACAATTCGATCCGGCCTTCGATGCGAGCACGGTTCAACTGCGCAACAGCAAGGCGGGCAACTACCTCAGCGTGACCCTGACAGTGACCGCCACCAGCCGCGAGCAGTTGGACAACATCTATCGCGCGCTGACCAGCCACCCGATGACCAAATGGGTGATCTGACGACGGTCGTCGTGCCCCTGCCGATCGAGCTTCTCGGCCGCGTCGACTACGAGCCGACCTGGGCGGCCATGCGCCGGATCACGCTGGAGCGCTCGCCGAATGGGCGCGACATGCTATGGATTTGCGAGCATCCGCCGGTCTACACCCAAGGTCTTGCCGGCAAGGCCGCCCATCTGCTGAACCCGGGCGACATCCCCGTGGTACAGACCGACCGCGGCGGCCAGGTCACCTACCACGGGCCCGGCCAGGTGGTGGCCTATCCGCTGATCGACCTCAAGCGGGCCGGCTACTACGTCAAGGAATACGTCTACCGCCTCGAGGAATCGGTGATCCGCACGCTCGCATATTTCGGCGTGACCGGCCACCGCGTTGGCGGTGCGCCGGGGATCTATGTGCGGCTCGACGACCCGTTTTCGCATGCGGCGCTGAACGGCCCGATGCACCCCGCCGACCCGTTTCGCGGCCTCGGCAAGATTGCGGCGCTCGGCATCAAGGTCAGCCGCCATTGCACCTACCACGGCGTCTCGCTCAACGTGGCGATGGATCTCGAGCCCTTCTCGCGCATCAACCCTTGCGGCTATGCGGGACTGAAAACGGTCGACCTTTCTACAATCGGTGTTCAAACCACCTGGGACGAAGCTGCCCGGGTACTGGGCCAGAAGCTGGTCACGTACCTCGCACCCTGATCACGCCATGAGCACCTCCGAAGTCGTCCGCGACGCCCAAAGCCAAGACACGTACAACCCGCTCGCCAAGCAGAAGGCCGCGGCCAAGCTGTCGCGCATCCCGGTCAAGGTGATCCAGGGCGAGGCGCTGAAAAAGCCGGAATGGATTCGCGTGAAGGCCGGCTCGCCGACCACACGCTTCTACGAGATCAAGCAGATCCTGCGCGAGAGCAACCTGCACACGGTGTGTGAAGAAGCCTCGTGCCCGAACATCGGCGAGTGCTTCGGCAAGGGCACAGCCACCTTCATGATCATGGGCGACAAGTGCACGCGCCGCTGCCCGTTCTGCGACGTGGGCCATGGCCGGCCCGACCCACTCGATACCGACGAGCCGCTCAATCTCGCGAAGACGATCGCCAAGCTCAAGCTCAAGTACGTGGTGATCACCAGCGTGGATCGCGACGACCTGCGCGATGGCGGCAGCCAGCATTTCGTCGACTGCATCCAGAACATCCGGGCGCTCTCGCCGCAAACGCAGATCGAAATCCTGGTGCCCGACTTCCGCGGTCGGGACGACCGCGCGCTCGAAATCCTGAAGGCCGCGCCGCCCGACGTGATGAACCACAACCTGGAAACCGCGCCGCGCCTCTACAAGGAAGCGCGCCCCGGCAGCGACTACCAGTTCAGCCTGAACCTGCTGAAGAAGTTCAAGGCGCTGCACCCCGACGTGCCGACCAAGAGCGGCATCATGGTCGGGCTGGGCGAGACGGACGAGGAAATTCTGCAGGTCATGCGCGACATGCGTGCGCACGACATCGACATGCTGACCATCGGCCAGTACCTGTCACCGAGCAACAGCCACCTGCCGGTGCGCCGCTATGTGCACCCCGACACTTTCAAGATGTTCGAGGAAGAAGCCTACAAGATGGGTTTCAGCCACGCCGCGGTGGGCGCAATGGTGCGTTCGAGCTACCACGCCGACGAGCAGGCCCACGCCGCCGGCGTGTAAGGTTCAGGCGGAGGGCGACTGGGGGGCCGGACGGCGGGGGGTCGGCGGGCCGGAACGCTTGTCGTCTGCGCGAACAGCGGGTTTGTTGGATTGGGTCATCATGGCTCCTCGTACTTGACGCCGGCCCGAAGGCTTGCGGCACCTTCCAACGCGGCCACCTGACATTGCGTTGACACTCTTTTCATTCGCCCATGACCCACTCGGATACTTTCCAGGATGCGATGGCCCGGGATTTCGGCGTGATCGCCGACCTGATCCGGATCCATGCACAGCAGCACCCCCACAGCTCCGCACTGCAAGACGGCAAGTCTGCGCTCACTTATGCCGAACTGGATGCACTGATGGATCGCGTTGCGGCGGCATTGCAGCGCGACGGCCTTGGCGCCGGCGACGCGGTTGCCATTTGCGCGACTTCGTCGGTGCCCTATGCCGCCGTATTCCTGGGCGCTCTGCGCGCCGGTGTCGCGGTTGCGCCGCTGGCGCCGGGGTCGACGCCGGCCAGTCTGGTGCGCATGATGGCAGACGCCGACGCCCGATGGCTCTTCACCGATGCTTCGGCCGCCGAGGTCGTTGGCTCCGCCCGCGCCGACGGCATTCCGCGCATCGCGCTCGACGGCTCCCAGGCCGGGCGCGCCCTCGACGACTGGCTGGCGCCGACGGGATCGCGCCCTGATCCGGTCGAACTGCAGCCGGCCACGCCCTTCAACATCATCTATTCCTCCGGCACCACCGGCGAGCCCAAGGGCATCGTGCAGGGCCACGGCATGCGCTGGTCGCATGTGAAACGCGGCGCGGGCTACGGCTACGGGCCCGACACGGTCACGCTGCTGTCGACGCCGCTCTACTCCAACACCACGCTGGTGGTGTTCTTCCCGACCATCGCGTTCGGCGGTTGCGTGATCCTGATGCCGAAGTTCGATGCGGGCGGTTACCTGGCGCTGGCGCAGCAGCACCGCGCCACGCACACCATGCTGGTGCCCGTGCAGTACCAGCGCCTGATGGCGCATGCGGCGTTCGACGCGCACGACCTGTCGTCCTTCCGCTTCAAGTTCAGCACCAGCGCACCGTTCAACGCCGCGCTCAAGGCCGACGTGCTGGCGCGCTGGCCGGGCGGACTGATCGAGTTCTACGGCATGACCGAAGGCGGCGGCACCTGCATCCTCGAAGCCCATCTGCACCCGACCAAGCTGCACACCGTGGGCCAGCCGGCCGAAGGCAGCGACATCCGCCTGATCGATGAGGCCGGCCAGGAAGTGGCGGCCGGCGAAGCCGGTGAAGTGGTCGGCAGCTCGGCCGGCATGATGGCCGGCTACCACCGCCAGCCTGAAAAGACGCGCGAAGCCGAATGGTTCTCGCCCGAAGGCATGCGCTTCATCCGCACCGGCGACATCGGCCGCTTCGACGACGAGGGCTTCCTGACGCTGTTCGACCGCAAGAAGGACATGGTGATCAGCGGTGGCTTCAACATCTACCCGAGCGATCTCGAAGCCGTGCTGCGCGCCCACGCGGCGGTAGCCGACGTGGCCGTGGTCGGCGTGCCGTCCGAGCAATGGGGCGAGACGCCGGTTGCCTTCGTGGTGCGCCGGGCCGGCGACGCCACCGACGCCGACACGCTGCTGCAATGGGCCAACGCCCAGCTCGGCAAGACCCAGCGGCTCGCTGCGCTGCGGCTGATCGACGATCTGCCGCGCAGTGCGATCGGCAAGGTGCTCAAGCGCGAACTGCGCGATCTGCATGCCCGCAGCTGAGGCGGTAGCGGGAGCCCCGCCCAACGAGGGCGGCGGCGTCTGCGCCGCCTCGGCCCTGTTGCTGCGGATCGGGTGACAGCGCCGTCGGCCGCGCCGACAATCCGTGTCGCACCATGTCGTCGACCACCGCGCTCGCCCCCGCACCGCACGGCCTCTCGCTGCGCCGCTATGGCGCGTCGCGCGGCAGCCACGCGCACGACCACTTCCAGATCCTCGTGGGCCTCGACGGACATCTCGATCTGGAGGTTGAAGGCCGGGGCCGGCGCATCGCGGCCGGCGACGGGTGGGTGGTCGAGCCCGGCGATCGGCACGACTTCGAAGCGCGCGACGGTGCAAGATGCCTGGTGCTCGACACGCGCGAAACGCCATGGGCCCGCGCGGCAGGACGCTCCCCGCTGGCGCCGCAGGCTCTGTCGCTCGCGCGCTATCTCGCGCTGTGCCTGTGCCAGCCCGACGCACCGGCGCTCGCACTGCAGCACGGGCCGGCACTGCTGCTGGAAGCCTGGGGCCCGCTGCCTGTCAGCGCAAGCCGACGCCGACCGATCGACTGGGCCGCCCTGAGCCTCTGGGCGCAGGCGCGCTGGCAGCGGCCGCTGAGCGTGGCCGACATGGCCGCCGTGGTTTGCCTGAGCCCGAGCCAGTTCGCGCAGCGCTGCCGCGACGAACTGGGCGTGGCGGCGATGCAGTGGTTGCGCCAGCAGCGGCTGGCGCATGCACGCCAGTTGCGCGGCCACGGCCTCGGCGTGGCCGAGGTGGCGCGACGCACCGGCTACCGCTCGCCGTCGGCGCTCACCGCAGCGATGCGGCGCGCCGGATAGGCGCTGCTTACCAGCGCACCTTCACGCCCAGGCTGGCGTTGACCGAGCTCTTGACCCGCGCATTGCCGCCCGAAGCCCACAGCTTGCCGAGTTCGCCGTAGAGGCTGGTCGTGGGCGACAGCATCAGCGTCGCGCCGGCTGCCAGCTCGCTGCTGGTGCCGCCGGTCCGCGTCAGGATGTCGGTGTAAGCCGCCGGCCCGATGAAGCGCGTGACATCATTGCCCTTGCTGCTGCTGTAGATGTTGAAGCGGCCGTAGGGCTGCAGCGTGCCGATGCCGGTGGCGATCTCGCCCTTAACGCGCACGCCAGCCCGCACCAGCCAGCCGCTGTCGGCGTCCTGCTGCACCTGCGCACCGAAGATCGAGGCATCGTCCAGGCCGAGGCGCTGGTGCACGAGCTGCAATTGCGGCTCGATCGTCCAGTTCGGCGCCAGCGGAAACGACTGGCCGACCTCGATCGAGGCCAGCAGGCTGTCGCCCTTGCCGGCGGTACTCAGGGCCAGGCTCGGCTGCACGGTGTAGCGGTGGCGCCCGGCCTGCAGCACGGCGTCCGCGTAGAAGCCACCCGCGTTCTTGTAGCTGGCGTAGGCGCCGAGGTACTGGCTGCGCAGGTCGTTCGAACCGACCGCGAGGTTCTGGATGCCACGGGCGAAACCGCTGACCTGCATGTCGCCGTCGAGCTGGCCGACGTACACGCCGGCCCGCCATCCGGCATTGGCCCAGAGGTCGGTGCCGGCCTGCAGGCCGGTCAGGCGACCATCGCTTTCTGGGCTGACGGTGCCAGTCTGGCGGATATTGCGATCGGTGCTGATCACGCGCGCCCAGGCCTGCCGGTCGCCCGCGTCGTCCCCCGTGCGCTGGTGCATGTTGCCGAGCATGGCGACGTTGCCCTGGCGCAATTGTTCGGGCAATGCGGCAAAAAGCGGCACTTCGGCGCGGTAGGTGGGAACCGTGCCGATCGGTACCGCCGGCACGGCGGGGATGGTCGGGCCCGTCGGAGTGGTCGGGGTGGTCGGATTGGTGGGCGGCGGAACAACGCTCGTGGTGGAGCTCAGGTAGCCACCGCTGCTGGTCGTGTTCAGGCGGTACTCGTATGCACCCGCATCCACATGGCCACCGGCCAGGCTGAAGGCGTTGGCGCCGATGCTGCCGCCGTTGGCCGTGCTGATGACCTCGATGCCGTTGCCGGTAGTTTGCGCACCGAGCCCGCCGATGTTGACGACCTGCACGGTGGTGCTGCCGGTGGCCACGGCGGTGGCGCCGCTCAGCAGCAGTCGGTCCGTGGCGCTGGCGCTGTTGCCCAGCGACGTGCCGATCCGCAAGGTGCCGTTGTTGCCGAGGTAGGGGCCCGTCACTGTCAGCGTGGTGCCCGGCGTGCTGCCCAGCAGGCTGACGGTACCGCCGTTATTGAGCGAAGCGACGGTCTGGTTGAAGCCGGCCAGATCGAGCGTGGCGCCGGCGGCCACCGTGTGGGCGCTGGCCGCGGCGAAGGTGTTGGCCGCGCCGGCCTGCAGCGTGCCAGTTGCGACGTTGGTAGCGCCGGTGTAGCTGTTGACGCCGCTCAGCGCCAGCACGCCGGTGCCGTCCTTGCGCAGGCTGCCCGCACCCGTGATGCCACTGCTCAGCGAGAGCGTGGTGCCGGCGTCGGTTTGCAGCGTGCCGCCGGCCGCGCCCAGAATCACCTGGCGAGCGGTCGCGATGCTGGCGGTGGTCTGCAACGCGCCGCCGTCCAGCGTGAGCCCGCCCGCGATGGCGCCCAGGCTCGCATCGCTCGCGATCGCCAGCGTGCCGGCCTGCACCGTCCAGGGCGTGACGGCCGCGTTGCTGCCGCTCAGCGCCCAGGCGCCGGTGCCGGTCTTGCGGTAGGCGTCGAAGCCCTGGTACAGGGTGCCGATGCCGGTTACGTCGAAGGCACCGTTGGTGGTGCCGCCCAGTGCCAGCGCGTTGCCGGTTCCGCTGGCCACGGCATTGCCGGTGAAGGCGTAGCCGGTTTGCAGCTCCAGCGTGTTGTTGTTGCCGAGGAATGTCACGGCGTTGCCGCGCGTGACGCCGTCGCCGCCGAGCCCGCCCGAGATGCTGCCCGCGTTGATGACCGTATTGGCATTGCCCACGACGCCGACGCCCACGGCGGCGCTGCCCGCTGCACCGGTTGGCCCGGTGGTGTTGGTGCCCCCTGCCCCGCCATTGCCACCCGTCAGCGTCCCGGCGTTGAAGATCTGCGTTCCGCCGGCATTGATATTGATCGCATTGCCGCCGTTGCCGCCGCCACCTGAAGCGCCGCCGCCCTGCGTGGCATCGCCCGCGCCGCCCGCACCGCCATTGCCGCCGACGATGGCAGCGCCGGCTTCGTTGCGCATTTGGCCGCCGAGCATAGTCACGCCATTGCCGCCACCGCCGCCGCCACCGCCGCTCGGGCCGGTGCCGCCGCCGCCGGTGCCGTTGCCGCCGTTGCCGCCGTTGCCGCCCTGGATCAGGCCCGCGGCGTTGTTGACGATCAGGCTGGTGGTGGCCGCCGGCGCAAAGTAGACGCCCGTGCCGCCCCCGCCGCCGCCGGCGCCTTGTGAATTGGCATTTCCGCCTGCGCCGCCCGTCCCGGCGGCGATGGTGCCTCCATTGGTGAACGACGTGACCGACGGGTCGAGCACGACGCCGTAGCCGCCGCCACCGCCACCCCCGGCAGCGTAGAACCCGGCACCACCGGCACCGCCGTTGCCGCCCGCAAGGAGACCCCCGTTTACCGTGACGACGCCGCTCGCACCGGCAGCGCCGGCGCCGCCGCCACCACCGAAGCCTCCCGCCGGCTGGCTTCCGCCGGGCGACCCGTCCGGCGTGCCGGGGATCCCGGCTGCGCCGCCCGCACCGGCAGGCCCGACCGGCGGCGCGCCCGCAAATGCAGCCGAGCCTCCGGTCGCGCCCGCGGGCGTCGCGGTGCCGCCATCGCCGCCGAAGGAGCCGACATTGGTGTCGTTGACAGCGCCTGCACCGCCGGTGCTGTCGCTCCCGCCCGCGCCGCCGTGGATGATCGTGAGGGTGGGCTGGCCACCCGCGCCACCGGCGCCGGCCGTGGCCGCGCCGGCCATCAGGCAAAGCATCGCGGCGGTCGCCACGGCCCGCAAACCGCCCGCACTCGGGGTCGACCGGGCCATGGACGGACGATCAGCGGCGGCGCTGCTGCTGCGCACCCGCCCCCGTGCGATTTCGGACACAGCCTGCCAGCTGTTAAGGGCCTGATTGAACACAACGCGGTAGATACGATTCATGAGGGGTGCCTTGGGGCTTGGTGACGAGGGAACTGCCGTTTTCGTCGGAACGGTGTGCCGGGGAGGCACCCGAGTCAGCAAACAAAAGTAGCAATTTTGAGTTGGCGAGTGTAACTTTGTTATTACAGGCTATGTGGCCATTCCCCCCCGACAACGTGTCAGATGTCACGCCGTGCGCTGAAACGCGACGACACGCCGTCGTTGCGCGACGACGACAATCCGTAAGCTGGGCGCATGTCTTCAGAGTCCTCCGCTTCCCGCCTCTACGCCCTGGGCGCGATCGTGCTGTGGGCCTCGCTGGCCTCGCTCGGCACCGCGCTCGCTCATGTGCCGCCCTTTCTGCTGACCGGCCTGGCGCTCACCATCGGCAGCGTGCTGAGCCTGCCCAGCGTGCTGCGCGACCGCACCGCGTGGCAAGTGCCCGCAGCCACGCTGGCGCTCGGGATCTACGGCCTGTTCGGCTTTCACTTCCTGCTGTTCATCGCGCTGCGGCATGCGCCGCCGGTCGAGGCCAATCTGGTCAACTACCTCTGGCCGTTGCTGATGGTGGTGCTTGCGCCCATGCTGCTGCGCGGCGTTTCATTGCGCGCGCTGCATCTGCTGGCGGCGCTGCTGGGCTTCGTCGGCGCAGCCATCGCGATCCTCGGCGCTCGCAGCGGCGCCAACCCTGCGAGCAGCGAGACCTGGGGCTTCGCGCTGGCGGCCGGGTCGGCCTTCATCTGGGCCAGCTACTCGCTGTGGACGCAGCGCGTGCCGGCGTTTCCCACAGCGGCGATCGGCCTGTTCGGACTGGTTTCGGGCCTGCTCTCGCTGGCGTGCCATGCATTGCTCGAGCCCGCGGTGGCCCTCTCGGCGCGCGACTGGCTGCTGGTCGTGCTGTGCGGACTCGGTCCGCTCGGCGCCGCGTTCTACCTGTGGGACATGGCGCTGAAGCGAGGCGACGCGCGCCAGATCGGCATCCTGAGCTACCTCACGCCGCTCGCGTCGACTGCGCTGTTGCTGGTGGTGACCGGACGGCCGCTGAACTGGACGATTGCGCTGGCAGCGCTGCTGATCATCTCGGCGGCCGTCATGGGAACGCGCGCGCGCTGAAAACTCCGGTCAGTCGGCCCGCGCGCCGGCGTCGGCAACCACCGGCCCCTGTGCGCGGAAATCGCTGCGGTCACGTGCGCCATGTCATTGTTCGACAACGGCACCGCGCCGTCGTGAGGCAACTGTCCCGGTTTCGGGCGGCGGCTGGCCATTCGGTCGATTGACCTTGCATCGAGCGGCTGTGGGAGGTGTCGACCCACCTGCTCGAATCACCGCCGCCAGGGCGTGCACCAACTGATCGCGCCGCACGCCTGGCGACTGCCGTTCGAGCGCGCCTGGCGGGATCCGAACAAGGCGGGGAGCTGAGCGGCGGTTACTGCAGCGCGCGCGCCGCCGGCGCCAGCAGGCGCGCATGCTTCATCTGCTCGGCCGTGAGCGTCTCGGTGGAAACGATGGTCAGTGCGCCATCGGCCGCAGAGCGCTTGGTAGCCTGCGACTCGAGCGTGCTGCTGACCGACGAAGGGAAGGTGTACATCGCGCCGGTCAGCGGGTCGACCGCCAGCATGCCAACCAGACCACCCAGCATGATGTTGCCGATGTACCAACCACTGAGCGTGGCGGTGAGCTTGAGCTCCTTCGGTGCGAAGCCGTCCTTGGTCAGGACGACGGTATAGCTCTCCGACTTGAAGTAACCCGCACCGCGCTTGAGCGTCAGCGTGACTGGCGTGGCGCCGCTGTGGATCTTCTCCCCGGCGCGATTGGTCACCGACGCCATGGCGCCCTCGGGAACGCTGCTCACCGTGACTTGCTGCGTCGTGCCATTGAAGATGCTGGCGCATCCGGTCAAGGCAAGCACGACTGCGCCCGCCACGAAAAGGCTCTTCTTCATATCTCTTTCCCCCTGATTGATTTGCGAGGGGGTGAGGCTAGTCGACTGGCGGGGCGCGGATCGACAGACTGCGAAGCGAAGGTTCTGTTCTGTGAAAAAAGTCCGCTCTGATCCGTGCGCGGGCTGGCGCCCGCGGACTCAGCGCATCACCTCAGTCTTCCGCCACCTGCAGCACCAGCTTGCCGAAGTTCTCCCCCGCGAACAGCTTGTTGAGCGATTCAGGAAAGGTGTCGATGCCCTTGACGGTGTCTTCCTTGCTTTTCATGCGCCCGTCTTTCAGGTAGCCCGAGAGTTCGGCAATGGCGATGGGGTAGCGGTCGGCATAGTCGAACACCACGATGCCTTCCATGCGCGCGCGATTCACCAGCAGGCTCAGGTAGTTGCGCGGGCCGGCAGCGGGCATGCTGTTGGCGTTGTTGTACTGGCTGATCGCGCCGCAGATGATGATGCGGGCCTTGCGCGCCAACCTGGCGAGCACCTGGTCGAGGATTTCGCCGCCGACGTTGTCGAAGTAGATGTCGACGCCCTTGGGGCAATGTTCCTTGAGACCCGCGCGCACCGCGCCTTCGCCGGCCTTGTAGTCGATGCAGGCGTCGAAGCCCAACTCCTTCACCACCCAGTCGCACTTGGCCGCGCCGCCCGCGATGCCGACCACGCGACAGCCCTTGATCTTGGCGAGCTGGCCGACCGTCTGGCCGACTGCGCCGGCCGCGCCGGAGACGACAACCGTTTCGCCCGGCTTGGGCTGGCCCACGTCCATCAGGCCGAAGTAGCCGGTCATGCCCGGCATGCCGAGCACGTTGAGCCACTGGCCGATGGTGCCGACGCGCAGGTCGATCTTCACCAGGCCGTTGCGCTTGATCTCCTCCTGCGGAATGAGCATGTACTCCTGCACATTGAGCGTGCCGTAGACCGTGTCGCCTACCGCAAAGGCGGGGTTCTTCGACGCGACCACGCGGCCCACGCCGCCGGCGCGCATCACCTCGTCGATGGCCACCGGCGGGATGTAGCTCTTGGCGTCGTTGAGCCAGCCGCGCATCGCGGGGTCGAGCGACAGCGACAGTGTCTTGACCAGCACGCCGCCCTCGGCCGGCTCGCCGACGGGCTCGGTGGTGAAGCGCCAGTGCTCGCGCGTGGCGGCGGCCTCGGGACGCTTGGCGAGTCGAACCTGGTGGTTGGTGAGCGTGGCGGTCATGGCTTTGTTTCCTTGGAATATGTCTTGAGGAGTCGGCTGTGGAGCCGGATGCTATCTCCGGTCTACGCCGCCTGACGTAGCGCGCGCGACAGCGGCTTTGTGCAGAATGAACGCATGTCCGAACTGACACCTCCCCGAATCCAGACCCTCGGTGAAGAGATCGCTAACGCGGTGAGCCATGGGCTGGGCCTGCTGCTTGCGGTTGCAGCCCTTCCGATCCTGGTGTTCAATGCCGCGCAGCAGGGCCAGGCCGCCAACGTCATCGGCGCCTCACTGTTCGCCGGCACAGCCATCGTGCTGTATCTCATCTCGACGCTGTACCACGCGCTGCCGGCCGGCCGCGCCAAGCTGCTGCTGAACCGGCTCGACCATGCCGCCATCTACCTCTTCATTGCGGGCAGCTACATGCCGTTTCTGCTCGGTGTGCTGCGCGGGCCCTGGGGCTGGGCGCTGCTGAGCGCGGTGACGGCGGCCGCGGTGGTGGGTGTCGGCGCCAAGCTGCTCAACCGCCTGCAGCATCCGCTGTGGTCGACCGGGCTCTATGTCGCGATGGGCTGGATGGCGCTGGTGGCCGCGGTGCCGCTGGTCGAGCGCATGTCCGTGGCCGGGCTCGGCTGGCTGGTGGCGGGCGGGCTGGCCTACACCGCGGGCGCGGTGGTGTTCCTGCTCGACTCGAAGCTGCGCTACGCGCACTTCGTCTGGCACCTGTTCGTGCTCGCCGGCAGCACCTGCCATTTTTTCGCGGCACTCTGGCACGCGCAAGGCTGATCGATCAGATCAGCAGCGCCGAAATGGCCAGACCGGGCTGCGCGTTGCGCACCTCCAGCCTGCCACCGTGGGCCTCGGCCACCAGCCGGCACAGGTACATCCCGAGGCCGACGCCGCCGGTCGCGCGCTGGCGCGCGCTGTCGGTGCGGTAGAACGGTTCGGTCAGGTGCCCGAGTTGCGCCTCGTCGACGCCGGGGCCGAAGTCGCGCACTTCGAGCAGCACGCCCTTGCCCTCGGTGCGCAGCGAAATACGCGGCGGCTGCGGCGCGCCGGCGCTGTAGCGTAACGCGTTGTCGAGCAGGTTGCGCACCAGCAGGCGCACGCGGGTGCGGTCGAGCGGGCGCACCGGCAGCGCCTCGGGCAGATCCAGCTGCACCTGCGGGCCTTCGGCCTGCTCCGCCACCACCTCGCGCACCAGCGCGGTCAGGTCGACCGGCTCGCGTTGCAGCGCCGCGTGCGGACTCGCGAGGCGCTCGCTTTCCAGCAGGTCGCTGATGAGGTCGCGCATCTCGTTCAGATCGCGCAACAAGGCTGCGCGCTCGGCGGCGCCGTCGGGCGTGTCGGGCAGGAGCTCGGCATTGAGCCGTGCGCGCGTAAGCGGTGAGCGCAGCTCGTGGCTCAGCGCGAGCAGCAGCGCGCGCTTGGCATCGAGCATGCCTTCGAGGTCGTGCGCCATGGTGTTGATGCGATGCGCGAGGTCGCCGAGTTCGTCGCGCCGGCGCAGCGGAATGGCCTGCGCAAAGTCGCCGCGGCCAAAGCGGTCAGCACCCTTGCGAATGTCGTCCAGGGGCTTAAGCAACTTGTGCACGAGCGCGTAGGCCAGCAGGATCAGCCCGAGCGCCAGCACCGCAGTGATCCAGTCGGCATTGCTGGGCTGGTGCTGCCACAGGCGCGGACTCCAGCCGAAGGTGACGCGGTGGCCGTCGGCCGTCGGCCGGACGAACCAGGGATCGTCCGGCGCGTCGCGCTCGCGCCGGCGCTCGGAGAACCAGCCGCGGCGGTCGCTGCGGCCCGGATCCGAATCCCAGTTCACCTTCGGACCATCGATGCGCAGCGTGATGGGCAGCCGGTCGACCAGCGCCTGCGCGCGCGCCACCTCTGGCGGGCTGCCGAGCTCGACCACGACGCGATCCATGTAGTCGACCAGCAGCGGGCGCGCAACCTCGCGCCAGCCGGTGCTCGACAGCGCCGACTTCATGCCGCCGACGAACACGGCCATCAGCGCCAGCGCGAGCACGACGAACAGCGTAACCAACCGCAGCCGCAGCGAATGGCGCCAGCGCCGCTGGCCGCGCTGGCTGGCCTGCCCCGCGGCAGCCAGCGCCCGGTCGGCCGAAGCCAGCACGCGGCCGCGACGCCTCATGCCGGCTCGCTTCGGGCCACCGCGAGCGTGTAGCCCGCGTTGCGCAGCGTCTTGATGCAGTCGAGCGGCTCCAGCTTCTTGCGCAGACGGCTCACCACGATGTCGACCGCACGCGTGTACAGGTCGGCCTCGTGGCCGCGCAGGCGATTCAGGATGTCGTCGCGGCTGAACACCCGGCCGGGCTCGGCGGCCAGCAGCGCGAGCAGCTCGAACTCGGTGCCGGTGAGTTCGACGCGCTCGCCCTGGCGCAGCACTTCGCGCCGGTCGAGGTCGATGGCCAGGCCGTCGAACACGTGGCGCTGCGTCGCCACCGCGATCGCGACGGGCGCTGCGGCGAGTTGCGTCCGCTGGCGCCGCAGGATGGTCTGCACGCGCGCCACCAACTCGCGCGGCTCGAAGGGCTTGGGCAGGTAGTCGTCGGCGCCGATCTCGAGGCCGACCACGCGGTCCATCACATCGCCACGCGCGGTGAGCATCACGATCGGGATCTCGCTCTCCTTGCGGATCTCGCGGCACAGCGCGAAGCCGTCCATCTCGGGCAGCATCACGTCGAGGATCGCGGCGTCGTAGTGGCCGGCCCGCAGCTTGGCCAGGCCTTCGCTCGGCCGCGTCGCGCTTTCCAGCACGCAGTCGAAGCGCGCGAAGTAAGTGGCGAGCGGCGGCGCCAGATGCTCGTCGTCGTCGATCAGAAGGATGCGTGGCATGGCCGGATTGTGACTGCGGGACCCCTTGAAAAGGATCACCACGCGTCACGCGGGCCGAGTTGCCCGAGGTGGGTGGCGCCGAAGCTGCTGCCGTACTTGAGGCCGTAGCCCAGCAGGCGATCGAAGCCGATGTGAGCCAGCCAGACCAGCCCCAGCGCCAGCGCAACCGGTTGCGCGGCCAGCGCGCCGAGCGCGATCAGCGCGGCAGGCCCGAAGTAGGAATGCGCGGCGTTGTAGAGCATGGCTCCGGTGCGCGCGCCAGCAAGGTAGCCCAGCAGCGAGACATCGGGCACGAGGAACAGCAGCGCGAACGCGCCCCAGCCGGCGCCGACCTGCTCGTACGCGACCAGCGCGCCGACCAGCAGCACCGCGCCTTCGAGGCGCAGCAGATTCCGCACGCCGCCGCGCGCCGCGCCGGGCTGCACCGGAACCACGGTGCTGATGCCCGGCGTCCGCTCGGCGCGGCGCCAGCCCCGCCCGCCGCTGAAGCCCGCAACTTCAGCCACGATGGCCCCAACGGCGGCCACGGGCCATGAACTCGCGCACCTTCTGCTGCTGCGACGGGTTCAGGTTGTCGAAGAAGTCGGCCGCCGCCGCGATGATTTCGGGGCTGCCAGCGCGCACCGCTGCCGTCTTTTCGTCGACCAGCTTGGCGGCGCCAGCCTGGTCGAGCTTGTTGCCGGCGAACAGCGACGTGAACTGCGAGCGGGCGCCGCCGGCGCCGCCCGCGTCACGCATCGCCGTGCGTTGCGCCTGCAGTTTTTCGGCGAGCACGCCGAGCTTCTGCTTTTGCGTGGCATCGAGGTCGAGCTTGCTGCCGACGCGCTCGACCACCTTGGCACGGAATTCGGCCGGATCGCCGCCGCCCCAGCCGTGACGCTGGGCCGCACAGCCGGCAATGCTGCCGACCACGAGCGCGCCGCCGAAGAGGCCGAAAAGGGAACGTTTGATCCAGTGCTTCATGAGATGTCCTTGGGGATGGAATGGAGGAAGGGGCGGTGGCGCTTCAGAGCTTGCTGGTGCGCAGGTCGACCGGGTTTTGCATGGTCGAGATGACCTTGCTGTTGACGCGCGAGCCCGAGCTCACGTTCTGATCCGGCGCGGCGCTCGCGCGCACGGCTTCGGCCTGAACCGCTGCGCGATCCTTCGAAACGGCGACGGTTTCGGCGCCGCGCGAACCGCGTGTCACGTTCTGGTCGGGTGCCGAAGCAGCGCGCAGGGCTTCGGCATGCACGGCGTCGCGGCTCATGGCGGAAACGGGCGCCTGCACGCCGGCGTAGGTCTCAGCGTGGACGGCCGAGGTGCCCAGCAGGGCCAGCGCGGAAACGGCAAGGAAGGTGGAGCGGATGTTCATGATCGAGGCCTTTCAGGGAGTGCTTGTTGAAGGAGCCTCGATGGTGCGAGCAGCGTCGCGCCGCGTCTTTTCAGCGCGGTCTCGTTATGTTTCGTTTGATGTCGACGCCGTTGTTCAACAGCGCCCGCGCCCGCAAAAAGCGGGGCGCCGCAGGCCGACCGGAGCCGGAAGCTCAGCGCGCCAGCAGTAGCGCGGGGTCGTCGGCCTCGAGCACCTGTTGCGCCCACGGCACCAGCTTGTTGGTGTCGGCGCGCAACACCTCCTGCTTGACCGTGAGGATCTGCGAGGGGTGCATCGAGAAGCTGCGCAGGCCCATGCCGAGCAGCAGCCGCGTGAACTGGGGGTCGCCCGCCATTTCGCCGCAGACGCTGACGCCCTTGCCCTGGCGGCGGCATTCCGCAATGGTGTCGGCCACCAGGCGCAGCACGGCCGGATGCGCCGGGTCGTAGAGATGCGCCACCGCTTCGTCGGCCCGATCGATTGCCAGCGTGTACTGGATCAGGTCGTTGGTGCCGATCGAGAGAAAGTCGAAGTACTTCAGGAAGGTCTTGAGCGTGAGCGCCGCGGCCGGAATCTCGATCATGGCGCCAAGCTTCACCTGGCCGTACACCACGCCGCGGTTGTCGAGCTCGGCGCGGGCGAAGTCGATCAGCGACAGCGTCTGGCGGATCTCGCTGGCGTGCGCGAGCATCGGAATCAGCAGGTGGATCTCGCCGTGCGCCGCGGCGCGCAGGATGGCGCGCAGCTGCGTCAGGAACATGGCCGGGTCGGCCAGGCTCCAGCGGATCGCACGCAGGCCGAGCGCCGGGTTCAGGTGCTCCTGCTTGTTGGCCGACTTGCCGTCGAGCGGCTTGTCGGCGCCGACGTCGATGGTACGGATGGTGACCGGCATGCCCTGCATGCCTTCGACCGCGCGCTTGTAGGCCTGGTACTGCTCTTCTTCGTCGGGCAGCCGCGAGAGGCGCTGCGACTCGCGGCCCATGAACAGGAACTCGCTACGGAACAGCCCCACGCCCACGGCGCCGGCCTTGACCGCGTTGAGCGTGTCTTCCGGCATTTCGATGTTGGCCAGCAGGTCGACGCGCTCGCCATCGAGCGTGACAGCCGGCTTGTGGCGCAGGCGCGAGAGCCGGCCGCGTTCGAGGTCACCCTGGCGCTGCTTGAAACCGTACTCCGCCAGGATGATCGGCGACGGGTCGACGATCACCACGCCGGCATCGCCGTCGATGATGACCCAGTCGTCCTGGCGCACCAGTTGGCTCGCGCTGCGCGCGCCGACCACGGCCGGAATGTCCATGCTGCGCGCGACGATCGCAGTGTGCGAGGTGCGGCCGCCCACGTCGGTGACGAAGCCGGCGAACACGCTCTTCTTGAACTGCAGCATGTCGGCCGGCGACAGGTCGTGCGCAATAAGTACCAACGGCACGTCGATGCCGTCGCTGACGGTCACGTCTTCGTCGTCCTCCGCCTCGGCCGCGCGCTTGCGGCGCGGCGGCTTGGGCGCCAGTACGGCGGCGGTGCCCTTCATGCGGTGCAGCAGGCGCTCGACTACCTGCTCGAGGTCGGCCTTGCGCTCCCGCAGGTACTCGTCCTCCATCTCGTCGAACTGGCGCGCGATGATTTCGAGCTGCGTGGTCAGCGCCCATTCGGCGTTGTAGAGGCGTTCGGTGATCCAGTGCTTGACGCCTTCGGACAGGGCCTCGTCCTGCAGCAGCATCTGGTGCACTTCAAGCAGTGCCGAGAGCTCGTGCGGCGCGTCTTTAGGACCCATCAGGGCTACGCTGGCCTGCAGTTTGACGAGCTCTTCGGCCACGGCATTGCGCGCACTGCGCACGCGGCCGATCTCGGTATCGATCTCTTCGGGCTTGATGAAGTAGTGGGCAACGTCGATACGGCTCGACACCACCAGCACCGCGCGTCCGATCGCGATGCCACGGGCAACAGGAAGGCCGTGGACCGCGAAGGTCATGCCAGGCCGGCGCCGAGCCGCCCCAAGCCGGCCGCGCCTCCTCGGGGGGCAGCGACGACACGAAGTGCGGAGCGTGGGGGCATGTTTATTCGCCTTCCCCGAATTTGTCGTTGATCAGCTCGACCACCGCGTCCATGGCTTCCTGTTCCTGATCGCCGCTGATTTCAATGTCGATCGTGACGCCGATGCCGGCGGCCAGCATCATCACGCCCATGATGCTCTTGGCATTGACGCGGCGGTCGCCGCGCGCCAGGTACACGTCGCACGGGAAACTGCCGGCCAGCTTGGTGAGCTTGGCCGACGCACGGGCATGCAGCCCGAGCTTATTGCTGATGGTCACGGAGTTCTTGATCACTGAGTTTTCTTCGCGCCTGGTTTTGGGGTGCCGCCACGGCCACCTGCATGACACCCGCCGTGCCGCCGGTGACCGCGCGCTGCACGAGCGCCTCGAGCGGTTCGTGGCGGTAGGTCACGGCGCGCAGCAGCATCGGCAGGTTGACGCCGGCCACAAGCCGCGAGCGGGCGCCGTCGACCAGCTTCTGCGCCACGTTGCAGGGCGTGGCACCGAACACGTCGGCCAGCACCAGCACCTGGGAGCGCGGCGTGCGGTATTGCTGCTGCAGCGTGATGCGCGCCGCCGCCAGCGTTTCTTCGGGCGAGACATTGGGCAGCACGTCGAGCGCCACGATGGAGCTCTCGCAATCGGGGAACACGTGCAGCGCGCACTGTCTCAGCGCCTGGGCCAGTGGCGAGTGGGCGATGATGAAAATGCTGTTCATGCGGTGTCGGAGGTCGGTCGCTGATTATGCGGGGGTTGTGCGATCTCACGGCAGGCGCAGCCCGTCGAAGAAAGTCCCCGTGGCATCGCTGGCCGACGGCGTGCCGAGCACCGTGGCCTGGTAGATCGCGACGCTGCCGTCGCGCTGCGCGTGCGCGAACCAGCGCACGCGGGCTTCGGTCGGCTTGCCGTCGGGGCCGGCGCCCCGCGTCTCAATCTGCCAGGGCGGCGGCGAGCCCGCGGCGCGCACCATGCTGACCGGCCCCTCCTGGATCTGGCCGCCGGTTGCGGCCTGCCACTGGGCGCGCGTGCCGGCGCGCCAGGCGGCCAGCCAGGCCTCGGCCTGGGCCACGTTGTCGGCGCGGGCATAGGCCACCGCAAAAGTGGCGCCGCCGGCTTCGCAGCCGGCCATCTGGACGCTTACCGACTCGCTTCCGAACGGAATCTGGCGCTCGGCACGGTCGGGCTTGCAGGGCATCAGCGCCCTCAACTCGGCGTTGGTTGCCGCAACGTCGCGCCAGTTGAAGGTGGGGCTGCAGGCGACCGCCAGCAGGAGCGTCGGCGCGGCCAGCAGGCGAAAGCCGGCGGAACTAAAATCGCGACGCTCCATCTGTCAGACACCCCATGAAAAAAGCCCTCTATGTTGCCGCAACCGCGATCGCCCTGGCGGCCGGCGTGGGCGTGTACCTGAATTCGGGCGCCACGGAGGCTCCGGCATCCACCTTCGTACTGCTCGACGGCAGCCAGAAGAGCACCAACGACCTGAAGGGCAAGGTCACGCTGGTCAACTTCTGGGCCACCAGCTGCGTCACCTGCGTCGGCGAAATGCCGAAGGTGATCGCCACGTACGACAAGTACAAGAGCAAGGGCTACGACACGCTGGCGGTGGCCATGAGCTACGACCCGCCGAGCTACGTGGTGAACTTTGCCGAGACGCGCAAACTGCCCTTCAAAGTGGCGATCGACAACACCGGCGCAGTGGCCAAGGCGTGGGGCGACGTGCAGCTCACGCCGACCACTTATCTCGTCAACAAGCGCGGCGAGATCGTCAAGCGGTACGTGGGCGAGCCCGATTTCGCCGAGCTCCACCAGCTGATCGAGAAGCTTCTGACCGAGGTTTGACCGGCCGCAACTTGCAAGCCGGATCGGCCTGCAGCGCCCACGAGGCGGGCGCAAGCAGCTATCAACTTCGTAGCAAAACGCCTAGTCGCGGCGGAAGCTGTCGTGGCATGCCTTGCAGGTACCTCCGACAGATCCAACCGCCGCCTTCAGCGCCTCGAGGTTGCCGGTTTTGGCGGTGGCCAGCAGCTTGGCCGTATCGGCGACCAGCTTGTCGCTGTGTTCCTTGAACTTGGCCGGCTCCTTCCAGATTTCCGCCTTTGCCTTGCCACCCTCCGTGCCTGGCGCATAGGCGCCGCTCCACGGCAATTGCGACACCATGGCCACGACTTCTGCGTTGGCGACCGCGCTGGCCTGGTCGTAGGGCACGCGCCCGTTGGCCATGGCCGCGATGCGCCCGAAATGCTGGCTCTGCATGAACATCGCGCTCTGGCGGTACTTGACCGCGTCTTCGGATTTGGCGAACTGGGCAGCAGCGGGCATCGACAGCGCGGCGCAGGCCGCGGCGAGGGCGAACATGGCAAAGCGATTCATCGTGAGTGTTCCTCAAGGTTGGGGCAGCGCTTCGAAACGGCGCTGCGCGCCAGTGTGAGGGGGCGTCCCCCCATGGGCGCATAGCAACAACCCGCAGACGCCCCTGGCCCGACTTTGCTAATCTGCGGGTTCCGCAGCCCGCCCTACCCTCCGATGAGCGCTTCGTTCGAGCCGACCACCCACCGCGCCGCGCTGGGAGACGAGCTCGCGCGTGCGGCCCGGATCTGGGATCTTCCGACACGGCTGTTCCACTGGGCGTTGGCGTTCGCGGTGATCAGCCTTCTCATCACCGGCCTTGGGGGCATCATGGAATGGCACTTCCGGCTCGGCTATGCAGTGCTGGCGCTGCTGCTGTTCCGGCTGGTGTGGGGCTTCGTCGGCGGGCGCTGGTCGCGCTTCGCGGCCTTCATCTATTCGCCGCGCTCGGTGCTCGACTACCTGGCTGGTCGGGCCCATCCCGACCATCTGATCGGTCATACCCCGCTCGGCGCGTTTTCGGTGTTCGCGCTGCTCGGCATCCTGGCGTTGCAGGTCGCGAGCGGCCTGGTCGCGGACGACGAAATCTCGGCGTCCGGGCCACTGACACGCTTCGTGTCCAGCGCCACGGTGAGCCTCGCCAGCGGTTGGCACACGAGGTACGGCAAATGGATCGTGATCGGGCTGGTCTGCCTGCATGTGCTGGCGATCCTGTTCTACGTATTGGTGAAGCGCGATCGCTTGATTCGACCCATGTTTTCCGGGGACAAGCTGCTGAGCGGCGGTCGCATCGCCGAGAGCCGCGACAACATGGCGACACGGCTGATGGCGCTGTTGATCTTCGCCGTGTGCGCCGGCTTCGCAGCCTGGATTGCATCGTTGCGCGCATGAGCTATTCCGTATCGCGTCCCCTGCCGCTGGCCGACACGCCCGAGATCGTGCTGCTGACGCCCGACGAGCCGCACGAGCTCGATGCTGCGCGTGCTGTGTTCCGCGACTATGCCGAAACACTGGACATCGACCTGTGCTTTCAGAATTTCGAAGAGGAGCTGGCGGGCCTGCCCGGAGACTACGCCGAGCCGCGCGGCTTCCTGCTGCTGGCGCTGGTCGATGCAACCGACGCCAACGCGCAACAGACCACCGGCGCGCCTCTGCTCACGCGGGGTGACGGCCGGCCGGCGCATGTCGCGGGCTGTGGTGCGCTGCGGCCGCTCGACACCGCCGACTACCCGAACGCGGCGGAAATGAAACGGCTCTACGTGCGGCCCGGCTTTCGCGGACTGGGCCTGGGCCGCCAGATAGCCGAGGCGCTGCTCGATGCGGCCCGCAGTGCGGGCTACACCTGCGTGCTGCTCGACACGCTCGACGACATGGAATCGGCGCGCGCGCTCTATGAAGACCTGGGTTTCGAGGACGTGCCGCCCTACTATCACAACCCAATTGCCGGGGCGCACTACCTCAAGGTGGACCTGTAGCTCGCGCCCAGGCTGCGCGCACTTCGTGTCGCTTCGCCTACCCCCTGCCGGGGGCGGCGCCGACGGCCCGGCGAAGCCGGATCCGTGGCACCTCGCGAAAGAATTCTTGGATCAGCCTCGCGCTTGGGCCAGCAGGGTGTCGGCATCGCTCACTTCGAACTTGCCAGGCGCTTCGACGTTGAGTGAGGCGACCTTGCCGTCTTTCACCAGCATCGAATAGCGATTGCTGCGCAGGCCCATGCCGCGGCCCGTGAGGTCGAGCGTCAGGCCGGTGGCCTTGGCGAAGTCGGCACTGCCGTCGGCCAGCATGCGCACCTTGGCGCCAGTCTTCTGATCGCGCGCCCAGGCGCCCATGACGAACGCGTCGTTCACGCTGACGCACCAGATCTCGTCGACGCCGGCGGCCTTGAAGTCGTCGAAGTGCTGCACATAGCCGGGCACGTGTTTGGCCGAGCAGGTCGGTGTGAAGGCACCAGGCAGCGCGAACAGCGCGATGGTCTTGCCGGCCGAAGCCTTGGCCACATCGACCGGGTTCGGGCCGATGCTGCAAGCCTCGCCTTCAACCTCGGAGTACTCCTGCAGGGTGGCCACGGGAAGGGTGTCGCCGACTTTGATCATGGTGAAAGATGCTCCAGAAAAAGAAAAACGGCCCACATTGTGGGCCGTTTTGGCGTGGGCTGCGGGCCGGGGGTTTAGACCGCCGCGGCCTTTTCGACCAGACGGGTCACAACCCAGTTCTTGGTCTTCGAGATCGGCCGGCTTTCGGTGATCTCGATGGTGTCGCCGAGGTGGTACTCGCCCTTTTCGTCATGGGCGTGGTACTTGCTCGTCTTGGCCACGATCTTGCCGTAGAGCTCGTGCTTCACACGACGCTCGACCAGCACGGTCACGGTCTTCTCACGCTTGTCGCTGACCACCTTGCCGATCAAGGTGCGCTTGAGGGACTTTTTAACTTCCGTCATGTTCACTCCTTACTTGGCGGCTTGGGTTTCTTGCTTCTGGGCAAGAATGGTCTTGGCGCGCGCGATATCGCGACGCGTCACGCGCAGCGTCGACGTGTTCGACAGCTGTTGCGTGGCTTTCTGCATGCGCAGGCCGAAATGGGCCTTTTGCAATTCCTTGATTTCGGTCTGCAGGCCGGCGACATCCTTGTCGCGCAACGTTGCGGCCTTCGACACCTTGACCGGCTTGGCCGCGGCGTCCTTCTTCTTGCGTGTTGCCATCAGTGTTCTCCCATCAGGCGCCGATTTGGCGCGAGACGAACGTGGTGCGCAGCGGCAGCTTGGCGGCAGCCAGGCGGAACGCTTCGCGAGCGAGTTCTTCGGGCACGCCGACGATCTCGAACACGATCTTGCCGGGCTGGATTTCAGCCACGTAGTACTCGGGGTTGCCCTTGCCGTTACCCATCCGCACTTCAGCGGGCTTGTGGGAGATCGGCTTGTCGGGGAACACGCGAATCCAGATACGACCACCGCGCTTCACGTGGCGCGAAATCGCGCGACGCGCGGCTTCGAGCTGACGCGCCGTGAGACGGCCGCGGTCGGTGCATTTCAGGCCGAAGTCACCAAAGGCGACCGAGTTGCCCCGGGTCGCGATGCCGGTGTTGCGGCCCTTTTGTTCCTTGCGGAACTTTCTGCGTGCAGGTTGCAGCATGTTTCTTACTCCGTGGTTCTAAGACCGATTACTCGGACTTGGCACCGTCAGCTGCTGCAGCTGGCGCGGCTTTGCGGACGCGCTTAACGGCGGGTTTCGGGGCGTCTGCACCCGGTGCGGGGGCACCACCGGTGGCTTCTGCGGGTTTGTCGCTGCCATCGGCCGGCGCGGTGTTGCCACCGATCGGGCCACGGGCAGCGGGGCGTGCGGAACCACGACGGTCTGCACCCGGACGGTCGCCACCCGGGCGGCCATCACGGCGCGGACCACGCGGACGACGCTCGTCGTCGGGACGCGGCGTTTCGACGGCCGGCAGGTCGTTGCGACCCAGCGTGTCGCCCTTGTAGACCCAGACCTTGACGCCGATGACGCCGTACGTGGTCTTGGCTTCCGAGGTGCCGTAGTCGATGTCGGCACGCAGGGTGTGAAGCGGCACGCGACCTTCGCGGTACCACTCGCAACGTGCGATTTCGATGCCGTTCAGGCGACCCGACGACATGATCTTGATGCCCTGGGCGCCCAGGCGCATGGCGTTCTGCATCGCGCGCTTCATGGCGCGGCGGAACATGATGCGCTTTTCGAGCTGCTGGGTGATGCTGTCGGCGATCAGCTTGGCATCGATTTCGGGCTTGCGCACTTCTTCGATGTTCACTGCCACCGGCACGCCGAGCTGCTTGCCCAGTTCGCGCTTGAGGTTCTCGATGTCCTCGCCCTTCTTGCCGATCACGACGCCCGGACGTGCCGAGTAGATCGTGATGCGGGCGTTCTTGGCGGGGCGCTCGATCATCACGCGGGAGACGGATGCGTTCTTGAGCTTCTTCTTCAGGTACTCGCGCACCTTGATGTCTTCGGCCAGCATGCCCGCGAAATCGCGGTTGTTGGCATACCAGCGGCTGGACCAGTTGCGGGTAACCGCAAGGCGGAAGCCGGTCGGGTGGATTTTTTGTCCCATAGTCTTCCTGGCCTCTTAGTTGCCAACCGTCACGTACACATGGCACGTGGGCTTGCTGATGCTGTTGCCGCGACCCTTGGCGCGCGCGGTGAAGCGCTTGAGCGTGGCGCCTTGTTCGACGTAGATGGTCTTGACCTTCAGTTCGTCGATATCGGCACCGTCGTTGTGCTCGGCGTTGGCGATGGCCGACTCGAGCACCTTCTTGATGATCACAGCGGCCTTTTTCTGCGTGAACTGCAGAACGTTGAGCGCTTGATCGACCTTCTTGCCGCGGATCAGGTCAGCGACCAGACGGCCCTTGTCGACCGAGAGGCGGACGCCGCGGAGGACTGCACGTGTTTCAGACATGGTCGTTCCTTACTTCTTCTGGACTTTCTTGTCCGCGGGGTGCCCCTTGAACGTGCGGGTGAGCGCAAATTCGCCGAGCTTGTGGCCGACCATCTGGTCGGTAATGTAGACAGGCACGTGCTGCTTGCCGTTGTGCACGGCAATGGTCAGGCCGATGAACTCGGGCAGAACCATCGAGCGACGCGACCAGGTCTTGATCGGCTTCTTGTCCTTGGTCGTCACGGCCTTGTCGGCCTTGGCCACCAGGTGGTGGTCGACGAAAGGACCCTTTTTGAGAGAGCGAGTCATGAGGCTGTCCCTTACTTCTTGCGACGCGACACGATGAAGACCTGCGTGCGCTTGTTGTTACGGGTACGGTAGCCCTTGGTGAGATTGCCCCACGGGTCGACAGGATGGCGGCCTTCGCCGGTCTTGCCTTCGCCACCACCGTGCGGGTGGTCCACGGGGTTCATCACCACGCCGCGAACGGTCGGGCGAATACCCATGTGGCGCTTGACACCAGCCTTGCCGAGACGGCGCAGGCTGTGTTCTTCGTTGGCAACTTCACCGATCGTGGCGCGGCATTCGACGTGCACGCGGCGCACTTCACCCGAGCGCATGCGCACCTGAGCGTAGACGCCTTCGCGGGCCAGCAGCGTGGCCGATGTGCCGGCCGAGCGGGCGATTTGCGCGCCCTTGCCGGGTTGCAGCTCGATGCAGTGGATGGTCGAACCCACCGGGATGTTGCGGATCGGCAGCGTGTTGCCGGCGCGGATCGGTGCTTCGGCACCGCTCAGCAGCGTGGCACCGGCTTCCAGACCGCGCGGGGCGATGATGTAGCGGCGCTCGCCATCGGCGTAGCAGACCAAAGCAATGTGGGCGGTGCGGTTCGGGTCGTACTCGATGCGTTCGACCTTGGCCGGGATGCCGTCCTTGTTGCGCACGAAGTCGACCACGCGGTAGTGGTGCTTGTGCCCACCGCCCTTGTGACGCGTCGTGATGTGGCCGTTGTTGTTGCGGCCGGCCTTTTGGAACTGGGGTTCCAGAAGGGCTGCGTGCGGGGCACCCTTGAACAGGTGATCCCGCGAGATCTTCACCGCGCCGCGTTGGCCCGGCGAAGTGGGTTTCATCTTGATGACGGCCATGATTAAGCGCCTTCCCCGACGAGGTTGAGCTCTTGACCGGCCTTCAGCGTCACGTAGGCCTTGCGAACGTTGTCGCGGCGGCCGATGGACTTGCCGAAGCGCTTGGTCTTGCCCTTGGTGTTGAGCACGGACACGCCCTGGACTTCGACCTTGAACATCAGTTCAACAGCGGCCTTGATCTCGGGCTTGGTGGCGTCTTGCAGCACCTTGAAGGTGACCGCATTCGACTTCTCGCCGACCATCGTGGCCTTTTCGGACACGATCGGCGCGACCAGCACCGTCATCAGTCGACCTTCGTCGAACTGGCGGGCGGCGGGCGTAGGATTCATGCGGCTCATGCGAACATCTCCTTGAGCTTTTCGATGGCAGCCTTGGTGACCAGCACCTTCTTGTAGTGCACCAGCGAAACCGGATCGGCGTAACGCGGCTCGACGACGAGCACGTTCACCAGGTTGCGCGAGGCGAGGTACAGGTTTTCATCGACTTCGTCAGCGATCACGAGCACCGATTGCAGATTCATCGCCTTGAACCGGGCCGCCAGCGGCTTGGTCTTGGGCGAATCAACCGTGAGCGAGTCCACCACGGCCAAACGGCCTTCGCGAGCGAGCTGCGAGAGGATCGACGCCATGCCGGCGCGGTACATCTTCTTGTTGATCTTCTGCGAGAAGTTTTCGTCGGGCATGTTCGGGAAAATCCGGCCACCCCCACGCCACAACGGCGAGGACGTCATACCGGCACGGGCACGGCCCGTTCCCTTTTGCTTGAACGGCTTCTTGGTCGAGTGCTTGACCTGCTCGCGATCCTTCTGGGCGCGCGTGCCCTGGCGGGCGTTGGCCTGGAATGCAACGACGATCTGGTGAACCAGGTCTTCGTTGTAGTCACGGCCGAACACGGTCTCGGGGGCGTCGAACTTCGACGCAGCCTGGCCTTGTTCGTTCAGGAGTTCGAGTTCCATTACTTCGCTCCTTCAGCAGCTTGCGGCTTGGCCTTGACGGCGGGGCGCACGGTGACAAAGCCACCCTTGGAGCCCGGAATCGCGCCCTTGATCAACAGCAGCTGACGCGCTTCGTCGATGCGGAACACGTCGAGGTTCTGCGTGGTCACGGTGACGTCGCCGAGATGGCCCGTCATGCGCTTGCCCGGGAACACACGGCCCGGATCCTGCGCCATACCGATGGAACCCGGCACGTTGTGCGAACGGCTGTTGCCGTGCGACGCGCGCTGCGAGCTCATGTTGTGGCGCTTGATGGTGCCAGCGAAGCCCTTGCCGATGGAAGTGCCTTGCACGTCCACCTTCTGGCCGACCGCGAACACGCTGCCTGCGGCGATGACGCCACCGGCCTTGTGCTGACCGGCCGTATCGGCGGTCACGCGGAATTCCTGGATGATTTCACCGGCTTCGACGCCCGCTTTCGCGAGGTGGCCGGCCTGGGGCTTGGTCACACGCGATGCTTTGCGCGAACCGAACGTCACCTGCAGGGCAACGTAGCCATCCGTCTCTTGCGACTTGATCTGGGTCACGCGGTTGTTGGACACATCCACCACCGTGACAGGAACTGCGTCCCCATCATCGGTGAAGAGACGCATCATCCCCACCTTGCGACCCAGCAACCCGAGGGAGTTGCTCAGACTCATTTGTTTTCTCCAAAAATGGAAGTCCTCTCCCGCCGCTGCCACTTCAATTGGCGACAGCGTTGACCGAATCCTTATGAAGGAACCCGGCCACGGAAGAAGGTTGATAAGACCCGACCTTTTGGCGCCCCAAAGGACGCACGAAAGGCAGAGCCAAAGATTATAGCCCGCGATGTTGCCATCACGCAAGGGCGGCCAACGGGCCACCCTCCTGCGCTCAACGCACCGGCATCGATATCACGGGCTCGCCCGCCGGCGTCTTCTTGAGATCGCCACTCGAGCGCATCGTCGGCGCGACCTTGCCGACCCGCACCGGGATCGACGTTGCGCTGGTCAGCCCGTGCTGCGTGGTGAAAACGTTCAGGTAAGAGATCCCCTCAGCGCCCGGAGCCACCTGCACGGTGACGGTAGTTACCTCGCCGGCCGGCAAGCGGAGATCGGCGCTGCCGGTCAGCGTGAGCCCGGGATCGGCGCTGAGTCGCACGCCCGCGCCCGCCGGATCGACGACGCCGTCGAAACGTATGGTCACAGTCGTGTTGCGGCCGACCTGCGGCGAGCCGTCGACCGTGTACTGCACGTCGACGCCGGCGCCGTTGGGCTTTTTCGCGGCCTGGGTCATGGTGGCCTGCCTTGACGGTGTCTTGGCGATGCCGGGCGCGGGGGCGTCGGCCGACGCCGCCAGCGGCATTGCAAGCGCCAGCGCCAGAAAGGTCACGCTCGAACTGCGTCGGATGTTCATGGCGGCGTTCCTCAAGTAATGCTGACGTTGAAGCAGGTCGATGCAGCGGAGTCGTTGTAATCGCGCAGAACCACAACGTTGTCCCCGGCCAGCAGGCCGACGGCCGCCGTCTCGGTCGACCCCAGGCCATCGCTGAGCGCCAACAACCGGCCGCTGTAGACCTCGAAGTCCGGATCGGCCGCGGCCGGGCCCGTCACCGAAATCTGGCGGGCACCCGCGCTGGGCGCAGTGACCCGGAGATAGACGAAGCTGCCAAGCTTGTTGCCGGCACCGGCGATGTTGGAGACGCAGGCGACCGTGGTGGCGCCGATAGAGGCCGTCACGTACATCGGCAGCGCCGATGCAATCGCAGGTGCACCGCCGGCATTGGTTTCGGCCGTCCCGAACGGGTCGTTCGCCGCCGCACTGATGTTTTGCCCGACCAGCAGACCGGTCAACGCGGAGGCGCTACCCGGCGACGCGGCATTGAACGCGGCGGTGAACGGGTGAATCGACGTGACGGCAACGGCCGTTTTGAACGTACCGGTCATGGCGGCGTGGATCGGCTGGAATCCAACCTGCTGGTTGAGATTCCACAGGATCGACTGGATCGACATCTCCCGGTACCAGCCGGGATTGTTCGCGGGGCCCGCCGAAAGATCGACGTTGACGCCTTGCGCCTGTGCGGGACCCCCCGAATCGGTGTAGTTGCTGCGCGCCAACGCAATGCCCGACCAGGCATTGCCCCAGCCCTCCGAGAAGGCAAGACGGCGATCGACCCGCTGCGACTGGGAGTGCTCGCCGCCCGGCGAATCATCGCGGCTGAATGCCGATTGGTAGTAGTGCCCCCACTCGTGCGCGATCACCGAGGCATCGTATTCATCGGTATCGACGTTTTCCTTGCCGAGCACATAGATTGCGCGGCCGCTCGAACCGCCGCTCGAGAACGAGGTGGTTCCGATCTGGCCGAGCGCCGGACTGCCGCCGGAAGGCACGTTGTTGACGCTCCAGAACACCCGCAACGAAGGAAAGGCCGTCGCCGGCGCAGCGGAAAGCACTTTCTGGATTGCCGTGTAGACCGTGTCGAGCACCGCGAAAGGCGCCGCGATCCGCGTGCCGGTGTAGGACGCGCCACCCCAACCCGAAGTTGCGCGCAGGTCGCGCGTCAGCGCCGCTGCGCCCGACGAGAAGGTCGGTGAATCGATCACGTAGATCGCGTCGGACTGGGTGTTGTCGCGCACGCTGACGTCCCAGGTGGCGCCGCTGCCGCCCTGCACCATCTGGGCCTTGACCCGCACGAAGATCTGCGTGTTCGAAGGCACCGTGGCCGAGTACACGCCGTTGCCATCGGTCGTGGTGCTGGCCAACACGGTCGACGCAGCGTTGAGCACTTCCACTGCCGCGCCGCGCACAGGTTTGGCGCTGCTGGATCCGTAGAGCAGTGCGCCGGTAGCGTTGGGGACTGCGTCGTAGGTGGCAGTACCGCTGAGCGTGACCGGAATGGTGGTGTCACCAACAGACCCCGGCACGGCAACGCCCGGGAGCGGGAAGAAGGCCGCGCCGCCGCCGCCCCCGCCGCCCCCGCCGCAGCCAGCCAGCACGACGAGGGCAAGAATCGCGACACCGCGAGACCACAACATCTTGTTCATACCGGCTGCCCTTTCCCTGTCTGGGAGTTCCCGAACGATAACGCGTCGCTCTCTGCGAAGGATGCCACAGGCGCGACGGAAAAGACAAAGCCCGCTTGCCGAAATGCACGCGGGCTTTGTCGAACCGGTTTCCGGCGATTTACTGCAGCTTGATCTCGACGTCAACGCCGGCCGGCAGGTCGAGCTTCATCAGCGCGTCCACGGTCTTGTCGGTCGGGTCGACGATGTCCATCAGGCGCTGGTGCGTGCGGATCTCGAGCTGGTCGCGCGACGTCTTGTTGACGTGCGGCGAACGCAGGATGTCGAAACGCTTCATGCGGGTCGGCAGGGGCACGGGGCCCTTGACGATCGCGCCGGTGCGCTTGGCGGTGTCCACAATTTCAGCGGCCGACTGGTCGATGAGCTTGTAGTCGAACGCCTTCAGGCGGATGCGGATTTTTTGCTTGGTGGCCATGATGCGGTTCCTTATCAGGCGAGGATCTTTGCCACGACACCCGAGCCGACGGTCTTGCCGCCTTCACGGATGGCGAAGCGCAGGCCTTCTTCCATCGCGATCGGGTTGATCAGCTTGACCGTGATGCTCA
>NZ_JBPJZO010000017.1:0-87546 GCF_051216545.1 Variovorax nitratireducens
GACCTTGAATTCGTCCGTGTACTGCCGTTTCGGCAGCTTGCTATCTCGCATTTCGATTCTCCATACAGCTCAAGTTTCCAACTTTCTTGCTGTACGTGAAATCGAGGCAGGGTCAGGAACTCCTGATGACGATGCCGCGGTTTGCAAGTCGCCAGCACCGCGCCGTTCAGGACGTTCAACGCCGCGAACAGCGTGGTCGTGCCATGGCGCTTGTAGTCATGCGTGACGCCCTCGACGTAGCCCAAGCCCATCGGCAGCATCGGCTGAGTGCGCTCCAACGCCTGGCATTGGCTCTTCTCGTCCACACAGAGCACCAGCGCGTTCTCGGGCGGGCTCAGGTACAGACCCACCACGTCGCGCAGCTTCTCGACGAAGAACGGATCGTTGGACGGCTTGAAGCTCTCCGAGCGATGCGGCTGCAACCCGAAGAGCTGGAAGTAGCGCTGCACGCTGCTCTTGGAGATGCCCGTCTGGGCGGCCACCGAGCGCACGAAGGTCGAACGGATCTACGAGGTACGCTACGACACACGGGCGCAGGCGCGCCTGGACATCGTCGACTGGATCGAGGGCTTCTACAACCGCGTGCGCATGCACACGGCCATCGGATACCTTGCCCCTGTCGAAAGGGAACGCAGCCTCCTGGCTGCGTGACTTGGTGTACGTGGAAACGAGGCAGGGTCACCCGGGTCGCACATCATCGTAGAGCCCGGCAATGCGGCGCTCGATAAGCGAGCACGCCACTTGCCAACCGTAGCCTTGGCCAATTCGAGGCGCTCGGCGATCGAGCTGTTGGCTTCGCCATCAGCGCTACTCAAAACAATGCGAGCTCGCGCGCTCAACGAGGCGGGCAACGAGCGACTCCGTGCAAACGACGTGAGCTGTGTTCGCTCGTCCTCTGTGATCACCAAATCCGCCTTCGGCCTGCCTCTCGTCATCGCGGTATCTCCGTCCCAAAGATATCGCAGAAGCATGCACTATTTATGCCTGTTATTAACGGGACAGAACTAGGTGGGCGTGGAAAAGTGCCTAACGGGTCGGAGCGCGGCTTGTGCCCACCAGTTGCAGCCGGGCAGGCGCACGGTGCGTCCGTCTGAACTGGAAGCTGCTGCCGGCGAGCTGTGGCATACGCAACTTGGCCCTCCGATGCTGCCGCCCAGGGCTGGCCCCGGTAGCATGCAAACCATTGTCAACGCAGGCACCGAGTCGGTTGCAAGTCGCCCCACTTTTCGCGATGCTTGGAAAGATGGTCAGCGCTGCATCATCCCGGCCGCCAGCTTCGATGAAACAATCTGGGAGTCAGGCAAGAACATCTGGTGGCGCCTTAGGCGAGCCGATGGCGCGCCTTGGGACTTGGCTGGCTTGTGGAGTGTTTGGACGGACCCCGCGACGGGCGATGTTCTGAAATACACAATGCTCACGCTCAAGGCCGACTCGCATCCCCTGATGAACCGAATGCACAAGCCAGATCGAAGACTTGCACGCGATAAGCAGGAAAAGCGCAATTTGATCCCTATCCAGCGGAGGGACGTAGACCAGTGGCTCGCCGGCACGGTCGAGGAATCGAAAGCGCTGCTGAAGTTGACGCCATACGAAACCTTTGAAGCGAGTCCTTGGCAACTGACAGGATCAGCAGCATGAGCAACTTCGAGCGCGGCATGCAACGCCTCTATTATGCCTTCTGGGCGCTCTGGACGATCGGTTTTACGGCTGTGGGGCTATACCAGGTGCTTACCGGCTATCGGTTCCATGCAGACGAGATTGCCACGTGGTTCGCACTGGCGATTGTGGCTCCGCCTGCGTTGATGTTGGTGATCCGCTGGGTTTACCGGGGATTCCGCTCGAGAACGTGAACGAGGAATCAGGGGAGATAAGACTCTTCAACTCCCGTGCGCGGGTCGCGCCAAATCTCTCCGGCAACCACCTCCAGCTCGCATGGATCGCCCGTGCGCCAGTGCTGCTGCAGCCGGTGGGCGCACGCCGCAATCCAGACCGCATACCAGCACCGGTGCTGACAAAAATCAGGGTGCTGGAGCTAAACGACCACGGCCTGCTACTGTTGGAGTATGAGGCCTACCCGCCGCGCGGCGCGAAGGGCAACGGGTCCGTGTTCCCGCAGACATGGTGGTGCCTCTTGCGAAATGACGCCGGGTTCGCCCCGGCGTCGGTCAAGGGCGCGCGAGGCTTCGGAGATGGGCCGCTTGATGTCGGCGCACGACAGGCGACGAAGGTGATGTCTGGGCGCGGATACTTCGGGCATGGTCCATTTGGGTTCTTGAAGCAGTGAATCGGTAGGTTGAGCGGGCAGGCTCGCGCGATCCAGATGCGCCGGCGGCTGTCCTGCACGTTCTTCTCGACGACACCCTTCCCCCAACCACTGGCGACGTTGCAGAAGTCGGCATCGAACAGGTAGTGCGCGCACATGACAGCAAAGCGGGCGTTGACGACGCGGCCCTTGCCCTTCTTGACCTTGTCGACGGCCGTCTTCATGTTGTCATAGATGCCCCGGCGCGCGATGCCGCCCAGCGCCGCAAAGGAACGGCTATGGGCCTCGAACAGCATTTCGTGCCCTTGACTCGGGTAGGCCACCAGCCAGAACGCGCGGCTCGCACATAACTTCAGATGCGAGACCTGCATGCGCCGGTAGATCCCGCCCACCACCAGCCCTTCCTCGCTCCAATCAAACTGGAACGCCTCGCCGAGCTCGAAGGCAAGCGGCACGAACGCTTTGGTCGCTGCACCTTGGCCTTCGCCCTGGCGCCA
This sequence comes from Variovorax nitratireducens, assembly GCF_051216545.1. Lineage (NCBI taxonomy): Bacteria > Pseudomonadati > Pseudomonadota > Betaproteobacteria > Burkholderiales > Comamonadaceae > Variovorax > Variovorax nitratireducens. The sequence goes on from NZ_JBPJZO010000017.1 coordinate 2,761, forward strand.
GGCCCGATGAAGTCGGTCAGCCGGCTGTAGTCGCCCTGGTAGCCCTGTGCCCTGATCTCGGCGTGCAGCGCCCGTGCCGTGCGCCGCTCGTGCCTGGGGCGTCGTGCATCGGCGCGCAGAGCCTGGATCAACGCTTCGTGGAAGGCGCTCAGCTTGCCCGAAGCCGCCTCCCGGCGGTACCGAGGCTCGACCTCCGCCGGCGCGTTGGCCCACTTCTTCACGGTTTTGCGCGACAGGCCCGTGCGCTTCGCGATGTCGCTGAACGAGAGAGGGTCGCGGAAATGCATCCGCTTGACCTTGCCAATCATGTCCATGGTGATCACCTGTTCGCCCTGCTGAAATATTCAGCAAGGCAGTTGAGCACCCTGGTCAACTTTGAAATCGGCACACTCCGGTTTAGCTGGTCAGTTTTCGGTCGGCGCCAACAGTCCAAATCCACTTCAAGTCCACACGAATCAAATTTGACCTTTGGGTCACGAGATATCTTGCGAGCCCGACGATCACCGCAGCGCGGTGCCGGAGTGCGGGCAAAGTCCAACCGACAATTTGGGCGATAACACAAAAGGCCACACAAGTCTGTTCGACAACCCGCCTAAGCATCTTGACTGGGCACGTAAGTACCGAATATGTCCAATAGTTCACGTTTCGGCCGTGCTGGCGAGGGTACTATGTGTCACGCAGTTACAAATAACAAAGGGCGCGATTGTGGATGAAGCAGCAATCAAGCAGACGTTTTCCACTTCGACCCACGCCGAATTGTTGCTGCGCGCCATCGAAGCGGTCGAGCTGACGGCTCACCACGCTTTTTTCAGTGCATCGGAATCGAAAGTCGAAGACGCTCAGGCGCCGGGCGCCACCCTCAACGCGCAGCAAATGGAATTGCCGCAACAAGCTGCCCATGGCAACCCCGGCACGCGGGCCTCCATTTGTGCTTCCAACGCCTGTCTCGCATCGTCCATTTCGCTATTGGAGGTCGTTCACACACTCATCGAAGAAACCACCGCGCAGTCCGCCGTCCAGCGGGAATCCCGTTGGAACAAGCTGGCGCTTGACACGAAAACGGCCGGTCGCGCCGCATACCGCGCGGCCCTTGTACTGCTTGGCCCCACAGCCACCCGGTTCGACAGCGAACCGCTCGTGCCCCAAATTGCGGTGCCATCGGTTCATGCCGCACTGACACAGGAGATGAAGGTACAAGCCAAACAACGGATCCTTCGTTCGCATTGGAATCGTGCCAACGCCGCGGGAATTTCCGCCGGGGATCTCATCGAGTTCCTGCGCTCGATGGCCAAGGGGGCTGATAGGGGAGTTCATGGCGCCGTGCCTGCGCCTTCCACATACGGCGAGCGCCCAGCCGCAGCCTTCTCATCAGCAGCAACAAGCCGATTCCACCATTGGGAGCATCAAATGAACCGAATTCTGATTGTCGAAGACGAGGGCATCATTGCCTTGAGCATTAGCAATACGCTCACGCGGCTTGGCTACGACGTCGTGGGCATCGCGGGCTCATGGAAGGAAGCGATCCGGCTGGCCCAGTTGGAGGGACCCGATCTCGTGCTGATGGACATCAACCTCGGCGATGGCCCGGACGGCATCGAGACGGCTGCGCTGATCTCGAACGACGGATTGACGGCGGTCATCTATCTCACGGCGTACTCGGAGGACGCCACCCTGGTGCGGGCGCGGGAGACCGAGCCTTACGGTTTCCTGCTCAAGCCGTTCTCGGAGCGCGAATTGCACGCCACGATTCAGATGGCACTGGGGCGTCTGCGTTGCGACATCGAGCTTGCGGCCAAGGAACAGACCTTTCGCTTGGCGCTCGACGCAGCGGACATGGGCGTCTGGGAGCTGGATATCGAATCCAATCGCTTGGAGCGACATGGGCCGACCCACGGCCCGTTGAGCGTCCTTGGCGACTCTTTCGATGGCAGCTGGGACGGGTTCCTCAACTACGTCGCCCCGGAAGATCGCGACGCGGTGCACCAGGCGCGAACCGATGCGGTGTACCAAGGCGGTCTGATGTCCGTCGAATTTCGTGGTCTGAACGCAAACGGCACGAAGCCTTGGTTGAGAACGCAGGCGCGAATATATGGCCAACCTGGCGCGGCGGCCCCGCAACGTCTGATCGGGGTGACGCAGGACATCGCCTCACAGCGAAGACAAGACGCCGACCTGCATCAAGCGGCGGCCCTCTTTCACGGCACGCACGATGCCGCCTTCATTGCGGATGAGAACCTTCAGTTGTTGGCGGTGAACAAGGCTTTCTCGGTCATCACGGGGCACACCGCCGCTGATGTGATCGGCATGCAGATCGGCAAATGGCTGCTGCGCGCTGACGAGAGCCAGCCGCCTCTCGATCTCATGGCCGTGCTCGATTCGTCCGGTCAGTGGCAGGGCGAATTGGTAGGCATGCGCCAGTGCGGCGTCGAGTTTCCGGCCTGGCTCACTGTGACCCGCCTTCCGGTTCCGGCCGGCGTCGACGAGAAGCGGATCGTGGGGACGTTCTGTGACCTCGCTTCACTGTCCCAGGCAGACGCCCGGAAATTTCATCAAGAGCATTTCGACGCGCTCACGGGTTTGCCCAATCGCTCGCATGGGGTCGAGCAGCTTCAGCTTGGCATCAAGAACGACTTTGTGCTTTGGAGCGCGGCACTTGTGGGCGGTGCCTTTGGCGATCCGATGGGCTCGAAGAATCTGGATTGATGGCTGTCGAGCTGCTGAAGCTCAGTTCTCTGGCGCAAGGGTCAGCGTGAAACAGATGCCGTTCTGGTTGACCACCTGCAGGCTGCCACGCAACTGCGCGGTCATCAAGTAGACCAGTTGCAGCCCCATCGACGGCGCGCGGGCAGGATCAAAGTTCGGGGGCCAGCCGATCCCATCATCCTGCACCGTCAGCTCGATCGGTGAGCCATGGCCGCCCGAAAACTGAACTGAGATCGTGCCGCGCCGCCCGTCCGGAAAGCCGTGCTTGAAGCTGTTGGAAATGAGTTCGTTCAGTACCAGGCCAAACGGAATCGCGCGATCGACGTCGAGTTGCAGCGAGTCGGCCTTGATCTCGATCTGCACCGTGCTTCTGTGGAGGCCGATCAGTCCGGACACCAAGTCGCGGATGTATTCGCCGAAATCGATCTGGGCCAGGTCTTTGCTCTGGTAAAGCTTTTCATGGACGAGTGCCATGGAGCGGATGCGGGACTGGCTTTGCTCGAACACGCGGCGCGTCTCCCCGGCTTCAAGGTAGTCGGTCTGGAGCTGAAGCAGGCTCGAGATCACCTGCAGGTTGTTCTTGACACGGTGATGGACCTCCTTGAGGAGCACCTCTTTCTCGCGCAACGAGGTTTCGAGCACACGCTGGCGCGCCGCCTGCTCGGCCTCGGCAATCGCGCTGGCGGCTTCTACCTTGCTGTTGGCGTCGCGCAGCATCAGTTCGCTGAGCTTGCGCTTGGTGACATCGCGGATGGTGCTCGCAATCAGCAGGCCGTCATTGAGCAGACCGTCGTTGGTCTGGATCGAGCTCAGGCTGATCTCGACAGGAAATTCGGTGCCGTCCTTGCGAAGGCCAAACAGTTCGCGTCCCGCGCCCATCTGCCGCACCTTCGGAAGCTTGGTGAAGGTGGATCGGTGCGCCGGATGCTGATGGCGAAATCGCTCCGGCACCAGCGTGTCCACGGAGTGGCCGAGCAGTTCGTCCTGGCTCCAGCCGAAGAGAGCGATGGTCTGCGAATTGATCAGGACGATTTTCCCGGTCGCGTCGACGATCACCATCGCATCGGGCGCCGACTCGAGCAATTCCCTGAACATGCGCTCCGCCTTGCTTCGCGCTTCCTGCCGCGCAGTGATATTGCGTACCGCGCACATCACCATCGGTCCCTCTTCGGTCGCGAGCGGGCTGATGCGGATCTCGACTGGGAACTCCTCGCCGTCGATGCGCTGGCCAAACAGCTCGAGCCCTGCACCCATGTCGCGCGTGCTCGGATGCGTGAAGAAACTCACGCGACGTCCTCTGTGAATCTTGCTGTAGCGCGGCGGCAGCAGCATTTCGACTGGCTGGCCAATCAACGCGCCGGCGGCGTACCCGAAAAGCTCGCACGCCTGCGAATTGGCAAGCACGACGCGGCCGATCACACTCACGACCAGTATCGCGTCCGGCGCGTGCTCGAGCAGGTCGCCGTACATCGCGTTAACGAGCTTGGTTTCGCGCACGACCTTCAATGCCGTCACGTCCTTGCGGGTGAGGATGAAGTGCGACGCCTGCCCCTCACCGGGCAGGAACTTGGTCGACCCACTGATGTGCAGGAGCATGCCGTCCTTGCGGCATCTCACCGACTCCTCGACGCAAAGACCATTGGCTTCTGCCGCGCGCAGCGTGTCGCTGAAGCTATCCTGCTGATCGGGCGATACGATGAGCGTGTCAAGATGCTGCCCAGCGGCTTCTGCGCTGCTGTAGCCGAAGAGCCTTTCGGCCGCTGCGTTCCAATAGCCCACGGAGCCGGAAGCATCGAGCACGATCATCGCATCGGGATTCTCCAGGAGCGTGTCCACCTCAATCGAATCGTTCATTCAGTCTCGCTTGCGGCAACAGCACAACGGTACCTACCGAGCCTGCCGACGCGCCTCTCAGGGTACTCGCGAATAGCCTAAAAAGGCGCAACTCATTGCACGGTTCCCCGATGAAACAAGACGACTTCGACGACGGGCTTACGACAGCTTGATCGCGAGTCCCTCACTATCGGGCAGCCTGCCGGAACTGAGACGTACGCGAAGCGACAGATCCGTTTTCGAATCCGAGGCTGGGCTTGTCGCCCGCGCGCGACTCGATGTGGATGTCGGAGGCGCCCAGGTCGAAGGCGTCCATGATCATCTTGTTGATCAGCCGCACCAGCGTGTTGTCGGACTCGGTCACCGGCTCGTTCGCGGCGAAGGCCTCCATCGCGCGCGCCTGCTGTGCCAGATCCGGCACCAGTTCGGTGATCTTGTCGCCATCGGCATGCACGCCGTAGAACTGGGCGATGGCGGCGACCAGATCCTCGCGCGGCGCGATCGCCGGGTCGACCTTCAGCCCGGTAAAGAATTTCAGCTCGTGCAGCGCCTCCCACGACAGCGGGTTGTCGAAGGCCACCGCCAGGCGGTTGTTGGAACGGTAGAGTGGCATCGCCATGTGCTTGCGCGCCAGCTCGGCCGACACCATCTTGATCGCGTTCGGGTCGTATTGGAAGCGCGTGAGATTCACCGCAGGAACCCCTGGTCGCGGCCACTCGCTGCTCACGCGCAACGGGCAGTGGCCGTCGCTGAAGCCGGTGGGGCGGGCTGTTGGCCGGAACACGAGGGCACCGACGCGCAGTGATCACAGCGCCACTCAAGCTGGCGGTCGTCACCGCCTGTGGGTGGACGGCTCCCAAGTTCCTATGAGGGTGCTAAGAAGCTTGCGGCCGTGGGAGACGTAGCAGTGCGGGTTCGTCTTGATACCGAAATATCTTCGCTTGACAACTGGCCCGGTCAGACAAGCAATGCTTTCGCGCTACAGCCGGCAAGCGTCTGAGTGTGCGTGAGCGAGATCACCGGCTGCCTGGATGGGGCGCCGTGCCCTATTTCGTGAAATCGGGCGTCGACAGTGGGCCGATCCGGATGGTGTTCGCGTGCGAATCCCACCATGCTGGGTAAGTGACAGAATTTAACGAGTTCGGCGCAGCGGCGTTGTTGCCGGCCGCGAAACGGGCGCGCGTGTGCGACGGTGCAGGCACGCAGATCGCGTCCGTCTTCGCCCTACTCGGCGCGACCAATGAGGCCGTGCTGCGCGCGAGCACGGTCGAGGAGCTGTTCCGGCGCGTGTGCAGCGCGGTCCTGGAAGACGGTAAATTCCAGGTAGTGGCCGTGTGCACGCCGGACCCGGTCACCGGGCGCCTCGAGATCGTCGCCGTCGCGGGTGCGTTCGCGACGGACATCGATGGGGGTCTCTTCGCCTCGGTTGACGCGTCCTCGCCGGACGCTCAGAGCCTGGCGGTCCAAGCCTACCGCAGCGGCGTGACGATCACCAGCAACGACTTTCCCACGGAACGGCGCATCGCGCCCCGGGACCCTCAGTGCGAGGAGACCGGTGTCGCCTCTGTCGCGGCCCTGCCCCTGCGCAGCGAGGGTCGCGTGGCTGGCGTACTGGCGCTCTACTGCGAAAGGTTGGGCGAGTTCGACCCGCAGACCCTCGTGCTGGTCGAGCGCATGGCGCAGAACATCGGCTTCGGCCTCGAGAAGCTCGAGCGCGATTCCCGAAGACGGCGGGCCGAAGATCTACTGCGAGACAGCGAGCAACGCGTCCGCAGCGTGCTCGAGGGCATGGAGGACGGCTATTACGAAGTCGACCTGCGCGGGCGCTACCTCTATGTGAATGAGGCGTTCGTGCGGCTGCTCGGCTACAGCGCGCAAGAACTTGAGGGCCTGGGCAACCGGGCGCACCAGTCGCCGGAGATGACCAAAGAGGTGGCCAAGACCTTCAAAGAGGTCTACCGAACCGGCGAGCAACAGAAGGCGCGGCACTGGGAGTACGTACACAAGGACGGCAGGGTCGTGCGCGTGGAGGGCTCCGTCAACCTGCTGCGCGAACCTGGCGGCGAGTGCATTGGCTTCTTTGGCATGCTGCGTGACATCACTGCGCGCACCCGCACCGAGCTGGCGTTGCGGGTCAGCGAGGAAAAGTACCGCACCATTGTTCAGTCGATGGGCGATTCGTACTTCGAGGTCGACTTGAGGGGACGTCTCACGCTCGTCAACCCGGCCTTTGGCGCGATGCTAGGGCGTCCCGTGGAAGATCTGGTCGGACGCTGCTACCGGGAACTTCACACCGAAAGCGCCGCCGTCCAGGTATCCGAGGTGTTTCGCTCGGTCTTCGCCACGCGCCGCACGGTGACCGGCTTTGACTGGGAGATGCTGCACCGGGACGGCCGCGTCGTGATGGGCGAAGGCCTGGTGCAACCGGTCTTCGACGAGCACGACCGGGTGTCGGGCTTTCGTGGCACGCTGCGCGACGTCACAGAGCGCCGGCGCAACGAGCAGGCGCTGCGTCGCAGCGAGCAACGCTTCCGGGCGCTGGCCCATCTCTCGACCGACTGGTTCTGGGAACTCGACACCGACCTGCGCTATCGCAGTCTGGCCGGGCGCGGCGGCGTGGTGCCAGCCGCGCGCGACAATTACGTCGGGCGGTTCGCCTGGGAAACGGCGCTCACGGTCCAGGCGCCCCGCACCTGGGCGATGGTGCGGGCCCAGATGGAAGCACGCGAGGCGTTCCGCGACGTTGTCATGTTCCGCACGCTCAACAACGGCCGCCTTTATTTCCTAAGCGTGAGCGGCGAGCCTGTGTTCAGCGAGGGCGTGTTTGAGGGCTATCGCGGCATCTCGCGCGAGATTACAAAGGAGAAACGGGCTGAGAACCGCATCCAGTTCCTGGCGACCCATGACGCACTCACCGGTCTGCCCAACCGCCTGATGTTCAGCCAGTTGCTGACCGGTGCGATCCGCGACGCGCAGCGCGTCGGCGCCAGTTTCGCCGTGCTGTTCATTGACCTGGACCGCTTCAAGTTCGTCAACGACACGCTCGGCCACGATGCCGGCGACACGTTGCTGCAAGAAATCACCGGCCGATTCCGCGATGCGCTGGGCCCGGCGCACGTGCTGGCGCGGCTGGGCGGCGACGAGTTTGTGGCGCTGTTGCAGGACGACCAGGGGCAGGCTGGCGTCGCAGCGGTGGCTGCCCGGCTGCTCGCGGCCGCGTTGCAGCCGCTCGTCCTGCATGGGCAGGAATGCCGCGTGAGCGCCAGCATCGGCGCGGCACAGTACCCCGCGCACGGCGACGACGAGCGCACCTTGATGAAAAATGCGGACGCTGCGATGTACTTCGCCAAGGACACCGGCAAGAACAACCTGCAGTTCTATTCCGAGGGCATCTGCGCGCGCTCGCTCGAGCGCTTGGCCATCGAAAGCCGGCTGCGCACTGCGCTCGAGCGCAACGAACTCAGCCTTCATTACCAGGCGCAGATCGACCTCGCGACCTACGCTATCGTGGGCGTGGAAGCCCTGCTTCGCTGGAACCATCCGGATCTGGGTTCGGTGTCGCCCCTGCGCTTCATCGGCATCGCGGAGGAGACCGGGCTGATCGTGCCCATCGGCAAGTGGGCGTTGCGCGAAGCTTGCCGGCAGAGCATGGCCTGGCAGCGTGCCGGCTTGCCCTCGATCTGTATGGCGGTCAACCTGTCGGCGCGGCAGTTCCAAGACGAGCGGTTTCTGCCCAATCTGGCCGCAGTGCTCCGCCAGACCGGCCTGCCGCCGCATCTGCTGGAGCTGGAAATCACCGAAGGCATGGTGGCGCAGAACCCCGAAACTGCCGCGCAATTGCTGCATGCGATCAAGGCGATGGGAGTGCGCCTGGCCATCGACGATTTCGGCACTGGTTATTCCTCGCTGGCACAGCTCAAGGCCTTTCCGATCGACACGCTCAAGATCGACCGCTCCTTCATTCACGAGGTCGTCACCAGCCCGCAGGATAAGGCGATCACACAGGCGATCATCGCGATGGGCAAGAGCTTGTCGCTCACCGTGGTGGCCGAGGGCGTGGAGACTTTCGAGCAAGAGCAGTTCCTGCGCCAACAGAAATGCGACCGCACGCAGGGTTACTTCTTCAGCCGCCCGGTGTCCCCCGAGGCCTTTGCGAATCTGCTGGAGAGCCACGAGTGGCGCCGCCAGCAGCTCTCGTTGCGGGCAGACTGAACTTCGGCTGCCGAGCAGCGCAGCCACCGGCGTGGGCTGCACTCGGCTCAGGCGAGCGCGCAGCGTGGGAACGGTGCGATCCCGCGTTGAACTGCTCGTGGTATTGCACCCGGTCTGTGCGGGCCTTCAAAGGGCGCTACGGTCAAAAATCCGGCACGGGATCGACAAGGATTCCACAACGCGACCACGATTCTTTGACCGAGGTCAACCTTTCCTTTGATGCATCCGCTCACACTGCGGCAACCGAAACGAGGAGTTGCCATGGAATCGCCGGATCTCGAACTGATAAAAAAGGCGCTCTCCTTGATCGAGGAGGCGATCAATGGGCGTTTGCATGCAGCGTCGGCCGTTCCATATTTTGCACCTACCGACATTGGCGGCCTGCCCCCAGCCGTGCAAGAGGCCGAGATGCGGAATGAGGAGCAGATCAACTACGGAAATCGTGTCCGAGCCGGTGTTCACCTAAGCCTGGCCAGCGCTTCAGCGGCGCTAAATGGTTGTGCGCTACTGATGGAGGATTACTCACAGAAGAAGCACACCGAGCGCCAGGCGGATATGGAACGTGGCGGGGCGAATGCCCAGTCGGCGAGAGATTTGGCCGCGCGCGCATCGGCGGTTCTCTTCGGACGAGAATCTCCGAAGTTGGATACCGGGACTGAAATCAAGAAGCTGACCGGAGCCTTTTACCAGCGCTTCAGTCACCTGCGAGGGCCCCGGTAGTCAGTTCCGCATGGAGGCGCTTGCGCCTGCACATGACCGCGCGGCTTTCGGCTGCGGCAGCGATCCGCTTGCCAAGTATCTGCGAGAGCAAGCGTCGCAGGCCATGCGGCGCCGCACCAGCGGGATCACCTGTCAGCCAAGAATGATCGAAAAAGCGTACGCACAGGTCGCTTGAATTCGCTCTGCCGATAGATTGCGATCCGTTGGAATCCGCGCCGCGGTCCGCGTGAGGTCGTTGACTTGCAAGAACGTGTCCTGGACCCGCTCCTGCACGATCTCGCTCGACTTGCCCAGCGCCGGCTTGATGTGGGCAACCCAATGCGCATGCATCTCGGGCAACAGTGCGCCAAACAACTCGATGGTGTCGTAGACATAAAGCATGTCCTGGGCTTTTTTCGCCGCTGGTCGATCGTTCTGGATCAGAAACTTCTGAACCATGAAGCAAAGCGGGTGCGCCACTAGAATGTCCGTGCGCGACGACAGAGGGACGCCATTTTTCGGATCCAAAGTAATCACCCAAGGATCGACGAGGAGGATGTCCAGATGACGAATCTTCTGGGCCACGATGCCCGCTTTCAAGAGCGTGGCGTCGGGTTTGCCGTTGCGTCTGGTTCCGCTGCCGGCCAACGGAGTAAGGAACTCTGCATAAAAACCGCTCCCTGCGTTTCCGAGTGTGTAATGCGCCGCCGGCGGCGTGTGGTCGCCGCCCAGTACTTCTTGGAAACCATGCGCGATAAGTGTCGTCTTGATATCGCCTGCGATCACCTCTCTGTTGGCGAATGCCAGGTCGGTGTCCCGGGTGAACACCGGTTGGTAGTCGAGCGCGTTGGCCCTCGGGTCCAGCCGGTGGAGACGATGGGCCCAACCCCCGATGAAGATCAATTGCTGGCGCCACGGATCTAATGCCTGAACCAGCTTTGCAAAAGCTTCCAGGTCGTTCATGGCGCTCCTCGCTCGATCATCGGACGGAGCACCTTGTCATAGACGTGCTGGGCCTGCTCTGCGCCGCGGGACGGATGGTTCGCGACATCCAGCCATATCTGAATAACATCGGAAACGGCCATGCCCTCCCGGTGAACGGCCCCCCGGAACGTGGATTCGGGAAAAGAGGCCTGCCGCAAGATGAAGTCTGGACGCTCCTGAGGAGAGGCAGCCAGCCCAGGCCAACCAGCGGCACCCGGGCGTGGCAGCTTCCGCACGTAGACATAAGCCGGCACACCGCTCACGTGATCGATATGCAGTGTGTCGGCGGCAGCGAACAGTCCGAGACAAGCGTCTTCTGAGTGTTGTCTGAGAACTGCTTGGATCTGCTGCTGAACCGGTGCCCGAAGTAAGAACCGCATGGGCACTTCGAGACGCGGGCGCATGGCCGCCGCGCGCCACCGGCGAAACAGTTCTTCGCGGCGGACCAGGACGATTTGCGAGGACGAATCGTCCAGGAAGCCCTCATTGCTCAGTTGGCTGAGGAATCTGGATGCACTCATGGCGGAGACCTGTGCAGCTTCGGCAAGGTCTGCGCCGCTGCGATAGGCCCCGCGGGGCGCACCAATCAGGCATTCAGGCAGCTCGCGAGCCAAAAGGGCTTTGAGCATCCACTGGCTGAGATCTGAAAAGAGATTCACGGCCTGGGGCACGATGGGCGCCGCGTTGCGGGCTCTTTCACCTGGCATTGCATTCAACCCCTCAAGCCCAGGTCCACGAAAGAGCCTGACGCCGTCTTCCGACACGATGCCGAACGACACGTCGCGGGCGTACCGTTCAGCAAATGCCTCCACATGTCGCAGCAGCGAAGGTGAGGCCTCTGTAACGCAGATCACCGCCAGAGGCAGTGCGTTGCCCAACTCCTCGGATGCGACGTGCGATTGAAGTATGGCCTGAGACAACAGCGGGATCACACGGTCGTGGCGGCCTTCCGAAAGCGCCTTGACTTGGACCGCAAAGCGCGTCGCTCCTTGCGCAACGATGAGGTCCGGTCCGCCCGCATCTCTATGGGGCGGGACTATCACCTTCCATGCATGCGAGCGGAAAAGATCGGACACGAACTCTTCGGCATGGCCCCCTCCCTTTTTGCTTGCACGAGAAGACAACACATTCGCTCCTTGTTAGATCTAACACGGACATTGTATCTAGTTTGGCCGTGGTAGTAAGCATGGCCATGTTATTTGTCAAGATCGAGGGTTCGGGAATCGGCCGCCGCTCCGGCAGGTAAAGGCGAGACGCAGTACGCCTGCCGGCGCAGCCGTCCACATGTGCGCATTGAGACAACTCCCCGGGCATAGCTGCGATCCGCGGACTACATCACTCTTCGGCGGCGCCGAACCACTCTTGATCGACAAATCGACCGTGCTGCCTCATGCTGGGCAGCAACATGTCATCAGCAAACTCGCAACCCGTCGAGCCGGGATCGATCTGACGCCCTTTGGATGCCATTTCCGGCGAATGGCCACCGCCAGAAGAAAGCACTGAGATCAATTCGCCATAGCCAGGCTTCCAGGCGTGAGCTTCTGCGAACACATCCCGAAGGCTTGTCAGAATTTGCATGCCGGAAAAGTCGAGATCGCCGAAAAAATACACCGGCAACTTTGACCGTCCGAACAACCACGCGTCGACCGCTTCAAGTCCATCCGCTGTGGAAGCGTTCATCTCCATAGCCTCACCATGAGTCGCGCGGACATACAGCCGACAGCCTTTTCGGTGTCGGAGCCGCTTCGCGCTGCCCTTGAACCCTGCGGCGTAGATTAACAAGCTGCGCGTCCAACCCGCACGCCGAGCGTCTGCCATTCGTTCGAAGGTCACCAGGTTCTCGATGAACAGCACTTCATCGAACGACGCCGGAATGTCGACAAGCAGTTGGATCGGAGCGTCCCAGAACTGGCCCGACGCCGCGCCTAGAAGACGCAGCAGTTCATCGCGGCTATCGAGCACTTTGGAGCGGCCATGGAAGACGCGCGCGGACGCCTCACGCAATGGCAGTGATATCCCCGAGGCGCACAAGTCGCGTAGGGATTGAAGACTTCGCATCGCCTCCTCAGTGGGCACGGCTGACAGGGCCGAGACAGGATTACGGATCAGGTACTCAAGCAGCTCATCCTTACTTCCAAACGCTGTGGCGTCCCAGTGCGAAGCCAGATGTGCCAACAACTTGTGCTGCCATTTGTCGCTCAGCCGCTCGTACTCAGCCCAGGTAGCCAAGGCGTCGAAGTCGACCAGCTCGAGTTGTGGCTTTCGGTCATCAAAGCCGGCGAACTCTCGCTCGCGGGACAACACCAGCCGAACCCAGCCTGTAGCGCACAGCTCCCGCAACAGCAATTCGAGCCTTTGTACCGCCTCAGCTTCGACCTGGTCGTACAACTCAGGCAGTTCCCTGCGATCCAGCTTCAAGCGGACAGAACGCGGACTGGTCACGGTCTCACCGACGGAGCGTTCAGCCTTCGCCAGCAAGCGAGTCGTGATTCGCAGCAGCAGGGCATGTCGTGGCGGCAAGACCAGGCCCTGCACGGATGCGGTCTGAGCGGTGTCACTCATCCGGGCCTACCGACCCTCGCGTCATTTCATCGTCTCGCGCGGAGGGCTTGATACCTTGACCCTTCTGCATCGCCTCATGCGCCAAGCGTCCCGATTCTCGCGCTTGGGCGGCATGCTCCGCCCATAGCCTCGACAACGGCTCCCGCTTGAGGGTCTTCTCCTGCACCTCGCTGACAAACAGCTCGGTTCCGTCACGCGAGGCCAGCACCTTGGAGAAGGTGAACTCCTTGTCGAACTCAGGCTTGACGGCGCCCGACTTGGACGTTGGCATTGCGACAACCAGTTGCAGGCCCAGCGTCTTCGAGAGGAACTGCAGCACGCTGCGCGACCGCGATTCGTCCATCTTCGAGAATGCCTCGTCGGACAACATCAGCCGCAGAGCTGGTGCTCCACGCCTGTCACGCCCGAAGTGGCCGAGAGCGTGAGCCAACACGGCGGACCGGATGACGTAAAAAGGCGTCTCGAGCTCTCCGCCCGAGCCCGTACCCCAGGTCGAAAGCTTCGTCTGCCCCACTGGGCTGTGGCGAATGATGTCGTAGCGCCGGTAGTTGCGATAGTCGGCCAACTCCTTCAGCGCGCGCTCCGAAGCGCCCTGATCATTGGCCAGCAGCAAGCGCCGAATTTCTCCCGCCGTCTCGCGGTGTTCGTCACTTAGGCGGGATGAGTCGAAGATCGATCCGTGGTCTTTTTCGAACGTGTCGACCAGCCCTTCCATCGCTTCGAAGAACTCGAAAACCTTCTGCAGTCGTGGCACCCAGGCCCACTCAAGCTGATAGTTGTCTGTCCCGAACTGAATGTCTTTCAGATGCCGGTTGAGTTTCTGCAAGGTGGATGCGCCCTGGCGCACTTCATCCCGAACTTTGAAGCAGAAACTGGTGGTGAATACCGCGTTGAAACTAGTCTCCGCCTCTTGCAAGCGCTCCAGGTTTTCGGCCAGGCCGATCGAGCGCTGGCGGCGCGCCTGCTCTTCCGCTGTCTTGCGCAGCCCGAGCACCGGCAACAACATTTCCTCGATACGGTCAAATGACTTGGGAGGGTCGAGGTATACAAAGCGCTCCTGGTCGTTGCGCACGCCCATCAAGTAAGTGTGCACGCTGGATCCCACCTCGCGCAGCGTCGCAGGCAAGCCGGAGTTCATAACGCCGATCCGGTGCCTCAGGGCATCCAAGCTGACGTCGGCGCTGTCAGCCAGTGCCTTGGCTTCGTCGATCAACTGGGCTTCGGTCGCCAGTTCCGACGCACCCTGCACGAAACGTGGTGCCCACACAATGGCGTTTGTTCGGTCCGCGTGCAGCGCCGGAAGCCGCTCCAGTAGGCCTTTCTCGCGCAGACCGAGATCCTTGAGCGTCTTGTTGTTCTCGCCGACCTGAAGCATTTCGGTGTCGTAGGCATCCCTGCCGGCCTGGATGCGCTGGCCAAGTGCCTTCCGCTCGACCTCCAGTGCTTCGATCGACGACAAGTCCAGCGCCTCCAGCGATCGGGCTGCGCTGGAGTACTGAAGCTGACTGGACAACACCGCCTCCATCAGCGGCGCGAAGGCAGTGAATGACACGCCCGAGAACATCCGCGACACGGCACCAAGGGAACGGTGGAGGCCGTCGAGGCTGTCAATGGCCTTGTCCAGGCGCGACACATCCTGCTCGCACCAGAGCATGCGGCGCCTGCGCGTCGCTTCGCCGAAGGCCAGATCCTGGTCCGGCGCCCGGCACGCGAACATGCCGTAGCCCCGGCTGCCGATGCCCTCCTCCATCAACCCCTGCGACGTGCGCGCAAGTTCGTCCTCGGTGTCCACCTTGCGCACCTTCCCGTACTGGGCCAAGACGAACGCCTTGGCCACGGGATGCGTGCACACCAATTCGTGCATGACGGCCTTGACGTCGAGCACACGCCCTCGCGTGTCTTCGATTGCCTTGCTGCCTTGCACCACCTTGGGAGAGCGCTGCGCGAACCTGCGCTTCACTAGCCTGGTGCAAGCGGCTTCGAAGCCGGCCTCGACGATCAGCGCAAAACGGTCACCACCCATGTAGCCTTCGATAGCGTTCTGCCAGGTCGTGCCGGACTTGGGCTCGACCAGCTGCGACAAGATGTTCGGCCGTGCTTGTGGCAGCTCGCGCTCCAGCAATTCCAGCGCGACGCGCACGGCATCCGGCGCCGGTGACCTGCCGGCCTGGAGGTTGCGCAGTTCGGCGTCTCGCTGTGTGCGTTCGTCTGCAAGCAAAGCACGCTGTTGGCTGGCCTGTGCCATCGCCGTGACGACTGCGCCCGACAGCGACTCGTCGTGGCCCCGTATGCCGTATTCCAGGCGCGCCAGGTCGGCGTCGAAGCTCTCCAGTTCAAAAGCCGGAAAGTCGGCGTCGAGCTTCGCTTCCCGGCCCAGCTCGGCAGCGATTGCAGGCCAGGGGCGCAATACGGCGTGCGCCGTCGGCCTGAGCGCAGCGACTGCAACCGCCAGGTGTGGTGCTGCCGTGAGGTCCAGGCCAAGCAACTGTTCCAGTTGAGCGGCCAGCCGCGCCGTCGCGTCTGCTGCAGTCATCGTGGCGGCCCAATGGCTGCGGAATTGCTCTTGGAGGGTTCGAACTTCGCTTTCCAGGGCGGCCTTGCGCTGCGCCACGTCGCTGGTCGCCAGCTGGGTTTGCACGGCGAACAACTGCTCCTCCAGTTGCTTCTGGCCGTCGCGTAGGTTCTGCAGGCGTTCTTCGAGCAGCAGGTTGCGCTTGACCTGCAACGCCATCTGACGCCGCACCGACTCAAGCTCCCCCTCGGCATCGTCCACCGCTCGCATCCCATGCGCAATGGTGGTCACGACGAAGCGCCGCGACTCGTCCAGCACGCGCCCAGCCGCCGTGGCAACAACTTCGAGCCGCTCGATGTTGAGTTGCAGCCGCTCGGCCTCGGCCTTCAGGCTGGCCATCGAGCGCATCAGCTCGCGCATCTTGTCCAAGTCGCGGCTGAAATCGTGGGCATCTAGGATCTCGTCACGCACCAGGTCGTTGACGTTGCCCAGTTCCTTGTACGCCATTGCTTTGACGATGGACTTGGCAGCCCTGAAGGCCTCGGCCTCCGAAACGGCCGTCTTGCCCATCATGGCGCCATACAGGTGCGTCAGATAGCTCGTCTTGTCCTCGAAGCGCTGCACCACCTCGGGGCCTACGCGCAGCTGATGCTGCAAGTACAGGTACAGGTCCTTCGGCTGGATCGGTGCGGGCTGCATGTCGGCCACGGCACGGTGCAGCAGGTGCGCCAGACCCAGGGGCCGGCGAACGATAAAGAAAAGGCTCTTGCCCAGCGTGGCTTTGGCCGCATCTTCATGGGCGTCCACGCCGACCAACGCAGTAAAGGGCAGATCCTTCTCGCCCGCGCTTTCAGAGGCTTCGAAAACCAGGGCCACATAGCTGATCGATCGCTTGCGCAAGAAGACACCATCGGCTTGCTGCCCCAGCGCGTAGGCCGCCAGCGTACGCGGTTCCTTACCGCCCCGGCGGCTTTGCGTCGATTCGTCCTGGCCGATGTTGAACTGCACCAGATGCTGGTGAGCAGCCGTTAGCAAGGTCTGGATCGAATCCAGCAGCGTCGACTTGCCGGAGCCGGACTCGCCCGTCAGCAGCACCGCGTCCGAGAAGACCCACTCCCGGCTTTCCAGGGAACCCCACTGCCAGGTGATCAGCTTGGAGATCCTCAAAGCAGCCTGCCTTGTGAAAGAACTGCTGCACCAGCGTCTCCGACTACAGGCGGCACAACTGCCTTTGGATCGACGCCTGCTGCTGCCAGGCTTCCAGCATCGCGCTCTCCTGTTCGCGACGATCGCGCGGCAGCAGCCTGACCCGCGATTGTCAGCGCATCGTCCAAAGCCTCATCACTTACGTAGCTCATGACTGGACGCAGAACGCTCAGCAACATCTCCATGCTGCCAGCGCCCTCGCCGTCGTTGAAGCGCACGATGCGGTGTTTGCGCAGGTCGCGCAACAAGCCAAGTCGATCAGCGTTCGAAGCCGGCAACGAGTGTGCCAACAACGACACCACCGCCTGCGACAACTCCTCCAGACTGATCACCAGCACTTCATTAACGAGTTCGCGCTTGCCGGTGAGGGCCTCCGTGTAGAGGAAGCGCAGGGCGATGGCAGCGGCGACAAAGTCACGTGACAGCCGAGCCTTCAGTCGCTTGACCCCGTCGTCGTCGCCATCGCCGCCTTCGCCCGGTGGATACAGCCGAAAGATGGTGGCGTCGGCATCGTGGGTTAGCACAAAGCCGGTGGCGGCAAAGTACTCTCGTAGCAGCTGCTCGCACTGGGCTGCGTCGTCATACAGCTCTGCCTCGGGACGCGAAAATTCGCGCCAAAGAATGCCTGAGGACAGCAACCGGCCGGCCAACTCGGCGAATCTGTCGGCCTTAACACCACCGGCTCCTTCGGTCCGAAGGCGCTCGTCCAAGTATTGTTGCAGTGACTGAATCATTGCCGTGGGCCTCAGCGATCACCGCCAGAGAGCGACGAGAGGTCGGCCTGGAGTTCGAAGTTGTCGGCAGAAAAGTAGGCGTTGCCGAACACCTCAGGCTTCTTCATGGCCTTGAGAAACCGCTTTCCCTCTGATGAGCGCGCAGCACCCACAGCATGCAGCACGCGCACGGCCTCGGTGGCGGTCCTCACTGGCAGCCCGTCAAGCGACAACCGACCTTCCTTGAAGAAAGGCAGCAGCCCGGCGAGCACCTCTTGATCGCTGAACGCGAATGCCTCGGCTTCTGCGCGGCGCATGGCCGCCTCGATGCGACTGGCCTCGTTCACCACCAATGGTGCCAGCGCGCCTCGCTCAACTTCACGTTCACGCATGGTCCAACGCAGGGCGGCGCCGGCCAAGCGAATCTCGGCCGTACCCATGCGCTCGGCCATCGCGTCCAAGAAGTCATGGCGGTCTACGACGGGTTGCTCCTTCAGCAGACTCATCGCTCGCCCCAATGGTGACTGTGCGCTGTAGTCCAGCGACAGGGCTTGCCTCAGCAGACTGGTGAACCGCCGCAAGTAGTTGTTCATCTCCGATCGCAACATCGGGAGCTTCAAGCTGCAGGCGGCCTCGACCATGCTTTCCATTCGATCGCACAACCACAACGTCGGACTGCGAAGCTGCACCTGAGGCTCCAGCCAGGCTGCGCGCTGCAGCAGGCTGGCGTCCACGCCGATGCGAACACCTTCTGGCAGCGCTCGAATCTGGTCGAGCTGCTCGACGATGTGGCCCCGGTGCCGTTCAGCCGAGTCGGCCACAAGGCGGACGGCGTATTCCTTGGCAAACCGCTTTTCAATAAATTCGTTGAACTCGCTCCAAGCGACTTTTTGCTCAAGCGCCTCTCGCGTCAAGCTTTGGATCAGTGTGCGGAAATACTCGATGTCGTCTTGCAGGTCCTGAACCACGCGGGTCGCAAAGTCGTATCCATCCAGCAACTCGTCCACGTCATGTCCAGCCACGAAGGCGGCTAATGCCTTCTTGGCGGAACGCATATTGCGCTGACGGGTACGAGCACGCGAGTTGTCCAGGTTGGAAAGGACCTCGGCGACTTCCTTGCCAGCACGTGTCATCTTGAGCGTCGGCTTGAGGTCAATCGGATCTTTGTAGTCTTCGAGCCAGGCGTGTTCCTTCAACTTGCGCACGAGCTCACCGGCATAGGTGCGCTCTTCTTCTGCGGAGATTGACCCTCCCGGCTCGAACGCCAATGTCCGAAGAACTGGGTCAGCGAGCACTTGGAAGATCATGTTGACAACCAACTCTCGGGTCAGCGTCTCGGAGTAGTCGGCATTCGGCCCGTGTACACGGTCGTATAGGCTCCGAAGTACAGCGGCGCAGCACTCTCTGTCCCCGTGGGTCAAAGGCCGGAAGAACTGATCTCGTCTGCCGATGAAAAAGAGGTTTGCCATGCTGATGTCACTGTAGCCGCGGCAGGCGGGCGTTGCAGGGGCTCCAGGTCGCGAATGCCGGCCTGCAGTTGCTGCAACAGGGGGGCACGCCGGGCTGTACGTCGAATAGGTCGATCTTAAGTCCTGCAAGGCGCTCCCGTGTGGCCTGCGCATCGTCGAACGCGTCCAGTTGCAGCACGAAGTCGCGCCCCTGATCGGCCCCACGCGGCAGGCAGTGGGTGGCCGCGGGCATGCATGTCTTCCATCGGGATGGTGGCGAGGCCGAAGCGCATCTGCGCAAGATTGCACGGCCTCCCTCAGGCTGCGCCTGAGGCCTGCTTGGCAAAGTCCGCAGCCAGAGCCCTCTTGCCCCGCCAAAAATGTGAACCGTCCGCAGCGATGGACTGGTGCTCGCCGACGCTGCGCAACGTCAAAGTCAAATTCAATCTCACTGGATCTCAGATGCCATCTACCGTTTTGGGGATCGCCCTGCCTCTGCTTTTTGCGGCGACAGCAGTCTTTGGGTTTGTAGGCGTGGTCAAAGGGGTCGTCGGGCTGGGCCGACCCACCATTTCCATGGCGTTGCTCGCCCTCCTGATGTCACCCTCCCGGGCTGCGGCGCTGCTCATCGTGCCTTCTCTGGTGACCAACCTCTGGCAGTTGCGGCCGTGGGCGACGCTCGCCCCCTGCCGCGCCGCCTGACGCCCATGCAGGCCGGCGTCTGCATCGGGACATTGGCCAGGGCTTGGTTGCTCGGCGCGCCGGCGGCTCCTGGGCGATGTCGGGCCTGGGCGCGGTACTGATCGGCTACGCGGGCTGGAGCTTGTCCGGGGCTCGTTTGTCTGTGTCGCACGCCGCGGAGGTCTGGCTGGGCCCTTGGATGGGTGCCGCCACCGGTCTCGTGACCGCTGCCACTGGCGTGTTCGTCGTGCCGGCCGTTCCGTATCTGCAAGCGCTCGATCTGAGCCGCGACGAACTGTTCCAGGCGATGGGCATCTCCTTCACCGTGTCGACCGTGGTGCTGGCATCAGCCTGTTCTTCAACGGGCGCTATTCGGTCGGGGACGCTTCCGCGTCGCTCCGGCGCTGCTCGGCATGTCGTTGGGCCAGTACTTGCGGCAGAAGCTTCCACCGGCACTCTTCTGCAAGTGCTTTCTGGGTAGCCTCTTCGCACTGGGGCTTCACATGATCGTTCGTGAAGCCCTGGCGCACTGAGCCTTCCTGTCGTCGCTGGAGCGGGCCTTGGCGCGCCTTCAGCAGACAAGCCAGGCCATCGCACCCCAATCACTGAGAGCGAGGATTAAATACACTAACGGCAAACCCATCCAAATCAAACACAACGAAGCCTAACTTCGCCGAGCAAATAAAGACCGTCGTAACCCACCAGATTAGTTCGTTGGGCGTTAGTATATTTACACGATGACTTCCCTTCCCCTTTTCGACGAGGTACCCACCCAGGCTGGGCTGCGCGAGGCCTTTGAGTCTTGGCTGGTTGACCAGCGCGCTTCGCAGTCGCTGCGCCAGCCAGGCTCGATCGAGGTCTACCGGGAGATGTGGCGCGGGTTCATGGGCTGGTGTCTGGGCCAGTCGCCAGCGGTCACGCTGGCGTCGCTGGATGTGGCCGATCTGCAGGCGTTCCAGGCGGCCCGCTTCGGCATGAAAAGCGCGGATCTCTCCCTCACTCCCCGGCATGCGTTGCGGCTGGTGCGGCTGGTGGATCGGGTGTTGCGTCACCATGCCGCGCAGACAGGCGAAGAGCCCAATACGGCGGCGTCTGACTGGCTTGCTGACAATCCCCATGTGCGCTACGCCGAGGCGGCCAGTGCCGATCCCCTGCCCGAGTTCCTCTCAGTGGCCGAGGCGAAGCATCTGATCGCGTTTCTGTCGAATGCGCGCCCTCGCCCGGGGGTCAGTGGTGCACGTCGGGATGCGCATGTGGCGTTCACCTGGCAGGAGCTGCGCAACCGGGTGGCGGTCGGCCTGCATCTTGGTGGCGGGCTGACGCCGGCGGATGTGCGGGCGTTGACGCTCAAGTCGCCCATTTCTCGGGGCGGACGGGTGCGGGAGCGACCCTGGAAGGTTTCGATTCCGGTTCACGGGGATTCGGCTGCGCGGGAGACGCCGATCGCGCCCTGGGCGGGCGAACTGCTGCAGCACTGGCTTGTGGTTCGCCTGGAGATGCAGATTCCGGGGGACGCGCTTTTCCCGTCGACGCGCACGGGCAAGCCCTGGAGCAAGCAGTCGCATTACGCGGCAACCCGGCAACTCCTTCAGGAGGCGGGCCTGGACAGCAATGACGGGGGAACCTTCAGGCTGCGCCACACGTTTGCATTGCGGCAGCTGCGCCGGGGGACGGCGCCTGAAGAGGTGGCGCACTGGTTGGGGGTCGAGCCGGCTGTGATGGAACGTTACAAGCGCGTTGTGAGCAGTCCGATGGACGTGGTCTGAACGGCGCCGCCGCGGCGACCACCTTCGCTACCAGCCATGGTCATACCTTCCTAGCGAGCAGCCATGCGGGTTTCCGCATTCGGGGTCATACCTTGCCGAGCACCGGTCATACCGGACTTTCGAGGCTGCATGCGGGTTTGCGGGCACCTGGTAGGTGCGTATGGTGTATGGGGGTTGGGCTGCTCAATAAATAAGCAATCGACTCTCAGCCGCAGCCTCCAACCACCCACATCGCCCGATCGGCACGATCGGGCGAGAGCGTCACCTTCGAAGCGTCCGCCAGGACGCTCCCAGGGTGTACTCAATCTGTAGCCAATCTGTAGCCAATCTGTAGCCTATCCGTACTCTTTCAGTACCCATCGGCTTCGTCGTCGCGAGCCTCGCGCGCCAAGGCTGTCACAGGCGCCTTGGCCGCGTCATCGGCGGCGTGTCCAGGGCTCGAGGCATCCGTGGGCCGGCACGCCCAGGCCTCTTGGGCCGCGTGTCAGCGACTTCGGTTCTGCGACCGATCTTGAAGGTCGGGCTCAGGATTGCGTCCGCGCGCCTTCAATGCTTCCAGCAGGCCTGCGGCAATGCGTTCGAGTTCGGTGCGTACGGGTGGCATGCTGCCGGTGAATTGCGCGACCTGCCTTGCGAGCGCCTCATGGCCTTGCCGCCGCAGCGTCTCGGCGGTCTCTGTCCAGTCAACCTCGATCTGGGCACGGGTCGCCGCCAAACCTGCCCTTCCAGGTTCGGGCGGCAGGCGCCCCGCCTGAGGCGCCTTGCCCACGGCCTCGACCTTTCGCCGCATGAAGGTGGATCCGAGAGGCGGACGGCGGGCGGCGCGCTGACTGTCCGGAAGATTCTGGAATGCCCGCACGGCGCGCAGCCTGTGATGGATCGGATCCTTGCGCGCGCCCTTCACCTGGCCGCGAATCTGCCGCGGCGTGGCATTCGCAGGCACGCCCTGCTCGCGCATCAGCGCGGCGAACTGTTCGCGCCATTGGCGCAGCGTGTCCTTGCGGATGTAGAGGCGCTTGCCCGGCGTGGTCTCGTGCTCGCACTTCACGACAAGGTGCACGTGCGGGTGCGCCTGGTCGGTGTGCAGCACCATCGCATAGCGGTACTGGAGCGCGAAGTTCTCGCGGGCGAAGATGCGCGCCGCGTTGAGCACCTTTTCCGGGGGCGTGCCGGCGGGCATGGACAGGACAATGTTGTGAACCAGCTTCGCCCGTGTGTCCTTCTCGCCTTCGGCAGGCTTGGGCTTGTATTGGCTGCGGCACAGATCGAGTTGCCAGTCGGCCGCCAGGTCGTCTGCAACGTCACGCCCGAGCACCGAGCGACCGTCGTCCGTTTCGAGGTCGAGCTTGCCGTGTCGCCCGATGTACTTCAGGTGCGCCTTGGCGCCGCCGCAGTCCCGCGCGCCCCCTGACACCTTGACCATCACCTCCGGCACGCGGCTCACCGTCCGCTTCACCTGCTCGACCTGTTCGGAGTTGAGCCGTAGCGTCCCACCCGGCCCGCGCCGGCCGTAGCTCACGATGTCCAGTTCCATGCCGGCGCTGCGCGGCAAGGTGACGATGTGCTTAGGCACTGCCGGACTCCCAGCTCGTGAGGTTCGTGCGCACCACGCCGGCAACGGCTTGTCGCACGCTCTCGACCGTGGTGCCGACCTCGACGAGCACCTGGTGCGGCGTCGCGTTCGCCATCCCTCCCGGCGCCGAGACCCCCTCACCCAGGGATCGAAGCTGACGGCCCAATGCGGCCAGATGCCCGACCAGGCCTTTGAGTTCGTCCAGTTCCGCAGGTGGCATCACCGGTGCGCCACGGACATGCGTGCGCACCAGCATCGCGAGGTAGCTCGATGTCTTCATGCGACGCGCAGCAGCCTTGGCGTCCGCCAGCGTCCTGTCGCCCGGACGCAGACGAAGCGTGAGGCAATCGCTCGCGCACTGCTTTTCGCGGAGTTGATGCGTCGACTCGATTGCGTCGGATGTCGCGTTCGTCGCCACGACTTGGTCGATCAGCAGCGCAAGCAACGCCGATTCGGTGAGGCCTTGCTGCGCGGCCAGCGCGGTAAATCGCGCCTTCGTTTCGCTCGAAGTGCGGGTGCCGAGAACAGCGGTTCGAAGGGCGCTTGGCATGGAGAACGATGGGCCGTTAACAATGTCTGACGCCAGTCTATCCTGCCCTCAAAGCGATACAAGGACTCTGCGTTCGGCATGCCGAACATCCATGCTCAATGGGCCATCGCTGCTGTCGCCACACCTTGGTGTTCGGCATGCCGAACACCAAGCAATGCGTAGTGATCAGAATGTGCCGCGTGCCAAATCAGAACTGACGAAACTGTTTGGCCCGGCGGTTACTTGCGCACGCCGCCGATGTGGCGCCGTTCGGTTGGCGACCACCAGCCATTGCCATCTCAACGCCAAAGGCTTGGGCTTCGGGTGCCTTGCGCTCGATGGCGAGACGCGCGCACCTTGTTGAAGTTACAGCCGTAACGCTTGACGTTAAACGTACAGCGTTATACACTTGCAGTCGTGGCAATCAAGTCCTTCTCCGATCCCGACGCCGAGGAGCTTTTCACCAAAGGGAAGAATCGCCAGTTCGCCAACATCGCCCGCGTTGCGATGCGCAAGCTGACGCAGCTTGATGCTGCGACCGTCAACGACGACATGGGCTCGCCGCCCGGCAACGATTTGAAGGAATACGATGGCTTTCATCACATTCGAATCAACGACCAGTGGCGGCTTGCTTGGAAGTGGGGCAAGGATGGCCCGGAAGAAGTGAAGATCTACGATCCACACTGAATGCGCAGGCCGGGCGGCGCCAAATGCCCAGCGATCTTTACCGACCGCAAGACGCGGAACCGCCCTCCCCGGCGGTCTTTATGAAAGGCACGAGGCCATGCTTAAGAATGGAATGCCGCCGATTCACCCCGGCGAGACGCTGCGCGAAGATTTCCTTGTCCCGCTCGGCCTGAGTGCGAGCGCGTTGGCAAAGGAGCTGCATGTCGGTGCCCCCAGCGTCAACGAGATCGTGCGCGAGCGCCGTGGCGTGTCGCCTCTGATGGCGCTGCGCCTCTCCCGCTACTTCGGCGGTACCGCCCAATGGTGGATCAACATGCAAGCGACCTACGATCTCAAGATCGCCGAAAAACAATCGGCCAAGCAGATCGAACGGGAAGTGCGCCCGCGCAGGCCCGCAATAGCCTGAACCCGCCGCCAGGCCAGCGCAAAGCCCGCCACGCGCGGGCTTTTTTTCGCGCCGACAGCGCACGTTTTCAGAAACATCATCTACGATGCCCCTGGGGCTCACCCGGAGCGCGGCGCCGACAAGCTCGTCAGTACGAGGCGAGGAGCTCCGGCACGCAGTCTTCGAACCCCGCATGAATTCAGTTCATCCGAGACGCCAGCAGCTGATTGCCGGTGAGCACCGCAAGCACCATCCCGCTCATCGTCATCAAACCATTCGAAGACTGCAGCACCTGACGCAGCATGGCGACTGGATAGTCATCGCGATGACGTTGCACAGGATGGATGCCGCCGTGCACGAACGAGTTGAGGGCGTGAAGCTGCATCGCCTTGAAGCGGTTGAGCATCGCGGTCGGCGCCGCAGCGCCGGCAGCCGGACAGGCGTCCAGGGCTCCGAGCATGTTGCTGACGGTCGGAAGTTTTCTGACGCTCTTCTCCGTCTCCCCCGAAAGGGGCGCGAGCACTCTGCGCCAACTCCCAAGCTTGAATATGAACGGCCATCCAGGCCACAGCCACGTGGGCGCGCAGCCGCCTCTCGGCCCAGTGGTGCAAGTCCCGTTCGAGCAGTCTATGCACTCATCTGTGCGGCACCGAACATACGAATTTGCATTTTTTGACCTATGGTGGCGACCTGCCGCGCGCGAGGTCGCCATCGCGGCAACGAAGCCAAGTTCTGCTGGATGTCCACCTCCTCCGACGTAAAAGGGAATCGTCTACTCGCCGCGCTGGCCGGCGCCGACTCCCGGCGCTGGCTGTCACAGCTTGAACGGGTCGAGATGCCGCAGGGCCAGGTGCTCTACGGGCCAGGTGATCCTCTGAGCCACGCGTATTTCCCGACCACCGCCATCGCCTCGCTTCTGTGCGTGATGGAAAACACCGATTCGTCCGAGATGGCGGTCGTCGGCAACGAGGGATTCGTGGGAATTGCACTTGTCCTGGGCGGAGATTCCACGCCCGGTCGTGCGGTGGTGCATCGTGCCGGCCATGGCTTCCGGCTGCGGGCGCAGGCGATGAAAGACGAACTCGACCGCGGCAGCCCGGTGCTGCAGCTGATGCTTTGCTATGTCCAGGCGCTGATGACGCAGATGGCGCAAATGGCGCTGTGCAACCTGCACCATTTGCTGGACCAACAGTTGTGCCGCTGGCTGCTACTGAGCCTGGATCGACAGCGCAGCAACGAACTCATGATGACCCAGAAGCTGATCGCCGGCATGCTCGGCGTGCGTCGCCAAGGCGTGACCGGGAGCGCCCTCAAGTTGCAGCAGGCCGGGCTGATTCGCTATTCACGCGGGCGCATCGAGGTGCTTGACCGCGAGAAGTTGGAGGGGCGCGCGTGCGATTGCTGTGCATTAGCCAAAGGAGCGTACAGGCGGATGCTCCGCCCGAAGCTGACGATCTGGGAATGGCCTACAGCGGGGGCTGGTCGCGGCGACGCGGTTCCATCAATGAGTCGCGGTCAGCTATCTGGGCGACCTGGCCGCCGGGCAGAAGACAAGGATGCTGGACTTCAAGGAACGTCGCAAACTTGACTTCAATGGCAACAGCACCTGTCTGCGAGGTGAATCCTTCTAGGCACCAAGCAGCGGCAGCACATGTCGCATCGTCAAGAATGCGTCGCGGGTTCCGGGCGCCCGCTCAGCGTTCAAGTTCAAGCGTCGCGGCTGTCAAAAGGTTCCATGGCTCACAAAGCTTCTTCCGAGCGCACACTCGCGTCCTCTTCTTCAGTCCCGACTGGAGCATGATGGTCGAGGTTGGCCCTTCTGCAGACGGGGCCCACCACGCTGGTACGGCGATTGCAGGAGAGACAAGATGCTTACGACAAGCTTGAAGGCCAACATCCTCACCAAGGCAGGCATCGAAGTTCCTGCATTCCCCGCCCGCCGTCTCCCGGTGCAGGAACGACACCTGATCAAAGGCGGTCGAGCGCCCCGCGAGGAGCTCGATGCAGATGTGGAACAGGAACGGGCTGTCGAGGGCTGGAAGAAACACATCGAGACCCTCTACGTCGCTTATGCGACAGCGCGCGCAGCGAAGAGCTTGCGCGAGGCGCAGGAAGCATTGCAGCTCGACATGCTGCAGCGCCTAAACGCACGCCCCGAACTGCCCAATCGAACACCCGCAATCGATGCGCCCGAGAAAGAGCCTATCCCATAAAGAGGACGGCGCCAGCGCGTCACGGACGGACGCCTCCCCGAATCGTTCGCGACAGCCCTACCCGGCCCACGGCCGCTCCGCGGCCATGCTCGGTCATCGTGCGAGTGACTCCACCGATGACGCTGACGGATCCAGCATCGCCGAACGGACAGCAGTTCATCGTTTCTAGGCCGTAGCGGTTGGCGAGCCGAGTCCTGTACTTCATTGGCGGCTTCGCAACCGGTTTCGCAAATACGTCTGGTCACCTAGGCAGCACGTTAGGGCAACGCGGCGTAGACTGAACGGAATGAACATTTACGTAGTCGACGACCATCCGATGATGCGAGACGCCATCACCATGGTCTTGCGAAGGTTGCGCCCTGGGGAAAATATCGTAGAGCTGGATCGCCTCGACAAGCTTGTGCCCGCTGTCGCAGAAAGCGGTGCTCCCGACATGATCTGCCTGGATCTCAATCTTCCAGATACCAAGGGATGTTCGGGAGTGAACGCGGTGAGAGCGCATTTTCCGCGTGTCCCGCTGGCCGTGTACTCAGCGTCGCCCGCGAGCGATTTCGAGGAGGCGTGCATCGAGGCCGGTGCCGACATCTACATCGAGAAGGCGGCGGGATCCACAGAACTCGCCGCCGCGCTGCGTGGACTTCTGTTGGCTGACCCGACCTCGGAATTTGGCGCTGCCGCCAATGCAGCGGCAGAAGACCATGAGGTCAGTACCAAGTTGTCCAAACGCCAAACGCAGCTCATCGTGATGCTGGAACGCGGCTTGACCAACCGGGAGATTGCGGACGAGATCGACATCACCGAGCACACCGTCAAGGTGCACTTGTGGAGACTATTCCGAAAAATGGGTGTCAAGAGCCGCACCCAGGCGCTTCACTTCGCCCGGCAGAATGGCGTGCTTTCAAGTTGACACGCCGGCACATGACGGTGTCGACTGTTTGTCTCGAATTCCATCACTGAAAGAATGCGCCTTCGCGACTGCAGCTGGCGGTTTTCATAAGACCTTGAGCCTCTGGCCCAAAGCAGGGCGAGGCGGGCGCGCTCTTCGTCGAGGCGTGCGTTGACACTTCTCTTCTCTTTCGCCCATTCACTGATGAACCGGTTCTGCGCGGCGAATGCTCTCCTCGTCCATTCTGCGCAATAGATCTCGGGTGTTGTGCGGGCTTCGCTTGCCCAGGTTGCTGTCCACCTTCGAAGTCTCGAACGACGAGCAACGGCACCATCCCTGTCCTGATGAGGTGCGTGACCCGATCGCGCTATTTGCGGCTACCACTCCACCGCCGGTAATGCCCCGACAGTGGGCCTTGCGAAGAAATAGCCTTGGAACAAAACGATCCCCAGATCCCGTAGCACATGAACTTCCTCAGGCGCTTCCACGCCTTCGGCAATCACCTTCATATCGAGTTCCTCACAGATGGCGACAAAACCCTTCACGATGGCCCGACGGACACGATCGGTGTGAATGTTGCGAACCAAGTGCATGTCGATCTTGATGATGTCGGGCTGGAAGCCCGCAAAGAGTTCGAAGCCGGCAAAACCAGCGCCGAAGTCGTCGATGGCCGAGGTGAAGCCGTACTGCTTGTAGGTTTGGAAAACTGAGACAAGACGAGGAATGTCTTCGGTGCGCTCGGCTTCCGTAATCTCAAAGACCAATCGATCAACTGGAAAATTGCAGCGCTCGGCAACCGCCATGGCGCTTCTGAAGCACTCCTCGTGACCGCAAACGTCGCTGGGAAGCACGTTGAGACTGAGCTTTGACTGCATACCGAGCACGGCGGCCTGCTCGATCGCCTTGACGCGACAGGCCTGATCAAAAGCGATGCGCGCTTCAGGTTCGATGCGTGCGAAAACTGCCGCCGCACCTTCACCTTGAGGTCCGCGCACCAGCGCCTCGTGCGCAAAAATTTCCCGGCGCGCCACATCCACGATGGGCTGAAATGCCATCGCGAAGTCCGTCATAGATCCGAGATCAGGCAGCTTCATTTCAACGCAATGGCGTGTGGTTAGATGGCATCGATCAACTCGGCGGAGCGTTTCAAACCTTCCGTGAACTGGTTGAGAACTGGGGCCGGCTTTCCGAGAGCTGCGAGCACCCAATCGACGCCCAGAACCAATCCCGCCGAGGTAGAGAGGTAACTCCACGAGGCCTCCAAGTCGTCGAAGAAGTAAAGGAGTTTTGCACGTGAATCAGCGCGTGCGTGTCAGTCGAGTTCGACAGATTGCGAGTCAGCGGCTTCTCGCAGCGGATCTGCTTGCCGGCAGCGGCGCTCACGAGCACCCGATCGCCATGGCGATTCAACTGGTCGATGCAACGATATCTCGGGCTACTCATAGGCTCAGCTCAACGCGATCGCGCGAAAATTGAACGAAAGGCCGCGTAAGTCGCTCGGCTTCCAGACGCCCGCTGCGGCGTTCGGCGAATCGAAGCCCTTCGGCATGTACTGCCTGAGCAGTCCGTTTGCGTTTTCGTTGCTTCCGCGTTGCCAAGGGCTGCCTGGGCCGCAGAAGTAGACCTGGAGTCGGTGGCCATCGTGAATTGCTTGTGCCCGTGCATCTCCGTGCCCGGTACTTCGCACTCCGTCTGCCTACGCAGTTATTAGTGTGTTGCATCGACCGGTTGAATCTGCCTGCCTATGAAGACGCTGGAGCAGCCTGGCGGTTTCTTGACCTGACCAGCCACGTCGAGTACACGGCCGGACTGCTCAAGCACACGATCGAGCAGGAGATGCATGCGCAGGTTGCGCTCTTGCGCAGCCTCGGCCAGGACCGCGCGGCAGTGAAGGAAATCATCGAGGGGCCGGACTCTGACGTGGACGCGATCATCCGTTCGGCGCGCGAGAACGACGGCGTTCGATCGGGCAAGTTGGCCCAGCGCGTCCCCGCCTTGCAAGGGTGACGCAAGCTGGGCCAAGGATACGCTATTCCATACTCGCTGACCCCGTGTTGGCGCCCGACCCCGCGCGGTGGTTCCCTTCGCTGCGTCTCAATGCCGGGGGCAAATATAGCCGCTGCGACAGATGAGTTAGGCCGCGAGCTCACGCCCGCATCCTGCAGGAACTTCTACCCAGCGTAAGCAAAGTTGCTATGGCTGCCAACCCAGCCAGCCTACGCCCATGTAGCGCCTTTTTCTTACAAAACTCGGCCAGTGGGCCGGGACAATACGTGGATGTGAAGTTCTCACATTAACGGGCAGAACACGTCAATGACTGCTGAACGTTCTAATCTTCAGTGGGGCTTGCGCTTCTTCAGTAGCGAGGGCGGGAACTCGCTCACGGCCGAGGTCACCTACAAAAAAAAGGTGGTGTGCTGTCTCTCGCATCCAGCGGGGGACATGACACCGGAGGAGATCCGTGAAGTTCTGCTGACCAGGGTTCTGGCGTGGATTGCGGACTACCAAAGGCGCGATCATTCCGGTGATACCGTCGTCGTCGATATAGGGGTCTAGATGACGCCCTCCACCGAAATCGGACTGCAGCCAAGCGATGGCGCTCCAATCTCGTTGCGCCTTAGGCCAGAGAGGGCGCGCAAGCGGGCGGCGGCATTTCGGCTTCGTGTCGACCGCGCCGAGGACGGCACCTATCACTGGGTGATCAGCAAAATTGTTGGCTTGGAATCCGAGGTCTACCTTGCCACTTCGTGCGAGGCTTACCGAAGCTCAAGGGAAGCGCTGCTGCAAGGTGCCGGGGTGTTGGAAGAGGGCATGAATTCCTCCAAATCATTCAGCGCCGAGGACGAGGGATCGAAAAGCCCTTGAGTTGACTGCGGCGCTCGATGGCCATGGCTGACCTCGGCCGCTATGAAGTCTTGGTGGTCGACGACCGCGCTGGCCTGCCGCGACCCAACCGAAACCCTGTCCTCCGAACGCGCGGCCCACGTGACTCCCTTAAACGTTCGAGATGTGGGTAAGTACACACAAGCCCTGCAAAGATCATGAAAACGCGGATCCTAAAGGCTGCGTGAGCAGGTCTGCGTCGGAAATTCGAATTGCGTCAACGCCCTCGCGCTGCGGATGCGGAACCCGGGCTCGTTCTCTCACCCGTCGTGGCGAAGGTGAACGGCGATGAAGGGATGGATCGCAGCGAGCAGCACGGCGAAACGTCATCCCACACAGCGTGCCGGATTGAAGTGGTGAAGGCGAAGGCGCGGGATTGGCATGGCGCCACTCTAGGTAGCGCTTGTGAAAGCATGCTGAACTCCGGGTTCAGCTTTGTGTTCCCACACCGCAGGCCTGACGCGCGCGGGGGCCGGATCCGCTCGGCGTCGCCTTCTCCGAAAAGATGGCTCTGGCGGACGGCTCGACCATCACGCTTGACCGATGACGAAGCTGCTGCTCGGTGCACGATCACTCCCTCCAGTGCTCGGCCACCCAGCCTGCAGGGCGGATAAAGCGCAAATGTCGATTGCGTTGCCCCGCAAGCGCGTCCGGTGGATTGCACTCGCCGTGGAAGATCACGATGCGCGCATCCTGCGGCACACAGGGTGCACGCCAGTAGTTGCTCGGCCAGGCTGGGATGCTGTGGTACTTGAAGCTGCGACACCAGCCGGCCGGCCAATACAGGAGGCGGCCCTTGCGGTGCATGAAGTCCGACAGGTAAGACTGCTCGTTTCGGAATGCAGAGCGCACTTCGGCGAAATGCGTCCGGAAGTGCTCGACCACGTCCGGATGGGCGCCGAGCTCGAAACGGTAGACCGACGAGTTGCCCGTCACGCGCCACGGCCGCTTGTAGTCGTGGATGATCAGGAACTCGCCCGGATGCTCGAAGAATGCATCCAGGCCGGCGACGATCACCACGTCGAGATCGAGGAAGAGCGCCGTGCCGCGCAGGCCGTGGAGATCGGCAGAGAACGTGGCCAGTTTGGTCCACCCGCGCTCGGGAATGCCCGCGGGCAGGACGAGCGCCGGTATGGGCAGGCACTGCACCTCGGGGCGGACGCCCCGCGGGTCGTCCGTCAGGCAGACAAAGCGGAAATCGCCGCGCAAGTGGCGGCGCGCCATGGCATAGAGCCGGTTGACGTATTCGGGGCCGTACTTCGTGCCCCACTTCATGCACAGGATGTGGCGCTCTGCGCCCGAGGATTTCGCATTGCTCAAAGCTTGTCCTCTTGACCGGGAGCTGGATCGTTCGGCCTCTTCGGCAGCCCGTGAACGTGGACTGCAAGTCCGCCAAGAAACTCGGAACGGGCCATGTCGATCGTCATCTGATGGACGGCAGCGATGCGGCGTGCGATCGACAGTCCCAGGCCGCTGCCGCTTTCCAAGGTGCCCAGCGCCCTGAAGAAGCGCTCGCCGAGCCGTTCCATGTCTGCCGCTCCCAATCCGGGGCCGCCGTCCTCCACGCTGAAACGCACGCCTGGGGACTCGCACGCGACGCGCACCCGGATGCGGGCCGACGGCGGGCTGTACCGGACGGCGTTGTCGACGAGGTTGCGCATCAGCACCGCCAGCAGCGTTTCGTCGCCGCGGATCACGCACGGCGGGCCTTCGTCCAGTTCCAGGGATTGCTGCTTGGCGATCGCCCGGGGCGCGATGTCGGCCAGTACGTCGCGCGCCACGGCGTGCAGGTCGACTGCCGTTTCCTCGGGCATTGCATCGGCCTCCAGGCGCGAAAGCGTCAGCAACTGCTCGACCAGGTGCGTGGCGCGGTCGCAGCCATCCAGCGTGCTCTGCAACGCATGGCGGCGCAGTTCGGCGTCTGCCTCGTTCATCGCCACCTGCGCATGCGCGCGGATCGCTGCGATGGGCGTTCGCAGTTCATGGGCAGCATCGGCCGTGAAGCGCCGTTCGGATTCCAACAGCATCTCGATGCGCTTGAACAAGGCATTGAGCGCGCCGATCATCGGCACCATCTCGGCGGGAGCATCATCGACCCGCACGCGGTCCAACGCATCCGGCCGGCGCTCGACAAGCGAGCGGCCGAGCATGCGCATCGGGCGCATCCCCTTGTGCATCGCCCACCACACCGCCAGCACCAGCAGCGGCAAGGCGGCGACCAAGGGCCACAGCGTGCTTCGAAGAACGGCCCAAAGGATCGCGTCCCGGGACTTGCCTTCTTCGCCCACAAAGACCTGCAGCCTGGCCTGGGGGTCGTGGACTGCGAACACACGCCACTCCGAGCCGTCGAACCGAACCGTCTTGAACCCCGTTGCCTGGCCGCGGCTGCCATCCACGAGCGGCTGGATCGGAGCGTTAGCGGACCGCAGCACCAGGCGTTCGTCGCGGAAGACCTGGATCGTGGTCTTGTAGGCGTAGCGGTTCAGTGCGGGCGCATTGATCTGGTGTTCGTTCCCGGATGGATCCTGCTGGGCAATGATCAAGGCTGCCGCTTGCGCAAGATGGCTGTCGAGAATTTCTTCTATCTCGTGGCGCGCGTCGAACCAGACGATGGCGGCGGTAACGCCCCATACTGCGAGGAGTAGACCCAGCACCAGCCATGCCAGCCGGCCCTGCAGCGAGTAGGCGGGCCGAGTCATGGTGGCGAAGACGATCGCATCAGCACGTAACCGACACCCCGCACGGTCTGGATCAACGCATTGCCCAGCTTGCGACGCAGGCGATGGACGTGCACCTCGATGGCGTTGCTCTCCACTTCCTGCCCCCAGCTGTAGAGCTGCTGCTCCAACTGCTCTCGCGACAGCACACGGCCGGCGTTGAGCATCAGCGTATGCAGCAAATCGAACTCCCTGATGGAGAGTGTCACCGGCTCGCCGGCCCTGTGGACCGCGCGCGCGGCGGGATCGAGAACGACATCCTGGGCCGCCATGCATTCCTGCGCTTGGCCATGCGAGCGCCGCACCAGCGCCCGCAGGCGTGCCGCCAGCTCGTGCATGTCCACCGGCTTGACGACGTAGTCATCCGCTCCCGCATCGAGGCCGCGCACGCGATCGCGCACTGCGTCCCGTGCTGTCAGCACGAGCACAGGCAGCTTCACCTGGGCCTTGCGAATGGCTGCGAGAACCGACAGTCCATCCTTGGCGGGCAAGCTCAGATCCAGCACTGCGGCCGCGTAAGGGTTCGTCCGCAACTCATGTTCGGCGGCCTCGCCATCGCGCACCCAGTCGACCTGAAAGGCGAGCTGCTGGAGCCCGGCGCGAAGTCCATCTCCGAGCAAAGTGTCGTCTTCCGCGAGAAGGATGCGCATAAAGGAGGGATGGCCGACAGGAACTATTCGTCGGCGCCAGGCGCATGCCGAACTTCGGTGGAAGAGGCGAGTTGCGCCGTAGCGGAGGCCACGGGGGCGGCGTTTCTCCATTGATACCACCAGAAGCCGAGAACCGCTGCGACCAAAAGCAAGGCGACGCTGTGCCACGCGCTTCGAATGGCTTCGCTGGTCGAACCCAGCTTGGTTCCATCGATCATCGAAAGCAGCAGATTTTCGCCCGAGCGCCAGCTGGCGAATGCGACGCTCGCCATGTGCAACCCTACGACCGTGAGCATCGCATGGGCCGCCCCCTCATGAAGCTCGTTCAGCCGGCTCGGCGCATGGGTGTTGTAGGTCGCCCAGCCCGATACGCCGACGACAAGCATCAGCAGTAATAGCGCGATGATGGATAGTGCATCTGCGGGACTGTGTCCGATGTGTCGCTTTCCCCATCCGTGGGGCAAATGCCGCAGGTAGTTCGCAACAGCTTTGGGACCTCCGACGAAGCTCGCGAAACGTGCATGGCGGGTGCCTGTGAAACCCCAAACGATGCGGAATACCGCGAGGCCGCCCATCGTGTAGCCCAACGCCAGATGGACTGTGCGCCACGTATCTTGTCCGGCTGTCACATAGGCGCCGATGAAACATGCAACCATGAGCCAATGGGAGACGCGCACGGGTGCATCCCAAACGAGCACCCTCTGCCATTCCGGGGCGGCGTTCTCGGCTTTGGCTGGGGATGTAGGCGGCTCCATCATCGCAGGCGTTCCGGTACGAGAAGCGGACGTGACCATGGATGCGATCGGTTGTCTGCGTTCGTGGTCATGTGCTCTCCAAGATCGCCATGTTGAGTGCCCAACCTTATCGAATCCTTAACACAGCGTGGCACGGCTTCGGCGCGCTGCTTCAGGTCTGAAGCTCCAGCTCGCCGCACCGGCATTAAGTTTTCCTTAAGTCATTCGCGCGCAGTATCGCCGCTTGACTGCCTCGCTCCAGCGAATGAATTCACTCGACCTCGCTCTGTTCACGCACCTGAGCGCCGGCTCGAACCCGACGCCATTGATGCTGCAGGCCGCACTCGCGATCTCACCCGTGGCAACTGGCCTGATCGCCGTCGTGATTGTCTGGGCTGCCATTCGAATTCGACCGGCCCGAACCGACGTGTTGCTGCTCATCATCCTGGCCGGCGTTGTGGGCGAGGCTGCACACCTGATCGCCGGTTGGCTGAATACACCGCGACCGTTCATGCTGGGTCTGAGTCCCAATTTCGCCATGCACAGCGGCCGTGGCGGCATGCCCAGTGCCCATGCGAGTGTCATGTTCGCGGTGGCGACCTTCATGCTGTGGCGTCCGCTTTTGCGTCACGCCGGCATGCTGATAGGTGTGTTTGCCGTGCTGACCGGATTCGCGCGGATCTATCTGGGTGTGCATTTTCCGATGGATGTGCTTGGTGGGCTGGGGCTCGGAGTAGCCGCGGGCACACTCGCGTCCGCGTTGGCCGCGCGCCGCGACCCTAAGGCTGCTCCCGTTGCAGGGGGGCACAGTTGATTGCCCTTGCGGGGGAAGTGTGCATCGCGCGATGTGATGCAAGCGTTCCTGTGACCCTTGCGGCCCCGCTCGCGCCGATGTCTTTCGGTTCGTGGACTTCGGCGCGCCCGACAGTGGGAATCTGCAGGCGCGCTTCAACGCGCTGCGCGATCAACTGCATTCCTCGCCCCTGGGTCGGCCACTGACACTCCAGTCGACCGAGGACTCCAGGGGTCTGCAAGGGAACAGGTATGCGACCGTCGATCATCCACCGCAACGCATTTTGTGGCCTGGGCGCCCCCCTACCAGTGGTGCGAAACAATGCTGCTTATCCTGAACAACCGTGGTCGATTGCCGACGAGCAACAACACCTTCGACGGGATCGACTGGCGACGGAGTCAAACTGAACGGAAACTGATCGAGAGGTTCAGCAACTATTAAGCGCGGTTCGCAAGACTTCGTGCATGTCGACCTCTGAGAACGAGCCACCCACGCGCACTCCCTTCACGCCATCTATCGAGCCCAAGCACGGAAGAATGCAAGACCAATGCGCTGGCCGATTGCAGTCACGCTGAACTGGTCAATGCCTATGACAATTCGATCCTGTACACCGACAGGTTTCTCGACAAGACGATCGGGTGGCTGCTGGAGCGATCGGGCACCTACGATCCTGCGCTCCTTTACATCAGCGACCATGGTGAATCGCTCGGCGAGTATTCTGTCTCTGCACGGTATACCCTACAGCTTCGCACCGCGAGTGCAGAAGCACGTTCCGATGGCAACGTGGCTTGGCGACTTAATTGCCCACAGAACCCGCCTCGAGCAGGATTGTCTGCGCAAGGGCCTCGACACCCGACTGTCCCACGACAACCTCTATCACACGGTGCTCGGGGTGCTCGACGTGAAGACGCCGACTTACAACGCCGCAATGGATGCGTTCGCATCCTGCCGGGGCACAGCCAGCTAAGGCGGCCATGGCGACACAAACCATGCGTGGACGAGCAGCTCCCTGCATCGCGAAAATGCACTGCGCCGCGTCGGCTGAAAGTCGGGCTCCATCAGTTCCGGGTAAGTCTTCGCGAATTACGCTCTACGAATGCCCTGCGACCCGACCCTCATCGGCCGCGCCCCGGTGCGCGGCGCCCTCTCGTGAGTCAATGGCAGATTCACATTTTCGAGTTGCTCAATGCCGGTCCAGGACTGGACGGCATGCGGCTCGCGCTCGCACTTGCGCTGGCGAGCTACTCCATTCTGGTATTGCCAGTGGTGGTGATCCTGGCCGGGTGGCTGGGAAATCGCGAGGAGCGCAGCGACGTGATGTGGGCGACCCTCGCATGCATCATCGCCTTCGCGGCGTCGGAACTCGTGGAATGGGTCTGGCCGCAGCCTCGCCCCTTCGACTTGCATCTCGGCACGCAGTATCTTGTCCATGCTCTGGACCGAGGTCTTCCGAGCGACCACGTCACGCTGTTCTGGACCGCCGCCATCGCCGCGTTCGCCACGCGGCGCTTCGCTGCCTTTGGATTTCCTCTGTTCACGCTCGGGCTTGCCGTGGGCTGGGATCGCATCTATCTCGGGGTGCAGTTTCCCCTGGATGTCGGGGCGGCGTTTCCCGTCGCAGCCTTTGGTGTGGCGGTGGCGTGGACCGTGCGCGCGGGCCTGGCTCAGCGCCCCGTCTCTCCCGCGAAGGATTGACAGCAGAACGGCGGCGGGGTTGAACATGCGAATACTTCTCGTGGAAGACGACGCAATGATCGGTCGGGCCATGCTCGCCGGCCTGCTCGATGCGGGCTTTTCTGTCGATTGGGTCGCTGACGGCAACGCCGCAGAGGTTTCGCTCGCTGGAGGCGACTACGACCTGACCGTGCTCGACCTCGGCCTGCCGCGGCAGGACGGCATGAGCCTGCTCAAGGCCCTTCGAGGCAGGTCGGACTCGACGCCGGTTTTGATCGCCACTGCCAGGGATTCGGTCGTTCATCGGATCGCCGCGCTCAACGAAGGCGCCGATGACTACATCGTCAAGCCCTTCGACATCGACGAGCTCGTCGCACGCATGCGTGCTGTATTGCGCAGATGCGCGGCTGCAGCTTCCTCCGTGAGGATCTGCGGACAACTCCGACTGGATACGGTCAGCAAGCGGGTGAGCTGGCAAGGCGAACTGGTCGCGCTGTCTGCACGCGAGTTCGCGCTGCTCGAGGTATTGATGCAGCGGCCGGGCGCGGTGCTGTCACGCAAAAAGCTCGAGGAGTCGATCTACAACTGGAATGACGATCTCGGCAGCAATGCGGTGGAGGTTCACATCCATCGCCTGCGGCGCAAGCTGGGCGTCGAGGTCATCCGCAATGTCCGAGGCGTCGGTTACTGCGTTCAAGGAGACTGACGCACGATGATGCGCTCGCTCGAGCGCCTGCTTCTGATCTGGGTGCTTGGCGCCCTCAGCCTCGGTGCATTGTTGCTGGTGCTTGCGTCCTACATCGTCACTCTTGAAGAGATGGACGAGGTCTTCGACGGGAACCTGCGGCAGGTGGCGCTCTCACTCGTCCTACAGCCGCCCCCCGGGGCCGTGGAGGAGCAGGCGCGCCGATCCGTCGTGTTGCCGCCCGCCTACGAGGAAGCGGGGGTGTTCGACTTCACCACGGTGATGTGGGATCGTGACGGCCACCGGCTGTCGGCATCCGAGCCCTCGGTGGATCTCCCCTTTAGTGCGGTCAACGGCATATCGCGCATCGGGACAGGCGACAACGCCTGGCATATCTACTCCATCGTGACCCCAGACCGTGTCGTGCAGGCTGCGCAGCGCGCGGCGTCACGCCGAATTCTGGCGGCTCATGCCGCATCAAAGCTCTTGCTGCCAATGGCGCTGCTCATTCTGGCCATTGGTGGCTTGCTGGTGGTCGCATTGCGCGGTGGGCTCAGGTCGCTCGATGCGACCGCGAGGGATCTGGCAGCTCGCAGCGCCGGAACACTGAACCCGATTGACGCGAAGGCAGTTCCGCTCGAGATCCAGCCTCTTGCTGATTCCATCAACGGCCTCATGCAGCGCCTCGCCGAGGCGTTCGGCGCGCAACGGCGATTTGTCGCCGACGCGGCGCATGAACTGCGCTCGCCCATTACCGCATTGCGTCTGCAATTGCAGAATCTTGAGCGTGCGCAGGACGCAAAGCAGCAGGCGGCGGCCGTTGGCGAGTTGCGCCTGGGCATCGAGCGCTCGCAGCGCATGATCGTGCAATTGCTAGATCTCTCACGACTCGAGCCCGACGTGCCTGCGCTGAACCACGGCCTCGTCGAGCTTGCAGCCCTGGCTCAGGCCGTCGTCGTGGAGTACAACGGGGAAGCCCTGCAGAAGCAGATCGATCTCGGGGCGGAGGCGCCCTGCGAGGTATGGGTCAAGGGTGACCTCGAACAGATCCAAATCCTGATGCGCAACCTGGTTGCCAATGCCGTTCGCTATACGCCGCCTGCAGGCCGTGTCGATGTCCGGACGCGCGTTGAATGTGATGTTCCGGTCTTCGAAGTGCAGGACAACGGGCCAGGCATCGCAGCGAAGGAGCGTGAACGCGTCTTCGACCGGTTCTACCGCGGAGAGGCCGGTTTCGCCGCCACCGACGTGAGCGGAAGCGGACTCGGACTGGCCATCGTTCGCGCCATCGCGGAACGTCATGGGGCCGGGATCCTTTTGCTGGATTCCTCTGCTGCCAATGCCGCCGGCCTGAGGGTTCAGGTACGTTTCGGTGCATTTCATCCGACGACCTCCTGATCTCTCACGGGACGACGACGCTCCACAGGTCTGTCTTTTTTCGATGGGAAATTGACAGGCGTATGAAAAATTAATGACGTGCATGCCGGCAGGTGCCAGTCAGCCTTGTTTGCCTAGCATCGTCGATGCCGCGACAGATTAAGTTGCCCGTAAGTCGGATTCTGAAACCATCGGACACAGCCAATCGCCGGGTGCTCGCGTCAAGGCGCCCTGGCATCACGAATCCACGCACTGTGTCACCAACCGAGATCTATCTGCCGCATGCCTGTGTCTCAAGATAGCCGGGAGCGCATTCCGCTCCTGCTCGTCGGCGTGGCCATGGTCTTGTGCCTGCTCGTCTGGTTCATCGGCCTGGGTACACGATCGCTGATCAGTCCGGACGAAGGTCGCTATGCCACGCTCGCGCTCGAGATGGCGCGCAGCGGCGACTGGGTGAGTCCGCGGCTCAACGGGATCCTATATTTCGAGAAGCCGGCGTTGCAGTACTGGATCGGTGCAATGGCTTTCGGTGCGCTCGGCATTTCCGAGTTCACCGCGCGTCTCTGGCCGGCCTTGTCAGGCTTTCTCACGATCGTCCTGGTCGGCGCGACCGCGGCGCGCCTCTGGGGCAGAACCAGTGGATTGCAGGCCGCAGCCGTGACCGGCTCGATGACGTGGATCGTCGGAAACAGCCACTACCTGACGCTCGACGCGGGCCTGACCTTCTTCCTGACCGGTGCGCTGTGTGCGTTCCTGCTGGCGAGCAGCGAAACCGGCAGGCGAGGGGCGCGGCGCTGGATGCTCGCGGCCTGGATCGCCATGGCTGGTGCAGTTCTGAGCAAAGGCTTGGTAGGCATTGTGATCCCCGGCGCCGTGCTGGTTATTGTGAGCTTATGGCGCCGGCGCTTCGGTCTCTGGCGACCCGCGTTCTGGTGGCCATCGATCGTGCTGTTCCTCGTCGTCGCGGCGCCGTGGTTCGTGCTGGCCTCTGCGCGCAATCCGGCCTTTGCTCAGTTCTTCTTCATTCACGAACACTTCAGCCGGTTTCTCACCGACGTGCACAAGCGTGAAGGAGCAATCTGGTACTACGTGCCCCTGCTGCTCGGCGGGATGCTGCCCTGGACGGGCGCGCTGCCCTGGATTGCGCGACGTGTGCCGACCGGCCCGGCGCCATGGGGCATCCAGACCCGCGATACCTTGCTCGCCTGGTGTGCATTCGTGTTCGTGTTCTTCAGCATATCCAGTTCGAAGCTGCCGTCCTACATCCTTCCGATGTTCCCTGCTTTGGCGCTTCTCGTGGTGATGCAGTTGCGCGAGGCGCTCTCCGCCACCTTGCGGCGCCACCTCGCCCTGCCCGCCATTGCCTGGCTTCTGATCGTGCTCGCATCCACGCAGGCGAGTCGGCTTGCGTCCCACACCACGCCAGTGGAAGTCGTCGCGCCGATCGCGAGCGCCGCGCGGCTCGGGGCTGCAGCCGCACTGGCCGCAGCGGCGTTGGCCTGGTGGTGGTTGGGGCGAGGCCGCACGACGCTGGCGGTGCTGGCCTTGGCGTTCGGGCACGCGCTGGCAGTCATCCTTGTGCTGAACTCGCACGACGGTTTCGGCCGCATGAAGAGCGCAGAACCGATCGCCGCTGCCGTGGCGCCGCTGATTGACGTCGACACGCCCGTCTTCGCGGTGCAGTCATACGACCAGACGTTGCCGTTCTACTTCCGCCGTGACGTCATCCTGGTGGACTACCGTGACGAGTTCGCGCTCGGGCAGCGCCTCGAACCCGGCAGGTCGATCGATTCGCTCGATGTGTTCGAGGCGCGGTGGCGCTCGCTGCCGCGTGCCGTCGCTTACATGAACAAGGCCACCTGGGTTGCACTTCGCGCGCATGACCTGCCCATGAAAACCGTCTTCGAAGACGCCCGGCGTGTCGTCGTCATGAAGCCATGAAGTTCTTTGATTTCGTACTGATTTTGACCGGCGTGCTGCTCAATGCGGGCGCGCAGCTCCTGCTCAAGGCCGGCGCGATGAGCGTCGGGCCCATCTCTCTGGTTTCCAGCGGAGCCGCGCTGTGGCGAACCGGTCTGTCATTGGCACAGCACCCTTCGATTCTGGGGGGGCTTGCGTTGTATGCGATCAGCGTCGCAGTCTGGATTGTCGCGCTCTCGCGGGTCGACGTGAGCATCGCCTATCCTATGCTGTCGATCGGGTACGTGGTGAGCGCTTTGGTAGCTTGGGGCCTGTTCCATGAGGCCGTGACCGCACAACGCTGGATCGGCATGGGCGTCATCCTTATCGGCGTGACGCTGGTCGCCCGCAGCGGAAGCGCCGCATGACGGCAGCGGAATACCTGCCCTTCGCTCGGCCTTCTATCGACGAGCAGACGATCGACGAGGTCGCTGCGGTGCTGCGCTCGGGCTGGCTCACCACCGGACCGAAGTGTGCGGCGCTGGAGGCTGCGCTGTCCGCGCGGTTCGCGGGGCGGCACGTCCGGCTCGTGAATTCAGCGACCGCTGCGCTCGAACTTGCGCTTCGGCTGTGCAACGTGGGTCCGGGCGACGAGGTGATCACGACGCCGCTGAGCTGGGTCGCGACCGCCAATGTCGTTTTGGCCATTGGGGCGACGCCGGTGTTCGTCGACGCCGATCCCGTCACGCGCAACATCGATCTCGACCGGATAGAAGCCGCGATCACGCCGCGCACCCGCGCCTTGATGCCGGTCGATCTTGCAGGGCTGCCGGTTGATCGAGATCGGCTGTACGAGATTGCCCAGCGGCGCGGGCTTCGCGTCGTCGAGGATGCCGCCCAGTCGCTCGGGTCGTGCTGGAAGGGGCGTCCTATCGGGAGCTTCGGCGACCTGGTGTCCTTCAGCTTTCATGCCAACAAGAACATGACAACGTCGGAGGGTGGGTGCCTGGTTCTCGCCGACGACCGCGAGGCGCAGCGTTTCGAGCGTCTGCGGCTGCAGGGCGTGATCCGCCTGCCCAACGGGGGCATGGACGTGGAGGCTTGGGGCGGCAAGGCCAACATGACTGACGTGGCGGCGGCCATCGGCCTGGGGCAACTGCGGCAGGTCGATGCCTTCGGACAGCGACGCAAGGCGCTGGCAGCGCGCTACTTCGCCCGCTGGAACCCGGCGCTGGGCTTTGAGCTGCCGCCGCGCGACGACGAGGGTCACGGCAACTGGCACCTGTTCCAGCCCCTGCTGCCGGCGCGGCTCGCGGGACGGCGTGGCGATTTCATCGCCGCCATGCGCGGCGCCGGCGTCGGCGTCGGCGTCCATTACCCGGCCATGCATCTCTTCTCGATGTTCAACGCGAGGGGCCTGCGCGAAGGCGATTTTCCAGTCGCGGAAGATATCGGGCGGCGCACCTTGACCCTGCCGCTCTTTCCCGGCATGTCGGATCAAGACGTGGAGCGCGTCTGCAGGGCGACGGAAAATGCTGTGGCGACACTGGAGCGGTCATGAAGGCAGATCTGGATCCGGCCCTCGCCCGTGTTGCGCAACCCGAGTTGAGCGTGATCGTTCCGGTCTACAACGAGGAGGCTGGACTGGACGCGCTGTTCGCGCGCCTCTACCGGGCGCTCGACGCGCTGGCCGTGCGCTACGAGGTGATCTTCATCGACGACGGCAGCAAGGATCGATCCGCGGCCCTGCTTGCGGCGCAGTTCAACCAGCGCCCGGGCATCACGCGGGTCGTGATCCTGAACGGCAACTTCGGCCAGCACAAGGCCATCCTGGCCGGCTTCGAACGGTGTCGCGGCGAGTGCATCCTGACCATCGACGCCGATCTCCAGAATCCGCCTGAAGACATCGGCCTCCTGCTCGACGCCTTCAGGCAAGGCCATGACTGCATCGGCACCATCCGC
The DNA here is from genome assembly GCF_051216545.1 of Variovorax nitratireducens. Lineage (NCBI taxonomy): Bacteria > Pseudomonadati > Pseudomonadota > Betaproteobacteria > Burkholderiales > Comamonadaceae > Variovorax > Variovorax nitratireducens. The sequence goes on from NZ_JBPJZO010000017.1 coordinate 45,727, forward strand.
AAGAATCGGCAAGACGCCGCCTGGCGACGCTGGGCCTCGCGCGCGATGAACCATCTGCGCCACCGCATCACAGGCATTGTGATGACCGATCACGGATCGATGATGCGCGCCTACAGCCGGCGCGTGGTGCAGCTCATCAACCAGTGCGCGGAAATGAACACGTTCATTCCGGCCCTGGCCTACCAGTTCGCACGCAATCCGGCCGAAGTGGTCGTCAATCACGAGGCGCGTTTCGCCGGTGAATCGAAGTACTCGCTTTACAAACTGATCCGACTCAACTTCGATCTGGTCACGGGCTTTTCCTTGGTGCCCCTGCAGGCCTTCTCGATGCTCGGCATCGTGGTGTCGCTGCTGTCGGGAATGCTGTTCCTGGTACTCGCGGGGCGGCGCATCTTCCTCGGTCCCGAAGAGGGTGGCGTGTTCACCCTGTTTTCGCTGCTGTTCCTGCTCGTCGGCCTGGCGTTGTTCGGCATCGGACTGCTGGGGGAATACATCGGGCGGATCTACCAGGAGGTGCGCGCGCGGCCGCGCTACGTGGTGAATGCGGTGCTGGAGAAGGCGCCGGAAAAGGACGCGGCATGACCCCAAAAGCCATCGTCTTTGCCTACCACGACGTGGGCGTGCGCTGCCTTCAGGTGCTCCTCGATTCGGGTGTCGAGATTCCCCTTGTCGTCACGCATCGCGATGCGCCCGGCGAGACCATCTGGTTTCGCAGCGTGGCGTCGCTCGCGGCGGAGCACGGACTGCATTGCGTGTCGCCCGACGATCCGCACACCGACACGCTGCTCGACGAAGCCCGTGCCTGCCGCCCCGACTTCCTCTTTTCGTTCTACTACCGGCGGATGCTTGGCCAGACTTGGCTGGACGTGCCCGCGCGGGGTGCCTTCAACATGCACGGCTCGCTGCTGCCCGAATTCCGGGGGCGGGCACCGGTGAACTGGGCCATCCTGCACGGCGCGCGGCAGACCGGCGCCACCCTGCACCGAATGAATGCCAAGCCGGACAATGGCGCGATCGTCGACCAGTGTGCGGTGCCGATCCTGGGCGACGACACCGCAATTGAAGTCTTTGCCAAGGTCTCGGTGGCCGCAGAGATCGTGCTGGCACGCGCCCTGCCCTCGCTGGTCGACGGCACCGCACCGGAGGTGCCACAGGATCTCCAACGCGGCGGCTACTTCGGCGGCCGCCGGCCGGAGGACGGCCGGATTCCCTCGGATGCGCCTGCCGCGCAGATTCATGACTGGGTGCGCGCGCTTGCGCCGCCGTTCCCGGGCGCTTTCCTGGAACTCGGCGGCGCTCGCCTCGTCGTGGAACGAACGTTGCGCAGCGATGCCGCGCTGCATGCGCCGGGCACCGGACTTCGTCTGGTAGCCGACCATGGCGCACTCTGGCTGCTTGCAGCGGATGGCCGCCTGCTGCGCGTGTTGTCGGCGCACTGGGCCGACGGCCGCATCCGGCTGGATTCCCATTCTTTCGCAAGCCGGTTTCCCGCCCGTTGGGTTGCGGCGGATCGTTGAGGCAATACCCCCATTCATTCACCACGTGCAACTCCCGTGCTCAAAATTCTCATCCTCGGCGTCAACGGTTTTATCGGCCATCACCTGACCCGGCACATCATCGAGCGGACCGGCTGGGAGGTCTATGGCATGGACATGCAGACGGATCGCGTCGCGCCGTGGATGGGCCATCCGCGCTTCCACTTCTTCGAGGGCGACATCACCATAAACAAGGAGTGGATCGAATACCACGTCAAGAAGTGCGACGTGGTGTTGCCGCTCGTGGCGATCGCCACGCCCTCGGCCTACGTACGTGAGCCGCTGCGCGTGTTCGAGCTCGACTTCGAAGCCAATCTTCCGATCGTCCGGCAATGCCTCAAGTACCGCAGGCGAGTGGTTTTCCCGTCCACGAGCGAGGTGTACGGCATGTGCGACGACGCGCTCTTCGATGCGGAGACCTCGAATCTCGTCTATGGCCCCATTAACAAGCCCCGATGGATCTACGCGACCGCGAAGCAGTTGATGGACCGGGTCATCCATGCCTACGGACAACAGGACGGACTGCGCTACACCCTTTTCAGGCCGTTCAACTGGATCGGTCCTGGCTTGGACAGTCTCCATTCGCCCAAGGAAGGGTCGAGCCGCGTCATCACGCAGTTTCTTGGACATATCGTGCGCGGCGAACCGATCCGGTTGGTGGATGGCGGCCGGCAGCAGCGCGCTTTCACCTATGTCGATGACGGCATCTCGGCATTGGTCGCGATCATCGCGAACGCGGGCGGCGTGGCGGATCGCAAGATCTACAACATCGGCAACCCTGCCAACAACCATGCCATCCGGGATCTTGCGGAAATGATGTTGACCTTGGGCCGGTCGCTCCCGGAATACCGAGACGCTGCCGAAAGAGTCGAGTTGATCGACGTCAGCGCGCACGACTATTACGGTGGGGGCTACCAGGACGTGGTGCATCGGGTGCCCGACATCCGGCCCGCGATGCACGACCTCGACTGGCGCCCTCGCGTGGGCATGAAGGAGGCCCTGCGTTCGCTGTTCGACTATTACCGCGACGAGGCCGCAGCCGCTGCAGACCTCGTTCTGTAGGCGGCCCCGGGATGGCACGAATTGCATTGAAGGTCGATGTCGACACGTGGCGCGGTACGCGCGTAGGCGTCCCAGCGCTCGCGTCTGCGCTGCGATCCGCCGGAGCCATGGCGACGTTTCTTTTCAGCCTGGGCCCGGATCACACGGGGCGGGCGATTGCGCGCGTGTTCCGGCCTGGTTTTCTCGAAAAGGTTCAGCGAACCTCGGTAGTCTCGCACTACGGCATCAGAACCTTGCTTTACGGAACGCTGCTTCCCGGCCCCGATATTGGGGAGCGAGAGGCGGGTCGCCTGCGACTGGTGCAGGAATCGGGCTTCGAAGTCGGCATCCATTGTTGGGATCACGTGCGCTGGCAGGATCGGCTTATGCAAAGGGACGATGCGTGGGCGCTGCGCGAAATGGCCAAGGCCGCAGAACGCTTCCGTGAGGTATTCGGCAAGCCACCCAGGGTGCATGGCGCGGCGGGCTGGCAATTCCACGAGGGGGTGGCGCGCGCGGAGTCTGCGCTGGGCATCACGCTCGCGTCCGACACGCGCGGTTCCTGCCCGTTCCAGCCCATCGGGCCGAACGGTGCGGACATCGGGCCGGTGCAACTGCCGACCACACTACCGACCTTGGACGAACTGATCGGGCGCGATGGCTGGACCGAAGCGAACGTGCACCAGTCAATGCTCGCGAGGACGCGCGAACTCGTGACCGATCAGGTGTTTACCCTGCATGCCGAACTCGAGGGAATGCAATTTGCCGGTGTCCTGCAGCACATGTTTGAGGGCTGGCAGCGACAGGGCCACACGCTCGTAAGCCTGAGCAAGCTCATGGACGGCATCGATCGTCGCGCGCTGCCACGGAGGCGGATCGTCCAGGGCAACGTTCCAGGACGCTCGGGCCTGCTCGCGATCCAAGGCGGGGTCTGAGCTTCGCTAGCGAATCGCGCGCGGAATCCAAGCGGCGGGCACGATGCGCGCCCAGGTCTGCGCCGGCGCGCTCGCCAGTCGCAGGTAGAGCATTGCGATCCAGGGCAGGCTGAGCCCGATCGCCGCGTCCCGCAAGGCCGAGTTGACCAGCGTGGCCGCAAACAGGACGAGCATCGCGGCCCATGCCAATCGACCCTCGACGGTGGGGTTGAACCAGCTGAGCGCGAGCGCAACAATCATGATCGCCAGCAAGGTCGCCAAACCCGGGAATCCCGTCTCGGCACCGAGCCAGAGAAAGTCGTCGTGCGGCATGCTGTAGTCGTGCAACAGGGCCGGGCTGCGGCGGTGCCATTCGGGCGTCCAACTCCCGAGGCCGTTGCCAGCCAATGGCTGATCCATCAGCATCGATGCGGTTTCGCGGTACATGAAATACCGAACGACCCAACTGCCCTCGGACACGGTTCCAGCATTCGCGGCCGCGACCTCCTGGATGCCGAGTCTGAACTTGTCGCCGAGGGACGGCGTGCTCCAGAACGCCGCCGCGGCCAGCAGCAGCGCCGCGCCCATCGCCAACCCCGCCGTGCGCACACTGCCCCGCCATTGGTGAACGCAGGCACCGAGGATCGCGAGCAGCAAGGCCAGCACAGATGTCCGCGAAGGCAGCGCGAATGTCACCGCTACCCCCGCGCCGAGGACGATCGCGCCCGCAGTCGCCAGTCGCGCCCATCGGCGCGGTGCGGCTCGCAGGCCGACCAGGCCCCACGTGGCGGCCGTCGCGCCGACGAGCGCCAGCAGGAGCGCATTGTTGATGGACTTGTTGCCCTTCATGACCGCGACGTTGTGCCAGGCGTGAAGGTCGGGTATCGCGACCGTGTGGGTAAGCGCGATGACCAGCGCCGCGCCCAAAGCCGCCAGCAGAAACCCGCGAATGCCCCACACGGCTTCCTCGACCGACAGCAACAACGGCATGGCCAAGGTCAGGACGATCCGGGCGTCATGCCAAAGACTGAGCCCTGTCTCCTCATGGTGCGGTCGAATCAGCAGAACGATCAACACCCATGCAGCCAGTGCCAGCAATGGCCACCACAGCGCGTGCGCGCGCAGCCGTTCGGCCCTTTCACGCCAGCCGCCGGACAACGCGAGAGAACCGAGCAACACGCCGATCCCGAGATAGTTGAGGCCGACCGGCATGAAGACGACGAATCCCCACAAAAATGCCGCGATCTGTACGGCCTTGCGGTCATCAGGTACTGGCTGAGAGGGCACGGGCATTGAGCAGTATTGAAGGTGAAGGTCGAGGCGAGAGCTTACAGAGCATCGAAGGCCAGTGTTTGATAAATCTCATTGCACGCAGGCGAGCTCCTCGGTGCAATGGAAGGCCTCCGATCGCACGCGCTGAAGGCCCCTTCGCAGCGCACGCAGTCTCGGAGCGCTGGACTTGAGAGCAGTTGTCGCTACATTGCCATAGCAACATCGAGCCGGATTAAACACCTGTACTTGACCGTCAGGCCAATGGAGAAGGTTCCGAACTGCAGATAGTTTCGCGAAGAAGGCCCCCACGCCGAGACTAAACGCCGCGTATCACCACCGCCCCCAAAAGTGAGCAATCTCGGCAGCTTGGTCTGTTTGAGGAAGCGCTTGTTTGAGTCTAGGAGGACGCCGTTGCGAATTTTGATCGGCTAAACGCTGCTGAACACACTGCTTACACCAGTCGCCTTCTGGGTCGATCGCCGCATCCCAGAGCAGCAGCACATTGGCCCCGCGGTACGGCGCGCCGGTCTTGCCGTTGCGTGGCATGCCGCGCGAGGCCGCCCTTGTCCAGCGGGCCCGGAACACGTTGCCGCCCTGCGCGAGCATCGCGATGATGCGATCCGTGATGACCTGCCGCACGTCGACGCGGCCACCACCTGATCCCATTGCGTTCCTGCCTTTGCCAGCACCTGCTTTGGGTGAGTCCTCGGGGAATGAAAGGGACATCCCGTCCCAGTTGACCAGCGTGTTTGATGCGGCGGCAACCAGGTGGAATGATGGGTTTCTTCATCAACCGACTCGAAAGGGGATGCCCGTGACCGTCATTACCGTTGGAATCGACTTGGCAAAGAATGTCTTCGCTGTGCATGGCGTCAATGAGACGGGCAAGCCCGAACTCGTCCGTCCGGATGTCAAGCGCGCCAAGCTGCTTGAACTCATTGCCAGCCTCCCGCCGTGCCTGATCGGCATGGAAACCTGCTCAGGCTCACACCACTGGGCACGCGAGTTTCAGAAGTTTGGGCACACGGTGCGCATCATGGCGCCGAAGTTCGTGGCACCGTATCGCATGGGTGGCAAGCACGGCAAGAACGACGCGGTTGATGCGGCTGCAATCTGTGAGGCCGTGACGCGGCCCAACATGCGGTTCGTGCCGATCAAGACCCTCGAGCAGCAAGGCAAGCTGTTTGTGCACAGGGCGCACCAAGACTATGTCGTCGAGCGCACCGCGGTCATCAATCGCATCCGTGGTCTGCTTAGCGAACTGGGCATCGTCCTTCCCCTGACGTTTAAGGCATTTCACCGGGGCGTGCATGAAGCACTGGAAGGCCTGCCGGGTTATTGCAACCACGTCATCGGCGAGCTGATGAACGAACTCGAGCGCCCATGCCATTCGCTACACCGCGCAGACGGGCAAGTTGATGCCGCTGCACGTGACCACCACCGGGCGCGCCCTGCTTTCGCAGATGACCGCCGAGGACCGTGCGACCATCCTGCGCAAGGCCGAGTTCAAGCGCTACACGGCAACGACGCTCATGACGGCGGATGCGGTCGAGCACGAAGTCGAGGCCTCGCGCAAGCTGGGCTGGTTCGAGGGGCGCGGCGAGTTCACGAACGGCCTCGGCGGTGTCACGCTGCCCCTTTGCCTGCCCACCCTGCGTTCGCGGTGCTGGTGGCCGGTCCGATGATGAGGATCGAGCATCGGATCGCCGAGTTCGTCCGCATCACGCAGGACGCTATTGCACGGCAACTGTCGGCGTGACCGACGGGTTCCAGAGGTAGCGCGGGCCGAGATCGGTGACGACCGGGCATCCGATCTGGCCGAGCGTCAAGTCCAGCTCGCCGTGCAGGATGTCCAGCGCCCGCTGCGCCCCTTCGGCTCCGAAGGCCGCCAGCCCATAGGCTGCGGCGCGGCCTGCAAAACACATCTTGGCGCCGAGGCTGAGCGCCACTGCGATGTCGGATCCGCGACGGATGCCACTGTCGAACATGACGACCAGCTTCTCGCCGACCTCGGCAACGACCTCGGGCAGCGCATCGATCGCCGCGACGCTGCGGTCCAGCTGCCGCCCGCCGTGGTTCGACACGATCACGCCGTCCACGCCGGCCGCGGCCGCAAGGCTGGCGTCCTCTGCGGTCAGGATGCCCTTGAGCACCAGCTTGCCTTGCCACTGCGCGCGCAGCCGCTCGATCAGCGCCCATCGATGCGGCGTCGGCACCTGCGAGGCGTAGAAGGCGGTCAGGTCGCGCGGGCTGATGGCCGGCGGCGCATAAGGAAGAAAGTTGTGCATCACCGGAAGGCCGTGGCGCAGATAGCGCACGACCCATGCGGGATGCTTCAGCGACTCCAGAACGATGCCCGCCGTCGGCTTGTACGGCCTCACCCAGCCGCTGCGGATGTTCCGCTCGCGCTTGGAATGCAGCGGCACGTCCACCGTGACGACGAGCGTCCGGATGCCGGCCGCGCTCGCGCGCTTCAGCAAATCCCGCTCGATCTCCGGATCCTTGCAGGGGTAGAACTGCAGCCAACTGTCGGGGCAGCGGCGCGCGACGTCTTCGATCGAGCCGTTGCTCGCGCCCGAGAGCACGAAGGGCACGCCGGCCTTGGCGGCCGCCTCGGCGAGCACCAGATCGCCGCCATGCCGGATCATGCCGAGCATGCCCATCGGCCCGATGCCCATGGGCGACGCGTAGCTGCGGCCGAAGATCGTCACCTGCTGCGACCGCGCAGAGATATCGACGAGGTAGCGCGGCCGCAGCTTGCGCTGGCGGATACGCGTCGAGTTCTCGGACAGGCACTCCTCGTCGTCCGCGCCGCCTTCGAGGTAGTCGTAGATCACGCGCGGCAGGTAGGCGCGGGCCTTCGCCTGCAGGTCGCCGATGCTCAGGCACTTATCTGCTTTGGCTGCCATGGCGTCAGGAAGAAGTCCGTTGGGCCTGCGTGGGCGCGCCGGCTGTGTCGACATCGGCCACCAGCACCTGCGCGCCGGCGGTGACGAAGAGGCGTTTGCGGTCGCGGCCACCGTAGGCGCAATTCGTCGTCATCCGGCTCCGGGGCGCGTCCAGCCGCAAGGCGGGCTGGCCGACCTCGTCGAAGATCCACACGGATCCGAGCCCGACATGGCACACGGCAATGCCGCCCGCAGCATCGAGCGCGAGCCCGTCCGGACCGCCACCGCCCGACAGCTGGATGTACGTGCCGACCTTGGTGACCAATCCGTGCTGCTTCACGAGCGGCACGCGCCAGATAGCGTTGGCCCGCGTCGCTGCCACGAACAGGACGTCTTCGTGCAGATTGAGCACCAGGCCGTTCGGGCTGGGCACGTTGGACAGCAGGCAGTCGAGGCGGCCATCGGCAGTCAGCCGGTAGACCTTGCCCGTGGGGTCGTGCAGACCCGTCTGCCCCTGGTCGGTGAAATAGAGATCGCCGGTCGAGGAGAAGGTCAGGTCGTTGACGCCCTTGAAGCGCTGGACGAGCGCGCGGTCCAGGTGCGGCTCGACCTTGCCCGTGGCGGGATCAAAGACCATGATGCCGTTCTTGTTGTCGCAGATGAAAGCTCGGCCATCCGCGTGAAAGTCGAGTCCGTTCGGCTCTCCGTCGTACTCGAGCTCGCAGCTCATCTGCCCGGCCGGATCGATCTTGAAAAGCCGCCCCCAAGGAATGTCGACCACCCACAGGTTGCCGTGTGCATCGAAGGACGGCCCCTCCAGAAAGGCCGGTGTCTCGGCCCCGTGCAGTTGCACGTTCACCCACGTCGACGGCCTGTCGCGGACATGGAACTTCTCGGGGACCTCTGCAAAGACTTCCAAAGTCTTTCGGGGTGGCGGTGAATACATCGCGTCTCCTCTCAATCCATCCTGATGCCGAGGTCTTTGGCCAGCGGCCCCATGTAGGTACTCTCGGACTTGATCAGCGTTTTGAAATCCTCGGTACCGAGCCACATGGGCTCCAGGCCAAGGCTTGCCATGCGCTCCTTGAGATCAGGCATCGCCAGAACCGCCTGCAGGTCGGCAGCGATCTTTTTCTGAATCTCCACAGGCAGGCCAGCGGGCGCGAGAACGCCGTGCCACACGGGGGTCTCCGAGTTCTTGAGTCCGATTTCAGCCAAGGTGGGTACGTCGGGCAGGAGGGAGATCCGTTTGGGGCTGTTGGTTGCCAGCGCGCGCAGTTTCCCGGACTTCAGGAATGGAGGGTAAGCCGGCACACCATCGAGTCCCACCTGAATCTCGCTGGACAGCAGCCCCTTGGTGACGTCTGCCCCACTCTTGTAGGGTACATAGGTGATCTTCAAGTCAGCGTCCCGAATGAAGCGCTCGACGCCCAGCTGAATGCCCACATTGCCGCTGCCGATCGTCACCGCGCCAGGGTGCGCCTTCGCATAGGTGATGAATTCCGCCATGGTCTTCGCGGGCAGCGATTCGTTGGCCACGAAGATGAGCGGTACGGAGGCGATCACGCTGATGGGCGTGAAGTCCCGCGTCACGTCGTACGGAAGCTTCGAGAACGTGAACTGATTGAGTGTCAGCGTGGAGTTGATGGCCTGGAACAGTGTGTATCCATCCGGTGCTGCGCGAGCTGATTCGACCGCAGCGATGGCGGTGTTCGCGCCAGGCTTGTTGTCGACCACGACCTGCTGGCCCCAGCGGTCGCTCAGCTTCTGCGCAATGTTGCGCGCGGTCGCATCGGCCGTGCCGCCTGCGGCAAAGGGCACGATCCAGCGGACCGGGCGCGTCGGCCACTGCACGGGCTGGGCCTGCACGGAAAGAACGGCGGCGCCGAGCAGCGCCGCCAGCCAAATGCGAAATCTCGTCTTCATGGTGTCTCCTTGGTTGATTGTTCTCTTCGACGCGAACCGGGGGACCTATCCCCGGAGCGCCTTGGCCTGGGCGCGGTAGCCCGAGGGATCGACCTGCACGTCGATGAGGCATGGCCCATCGGTCTGAAGGGCGGATGCCAGGGCCTGTTCGTACGCCTCGGCCGTGCGCGCGGTAAATGCGGTCATGCCGAAGCCACGCGCGACGCTGGCAAAGTCCGCACTCGGCCAGGCGACGCCGGCTTCGGCCATGTTGCGGTTGCGCTGCTTGAGCGCTATGAGCGACAGCGCGCTGTCATTGAAGACGATCACGCAGAGCCTCGCACCGTACTGGGCGGCGGTCGCGAGTTCGCCCGCGCACATCATCAGACCGCCGTCGCCGGTGAAGGCGATGGTCGGAACGTCCGGCGTGTTCAGCGCACGCGCGATGCCCGCAGGCAACGCGAAAGCCATGGTGGCGAGCCCGTTCGAGATCAGCGCACTGCCGGGCGAACGCGCGCGCCAGAAGGCCATGGCCGAGAACATGTGCGCGCCGGCATCCACGGTGATGCACGCACCCGTGGGCCCTGCGGCGGCCAGCGCAATTTCCACGACCTGGGTCGACGTCAGCCCGGGGCCTCCGCCGGGGTAGTCCAGGCGTGCGCTCATGTCATGCTTGAACGACGCGATCTCCTCGTCAGGCCAATCCGACGCGCCACAGATCGGGAGCAGCGACTCGATGCCGGAAGCCAAGGGTCCGTAGCGTCCGGCTGCCGCTTCGACGTAGTGAACCGGATGCCGCACCAGCGCGATGTCGATCACGGGCGCGGTGTACGGCCAGGGGCGTCCGATGAGTTCCACCGGGTCCAGCCCGCACAGCACGATCAGGTCTGCGGCGGCAATGCATTCGCCCTCGGCCGCACCGCCGGTGAAATGGCCGACCACCCATTCGACCTCGTCGCTGACGATTCCCTTGGCCTTGTAGGTGGTGAGCACCGGGCAACGCAGCCGCTGCGCGAGCGCGAGGACCTGCGCCGGCGCGCCTTCGTCGCGCGCCTCGAGGCCCACGAGCAGCACCGGTCGCTTCGCAGTGCGGAGCAATGCGGGTGCGTCACCGACAACGGTGGTCGTCAATGCGCGGGACGCCGCTTCGTCGGTGAAACGGTTCCGGACTTCGGTGGCGGCCACCTGACGGCGGGCGTTCTCGCCGGTCAGCTCGATGTGCACCGGACCCCACGGCGCCGAAAGCATCGCGGTCACCAGCGCTTCGAGCTCGGTTGCGGGATCGTCGGATTCCAGACCGGAACTCGCCTTCACCACCGGTGCCGACATGGCTCGCTGGTCGAAGACCTGGTGCGTGTCGAAGGCCCGCTGGCGGGTCGTCCAACCATCGCTGATGAACAGTACCGGCGCGCGGTCCAGCGAGGCATGGGCCACGCCATTCATCCCGCTGGCGGTACCGGGCCCTTGCGTCGTGATCGCCACGCCGAAGCCGTTGCGGATCTCGGCATCGGCCGCGGCCATCAGCACCGCAGCGGTCTCGGTCCGGCACAGCCGGAACGCGATGCCTTCGCGGGCCAAGGCCTCGATCAAGTCGAGCGAGCTGCCGCCGCCGGGCACGCCGAAAGCATTCTTCACGCCGTGCCGCACGCAGGCCCGCGCAATGACCTCCGCCACCGTGATGTACAACGTCGTCATGCCGTTCAGACCTTCAACACGAAGGGGTCCTGAATCTCGTCGCTCAGCTCGCACCAGACGCTCTTCGTCTGCAGAAACTGGTCGACCGCTTCCATGCCGTTGACCCGGCCGATGCCGCTGTCCTTGTAGCCGCCGAAGGGCGAGTTGAAGGCCATCGCGCGGTAGGTGTTGACCCAGACCGTGCCGGCCTGCAACCGCTTGGCCATGGTGTGTGCGCGGCGCAGATCGCGCGTCCACACGCCCGCCGCGAGGCCGAACTTGGTGTTGTTGGCCAGCGCCACCACCTCGTCGTCGTCGCGGAAGGGCGTCACCGCGAGCACGGGGCCGAACACCTCTTCGTGCATCAGCGGGTTGTCGGCCTTCAACCGATGGAGGATGGTGGGCTCGAAGAAGAAGCCCTTCTCCAGACCGGACACGCTGGCACGGCGCCCGCCGTAGAGCACCTCGGCACCGGCATTCACGGCCTTCGCCACCATGGCCTCGTTCTTCTGCAGTTGTACCGACGTAGCCGCCGGGCCCATCTGCGTGTCGCCCAGCAACGGGTCACCCAGCTTGATGGCCCTGGCGCGCTGCGCGACGCGCTCCACGACCTGGTCGTAGAGGCTCTCGTGCACGTAGGCGCGCGACCCTGCGATGCAGGTCTGGCCGGCCGCGGCGAAGATCCCCGACAACAGGCCGACCACGGCGTTGTCGACCGAGGCATCGGCGAACACGATGTTGGGGCTCTTGCCGCCGAGCTCCAGCGTGCAGCTGGCCAGGCGCGCACCGGCACGCGACGCGATCGCGCGGCCCGCGCCGTCGCTGCCAGTGAAGCAGATCTTGGCAACCATCGGATGGTCGACCAGCGCTTCGCCGGCACTGCGCGCACCGGTCACCACGTTCAGCACGCCTGGTGGAATGCCGGCGTCTTCGGCCAAGCGGGCCAGCTCGAAGGCCGAGGCCGAGGTCACCTCGGACGGCTTCAGCACCAGCGTGTTGCCGGCCGCCAACGCCGGCGCGCAACTCATGATGGTGAGGAAGGTCGGCGAGTTCCAGGGCACGATCACGCCCACCACGCCCAGCGGCTCGCGCAGCGTGTAGTTCAGGACACTCTGCCGCTCCAGCGGCACGACGCGGCCTTCGATCTTGTCGGCCAGGCCTCCGAAGTAGTAGAGCCACTCCTTGGCGACGTTGGCCTGGGCCCGCATCTCGGCGAGCAACTTGCCGTTCTGGCTCGTCTCGAGCTGGGCGATTACCTCCGCCCGGCCTGCGATCTTCTCGCCCCAGGCCATCAGCAGCCGGCCGCGGCGCGTGGCGGACAGCTTGCCCCACGGACCGGACAACGCCTCGTGCGCGGCCTGCACCGCCGCGTTCACGTCGTCTGCATCGGAGTCGGCAAAGCTTCCCCACTCGACGCCCGTTGTCGGGTTGATGCTCGCGAAGCGGCGGCTGCTGCGGGCTGGCATGGCGCGGCCACCGATGTGATTGTCGAATGCGTGGCCAGCGTCTGTGGTCATGGACATATCTCTGTCTCTCCTGCAAGTTGTTGCTGCTTGTCGAACGCGCGCCCCATCGGCGCGGATCGCTCGTTCCTGGATCACTCTGGCTTGATGCCCGCGCCCTGCACGGCGGCGCCCCACGCGCGCTGCTGCGTGGCCACGAGCTCGGAAAGTTCCTTCGGACTGCTGGGCCGAACCTCCAGGCCCATGGCAGCCATGCGTTGCCTGACCTCCGGACTGGCAAGAACCTTCGTCAACGCGGTGTTAAGTTTGTTCACGACATCGGGGGGCGTGCCGGCCGGGGCGAGCAGACCGCCCCAGTTGGAAAAGTTGAAGCCAGGAAAGGCCTCCCCCACGGCAGCGAGTTCAGGCAGCACCGGCGAGCGCTCGTCCGCCATCACGCCGATGGCGCGCACTCGCCCACCTTCGACGAAGGAGCGCGCGGAGCCCCAGTCGGTGAACAGGAAGTCGACCCGCCCTGCCGCCAGGTCGGTCACCGCATCGGGAGAGCTCTTGTACGAGACCTCCGCGGCATCGAGCTGGGCCAGGCGCTTGAAATGCGCGGCGCCCACCCGCCCGGACGCGTTGCCATAGCCGTAGAACGCCGGGCCTTTCTTGCGCAGGTGTGCGACCAGCTCCGCGGGCGTCTTCGCCGGCGAGTTCGCATTCACCAGCAGCACGAAGGTGTAGGTATTGAGGCCGCCGACGGCGGTGAAGTCCTTGACCGGGTCGTACGGCAGGTTCTTGGTGAGGAAGGTGCTCGTCGAATGCGTGGACGGGCTCCCCATGCCCAGCGTGTAGCCATCGGCTGGCGCCCTGGCGAGCGCCACCGTGGCGATCTGGCCCAACGCGCCGACCTTGTTCTCGATGACGATCGGGGTGTTGAGTTCGGCCTGAAGGTACTGGCCGATCAGCCGCGCGAGGATGTCGCCGCCGCTGCCGGGACCGAAGGCCACGATGATCTTTATAGGCTTCGACGGATAGATGTCGGCCTGCGCCGGCCCCGCGGCGATCACCAGAAGGCCCAGAAGGAAGGCACGAAAAAGCTTGCGCATGGGGTCTCATTCGCTTGCCGGAGCCTGCCGATGCCACAGGCCGCTCCGAGTCTCTTTATGAAATGTTGTACGAACAATTATGTTAGGCTTCGACAGCTGCATGGGTCAAGCACTCTTTGCTGTTTCATGGGGGAAACCATAGTTTCTGGCTGAGGTTTGTCTTTTGTTATCCGTACAACTTATCTTGCCAATTCGTGCTGACCAATACACTTTCAATCACCTATCTCTTCGTTCCCGGCGACCGGCCGGAGCGTTTCGACAAGGCGTGGGCGAGCGGCGCGGACATCGTGGTGCTCGACCTCGAAGACGCGGTTGCGGCGGACCACAAGGCCATCGCACGTTCGCTCGCGGCTGAAGCGCTTGGCGACGCTGCGCGCCAGGCCTGCATCCGCATCAACGGCATCGACACGCCATGGTTCCAGGAAGACCTTCGCCTCCTCTCGCTCCCGGGCGTCGCGTGCGTGATGCTCCCGAAGGCAGAAAGCCCCGAGGCGCTGGCTGCGGCCGCCGCTGCAGCAAAGGGCACCATGCACCTCATCCCCCTGATCGAGACGGCGCGCGGGCTGGCCAATGCCACGCGCCTGTCCGAATGCCGCAGCGTGCTGAGGCTCGCTTTCGGATCGGTCGACTTTCAGCAGGACCTCGGGATCGAGGGCGACGGCGACGAGCTGCTCTTCGCACGCTCACAGCTGGTGCTCGCCTCGCGGCTCGCGGAGATCGGTGCGCCGATCGACGGCGTCACGCTCGCGGTCAAGGATGCGGCGCAGGCAAGTCAGGACGCGATGCGCGCACGGCGACTCGGCTTCGGCGGCAAGCTCTGCATTCACCCCTCGCAGGTCTCGCCGATCCAGCAAGCCTTCGCACCCGACGCACAGATGATCGCGTGGGCCACGGGCGTCCTGGCCGCGGCAGCCTCGACGCCGGCAGGTGCACTGACCTACGAAGGCAAGTTGATCGACAAGCCGGTGGTCGACCGGGCGCGGACGGTGCTCGCCCGCGCGGTCACATGAATGGCGGACGTCGGCACGCTCAGCGCCGCGCCATCAGTCTTTGAACCCGTAGAGGCGCTGCGGGTTGTGCACCAGCACCGCCTCGCGGGCCTGCGGGTCAGGCACCCAGTCCGCCAGCACGTCCAGCAAATCGCCCGTGTTCGGCATGATCCCCCGGAAGCTGACGTGCGGCCAATCCGAGCCCCAGACGCAGCGGCCAGGCGCGGCGTCGGCCAGCGCCTGCGCGAAGGCAACCGTGTCTGCGTAGGGCGGACCCGCGCGCGACAACCTGAAGCCTCCCGAGAGCTTGACCCATGCGCCGTCGCACACCATCTGCAGCAAGGTGCGCGCGCCCTCCTCCATGCCCGGGCCCGCATGCACATAGCCCATGTGATCGAAGACCGCCGGCACACGCAGCCCGGCGACTTTCGCGGCCAGGGACATCAATTGGCCGGGCTCGACGAGGAACTGCAGGTGCCAGCCGAGCTCGGCGCACAGGGCCTCGTAGCGGCCGAGGTCGGCAATGCCCACGCCGCCCCCCGTGGTCGTGTTCAGCCGCAGCCCGACGACACCGCCCTCCTGGAGGCGATGCAGTTCGGCGTCCGGCAGGTTCGGGCGGATGACGGCGATACCGCGCAGGCGCTCGGGATGCGCCCGCAGCGTTCGCAGCATCAGGCTGTTGTCAGTGCCGTGCACGCTGACCTGCACGAGAACGCCATGAGCCATCCCGGTCGCATCGAGCATCCGCAGGTAGGCACTTTCCGGTGCGGGCCGCGGCGTGTAGCTGCGCTCGTCGATGTACGCGCGGCCTATCACATGCGCATGCGTGTCGACGGCGCCTTCGGGGAGGCGGTAGCGGCTCGGCGGATGCGGAAAGGCATTCGCCGCGGGATCGACCTCGAACCGGTCTCGCCCATGCGATGAAGTCATGCGAAACGCGCCCCCCACCGACTACCCTGCCTTGATGCGCCCGTCCGCCACCATCTTCTGCATGAAGTCGTTCTCCGCGCGCATCGAGCGTTCGTAGGCCTGGGCCGTCCCCCAGAAGACAGACGAGCCAACCTTCAGCATTCCCGCCTTGAAGCGCGCCTCTTCGACGGCCGCACCGGCCGCGCCCTGGAGCGTCGCCACCACCGCGTCAGAAGCGCCGCTGGGCGCCGCGATGCCGAGGTAGGTGGTGACGTCGAACGGCTCCTTGCCCAGGGTGGAGACGGATGGTACGCCCGGAAGCTGTTCGAGCGGTGTGCCGAACACCGCCAGCGGGATCAGATCACCGGATTCGATGTACGGCCTGGAGGTCGAGACCTGATCCGCGGCGACTTCGATCTGGCCGGCGAGCATGTCCTGGAGCATCGGGCCGGAGCCCTTGTAGGCGATGCCGTTAAAGCTCAGGCCGGCAACCATTTCGAGGTCCAGCATGGCCAGGTGGTTCGGCGTTCCGAGACCGCTGTAACCCATCGACACCGCGCCCGGACTCCCCTTGGCGAGCTGAACTACATCGGCGAGCGACTTGAACCGGCTGCCCTTCTTCACTACCAGCACCAGCGGCGTCTTGCTCACGAGACACACGGGCCTGACGTTCGCCAAGGTATAGCCCACCTTCACCAGGTGCGGCGTGACAGAGAAGACGCTGGGCGCAGAAAACAGCAGCGTGTGACCGTCGGCGCGCGAGCCGACCACGTGCGTCGCCCCGATGGCGCCACCGCCGCCGGCCTTGTTGTCCACCACGACCGACTGCCCGATCGTCTTGGACAGCGCATCCGCGAAGAGGCGCGCTGTGAGATCGGCGTTGCCGCCGGCGGCATACGGGACGACGAGCGTGATCGGGCGCGAAGGAAAAACTTGCGCGAAGCTCGGTCCGGCCGAAGATGCGACGAGGGCGAGCCCCGTTGCCTGCAAGAAGGTGCGACGGTTCATTGTCTTGTCTCCAGTTGTGTGCGGGTCTCAGTCGGGAGCGAAGAAGGCTCCTGCCTTGAACATCGTCGGTTGTGCGGCGACGCCGTTCACCTTGGCGTCGCCAGCTGCGTATTGCCCGCCGGGATCCCTGCGGCTCTTCAACGCCTCCCGCGGGATCGAGAACCGCGGATCGAGGTCGGTGGAATCCTTGACCGGCCCTCCACCGACCCTGAACATGACCAGGTTGCCGCCCGCCTCATCCGCGTGAAAGCGGTACTGGGTGCCGCGCGGCACCATCACGCCTTCGAAGGCACGCACCGACGACGTGCTGCCATCGCCGAAGAAGAAGCTTGCCTCGCCCTGAAGCACCAGGAACACGTGGTCCTCGATGTCATGGCTGTGGAGCGCGTTCTCGCCGCCGCTCGAATAGACCTTCGAGTGCGCCCAGAGCATCGGCGCCAGGCCGAGCAGGCCCATCGTCGCCCCGCCCTCGAGCAGGGGTAGGTTGCGCATCGAGAAGATGAGTTCCGACGCCCTGGAAGGCGCATCTGCAAGTGTTGTCACGGACGAACTCCTTTCGAGTGGTGCAACACAGCTCACGGCTGCATTGCTTTAGTTGTACGGACAATCAAATTTAGCAGATCAAGCGTACTGACGAGATTCGGGTTAACACCTAAAGCTCACATCGGTCGTTCCTTCGTACCGTGACCGTCAATGAGCTTGGAAATGAACAACACTGCGTATTGACAAGTCCATTGTTCAGTCTTTATAGTTGTCCGTACATCTACGGGACTTTGAATGAAAGCAACGCAAGACCACCGCACCATCCCGGCCGAAGACGAAGCCGAATTCATCGCCGCCATCGACCGCTGGATCGAACGCTCGCTCAAGCCGGAAGTGGTGCGCGAGTTCGATCACGCCGACCGCTATCCGGCCCGGATCGTGGAAGAGATGAAAACATTGGGCCTGTTCGGCGCCACCGTCAGCACCGCATTCGGCGGCCTGGGGCTGCCGGCGAGCACGTACGCCAAGATCGTGATGCGCATCTCTTCGGTCTGGATGTCGCTCACCGGCATCTTCAATTCGCACCTCATGCTCGCGCTGGCGATTGAGAAGTTCGGAACCGCCGCCCAGCGGGACGAATGGCTGCCCAAACTCGCCTCGGGCGAGGTGCGTGGCGGCCTCGCGCTGACCGAGCCCGACGCGGGCACCGACCTGCAGGGCATTCGCATGACAGCCCGCCGCGAGGGCGACCGCTATGTCATCAACGGCACCAAGACATGGATCACCAACGCGGTGGAAGGCAGCTGTTTCGCTTTGCTTGTGAAGACCGACCCCGAGGCACAACCTCGCCACAAGGGCATGAGCCTTTTCATCGCACCCAAGGGCAAGGGCTTCACGAGCGGTCGCAAGCTGGAGAAGCTGGGCTACAAGGCGATCGATTCCGGCGAACTGATCGCCGACAACTACGTGCTGAGCGCCGACCACCTGATCGGCGGCGAGGAAGGACAGGGCTTCTACCAGGCCACCGGCAGCCTCGAGCTCGGGCGCATCAACGTCGCCTCGCGCGGCGTGGGCCTCGCAGAAGGCGCGCTGCGCCTCGCGACGCAGTACGCGCAGGTACGCCACACCTTCGGCAAGCCGATCGCGGAACACCAGGCCATTGCGCTGAAGCTCGGCGAGATGGCCACCCGCGCACGCGCCGCGCGGTTGCTGACGCTGGATGCGGCCGCCATCTTCGACCGCGGCGAGCGCTGCGACATGGAGGCCGGCATGGCGAAGTACTTCGCGTCGGAAGCCGCGCTGGAAAACAGCACCGAGTCGATGCGCATCCATGGCGCCTACGGCTATTCAAAGGAATACGACATCGAACGGTTCTACCGCGACGCACCCCTCACCTGCATCGGCGAGGGCACCAACGAGATGCAACGCATCATCATCGCGAAGCAGTGGATCAAGCGGAACCCGGCCGAATGAGCGCGCCGCACGACGCGACGCCGGCCCGTGGCGCACCGCGGCCGGCACACCTTCCGCTGCAGGGCGTCCGGGTTCTGGCGGTCGAGCAGTTCGGTGCCGGCCCCTACGGCACCATGTTCCTCGCGAACCTTGGCGCAGATGTCATCAAGGTTGAGAACCCCGCGAGCAACGGCGACCCGTCGCGCCGCACCGGACCCCATCTGCTTGGGCCGGACGACAGCCAGTATTTCCAGGGCTGGAACCTCAACAAGCGCAGCGTCGCACTGGACCTCAAGTCGACCGAAGGCCGCGCAGCTTTCGAGGCTTTGGCGCGCGACGCCGACGTCGTGCTGAACAACCTGCGCGGCGACCAGCCCGCGAAGCTGCGGCTGGACCATGCCGCGCTGTCGGATCTGAACCCGGCGCTCGTCTGCGTCCATATCTCGGCCTACGGCCGCGACACGAGCCGCGCAGCATGGCCGGGCTACGACTACCTCATGCAGGCCGAGAGCGGGCTCATGCACCTGACGGGCGAGCCGGACACGCCGCCCGCGCGCATCGGCGCGCCCTCCATCGTCGACCACATGACGGGGATCACGTCGATCATCGGCCTTCTGGCCGCCTTGCTGCGTGCACGCGAAACCGGCGAAGGCTGCGACGTCGACACCTGCCTGTTCGACGTCACCCTGCACCAGTTGGGCTATGCGGCCACCTGGTATCTCAACGAAGGGCACGTGTCGCAGCGGCAGGAGCGCAGTGGACATCAATCGGTCTCGCCTGTGCAGACCTTTCCCACGGCCGACGGCTGGATTTTCATCATGTGCATGACCCAGAAGTTCTGGGAGGCGCTGCTGACCGGGATCGGGCGCGAGGACCTGCGCGCGCTGCCCGAATTCGAGACCGCCGACGCACGCCACACGAACCGCGCGCAACTGAGCACGCTGCTGGACGCGGAGTTCGCCGGCCAGCCGACCCGCCACTGGCTGGCCAAGCTCGAGGGCGTGCTTCCGGTCGCCCCCGTGCGCGGCCTGGCCGAGGCGCTGGAGAGCGACTTCTTCCGCGAAAGCGGCATGCTGGCAGAAGTGGAGCATCCGGCCAAACACCGCCTCCAGGTGCTCGCAAACCCACTCAAATTCAACGGGCAGCGCCCCACCTTGCGGGCCTGCTCCGCGCTGGGCGCCGATACGGAGGAAATCCTGTCGGCCGTGACGGTCGAGGCAAGCGCGCCATGAAGCTCACGGGTATCCGCGTCCTCGATCTTTCCAACTTCCTGCCGGGCCCCTACCTCACCCTCGCCATGGCCGATCATGGTGCCGAGGTCGTCAAGATCGAGCAACCGGGCGAAGGCGATCCAGGACGGCACATCGGCGTCGCCGACGGGCCGCACACGGTGTTCTTCCGCAACCTCAACCGTGGCAAGAAGAGCGTCGTGCTCGACCTGAAGAACGACTCGGACAGGTCGGCCCTGCTCGATATGGCCGCCACGGCCGATGTCTTCGTCGAGTCGTTTCGTCCCGGCGTGGCCAAGCGCCTCGGCGTGGACTACGCCGCCGTGTCGGCGCGCAATCCGGGCATCGTGTACTGCTCGATCAGCGCGTTCGGCCAGGACGGCCCGTACCGCGACCGACCGGCGCACGACCTCGCCGTGGAAGCCCTCAGCGGCACCTTGAGCCTCAGCCTCGGCGACGACGGCAGTCCCGCCATACCCGGCATACCGGTGGCCGACCTGTTGAGCGGTCTGCAGGGCCTCAACGGCGTGCTGATGGCCCTGCTGCGGCGCCAGACGACGAACCGGGGCGACTGCATCGACATCTCGATGCTGGACTGCATGGTCGGTGCGCTGCGAAACGTGACCGGCCCGACCTTTGCCGAGGGCCGCCAGCCGGATCCGAAACTCGAGCGCACCACCGGCGGCAGCGCGTTCTACCGGATCTACCGCACGCGCGACGGCGGGCGCATCGCCCTGGCGGGCCAGGAGCCGAAGTTCATCCACGCGCTGCTCGGCGCGCTCGACCGCGCGGACCTTGCCCCGCTGTGCCTGCGGGGGCCAGGCGCGCATCAGCAGCCGGTGATGGACTTCCTGGCGCACACCTTTCTGCAGGCCACGCGTGCAGAGTGGGAGGAGCGACTCGGCGCGCTCGACGTGTGCTTCGGCGCCATCAACACCCTGCCCCAAGCCCTCCAGGACCCGCAGGTCGTCGCCCGGGGCATGGTGCTGCAAGACGCTGAAGGCCGTCCGCACATCGCCAGTCCCATCCGCTTTCTCCACGAGCCGTCCGTACCCAGCCTGGCAGCGCCGCGTCTCGATCAACACCACTCGCTTCTGAAAGAATCCAAACCATGACCCGCACCGTCGTCGAGATCTCCCCCGGCCGCTTCCGGGAGAGCTTCGGACGCTACTTCGAGGATTTCGAGATCGGCCACATTTACGAGCATCGCCCCGGTCGCACGGTCACCGAGAACGACAACATCGCGTTCACGCTGATGACGATGAATACGCATCCGCTGCATTTCGACAACGCCTATGCCGCCAAGTCGGAGTTCGGCCAGGCGCTCGTGAACAGCTGCCTGACCCTGTCCATCGTGGTCGGCATGAGCGTGAGCGACGTGAGCCAGAAGGCGATCGGCAACCTGGGCTGGAACGACATCAAGCTGGTGAGCCCGGTGTTCTGCGGCGACACGCTGTATGCGGAATCCTGCGTGCTCACCAAACGCGAATCGGCCAGCCGACCCACTCAAGGAATCGTGACCGTCAGGACAGTGGGAATGAAAGCCGACGGCACCGAGGTCCTGAGCTTCGAGCGGACCGTGCTCGTGCCTAAGCGTGGGCACGGCATCGAGGACTGAGTCGGCGCCTTAAGTCCGGGGCGCCTGTCTCGGGCAGCAGATACGGACAACTGCAAGTGATGCAGAATTGTTCGCATGCCCAAAACTGCAAAGAAGGTCCAGGCCCCTGCCTCAAGAGCGATGCCATCGCGCACGCGAGCGCGCGTCCTGCCGGTGCTTTCTCCGGCTGCCGGGGAGCCCTTGTACCGACAAGTCGTGCAGTCGCTGCGCGCGGACATCATGCGGGGCGCCTTCCCCGTCGGTTCGCAGTTGCCCACGGAGGGCGAGTTGGCAGAACGCTTTTCGGTCAGCCGGCACACGGTGCGCGAGGCCTTGCGTCAACTGCGCACCGACGGCTTGGTCGCTTCACGCCAGGGCTCCGGCACGACGGTGATGCCGCCGCAACCGAGCACGCCCTTCAACGTGCACCGCGTCGCATCCATCGACGAGCTGATTGCCTACGCGGCCGCCAGCCGCTACGTGGTCGAGCGCACCAGTGTCGTCACCAGCGAGGACGTGGCCGCCGAGGCGCTCGAGCTGCCGACAAAGAAGCGCTGGCTGCGACTGCAGGGCTTTCGCCTGGACGACGAGCCTGCCACGCCCCCGATCTGCTGGACCGAGGTCTACGTCGCCGCCGAATTCGCTGGCGTCGAACGCATGATGAACCGTCAGCGTGGGCCCATCTGGCGGCTCATAGAAGACATGTACGGTGAACGGTTGGTCGAGGTGGAGCAGACGCTGCGCGTGCGCGCCGTGCCGGCAGCACTCGCCGAAGGCCTGAGGGTCGAATCGGATTCGAGCGTCGTCGAGGTGACGCGCAGCTACAAGACGACATCAGGCAAGGTGGCGGAGTTGTCGGTCAACCTCTATCCAGCTGACAAGTTCCGCTTCAGCATGAAACTGCACCGCGCCTGAGCGCGGCCGCCCGCCCGGCGCCCTGAGACGCCGGGGCTCCAATGGAACCGCGGCCCTCCACGTCGGCCGCGCCAACGTGAGATCGCCATCCATACTGGTCGATCAAATGAACCTAGGAGGCCGCGCGGCAGAAGTTTTTCTGCGCAGACGTGAACCCAAAGTTGAGTTTGCGCACGACGCGCGAGCGTTGGCGCATCGCCTTGGCTGTTTTGAACCACCAGGAGAGGGTCCATTTGGCCTGCCAGAGGCGAGCGGAACTCGTGGCCCCCCAAATTACGGGACTCATCTGACCATCAAGGTGCTCATGCGCCGCAGGTTCAGCGCCAAGCACACGAGATTGATCAAGCGCTGAGAGACAACCGACAACATCTGCCGCAGCTAGAAAGGATTGGCAACTGCGGGCCGATTCGCTCAGTCCGTCGGACTGGCTTCGAGTCGTTTCAGCAAGTCGTCGCGGCTCATTTCCTTGACAACGGCCAACTGCTGAACCTGCGAGGCATTGGGCCTGGACTTGCCCTGCTCCCAGTTGTAGATGGTTTGTCCGCCAATGCCCACCAGCTTGCCGTACATCGCGGCCGACCAGCCCAGCTTGCTGCGATGCGCGGCCAGGCGCGCCGCGCTGAAGCGGCGGCGCGGGCCTTCCTCATCGGCCCCGGTGTCCCCGGTCGCAGGGACTGGCGTCGCCGCGCGCTTGTCAACGCGCCTGAGTTCCTTTTGCAAGGACTCGACCTGGCGACGCAGGGTTGCGATAGCGCTGCGGTGCTGCGCGCTGGCTTTCTTGAGAGTTTCGACCTCCGTGCGCACTTCCTTGCGGGCGACGCGCGAGATCTCGGCTTTAAGAACGGTTGCAATATTTGGCATAAGGCGATTCTGACGTATTAAATTGGCGCAATCTGCAGGCTTTGCTACCGCAGTCTGGATCCAGCTATTGCTCACCAACGACTGGGACTAGCGGAATCTGGAAGGCGCTGTTGCATCGCACCCTCCTACGCTTCGGGTGCCCCGGTGCCTCAACCCCAGTAGGGAACGTACTCGGCAAACTTCTTCCCACCCCCAACATCCTTGCGCTTGATACGCCCTGCCCCGATGGCATCGCTGATCAGATTGGTGATCTGGTTGCGGTGTCTTTCACTCAGCTTGAATCGTTCACGCAAGGTCGTGTTCGTCAACGTCTGGCTTGAGAGGTACTGCAGCGCCGCGTGTTGATAGCAGGCCTCAATGCGCTCCGGTATCGACATGTCCGTGAACTTGCGCGGCGCGCCGATCGTGATCCGAAAAGCGTTCTCTTGAGGCGCCAGCACGAGCGGCGGCAGGCCGAACAATTCGATGGCTCGGACGATTTTCTGGAAGCCGGTACCTCGCTCTTCGCAGATCCGGTAGCGACGGAACGAGGAGGCCAGCTTTTCGTTGCGCGATTCGGCGTCGTCCCGATGAGCCGGTCGGGCTACTTGCCAGGCAACAGCCTGCCGGGGTTGGTCACCTCGATACGGTCGTCGTAGATTTCGATCATGGGCCCTGCCCCGGTCACGGTGAAGTCCTGGTGGATCAGCGCGTTGGCGATCAGTTCGCGCAGCGCCAGCTCCGGGTACATGGAAACCTCGGTGCGCAGCGACTGCTGGATGACATCCGAGTGCGGCAGAACCCTTTTGAGATGCCCCATGAGCCCCTCGAAGCCGACCGCATAGCCGCGGCGTCCTGGGAGTTCGTCGATCGTGTCGACCTTGTTGGTTCCACGGTACCGTATGACGCGGATCCGCTTGCGCTCGAGATCGGGAAAGTCGCCCAGGTTCCTCGCCGCTGCGACCGCGCCGAAGTTCGTGATGTAGTGGCCACGGCTGTCCACAACCGTGATCCCTTCGGCCACCAGCCAATGGGAGAGGTTTTCCGCGTCACCGGGCAGCGGGCGCTGCAGGAGAGTGGTAATCGACTCGAGATCAATCAGACGCTGTACCTCGGCAAGGTCGATCAACGGCGACGCGCGCAACTCTTGCCAGCGCGGCGCCGAGCTGTTCATGAGCATGCCCCCGACGTCCTGACGCGAGGCCTTGCGCGTCGTGCCCCCTGAACGAATCCAGGATTCCTCAATCGACTTGCCGCGCCGATGCACCGGTTTCGTTGGCTGCTCCGGCACATGAACCAACAGCACGGCCACGCCCTGGTACGTCACGACCGCGTGGTCGATGGCCAGCGGCGGCTCCATGGCGTCGCGCCCGAGATTGGCCAGGGTGTTGGTGACCTGCGCCACCGTGTCGGCATCGACACCGACTGGCAGTCCGTCGTCGTTGATGCCAAAAACCAGCGTGCCACCGTTGGTGTGATTGCCGAACGCCATGAGGTGCTCGGCCAGCCGATCCTTGTGCAGCGAGAGCTGTGTCTTCCAGTCGAGCTCGTTGAGCTCGTGCGGCAACGGCGACAGGGTTTCGTCCAGGCAGCGCAAGGCGTCAGTGACCCAGTACTTTGTCGCCATGTATAAGTAACCTGTTGATTTTATTGAGGTTTTGTCGAGTTGACGGATTCAGATGTGATAAGACCACGTCTATGGTCGCAGACCTGCCCTGCGAAGCGCCAGTTTCCAGATGTGAAAGCAAGCCATTGATTTTATTGACCTTTCTTGGCCTGACCGCCTTTCGGGATGCATGCGAATTTCCACCGACTGGCCTCCTCATGGGGGCGTTGAAACCTCTCATAAAGTGAGCAAACACATCGCTCTTCAGTCTTTAAATTCCTACGACGCCACGCTGGAGCGCGAAATCCAGCAGCACCCGATCTGTTGGCTCCTCCGGCCAGGTTTCCTGCGCGAGCCATTTGAAGAACGTCGTCGCGGCGATCCGGCTAGACGGCCCGTCGCGCCGCCAGGCGCGCGCGATGGGCGCCGCAACCTGCTCAAGCCGCTCGGCCTCGAAACGCGAGCGCACCTCGGTCTGGGCCGCCTCCAACATCTCGGCGAACACGGCGCGGGCCTGCCCCATGCGGTCGTTTTCCCAAAGCTCACGGATGCGCCGCAGCCGATCCGCTTCCGACAGAGCCGGCGCGGGAGATGACGCCTGCGGTGTTGCTCCCACGGTCGGGGGGATCAGCGCCGTGACCCCGGCGTAGCCCTTCTTCAATGCATCCTTGAAGTAGGCCGCGGGCGACTTGAGCGTCGGCATCGAAGCGTTGCGCAACCGCTGATCGACATGCTCCAGCGTGGCGCGGAGCTGACCTTCGTCCGTCGTCGCATACAGATCCTGCGCTTCATCCTGCTTGATCCCGAGCGCGATCAAGCGTCCTACGAGGGCCAGGTCAAAGACGTTCCGGTTGGGGGCGTTGATGTCACCCAGGCGCTGCTGCACCTTTGGCACCACCCTGAACTGGATCTCCTCGATCTTGCGGCCACGTTTGTGCTCGATCAGTTCGAGTCCGAAGTCGTCGCACAGTGCGTCGATCTCGGCCAAGGCCTTGCTGATCACATCACGCTTGAGGAAACGGTAGTCCACCTCCTTGATGTCGCTGCGGCCGGTCAGGACCGCCGCCCACCAGATCACATCCTCGCGCATCGAGAGGCGGCCCGGTGACGTGAGATACCGGGCCCCGATCTCGTACAGCACTGCCGCCGAGTAGCTGCGCATCTGGCTGCTCATCTCCAGCAGCACACGGGTGTACTGGTGCGGCTTGACCAGGCGCTCCTTGATCTCGTCGGGATAGCGCCAAGTCACCATGCAGGGTCTCCCCCTGCCCTGCTCTTCGATCGTCACGGTGCCCAGCAGCTGGGAGGAGACCCAGCGCTTGAGGGAACTGCTGCTGGTCGACCATTCGATGGTGGTCGCCTGCATGTCACGCAGATGGGACTTCAGCAGTTCGGTGTTGTTGGAGTTGAAGCGCGCGTCTCCGATCAGTTCGCTGAGCGCGAGCCGGTAGACCGGTTCGTCCACGCCCTGGCGCTGGGAGTGGTACAGCAAGGCGTTGTAGATGCGTCTCGAGAGCAGTGTCAATCGCCCCCGTTTGGGCCGGATGGCAATGGCTTCGTTCGCCTTGGCAACGCTCTGCTCTTCTGCGGTGGGGTGCTGCCGAGGCCCGGATCGCGATTGTGAGTCTGCCTCGTCGGCCATATGCGCTGCAGCAATGAAGTGGATTCACATCATGCCTTCGCATTGTGAATCAGTCAATTCACAGAGAGGCGAGCACAGTGCCTTGGTTCTTTACAGTTAAACACTTGGGAAGATTGAAGAATTGAGCCTAGGCTTTTCTTTGCTGCGACAAGAACTTAGCAGCCGATGTGTGAGTTCGATTGGGATGGAATGTGAGATTGGTTGGGAATGGGTGTGTGCTGGGATGGGGAACTGGCGCACCTCTTGTGAGCGCAGGTGGGTTCCAATGTGAGTGGATATGGGCTACCGCCCTGCCCTTTTGCCCGGGATGGCGGAAGAAGCCGGACTTAAGCCGCCTGCAGCGGTGATTCCAAAGAGTCCGAAGGCGTTTTGGAGCTTCTGAGCCTGGGTTGGACGAACGCTGCAACGGGGTTCCCCAACGACCCTCACAATACTTCGCCCAGCAAAGTGCTAGCTGTCGGCGAAACTTGTTCATTCGACGGATTCTCATAGAATGGGCGAATTCCGTCGAATAAGGCAATAGAAAATGTCAGTTGTCGTTCCCCCGGCCAGTGGAAACCTGGTTTCCACCGAAGCGCAGATGCCGCCGCCCCAGACCATCAACATGCAGAAAATCGCTGCGCTCGCGACGCGGGCCGGCTCCATGGTAGAGCAGATCCGCGGGATGCTGCTTGCGCCGGAAGCCCGCAAGATCCCGCCGATCTATTCGACAGCCCAACTCGCTGCACTGTGCGGCGTCGACAAAGCGCACGTCGCCTACCGGATCACGAAGGATGACCTGCCGCCCGGGCGGCTGACGCCGTCGGGCGGGAAGCGGACATTCGGCCTGGACGAGCTTCGTCGTTGGACGCGAACCTACCGCGGCGACAAGATGCGCCCGGTCGGCCGTAAAGCCATCACGATCGCCGTGGGCAACTTCAAGGGCGGTGTGGCCAAGACCACCACGGCGATGATTCTGGCCCAAGGGCTGAGCCTGCGGGGCCATCGCGTGCTCGCGATCGACACGGATCCCCAAGGCTCGCTCACAACCCTTCATGGGCTGCTGCCGGAGGCAGAGGTCACCGAGGACATGACCATCGGGCCACTGTGCGATGGCTCCGAGACCGACATCCGCTACGCGATCCGCTCCACCTACTGGGACGGGATCGACCTTGTCGCGGCAGCGCCGTTCCTGTTCTCCGCGGAGTTTGCCCTCCCCGCCCGGCAGATGCAGCAGCCGGGCGCCAAGTTCTGGGACGTGTTGAACGAGGGCCTGGAGTCGGTGCGGGATCTGTACGACGTGATCGTCATCGACACGCCGCCCTCGCTGTCGTACGTGACGATCAATGCATTGTGGGCCGCCAACGGCATCGTGGTGCCGGTACCCCCCTCCGGTCTGGATTTCGCTTCCTCGGCCCAGTTCTGGTCGTTGCTTGCCGATCTGGGGGGCAACCTGGATGGGCAGAGCAAGGATCGGGAGGGCAAGGCGTTCGACTTCCTCCACGTGTTGTTGAGCCGGGTCGATGCGGCCGATCCGGCCATGCCGGCGGTTCGCCAGTGGATCCAGGCGACCTACGGCGAATACACGCTGCCAGTCGAGATCCCGAAGACCAGCGTTACGAGCAACAAGGCTGCCGAGTTTGCGACCGTCTACGACGTGCAGAAATACGAAGGCGCCGCCAAGACCTACAAGCGAGCCGTCGACGCGTACGATTCTTTCGTGGAACTGGTTGAGCAGTCCGTGGTGGGCGCTTGGGCGTCACAGGGCAGGGCGCGGCCATGAGGATCACCGAAGCGTCATTCCTGCAAATGCGTGGAAACCTGGTTTCCACTCACCCCCTCATTTCACCAGCTGGCGGTGTCCGTCACCTTCTCGTGGAAACCTGGTTTCCACCTTCCCGACCATCGAATGACGCCGCCTGTTCAGCGCGCGACGTTGCGCCAGCAGCGCGCATTGCGATTTACCGCCCACAGCGCTCGAACCTGTCATTGAGGGTTCAGTACCCCGCACCAAGGAGCGCCCAACATGGCTAGTACCCGCAAACGATTGGAGGCACTCACTGCCGGACTCATGCTGCCTGAGGCCGTAAAAGAGCAGACCTTGGAGCGACCCTCACCGCCAGTGGCTGAAGGGCCTCCGTCGGTGGCGGTCGGCGTGGAAACCAGGTTTCCACCGGCAGTGGGCGGCAGTCTGGCGCCCCGTACGGGGCCCGGGCAGATGATGGCCTTCCGCGGCCAGATCCAGCAGGTCGAAGGGGAGATGGCGGCCCTGCGGGAAAAGCTCAGCCAGTACGAAGGCTCGCTGCCGACACGCAAAATGGATCCGAATTCGATCCGCCCCAGCCGCTGGGCGAATCGCCATGTCGACTCGTTTTCCACCAGCGCCTTTGCGGGTCTGAAGGCGGACATCGAGCACGCCGGCGGTAACGTCCAGCCGATTCTCGTGCGACCCTTGAAGGATGCGCCTGGCCAGTTCGAGATCGTTTTTGGGCATCGTCGCCATCGCGCCTCGCTGGAGCTCGGCATCCCGGTGCTGGCGTCCATCTGGGTTGACGAACTGGGCGACGCTGCCTTGTTTGCAGCGATGGATCGGGAGAACCGCGAGCGCGCAGATCTCTCGAACTACGAGCAGGGCCTGATGTACCAGCGTGCGCTCGAGGAGGAGCTGTTTCCCACGCAGCGCCAGCTGGCCGAAGCGCTTGGCGTGAGCCATACTTGGGTGCGCAAGGCGCTGATGGTCGCGCAACTGCCGTCCGCCGTGGTCGAGTGCTTCCGCAGTCCGCTCGAGATCAGCTTTCGCCACGCCGAGCAGATCAATGCGGCGATGGACAAGGACAAGCGTGGCGTCCTGAAGCGCGTGGAAAGGCTGCGGGGTCACAGCCTGGCCCCGGCAATGGTGGTCGCACGGCTGTTGGACGCCAAGGTCGGCTTCGAGCGCTCGGAGAAAGTGGATCTGCAGGTTGCAGGCCAGAAAGTCGGGGTGCTTGTTCGCTCGAAGACCGGCGAACTCACGATCTCGATCGTGGCGGACACCGCGACGGGCACGAGCCAGGAGACGCTGGAGTCGGCTATCTCCGAGGCGCTTCGAAAGATTCGCGCCTTGTAAGGGTACAAGGGGCACGCCAGCGCATCAATGTGAGATCCGTTGGGATTTGGAGGCCGCGTAACCCACCGAATCCCAGGGATGAACGGGGGGCATGGCCAAACCGCGTGCCGCCGACCCCAGGGGGAGGGCGCGCGGTGGCGTGGATCGCAGCGATGCCTTGAAGATGTGCCGAAGCCCGATTTGGCGATCGACATCACGTCTCCGGACTGCTAAATTATCCAATAGGATCAACGACTTAAGTTGATCGTAAGTATGGCAGGCTCAATATGAGCATCAAAAATATATTGATGATAATAAGGTTTATCATCAAGCCGAATCGCAAGGAATCGCCACCAGCCTCGCCAGAACGTGGAAGGGCTGCGTCGTTTCTCATACAGCATCAAGATCTGCCAAATACTGCCACGCGCGCGCCCTCCAGGCGAGTTAGCTTCTACACATGACAGCCATACCGTCGCCATCCCAACTCGCCGCCATCGACAACCCGCAACTCGACGCATGGGCCGTTGAATGGCGCGCACGCGCGGCCTTCGGCGACCGGGATGCGTTCGGCGTGGCCCATGCGCTGGAGGTCGAGCGTCGGCGGCGGGTGCATATCACTCAAAGCAATGTGCTGCCTGAACGGCCGGCGCCCGTTCGGCCCCGGTGGAAGTTCTGGCAGTCGGACACCAGCGACGGCCCGATGTCGCCGATGTGAAAAAACCCAAGACGCCACCACGCAAGCTCCACAGCGGGCACTTCGCGTTCATGCGGGCGCTAGCCCAGGGCTTGGATGAGCGCGCTAGTTGGGATCGGTACCTCAGGCTCGAAGGCGAACACACCGACCTTCGAACCGTCCGTCGCACGATCGCGTGGATCCGCGATGAGTTCGCGGCCGCTGCCAAGCGCGAGCACAAGCCAGGCACCGCCCGGCTGATCCTGCTGGATCCAGACCGGTTTGCATCCGCGCCGGCGCAACCGACCCTGGCCGAGTTCGCCGAAACGCAGGGCATGGAGGACTTCTCGGAAGCTGACCAGCTCGAAGCCTACGAAGAAGCCTATCCGCCGGCCAGGGGGGGAGGGCAGGGCGGTTCGGGACGGCCGTCCCGGCGTGGCCGCGTCATCGAGCGGCAACTCGAAGCGCTGCGCTGGCTGCAGGGCCTGGTTGCGCAGGATCCTCGACCGGGCGACAGCGTTTCCGCCTGGCTGAATCCCTCGCTGGCCAGCCGGCTGGAACGCGCCGGCGTGCCGACGGTTTTTGCGCTGATCGAGCGCATCAACGGGATCGGCGCGCGCTGGTGGGTGCAGGTGCCGGGCGTCGGTGAGCTCAAGGCCTCTCGGATCCTGGAGTGGCTGGATGCGAATGAAGAGGTGCTAGGGCTGCGGGTGGGTCTGCATGTGGCGCTGCCGCGCGCGCAGCTGACGCCGACGACCTTGGCGGCGGTCGTGCCGGCGGCCACCGCGATTCGGCCCTATGAGAAATTCGTGCTGCCGGCCGAGCTCGATGGGAGCGCCGGGCGGTTCAGGGGGCCGCCCGACAAATGCCTGCTCATGGCCAGAAACGACCACGAGGCAATCGGTGCCTGGCTAGCCTCGAAGCGGCCGGGCGATGGGGAAGGGGAGCTGTCGTCCACGCAGCGTGCGTATCGCAAGGAAGCGGAGCGGTTGTTGCTCTGGGCGATCCTGGAAAGGAAGAAGGCCTTGTCGTCGTTGTCGGTCGAGGATGCGACGGAGTACCGATCGTTTTTGGCCGATCCGCCGTCGACCTGGTGCGGGCCGAGGCACCATCAGCGCTGGTCCCCGATGTGGCGGCCGCTCGAAGGGCCCTTGAATGCGGCGGCGCAACGGCAGTCGCTGGTCATCCAGAGGAGCCTGTTCGCCTTCCTGATGAGCCAGGGGTACTTGGTGGGCAATCCGTTCGCGGCCGTGGCACTGCCGGCGAACCCGCAGCGGCCGCTGGGCTCAAGTCGGACTCTGACCTTCGCGCAGTGGGACCACATCGACGCGCAGCTGCAAAAGCACGCCGACACTGAAGTCGGCCGGCGGCTGCGCCGCGCCATGCGGTGGCTCTATGCGACCGGGCTGCGCCTGGCCGAGATCACGAGCGTGAAGTGCGAGGACCTGGAGCTGGTCGAGTACCGCATGGCCGATGGCGAGACGGCGACCGACTGGATGCTGCACGTGCTGGGGAAGGGCGGGCGCACACGGCAGGTACCCGTGCCTGCGGAGCTTGTGGACGAAATCAGCGACGAGCTGGTGCGCCATGGCTTCGAGCGGCAAGTCGGCGCGGTCAGCAACCAGGGCATCCACGTGATGGCGCGCTTCGACGCCGACCTTAAGCGGCCGGCGACCTGGTCAGCCTCCGGGCTCTACCAGGCGATCAAGGCATTCCTCGCGCGCGTGGCCGAAGGCCTTGACGAAGCCGATGCGCATCAGCTGAAAAAAGCGAGCACGCACTGGCTGCGGCACTCGCATGGCTCGCACGCGCTGCAGGGCAGGGAAGGGCAGACGCCGGTGCCGATCCAGGTGGTGCAGAACAACCTGGGGCATGCGTCGGTGGGGACGACGTCGATGTACCTGGCCACCGAGAGGGACGAGAGGCTGAAGGCGATGCGAGGGTTTTGGAAGACGCCTGGCGAGCAGGGGCGCCTCGGGGAGTAGCTTGGCCCGCTCGCCAAACGAAATCACACGTTTCGGGCAACCGTGTGCAATGATCTTTGCGCCGGACCTAACAGGAGATGAAATGGCCACAGAGAACAATCCGTTTGGCGACATGGCGAAGATGTTCGAACAGTTCAAGATGCCGGGCATCGACATGACGACCCTCCTAGAGGCGCGACGCAAGGATGTGGAAGCGATGGTTGAAGCCAACAAGGCGGCTTATGAGTCCATCCAGGCCATGGCGCGCAAGCAGGGCGAGATGATGACGCAAGCCATGCAGGGCATGCAGGAAGCGGCCAGGGTCGCGATCGCTGGCGGTGCTGATCCAGCCAAGCAGACAGAGATTGTCCGCAAGGCCTTCGAAAAGACGCTCGCCGACATGAAAGAACTTGCTGAGATGGGGCGCCAATCGCAGGCCGATGCGATGGCCCACATGACGCAACGCGCGACGGAGCAAATGCAAGAAGTCAGAAAGCTGATGCAGCCGAAGTAAGGGGAGTGGCCAGAATCGGGGGGCAATCTCACGGCAGGACTGCTGTCTACCAAACCACCTGGCACCGCGTTGGAGGGCTGAATTGGTGCCCGTCGCGCCTCCCAGGAGACTTCCATGAACATTCCTCGCTCGTGCATCAAGGTCTTGGTGCCCGTTGCCATTGCGGCGGCGGCTCTCGCTGCCGGTGCCGCTGCGCACGCCCAGGTGAGCTGGTCCATCGGCATCGATGCACCGACCTACTATGAACCCGCGCCGCGCTATCTCGCACCACCCCCGCCGCCGGTCTACTACCAACCCGCGCCGCCGGTCTACTACCAACCCGCGCCGCCGGTGTACTACGAACCGCCGCCACCCGTTTTTCGCCAGGCACCGCCCGCCTACTATCAGCCCGCGCCATCGTACTACGGGCGGCCGCAGATCAACGAGCGACCCGGCGAATGGCAGCACGGCCGTGGCTACGAGCAGCCGCGGCTGAGCGATATGCAGCAACGCGCGCTGGACAATTGCAGCATGCTTGCCTGGCGCGATCAGGGCCGCTGCCGCGCCACCGTGATGTCGACAGTGCGCTGAACAGTTGCCGTCGCTCCAGGGCGGCGAATCGTCGGCTCATCCTCCGAGGGCCGCCATCCCACCAGTGAGAAGCAATGCGAATCCTTTCGTTTTGCCTAGTCGCTCGAACCGCGGCGACGGTTGTGGATTTAAGGTCCTGCGAATGGGCGCTCAAGGATCGTGCGAATGAAAACCACTTAAGTCATTGAATTTGAAGTGATTTATTTGCCGACAGGTGCGCTCCATCTGTTGCCATCGTCCAACAGGCTCGGATCAAGCGGATCGCGGTTCTTGCAAATGCCCTCCTTGGCTCAAAGATGACGCCAATGCGCAATTCCTGCTCTGAGGGAACGCGTCGGATGGCAGTACGTCCAGAATCGACGAGTTTCGAATCGCCAAGGTGCTTCGCACGCTCGGCGATGGTCCGCTTGGCCTGAGCCAGGCGAAGGCGGCTTCGAAGCTGCTGGGCGTTCCTGGTCGACGGCCTATCGCCCGCAAGCGCTTCCTGGCTGACCCGGTCGCATCGTCCCTGCGCCGCACGCTCGGACGTTGGTGCTCAGTGCCGAGCTATCTGTACCGTTCACCAGGAGCGTCTGACCGCATTGCCTACCTCAAGGGTGAGGGGGAGCGCCAACATGCTGAGGCTGATTCGACGTGAAGAGCTGTCGAGGCGGCATTGACGTGAACTATGAGCCTATTGTCAGGATTTAAGATCCACAACAAGGATCGCCGCTTCCCGTTACGCATTGCGCCGCATAGAACGGTGGCTAAATACATCTGGACAACGCTTGTTTGCGAGATCATCGCGCAATCCAGACTGCGATCACATCATTACTACGCAATAGACGCAGCTTTACTACACTTCACGGCCACGCCAGTGACCGCGCAGTTAGTACGTGGTGTGCGTGCGGGAGAACCGGCGGGCGAGACCGCCGGTGCACCATGGGTCCGTGCCGCTCACTGGCGCCGATACACGTCCGTGCTCAGGTAGCGCATGCCGGAGTCGCACATGATCGTCACCACCGTCGCGCCCGGCCCCAGGCGCTGCGCGATGCGAATGGAGGCCACCACGTTCGCACCCGCCGAGGTGCCGGCGAAGATGCCTTCCTCGCTGGCGAGGCGGCGCGCCATCGCCTTCGCATCGCTCGTCGTGACCGTCTGAATCTCGTTCACCAGGTGAGGCTCCCACAGCGGCGGCACGAAGCCGATGCCGATGCCTTCGATCTGATGCGACCCGGTCGGGCTGCCGGACAACACGGCCGACTCTTTCGGTTCCACTGCGACGATGTGGATGTCGGGGCGGTGGGCCCACAGCGCATGCGTAGCGCCATGGATCGCGTGCGCGGTGCCCACGGCATGCACGAAGGCATCGACGCGCCCCCCGGTCTGCGCCCAGATCTCTTCGCCCAGGGGCCGGTAGCCGTTGATGGCGTCGGTGTTGTTGAGCTGATCGCAATACCAATGTCCCGGGCGCTCACTGATGTCGGCGGCCTTCCGGATCATCGCTTTGATGAGCGACTCGGTGATCTTCTTCTGGTCGCTGATCACGTCGGTGATGTGCGCACCGAACGCCTCCATCATGCGCCGCTTTTCGTCGCTGAAGGCGTCGGAGAACACGATCTTGAGCGGGTAGCCCTTGACTGCACAGACCAGCGCCAGCGAGACCCCGGTGGTCCCCGCCGTGTACTCCACGACCGTGCCGCCGGGCTTGAGGCGACCCGCGGTCTCGGCGCCTTCGATGGCGGCCTTGGCCATGCGGTCCTTCATGCTGCCCGTTGGGTTCGCGAACTCCAGCTTGGCCAGCACGCGCGCCGACCCGGCCGGAATCACCTGGCCCAGTTCGACGATCGGGGTGGCGCCAATCGCCTGGAGAACGTTGTGCGCGACGGCTTGCATCACAGACTCCTTTTCCTTGGTGGACTACGGTAGTGCGTTCATCCTGCGTCGCGGCTGCCCGCTACACCTCGGCACCTGCTGGTGGGCATGCTACTGCGAAGGCGTGGGAACGCGATCAGGAACTTCGGGCAGGAGGCACTGTGGTTCCACACATCAAACCCGATTCCGTAGGCAAACGAATGGGCACCTCCTCCGTCGTTTGCTCCATGCTGTCGATACTGAACGCCCGGCATCCGAGAGACACGCCGCGGCTGGCTCCTGGCCCGCCAGTGCCGGTCAATGACTGCCATGGAGCGGGTTGCGCCACGATCGCAGTTGCCACTTTCTGCCGGGCTACGCCCTTCGCGGCTTCACCCGCGCGATTAAGACGGCATCGAGGACGTCTGTCGGTCTCGCTTCAATCTGTCACTTTTGACCTTTCATTCTGTCACCGGTAAATTGGCGCTGCCATTGCTCCATCGGTGCTTGGCGATGAGCGCCTGCTGACATCAGAGGACCAAGTGATTTCGGCCCGCGACGCGATCTAGCCTTATCAATTGGCACAACCTTGCAGTTGACCGCTTCAATCTGTCACTCACCATGTGCGCATCCATATGCGTGCGTACATGGATGGGTCACCTCCAGGCACTTCCCGACATTGTTGCCGTCGCTGCCGACAGACTGGCGGCCATCGTGCGCGTCGAAGAGGACGGCAGCGTCGTGGTGCGGGACCATTGCCAATGGCGACCTCCGAACTGTCTCTGCGGCGGAGCTCAGTGCGCCGCCGGTGCTGTCGGGCCCTGCAGAGCCAAACCTTTCTCGATCGTTTTGGCAACAGAGGCTCAGTGGGCGTGTGCCCGGCGCAGGGAGGCGGTTATCGCTCCGATCGGGCACACCGTTGATGCGGGTGACCAGGTTGCCCGAGCCGCGGCCCGGCTTGGCGTTTCTCGACGCACCGTGTTCCGCTGGCTTGCTGTCTACCGAACTGCTCCCCAGACATCATCGTTGCTGCCGCGCCAGCGCGGCACGCCCAGCGGCGCCCACCGCATCAATGTGCACTTGGAACGGTTGATCGCCGAGGTCATTCGCGACGTCTATCTCACGCGGGCCCAGCAGTTCGCCCAAAGGCTGCAAGGAAAGAAAGGCCGAGGAGCGGGCGGCGCTCACGTTGGCCGAATACGAGCGGTGGATGGTGCTCGAGATTGCGCAGCGTTACCACCACAGTGCGCATCGCGGCCTTCAGGACGCGACACCGGCTGGGGTTTGGCAGGCACTCAGCAGCACGTCCCCGCCGCGACAACTTCCCGCTGATCCCACCCAGGCATTGCGCTTCGTGGTGCAGTTCCTTCCAATGAAAGCGCGAACCATTCAGCGGGAGGGTTTGACCGTCTTCCACATCCGGTACTGGCATCCCGTGTTTGCGGCGTGGCGCGAGACCCGGAAGGAGGTGATCGTGCGCTTTCACCCTGAAGATCTGTCGCGAGTGTTCGTCACCGCCGATCACAAGACCTACGTCGAAGCATGTAGCGCCGACCTTCGGCGTCCGCACATCTCGCTTTGGGAGCAGCGGCACGCCCTGAAACTCATGAAGGCACAAGGTCAGAGAAGTGCTTCCGAGGCCATGATCATCAAGACCATCGAGCAGCAGCGCCAGCTTGTCGCGCGCGCAAAAGCCGAGACCCACGCCTCTCGCCGCGCAGCCCCTAAGCCAGTCAAAGTTCTGCGCTCCGGCTCATGGGGAGCGGCACGGGCCCCTGAAGGAGATGCGCCGGTGGACTACAGCAAGCCGGCAGAACCCTACGACGTCGAAATCTGGTGAGGCAATCCTATGAATGCAGCCGCTTTTGCCCACCTGAGCCCGGCGGCGCGTTCTCAGGCGCTTCTGCCTGACAACGAGCGCATCCGTGCCATGCAGCGCGACCGATGGGTGGACTACCCTCGTGCTGCCGAGGCGCGCCAGTGGCTCGAGCGCCTGCTTGGCACGCCCGAGCGTGAGCGCATGCCGTGCATGGTCATCCATGGCGAGTCGAACATCGGCAATACGCTCGTCGTGCGCAAGCTCCAGCGCGAGCATCCCACAACCTTTGATGACGTACGCGGCGTCGAGCGTCGGCAGATCGTGGCGATGCAGATGCCGGCGACTCCTGGGCAGCACCGCTTCTACAGCGCACTCCTGTTCGAACTTGGCGCACCGCACAACACGAGTGCCGGCCTGTCGACTCTGGAACGCCTGTCGCGCGACCTGCTGCGCCGCATTGCGCCACGGATGCTGGTGGTGGACGAGGTACATCATCTCCTGGCAGGAAGCTTCCGCGAGCAACGCGCGTCCCTGAGCCTGTTGAAGTACCTCGCGAATGATCTGCGTCTCAGCATCGTGCTGGTCGGCACGTCTGACGCGCCGATTGCGTTGCAGACCGATGCTCAGATGAGCAGCCGCTTCCTCGCCGTCTTCGGCAAGTTGTTGCCCCGTCGCAAGGCTTCCGAGCTGGCCGACCGCGCGGTCGTGCAGTTCATGCTGGCCGCCAGCTCGGGCCTGACAGGGGATGTGGTCCGCATCCTCAACGAAGCGGCCGAGCTTGCGATCCGGGACGGCACGGAGAGCGTCACCCTGGCGCACCTGGAGCATGTGGCAAAGATATCTGCTTGAACTGCCGCCGTGGCCGGTCGCACCGGCGGCGTTGCCGAGCCCGGCCCGTTGTACTGCGAGCCCGCACCCGTCTATTCCCAGGCGTATCGGGATGCCACAACCCGCCGCACGGTCGCCCGGGTGCGCTTTCTACGGTCTTGGGAACAGAGGATCGCATGAGAAGGGCCGTATTCAGTCCGGGCAGCTCCCGGCCGTCGTGCGCTTGACGGAGGTGCGGCCCGTGGCGCTGATCTTGATGACGCGCTCCTGGCTTCCGGCCGAGGGGCTGGCGCGGCAGATCGTGATGCTGGCCTGGCTGGCGCCGACGTCGGTCGCTTCGAATGTCAGGGCATTCGCTCCGCTGGCTTCGCGCAGCCGATAGCCAGTGGCGGCAGCCGGCTGCTGTTGCAATACGGCGGTGCCCCTCAGAACGATTCAGCCGCTTTCCCATTGGTTCGAGCTGCTGCAGCTGCTGCCGTTGCTGGTTGCGCAGAGCGTCACCGGCGCATTGCGCCTGATCGCTTCGCTGCGCGCAAGCTGGCTGCCCGCCAGCAGCGCGGTGGCGTACGAATTCAGCCGATTGGAAAAACGGACGGCACCAGAATGATGACGGTCACCATCAGCTCGACCAAGGTGAAGCCGCGCGAGGCGCGCGGTCCCGGCTGCGTGCGCACGGCCGCGCGAGCGGCCATCATGGTGATTCCTTTCATCTACTTCTGGATGAATCAGTAGACCCGCCTCTTGGGTTGGCGAAAGGCCGCTTTCGGCGTCGTCCCCTTGGGGCTCAGGACGGCTCACGCGCAGTTCCTGCGACGTGCGCTTCGCCAACTTGACGGATTAATGCGGCGCCTTCCCTCTCCGCTAGTCTCTATCGTTCCAATCCCTGCGATGTTCACGGCGCTCGCGCTCCCAGCGTCGTCGATCGTGGCGATCGCCGTCCCAATCCCTGCGGTAGAACCGCCGACCATCTCCGCGATAGTCCGGCTCGTAGTAGATCGGCGCCGGTGCGTAGTACGCAGGGCGTGCGGGCGGATAGTAGTTAGGGGCTGGGCGCGAGTACACCGGGGCTGGTTCGTAGTACACGGGGCCGGGCTCGCCCACGCCGATCGCAACGCCTGGCGCTGCGATGCCGAGGGACCAGCTGGAACCAGCGCTCGCCGAGCCGGCGCCGAGCAATGCGGCAGCAGCCACAACGCTTGCCGCAGCAAATTGAAGGAATATTGAGCGCTTGAGAAGCATGAGGATCTCCAAAAAGAGGGCGACTACCGCCCTTGCATCCCTTGAACGTTCGAGATGTGGGGTAGGTACACACAAGCCCTGCAAAGATCATGTAAACGCGGACCCTAAAAGGCTGCGCAAGCCGGCTGAGATCCCGAGTCGCACGCTGCGGCGACCGCCCAACCCTTCACCCAAGCGCCCCAGACGGCGATTCACGGCAAAACCGAAGCGCATGAGAGCCGCTCGTAGAAGCGTGAACCCAGGGCTTCAAAGTCAGCATCGCGCGGCGCCGACAATGGAGCACTGGTGGAATCACATCTTCAAGCGCTGATCGGCTATTTCTCCGAGCACCCGCAATTGGCGCTCGCTGCGGTGTTCGCCGCGGCCTTGCTCGAGGCGCTGGCCGTAATCGGTACGGTTGTTCCGGGCAGTTCGATCGTCTTCGTCGGCGGCATGCTCGTCGGCCTCCAGGCGCTCGACCCGGCGTCGGCGGCAGCTGCCGCAGTGAGCGGTGCGGTCGCCGGCGACGGCATCAGCTACTGGCTCGGCCGCCGCCATCGCGAGCGGCTTCAAGCACTGTGGCCCATGAAGGCCTATCCCGCCCTACTTGATCGAGGGAAGGAGTACTTCGCGAAACATGGCCGCAGGAGCGTATTTCTTGCCCGGTTCCTTGGCCCACTGCGAGCCATCGTACCCGTCATCGCCGGCATGTCGGGCCTGCCGGCCTCGCAGTTCTATGTGTTCAACGTCCTGTCGGCGTTGGTGTGGGCGGCGGCCCACCTCGCTCCCGGCTTCCTATTTGGCGCCTCGCTTCAACTGGCCGGGGCTGTGAGTTCGCGGCTCGCCGTCCTGCTGGCCGTCGTCGCCGGCGCCCTGTGGCTCGTTGTTTGGCTCGTTGCCTTCCTGCATCGCCTGGCACGGCCGTGCATCAAAGGCTGGCGAGATCGCGCCGTGACCTGGGCCGGCACAAGATCGCACTTTCCCGCGCGCATCGTGCTGTCCCTGTTTGATCCCACCCGAGTCGAATCCAAGGCGCTGCTCGCCGCCGCGTTGTTGTTGATAGGCAGCGTTTGGCTATTCTTCGGCGTGCTTGAGGACGTGCTGTCCGACGACCCCTTGGTGCAGGTCGATCGCCGCGTCTACGCGATGCTGCAGACGCTCCGCACGGCCTGGGGCGACGGTGTCATGGTGGCCGTCACCGAATTGGGCAGTGCCCCCGTCGTGATTTCCGTCATCACCACCGTCTCGTTGTGGCTGGCTGCGAAGCGCTGCTGGCGGACACTGGGATATTGGCTGGCGGCCGCCGGTTTTGCCCAACTGCTCGTTTGGACTCTGAAGTTCACTCTCGGGCGCGCGCGACCGACTGAAATCTACAGCGGGTTCGATCCCTTTTCGTTCCCAAGCGGCCATGCCGCGATGAACATCGTGGTCTACGGCTTCCTGGCGTTCCTGCTGGCGCGCGCCAAACCGGTCGGAACGAAGATCGCCATCACGATGTCGACCGCGATGGCGATTGCGCTGGTCGCGTTCTCACGGTTGTACCTGGGCGCTCATTGGTTCTCGGACGTGCTCGCCAGCTTCAGCCTGGGCCTTGCCTGGGTGGCATTGCTGAGCATCGCCTACCTCACCCATGTGCGACATGAGAGGGTGTCTGCCTTGCCGCTATCGATGGTGGTCGGAATCACCTTGGCAGCCGTGGGTGGTTGGGTCGTCGGCGAACACCACCGCGCCGATCTGGCGCAGTACGCCCACCGCCCAGGAAGCGATACGGTCGTTGTCGCCGACTGGCGCGCGGACGGATGGCGCGGTCTTGCCTCCACCCGAACCGACCTCGGGGGGGATGCCGAAGAGCCGCTGTCGGTTCAATGGGCGGGCTCGGCGGAAGACGTCAGCGGCGTTTTGCATCGGGCGGGATGGCATGTCCCCTCTCCGTGGACCGCGAAGACGGCGCTGCTGTGGCTGTTGGCGAACACGCCGATCGAACAGCTCACCGTGTTGCCGAAGCTCGACTATGGCG
Organism: Variovorax nitratireducens; assembly: GCF_051216545.1. Lineage (NCBI taxonomy): Bacteria > Pseudomonadati > Pseudomonadota > Betaproteobacteria > Burkholderiales > Comamonadaceae > Variovorax > Variovorax nitratireducens. Next base: position 86,680 of record NZ_JBPJZO010000017.1, read on the forward strand.
AAGCGCAAGGGATGACGTTCATGAAAGTGCTGAACGTCGACGAACGCATCGTGCTGCGCCTGTGGCCGTCGCCCTATGTCGTCGAGAGCGACGGCGCAGAGCCGCCGCGCCCCTTGTGGATCGGCATGGCAACCATCGAGCGCCTGCGGCATCCTGCGGGCATGATCACGCTCGCCGCAACGCAACCCGACTTCACGACGCCGCTGCGGCGGCTGGCACAGGATGTTCACAATCAGCAGGGCTCGGCGCGGCTGCAGGAACGGACCGGGCGGGTCGTCCTGCAGGTCTGGTAAGCCGCGCAGGTGACAAGTCGGAGGAACGGCCCGCATTCGCGCGCTTGCTCGATGACCTGGAAATCCGGCCCTGCCAAAGCAGGCAAGGCGGCAACCAGGTCAGGGCGCCAATCAGCATGACGAACAGCTTTTTGATGATGAACTCCCAGACTGGATCGGAAGGAAGCAACTGCGAGCCGTGAAGCTCGCCGCCGCCGATCAATCCAGCCACCGGCAGTACAAGATGCGCATCGGCAACCGGACACGCCGACCTCCAGGGTCGAAGTAATCCGCGTCCGGCACCCGCGCGACATGAACCGGCCGGGCTGGTGCTTCATCTTCCCGGCGATCGCCGCCGGCCTCATGCGGCATCGGCGCCAAGTCCATGGCCGCTGCGAATGCGAGGGACGCCGCAGGCACTGACCTGAGCTCGCGCGGGTAGCGCACGTTGATCGGAAAGCGCTGCAGGCCTTCCGCGGTCTCGCCGATGTTCTCGCCGCCCACCGCCGAGGCGATAACCGATTGCACATCGGCGATGTTCATGCCGAAGCGCGCCGCGGCGTCGCGCTGGATGTTCACATCCACATAGCGCCCA
>NZ_JBPJZO010000018.1:0-49674 GCF_051216545.1 Variovorax nitratireducens
GGGCTTCTACAACCGCGTGCGCATGCACACGGCCATCGGATACCTTGCCCCTGTCGAAAGGGAACGCAGCCTCCTGGCTGCGTGACTTGGTGTACGTGGAAACGAGGCAGGGTCAGTTCGATGCTCCTCAGCGTGCGCAGGGCCGTGGCAGTCATCCGAAAATGGCGTGCACTCCTTGATCGCGCAAAAGCTGGTCAATCACGATCAGCTCCTTGGGCGGCTTCGTGCCGCCAGCAGGGACTTCCGCTGCGCCGCACGGCTCAGCTCCATGGGGCACCGCCCTCCCCTGCACTCACCAATGCAATGGTTTGCTGGCCGGTTTCTTTTTTGTCTGCACGTTGGCAGGTAGCTGGCTCTGCGCCAGTTCCTCGTCCCGAATGTGATGACGCACACAACTCGCCTGGGTCGTCAGCCGCTTGTTCGAGATCATGCCGTGCCCTTTGGCGCCTTCGCGCAGCGGCATGACCAGGCCAATCTTCAACTAGCGCCGCCTATTTGCATTGCTCGTGCATCGTCTGCATTCGCTGGCGCATCTCCGGTGTCATGGACTTCATGTGCTCCCGCATCATCGCTTGCTGCTCTGCGGAGGGCTTGCCGCTTATCATCTTCTTGTGCTCCTCGCACATAGCCTGCATGTCCATGGTGCCCATGCCCGAGTGAGCATGGGCGTCTCGCTTCTGAGGGCCGGCGGCGCAGCCGGCCAATACGCCGGCCAGGGCCAGGGGGAGCAAATGTTGAATCAGTTTCATGGAATTTCCTCAAGGATTGGCACTGATGTGCCGAGTCACCCAGTTGCAGACTACGCCGCGGCCGGCGCGACTGCGTTGACATACATCAAGCGGCTACTTGTCGGGCCTTCGCAGCGACCAGCGCTGAAAAACCGGACAAGCACACCAACGCCCAACAGCGTCGGCGAAACGCCGCGCCAGCCTCAGTTCAGTCCACCTTCACCGTGCGCAGTCTCAGTGCGTTGGCAATGACGCTCACCGAGGACAGCGCCATCGCGGCCGCCGCAACCACGGGCGAAAGCAACAGCCCGAAGAACGGGTAGAGCACGCCCGCCGCGAGCGGGATGCCGGCCACGTTGTAGGCAAAGCTCAAGAACAGGTTTTGCCGGATGTTCTTCATGGTCGCTTGCGAGAGCTTGCGCGCGCGGACGATGCCCATGAGGTCTCCTTTCAGGAGAGTGATGCCAGCGCTCTCCATAGCCACATCGGTGCCGGTTCCCATAGCGATGCCTACGTCGGCACTCGAAAGGGCAGGGGCATCGTTTACGCCGTCACCGGCCATGGCCACGACTCGCCCTTCGCTGCGCAGCCGCTGAACGATGGTGGCCTTGTCCTCAGGAAAGATCTCTGCCACCACCTCGTCGATGCCCAGCTCCTTGCCCACTGTTTCGGCAGTCGTCCTGCCATCGCCAGTCAGCATGACGATGCGGATACCGGCATCGCGCAGGCCCTTCAGGGCAGCCGGCGTGGTCTGCTTGATGGGGTCTGCGATGGCCACGAAGCCGGCCAGCTTCCGGTCAAGGGCGACGAAGATAACGGTGGCCGACTTCGCGCGCTGCTGTTCTGCGGCGGCATTCAGGGGCGCGACGTCAATGCCTCGCTCGGCCAGGAACTTGGCACGGACGACACGCTGGGTCTGGAACGGCTGGCGGTGATCGCGATAGAGGCCGAGAAGCAACAGGAGCGCGCTGATTTTTCTTACCTCGCGCAGCCGTCCCTGAAAAGCGAAGTGGTCCGGCGCGCCGCGACGGCGCCGGGCGAGCAGTTGTTCCGCGACGCCGGGTTCGCGGAGTACGCCACGCGCGGTGTGCAGCCGGCAGCGCCCTCGGCTCGCACCGGCATGCAGGTGTTCTCTTGGCAGATCACCAAGGCGCCGTGAGCGCTGCCTGCGGCGTGGCCATGAATTCGCGATGAAGGCGCGCAGATCGACGCCGCACCCGCTCGTCGTAGCCATCGGGTGGTGGGAGTGCAGCACGTTGTCGCCGCAGGTGATCCGCACGGTGCCCGCAGGCTTGTCGCGCAGCTCGGTCAACGCCTCGAGTTCGGTCTCGATCTCGTTGAAGCGGTGGCCGATGGCTTTCAGGATTGAAGGAGCGCTCACAGAACCGTGACGCTTCAGGCGCTCAGCGCATGGGGCCAGAAGAAACTTGCCCACCTCTCGGTCCAGCGCTTCGAGCGCCACCTGGTGGCGCGTTCACTGGATCGAACCCGCGGCCATGCGCACGCCGCTTCCAGAGCGTCAACCCGATCGTGACTCCACAGCCGACGACGGATGCGACAAACGACAGCGCCATCGCCACGTCGCCCAATGCGACGCCGGTGTACAGCGCGCCGAGCAAGTTGTTGGCTGCCCACATCCACCACGTGCACAACGCGATGTCGCGCGCACCGTCGGTGCTTCGCGCGACCGCGACGATCTGCGGCAGGTGGAACAGCGCGCGGATGGCATTCGCGGCAGTGAATGCCAATGCGAGCCACTGATGTGCGAGCTCCATCGAAATGCCTCCTTGCTGGATTCCGTCAATCACACAGGGCGGCCTCGATCACGCTGAAGTCGGCATCCGCAGGCACCACCCGCACGATGCACACTGCCGTTGCGCGGGACGAAGTTGCGATCACGGCCAACCCGGCGGCGTCGGTCTCGCCACCGCCGCCGCCGCTGCACTCGCACAGGCCGACGTCGGTCAACATCAGCGTGAATGCCGTTCGTTGCCCTCGCGTGGAGTGCCTTGTGATCGTCATGACGGTCTCCTTGGATGACAGGAACGGGACATCGGTTGCGGTGCGCTCATCGTGCGACCTGCTGCCCACGCGCGGAAGCCCCATTGCGTGCGACAAGCGCACCGGCGGCAGAAGCGTTTCGCCTCGGCTGTCGCAAATCCTTGCGACAGCGCGACGGTGGACATGCACAAATAGTCCGCTCGCGCGTGCCGCGGGCCGCGCCGCGGGGCTACGCTCGCCGCATGGCCGCCGACCCCTTGCTCGCATCCCGCCAGCCTGGCATGCCGATCACCGTCGCGGTGATCGAGGACGAGCACGAGGTGCGCGCGCGCTTCGAGCTGGCGGTGCGCTCGAACGAACGCCTCAGCCTGGCCTTCAGCGCCGACACCGCGGCCCGCGCGATCGCACTCGCCGCGGTGCGGCCGGCGCAGGTCTACCTGGTCGACCTGGGCCTGCCCGACCGCGACGGCCGCGAGGTGATCCGCTGGATCTGCGCCCAGCAGCCGCAGGCCAGCGTGATGGTGGTGACGGTGTTCGGCGACGACACGCACGTCGTCAGCAGCTTCGAGGCCGGCGCGGTAGGCTACCTGCTGAAGGACACGCCGGCCGACCACATCGCGCGCTGCATCGTCGAGCTGCATGAGGGCGGCTCGCCGATCAGCCCGTCGGTGGCCCGGCATCTGCTGCGCCGCTTCGTCGGCCGCGACGTGGAGCCTCCACCGGCCGCAGCGAGCGTCGTCGACGACCCCTTGAGCGAGCGCGAACGCGAGGTGCTGAAGCTGATCGAGAAGGGCATGACCTACGACGAGGTGGCCGAGGAGCTGCAAATCAGCTGGCACACCGTCACCACCTTCCTACGCAGGGTGTATATCAAGCTGCAGGTCAACTCGCGCGCCAAGGCCGTGCACGAAGCGCGGCAGCGCGGCAGCGCGGCATTCTCTGAAGAGGCTGCACGTGCGGTGGTCGTTGGCTGGACTGTGCTTGGCGACGTGGGCGTGGCTCGCCCCGGCTGCGTTGGCCACGCAGCCGCTGCATGCGCCGACCGGGTTGATCGAACTGCGCGAAGCCGAGCTGCACACCGCCGGCCAGCCGCCGCAGCGCATCGCCCTGCCCTACCGCGTGTACCGGCCGCAGCGCGTGTTCGAGAGCTACCGCATGGAGATGCGCTTCGACGCACCGGCGGCGCTGCTGTCGACACGCGCGATGCTGGCGCTGGACAGCTGGCCCGATGGCGGGCGCATCACGCTCAACGGTGCCGAGGTGGTCGACCTCGCCACCTCCACCGAGACCCGCGTCGTGCGCTACCTGCGGCCGTTTGCCTTCAACCTGCCGCCCAGCGCGCTGCGCGAACGCGGCAACTTGCTGAGCGTCGAGTGGGGCTCGCGCGAAACGCTGGTGCTGGTGCCGCGGCCGTACATCGGCGCGCGCACGCTGATCGAGCCGCTGCTCGAGCGCAAGCTGTTCTGGGAGCACACGCTGGTGCCGGCGTCGACCATCTTCGCGCTGATCGTCGGGCTGATCGCGGGGGCCATCTGGTGGCAGCTTAGAAACCGCCAGCTGCGCCCCGACTACCTGCAGCTGAGCCTGAGCGCGCTCGGCTGGGTGGTCTTCAACACGATGCTGCTGTGGTCGCCGTTGCCGGCCTCCTGGTTCCTCTGGCGGCGTGCCATCGGCATCGTCGGCATCGGCGTGTTCGCGATGGGCATGTGGGTCAGCCTGGCGCGGCTCTCGGGCCGGCCGTCGCCGCGCTTCGAACGGTTGTGCCTGGGCTGGATGGCGCTCGGTCCGGCGCTGCTGATCGGCGGCTTCGCACTCACCGGCGCCACCCACCTGCCGCGCGCCGAGGCGTTGTGGGCGGGGGGTGCCGCGCTGCTGGGCATCGTGCCGCTGTGGGCGCTGCTGCGGCAGGCGCGGCAGCAGCCGGGCGCGCGGGCGATCGCGCTGCTCGGCTTCGTGCTGGTCGGCCTGGCGCTGACGGTGCGCGAAGCCCTGGTCTACATCGTGCGTGATCCGGTCGGCACCGTGCACCTGGGGCTGCAGTTGCTGGCCCCGCTGTGGCTGATCACCGCCTCGGGCATTCTGGTGCAGGACTTCGTCGCCTCGCTGCGCCTGGCCAGCCAGCAGCGCGCCGAGGTCGACCGTCAGTTGGCCGAACGCGAGGCGGAACTGGCGCGGCTGCATGCGCGCGAGCGCGGACTCGCGACGCTGGAAGAGCGCCAACGCATCATGCAGGACATGCACGACGGGCTGGGCTCGCAGCTGGTGTCGTCGCTGGCGCAGGCCGAGCGCGGCTTGATCTCGCCGGCGCAGACGGCCGAACTGCTGCGCGCCTGCATCGACGACCTGCGGCTGGCCATCGACACCTTGACCGGAGCCGACGTCGACCTGGCGCTGACCGCCGGCAACCTGCGCTTTCGCATGGAGCCGCGCCTGCGCGCCGCCGGCCTGCGCGTGCGCTGGGACATGCAAGGCCTGCCCGATGCGCTGAGCCTGCCTGGCACCACCGCGCTGCCGGTGCTGCGTGTGCTGCAGGAAGCGCTGGCGAATGCGGTCAAGCATGCCGGCGCGCAGACCATCCGGGTGCGCCTGACGGCCGACGCGCAAGCGCTGCTGCTGGAGATCGCCGACGACGGCCGCGGCTTCGACCTGCACCGCCACGCGCCCGGCAAGGGCCTGGCGAGCATGCACAAGCGGGCACACGCGCTGGGCGCGTCGCTGCACGTGGACAGCGGTGCAGAGGGCACGCAGGTGAGCCTGCGCGTGCCGATGCCGGTCTGACGGCCCCCACAGATCCTGGATGTCCAGCCAAGGAGTACTGGCCGGCCCTACAGGTAGATCACTGGGAAACGCCACTTGCGGAAGTCCGCCAGGTGATCCTACGATCGCAGTGGCCGGGTGAGCCGCCTGCTCAGCACCTCGTCGAACGGCAATGCAAGCACGCGGTCGTGCTGCGGTACGACGCGGCTGGCCGAATTCGACAAGATCAAGCCTGATTGCCTTCGATCGGCAGAGGTGCTGCCTGGACATTGTTGCGACCAGCCCTCTTGGCTTTTCTTCGATTGACTCACCACTTCGACGGCAACTTTCTGAGCAGAACGATGCGCTCGCGCGAGACTTCGATATAGCCACCCTTGGCCAGGTCGGTCAGCAGCCGGTTGACCATCGCCTTCGAAGCGCCTACGCGCTCTGCGATGCGCTGCTGGCTCAACGGCCCGGGCACCACGCGCAGGCCTTTGTCGTCGACCGCCAAGGCGTCGAAGAGCCCCACGAGCCGGCCGTAGACGTCCACCGAAGCCAGGCGGCCCACCGTGCGCGTAAGGGTGCGCACGCGCTGCACCAGGCGCTGGATCAACTGAAACGCAAGCTCGGGCCGCTGCGCCAGCACACTCTCAGCCTTGGCCCGTGTCACGCGCGTCAGCCGCGCTCGCGTGGTGACCTGCACCGTGGCGGAGCGCAGTTCGCCACTGAGCATCAGCTCGCCGAAGAGCTCACCCGCGTGTAGCGTATTGAGCTCCACCACTCGCCCGCCGTCCCCGGCCACGAACGCGCGCAGCTCGCCTTCGTGGATGAGGTACATGCAGTCGGCAATGTCGCCCTCGGTCACGACCAAGGCACCAGGCTCCCAGGTACGCGTGTCGCCCAGCCGCGCCAACTCGGCCAGGAAGTCGCCGGAATTCTCTGCCCTCGACCCTTCAAACATGCCTGCTCCTAGCTTGCACCTGACGCCGAGACTGTAACGGCACGGCACGGCCCGTCGGTCGCTCTCTTTGGTCGAACGCTCCGAACTCTCGGGCCCTGCGGGCAACGCGCCAGAGACCGCGCAGGTGAGGGCGGGCCGGCACTGTCTTTTAAAACCACGCGAATGTCCACGGAGCCGTTACGCTTGCGCACTGCGCCTGTCAAACCGTCTTGCGGACCCGGAGAACCACTCATGCCAGCGATGAACGTATCCATTCCCACCTTGCCGGATAAATCCGACACGCCGCAATCGAAGGCGCGCGCGTTGCAGCTGTCGCTCGCCCGCACGGCCTACAACTACGTTCGAAGCTACCCGAATCTCGATGCGGTGCCGATGTGCGCGGGCGTGCCGCCTGGCGAGGAGTTCAGCGCCGCCTACAGCGCGCTGGTCGCGCAGACCAGCGCGGAGATCGCCGAGAACTTCGCCGTGAATGCGCGCTGGTTCCTGACGCAGGAGATCGAGAAGGACATAGACAGCATCCAAAACGCCCATTTCTGGCAACTCAGTACCGATTTGCGCCAACTCGAGCAGGATGTTGAAAAGCTGGTCAACGGCATGTTTGCTGCCGCTGCCGAGGCGGTTCAACAAGGACCTACGGCAATTCTGAAGTCGACCTTGTTCGACCTGGTGCGGTCGTCCTTCCTCGAGGCCAAGGAAGAGTCGGACTACGAAAAATTGATCGACACGCTGCCCAAGCCCCAGATGATGGCGATCGAGGAAAAGGATTGGATGCGGGGGAAAGACAAGCGATGCGAGCAGGATTGGTTTTTCGGTTATCTGCAACTGGCCGGCTTCAACACGACCAATTTGCGCCGCGTCGATCATGAAAAGGTGACGGGCAGCAAGGCCCTGCTCTGGAGCGAGCTGAACGCGAAAATGGCGATCGATGATAAGGTGACAGTCTTGAGCCGAGGCGGCACCACCACCTTCTCGCTGGCCAAGATGATCAACGAAGGCAAGATCTACGCCTGCGACTATGCCGCGCTGATCGGCGACGGGAAGCTGGAACCCAAGGAGAGCGAGCTGCACGGCAAGAAGCGCTACCTGCCGTCGCCCATCGCACTGTTCTATTGGAACGAGGCACCGCCCGAGGGCTATCCGCCGGCCTACGGGAAAGGCCAAGCCGGCGTGTTGCAGCCCATTGCGATCCAGTTGGGGCAGACCCCGGACTCTGCCATCTTCAGCCCAAACGATGCCTTTGGTGCGAACGATTCCCATCAACTGAAGTGGAAGATCGCCAAGTACTTCGTCAACGTGGCCTGTGCGATTCAACACGAATCGGTCGCCCATCTCGGGGACTGCCACTTGATCATGGAGGCCGTCGCGGTGGCCACGCACCGCCAATTGGCAAAGGAACACCCGCTGTTCTGTCTGCTTGAACCGCATCTGCGGTTCACCATCAGCATCAACGATGGGGCCGCACACAACCTCATCGTCCCCGGTGGCGTGGTGGCCGCCAACGTCGGCGCCAACATCGCTTGGACGCTGCAGATGGTGAACGAAGCGCGCATGGCCTGGCGCTGGGGCGAGAACAGCCCCGACGAGATCTTTTCCCTGCGCGGCGTACACGAGCTGGCGGCCTACCCGTTTCGCGACGACACGCTGCTGCTGTGGCGGGCCATCAAGGATTTCGTCACAGACTACGTGGCGATCTATTACCCCGACGACCACGCCGTCAGCACCGACCCGGAACTAAAGGCGTGGGTGGACGAGCTTGGCTCCGCCCAGTACGGCAATCTCCCGGGGTTTCCGACGGCGCTGAACACCCGGCCCCAACTGGTTGAAGTCGTCTCGCAGATGATCTACACCGCAGGCCCTCTGCATGCGTCGGTCAACTACGGTCAGTATCCCTTCGCGGGCTTTGCGCCCAGCGTGGCCGCGGCGATCTACAAGGCCGCGCCGACGCGCGACGACCGGATCGACACAGAAGCGCAATATCTGGATTGGCTCCCGCCGCTGGACGTCGCGCTGTACACCCTGTCGTTCGTGTACCTGCTCAGCAGCATCCAGTTCGACGCGCTCGGGCACTACGCCAGCAACCCGCAATATCCGCACTTCGCGCACCGCCCGGCCCAGAAAGCCCTCGAGGCTTTTCAGGCTGCGTTGGCGCAGGCCGAGATCACGATCTACCAGCGCAACCTCGAACGGCCCATTCCCTATCTTTTCCAGTTACCGTCCAGGGTACCCAACAGCATCAGCATCTAGCGGCGGCCGCGCGTCGCTGGCGCGGCCCGAGGGTGCTCAGCGGGCTCCGGGCTGGCATCCCGGTGCCAGCATCTCGGTCGTCGCTTCGACGTCGATCACGCCTTGGCTGTGCATGACGGCCTCTGCAGCGATCACCAGCGCACGGCCTGCCTCGCCGGCCATCAACTGCCCCTGCCTGCGCCGCGCGGCGGCGCTATACAGCTTTAATCCCGTGGCGTCGAAGGTAGTTGTCGCAGCCTGCAGCAACTCTGCCGCCCGAGCCGGTTGCCGCTTTTCGCACGCGAGGCCAGCTTCAAGCACCGCGGCCCAACCGGGCAGGTGGGGCAGGCGGGTATTGTTCAGCTGCCGGGCGGTCGTTCTGGCAATGGCCAGACCTTCGGTGACGTCCGTCGACCGTTGCCGCGCGGCAGCCAGGGCGCAAGCGGCTCGGTAATAACTCATCAAGCCGAACGCAGTCTTCATGCGCAAGAGCTGCGATTTTTCAAGCGCCGACCACTGTTGCGCGGCCAGCAAGACGCCTCGCGCCGGCTGCCCCTCGTAAAGCGCCAGGTTCAGGTCGGCCAAGAGGATCAGGTAGTCCGCCCATTGATAGATGCTTTGAACTTGATAGCTGGCCTTGGCCTGGCCGATCCGCGTGCCCGCGTCGGCGAGACCACGGTGCGCCAGCAAGGCAGGCGCCGCAAAACCGACCACGCCGCAAGCCAGATACTGGTCGCCCCGTCGCAAGGCGTTCTCGACAATGCCAGGCGCCGTGGTCGAGGTCTGGGCATAGTCACCAAGATGATTCGCCGCATTCACGCAGTAGAGTTGGGTGCCGGCCAACTCGAATGGCACCTCCGTGCATTGAGAGCCCAGCCACTCCAGGGCGTCTTGCAGTACCGGCTGGGCTTCGGCAAACCGACCTTCATGAGCCAGCACACAGCCGCGAATTTGGCGCACCCAACCCGTCAATTCGTTCTGCGACACCTCGCTGGCCAACCGCTCGGCTTGCAGCATGATCGGGTCCGTCTTTGCGCGCGTGCCCGGGCCATCGAGGCTGACCATGTAGGCCTCCATGGTCAGGGCCCGCGCAGCATGCGCACGTGAGCCCTTGTTCAGGGCCAGTCGCGCATAGCGGGCCGCCATGTCGACCATCACGAATGCATTGTTGCCGACCGAGCCTTGGACCACCGACCACATCGCGCCCAGCCGGGCTTGATCGCCTGGTTCGGGTGCCGCGGTTGGGTCGATCTTCAGCCCTCTGCACATCAGCAGAAAGCGCGAAGCCAGCGCCGCGACGATTGCTGCCCGTGGTGACCGCGGCATGGACAAGCCGATGGCGGAAAGCACCTCGCCCAACAGAACTCGCGCCTCGTCGGTAAAGCCACTGGTGCTGAGCAAATGCGCCGCTGCGCGCTTGTGTTCGAGCGCTTCCTGCGGCGGAGCACCGATGCTCGCCGCGCGATAAACCTCTGCGGCCTCGCGGCTGTTGCCCATCGATGCCAGCATCGCGGCGAGTTTGACTTGCACATGCCGGAAGCGCGCAGGGTCGGCGCCGATGAGGTCCAGGCACTGTCGATACTGGCGGGAAGCGAACTCGAACGCCAGCGCAGCTGCAAAGACATCGCCCGCCTTCTCGTAGTATTCGCTGGCACGCTGGCTGTCCCCGGCGCCATGAAAGTGCAATGCCAGGTGCTCCGGCTTCGAGTCCTCCTGCACGGACAGCGCTTCGGCCAGGCGGGCGTGTATGCGGCGCAGGGCGTCGGGGGACAAAGCGTCGGCCACGGACTCGCGAATCTTGTCGTGATAGCACTCCAGCACGCGACTGTGCGCACTGACCCTTGCGGTGCGCACGAGCCGCTCGAACAACAAGGCGTCGAGGGCTTCATGCGTCGCATCGGCGGCATCCACGGCCAACTGCGCTGCCATCGGGCGCCCTGCCACTGCCAGCACGTTCAGCACATCGCGCGCTTTCGCAGGCAGCAGGCTGACGTGCCTGTCCACGGTCTGGCCCAGCGTGAGCGCGGTCGGGGCCGCCCCCGTCAGCCGGGCCGAGAGCGCCTGGCGAACCAGTTCACCGACGAAGAAGGGGCTGCCTCGGCCCTCGGCCGCGATCGACGCGGAGTCCGCGGCGCTGGCCGAACCGAGCAGGCGCTGCGCCAACAGCACCGAAACTGCCGGCGGCAACGGGCCCACGTGCAGAGAACGGCACTCCACCCGCGGACTTTTGGCCGCGATATCCAGGATTTGCTGCAACAGCGCGTTGTCCTCGGCGCCTTCGCTGCGGTGCGTCGCCACCCACAGGAACGGGGTCGGCTCCGGCTGGCTTAACAGGTACTCGAAGACGACGATCGAATCGCTGTCGGTCCATTGCAGGTCGTCCACGAAGATGACCAACGGCCGCCGGTCGCGCATCCGTCCGAGCAATTCACTCAACGCAGCGAACGCGCGCAGCCGCAATTCCTGGAGATCGGGAATGACCTTCCTCGGCGCCCGGGCCACGGCGTCGACACGCTCGAGCACGGGGAAGAGGCGGGCCAGGGCGTACATCTCGCGCGGCATCAGATCGCCGGCTTCTTCGCCCGTCAGCCCTTGCAGGTGGCTGCTGAGCTCGTCCATCACGGGGTCGAAGGCCTTGAAAGGCACGCTTTCACGGTCGTAGCAGCGTCCCTCGAGCGCGACCGAGTGTCCATTGGCTCGCACCTGGTCGAGAAACGCGTGCAACAGCGCACTCTTGCCCATGCCCGATTCGCCGCTGACAAACATCACGACCGGACGGCCGGCCAGCATGGACGCATGGGCGGCGTGCAGTGCGGCCATTTCGCTCTCGCGTCCGAGCAGGATGTCAGCCCGGAGCGCCATGCCCGTCAGTGCGGCGTGTGCAGGGCCCGATAGGACCCCAGGGACCACGGGGGCCACCTGGCCTTGCGCGTCTGGCGCGTCCGCCCGCTCAAGGGCTGCCTGCAACTGGGCCGCATCGGGCCGCGCTGCGGGGTCGCGCTGCAGCAGCGCATCGCACAGATTGGCAAGGTCGTGCGGCGCGTCCGCACACAGGCTGTGCACGCGGGGTGCGGCCTGGTGCCGTTTGAGCTCGAGCACGTCGCTGAGCGGCCCTTCGAACGGCAGCCTGCCGGTCAGGGCAATGAACAACATCGAGCCGATCGCGTACAGGTCGCTGGCGGTCGTCGGAGCCACGTTCGCCGCGCTCACGGTTTGCTCGGGTGCCATGTAGCCGGGCGTGCCGCTGAACCCGACGTCGACCCCCGGGCGCCTGGCTGCGCTGGCATGCCAGTCCACGACCAACCCGAAGTCCAGAATTACGACGCGCCCGTCCTTTTGAACGAGGACGTTTGACGATTTCAGGTCCCGGTGTAGCATGCCGGCGCTATGGATCGCCCCCACGCCCTGCAGCAACTGTTTCAGGGCGGCGCGCAACCGCTGCTCATCGAGCCGCCCGTCAGGACGCACCCACTCGTTGAAACGCTCGCCGTCGACGAACTCCATGCTGAAGAACCAGCCCTCGTCGCTGAACAACTCGTGCAGACGGCACAGGTTCGGGTGGTTCATGTCGGCCAGCGAGCGGAACTCGTTCTTCAGCCGGTACACGCTGCCCGAATCGAGCCAACTCAGGGTCTTGATCGCGACGACGCTGCGCCTGAGGTCGTCATAGGCTTCAAACACCACCCCCATGCCGCCCTCGCCGATTTGGCGCAGGATGCTGAATCTGCCGTCAAGCACACTGGTTCCGGGCAGCGGTCGAAAGCCCGAGCCCAACGTCTGCGCCCCGGCGACCGGCGAGGCTTGCTCAAGCATGTCCAGAAACGACCCGCCGCGACCCTCCAAGGTGTCGTCGAGTCGGGATGGCTCAATTTCCTTTTGTGACATGACGCCTTTGCAATCACTATTGAGTGCTAAATCATTATCAATGAACATCAAGACAGTCGGTGACCAGTCACGAGGTTTTGCGACGGATTCGCCTCCGTCGCCATCCTTTGCGAGCGTGCCGTGCACCTGATCCTGGACGCCACTGCCGCAGGTGCCGTCAAGCGCCTGGAGTTCCGCACCGCTGAACCTGTGACGATCGGACGCGCGTCCGGCTGCCAAATCCAGATCGACGCCGACCAGGGCAGCGTGTCTCGGCTGCATGCCCAGCTCGTACCTACCGGGCAAGGCTGGGTGGTGGAGGATCACAGCAAGGTCGGAACCCTGGTGAACGGCATGAAGCTTGGGCATGGACAGCGCTGTGCGCTGCGCATGCACGACGAGTTGCGGGTCGGACCCCTGCGCCTGCGGGTGCTTGAGCTCGGGGGCCAGATCGAGCAGACGCTGGCCACCGAGCTCAGGCTGACGACGGTCGACTTCGCAACGCTGGACCCGCAATTGATCTTGAAGTCGGCGCTGGAACTGCCTCGTTTGTTCGGTGAGGCGCACACTGAAGCCGAGGTGCTGCAGAAGGCTTGCGCCTTTCTGGTCCAGGTGCTGTCACCCGTCGTCAGTTCGGCCTATGTCGTGCAAGCGCATCCCGAGAACATGGAGTTGTCGCGCATGCTCGCGACGTACTCACTGAACGGAGAACGCGCCCCGGTGCTCAGCCGCAGAGTCATCGGCGGCGCGCTCCACCTTGACGGTTCGGTCGCTTTTTTCAACCACGCCACCTCCACCGAAATCGAAGCCACTGTGCACGACACGACGCGCACGGTCGGGGCCTGCCTGATCGAGCGCAGCACCGCCGGTGAGCCCATCGTGATCTATGTCATCGGCGAGCGAAATTTGCCGAACAACAAGACCGACATCGCTGCCGGCTACCTCAGCCTGGTCAGCACGCTCACGCGCCAGCATCTGGTGGGCCAAAGGCAGGCCCATTTGACCCAGTACTTTTCGCCCAAAGTCGTTGATATGCTGATGCGCCCCGGCGGACGCTCGAGCGCCGAAGGCGACCCTCGCATCATGGAGGCCACCAGTCTGATCTTCGATCTTCGGGGTTTCTGCCTTTCCACCGAGGCCGCGGCGACAGACTTGCTTCGATGGCAGAAAGAACTCCGAAGCACGATGGACATCGTCTCGCGGGAAGTCTTTGCTCACGAGGGAACGGTGATCGACTACCAGGGCGATGGGTGTTTCGCCGCTTGGGGGGTGCCGTTCGAGCAACCCGGCCAAGCCCAACTGGCGGTTGACTGCGCGCTGCGGATTCTTGAGCAGTTGAAGACAATCCCTTTGCAGTCCTTGTCATCGCCTTCCGGCCCGGTTTGTGGCATCGCCATTGCCAAGGGGCAGGTGTTGGCCGGTTCGATGACATCGAGCCGACATTTCAAGTACGGGTTGCTGGGCACTTCGGTTAACTGCGCAGCGCGTGTGGAGGCGCTCACCAAACCCGGCCGACTCGACGCGCCGCTGCTCGTCACCGAAGAGGTGGCCAGGCTTCTGGACGTGACACGCACGCCATTTGTTCGGGCAGCCTGCGTGGCCCTGGCAGGCATGGAAACCCTCGTCAATGTCTACGAGGTGCTCCATCCCGCCCGAAGCCTGTCGTCGGCCGTCCATGCAGCGCGCTGGGAAGCCCTTTTGTGCATGCTGGAAGGGGTGCGCCAGGTAGCCGACCTGCAAGAGCTCCAAGCGGCGATTGGCGCGCCCGCGTGGGCAGACGATCCCCGCGTGCGCTGGTTGCAAGCACAGTGCAGACAGTTGGAAGACCCGGCGCAGCTGTCCCGGTGGGACGGCGTCGTGCGCTACGAAAAGTAGCGCAGTTACCTGTGGCCGGACGCCTACCTCGCTACCCCTTCGTTTCGTTGTTAGATAGATGACAAGGCCGTTTGGCGCCGCCCCCTCAACAGGCATGCCGCAGCCAGGGACTGAAGCGAGAAGATCGCAGCGAAATAGGGGCCGGTGGTGCTGCCCAACGACGGCCCTTCGCCAGAACCGCCGACGATCAACCCAGTCAGCAGGGCGGGTGCAAATGCATAAAGCGCCTGTGACAGAGCCACACTCCGCGCCACCACGCGTGGCACATCGGTGGGTGTGAACTCCGCTTGCGCAATCAGCGGCGGCAACGACGTGGCATTGCCGATGCCGAGCCCGAAGAACACGACACCCAGCGTGAAGAGTGCCAAATGCTCGGGCCCGGCAGTCCACATGATGAGCGTGCCGAGTGCCTGCACGGCGTAGCTGGCGGCTGCCGCGCGGCGCCGGTCGTTACGCTCACCCAGCAGCCGCGCCATGATCAAACGGCCTGCCATGCCACAGCCCGTCGCCAGCGCCATGATCCCGCCAGCCAGTCGCACGCCCGTGCTGGGCGCCATCAAGGAGAAGAGTTGAGCGATGAGTCCGATCTGGGCGAACAGACCCAGCGACATCGCGGCCGCGAGTGTCAGGAATCTGCGATCTCTCCAGCGCATCGGGTGAATGGCGGTAGCCGCTCCTGCACGAACTGCGGCGGCCGGGTCGATGGCCCGAACCAGGCCGTCCACAACCTGAGCTTCATTGAAAGGCCTCCTGGCGACTTCACGTGTCGCGATGGACATCACCACGGCAACCATGGCCAGTCCCACCATCATGGCGGCTGCAGGGAAGCCGACGCGGTCGATCAGCACCGCCCAGAGCGGCGAGAAAACCATGCCTCCGACACTGGCGCCGTTGTATGCCTTTGCCAGCGCAAGGGGCCGCCTGTTGGCGAACCAGGGCGCAATGATCGCGTTGATGCCGGCCGCACCCAGCGGAACCCAGCCCCCTCCGGTGAACATGGCGGCGACGAACAGCTGCCACGGCTCGACGGCGGCCGCCCAACCCAGCACGCCGGCGGCCAGCAGACTGGCGCCGGCCAGGGTGGTCGCAGGAATTCCGAAACGCCTGTGAATCCGGGGAAGAAAGGCGACAACGCCGGCACCGAACAGAAAGTGGAAGGTGACCGCGGCAGAGACCAGTGGCAGCGACCATCCGGTGCGAACGAGGACCGCATGCAGGAAGACTGGAGGACCGTAGAACCCTACCCCCCAGCCGAACAGCGCGACAACAAACGCGGCGCGTACGACGGTGTCGCCATGGAAGTGGGAGGATGGCGTCGAAGGCAGGAATGACATGGTGCGGGCAGCAGTAGAGGCGGCGTGTGCCGCGGTGCGCTCGATGCTGCGGCTCGGCCATCTCGGAACACTTCGCTGCGGAACGAAGCGTCTGGGCGGCCGCGTGCCGTACGCTAGATACCCCAAGGTGACACCATGAACACCAACCACATTGCCCGAATCGCATCCCTGGTGGGAGAACCCACGCGCGCAGCGATGCTGCTGCAGTTGATGGACGGGCGCATGCTCACCGCCACGGAACTGGCCAGGGCCGGGAACGTGTCTGCGCAGACGTGCAGCCGGCATCTGGCTCAGATGGTGGCGTCGGGCCTGATGTGCGTGGAGCAGCGAGGACGGCACCGATACCACCGGCTTGCATCCGGCGAGGTCGCCAAGGTCCTGGAGGGCCTCATGCGGATCGCAGGAAATCCACCGGTCCATCGCACGGTCGTGGTGGGCCCGCGTGACGAGGCGATGCGCATGGCCCGCATGTGCTACGACCACATCGCCGGGCGGCTCGGCCTGGCCATCGCCGAGTCGCTGCTGGTTGCGCGGGCGATCGAGTTCGATGGCGACGGAGGCCAGGTCACGGACCGAGCGCCCCAAGTGCTCCAGCAGTGGGGGCTCACGCTGGAGCCGGAGCCACACCATTCGCGTCGCGTCAGACCTTACTGCCGACCCTGCCTGGACTGGAGCGAGCGTAAGGCGCACCTCGCGGGCCGGCTCGGCGCAATGATCTGCACCCACTGCCTCGAGAAGGGATGGCTGACCAGAGCAGCGGGGAGTCGAACGCTGGTGATCTCGCCCGACGGTGCGAGGACGTTCCGTGAGCGCCTCGGTCTGGATGCATGGCGGCGTGTGACGGACGCGGCCTGACAGCGCGTCTCTCCTCAAGGTGTGTTCGCCGGGCGCAACGATGCTTCGCTCAACGCACCTGGTGGCGCTCCTCAAGGTTGCCACTGGGCCGCGTCCGGCGCTGCCATGCGCGGGCCCGGGCCTGATCTAGCGCGTACCTGATTGGGGCGAAGGCCTGCCGCAGACGCGGCCCGGTCGCCAGCGGTCTGCTTGAGCAATCTCATAACGACGCCAGGGCCCGCCGGTCAATATTGAACGTTGGCGCGCCGGGCAGCTCAGGCACCGCGACCATGCCTTCAACGGGCAGCCACCGCAGACCGTTGAACGAGAGCCCACGTGAAGTCCCTACTTGCTTTCGCTGGCCGCCACGGTCCGGCGTTGCTGTTCGCCGGTCCCCTGATCGGGTTGGCTAGGCCCGGTCTCGCGTCGGCGACTCTAGAGATTCCTCTGCTCTTTTTTCGTCCGTTGTTCAACCCAAGGAAACTTTCATGATCACCGCCAAGACCATCCCTTCCGTCGCCAGCTTGGAATTCCTCGACGCCGGCCACGAGACCACACCCCGCGTGCCAGAAGCCTCCACGCTGATGACAGAACTGCGCAAGGCGGTGATCCACGCGACCCAGTGGGTGGCTGGCTCCGACCCCGAACAGGCCCGCGACCGCTTCCTCGGCGAAGCCGCAGATCCGGCCGACTTGGAGCGCCGCAGCGTTGCCTGGGAACGCGCGCAGGAGACGCGCCGCGCGCTGCCGCCGGTGCTCTGAAGTGGCGTTTCGTTTCACGAACTGGCTACCAGCCACGCATGCAACTGTGGTTACCGCACTCCTGCTTGCCTTGGGAATCGGTGCTGCATTCGGGTACGGCATGGCTCCACAGGCGAAGGTTGCAACTCTGCCGCACTCACCTCTCAACTCGACGCCGAAGCGCTCTGCGGCGGCCATGCCCCTGCTTGAAGCGTTGAGACAATCTTCTCTGCTCGGTGATGCGGATGCAAGCCGTGAGCTCACAACGCTGTTGCTGGACAGGTACGACCTCGATGGCGACAACGACGATCTGTTCGAAGCGGTGGTCTGGATCGACCGGGACCTGTACGCAGCGCAGAACGTCACCCTCGTACAGCGAATTTCGTCGCACTACTGCGACCACCGCGTCTTGCAGTGGCATGCGATCTGCCTTCCGGCTGAATAGCCGACGCTGCGCGGTCGAGCGCAGGCAGGGCGGCCGCATCGCCGGTCGTCGGCGCCAACCCCAGGTTATGGCGGTGTGCGGATCGACGGGTGAAAGCTGACTGTCGTTCAAATGCCACCAGTCCACCATGGTCTAAGGTTCCGATGGGAGCCTCAAAGGCCCTCGGCCTCTGCCTGATGCCCATGTGGGCGCGATCACCTCGTCGCGCCCTCCCGACCTCGACGCCGGCATCGCCGGCCTCTGTCTGCTGCCACCTCCGACGAAGGGTCGTTCAAGGCACAGGTCTTTCTTGAGAATCTATTCTCGATAGTATGATGCCAGCCCTTCGCCTCTCCCAATGCACCGCATCCTGCTCCGACTCCTGCTGCTCGCCGTGTTTGTCAACACGGCCATCGGCATGCCCCTGCACGATGCGGAGCATCTGCGGCAGGTCGGGCCGGACATCGCGCAGGAATGGCGCTTGCTGGAGGCAGACGAGGACACCGCGTCCCCCGGGCATGGCGATGAAGTCCAAGGGCTGTGTGCGTGGTGCGTGGCCTGCGCGCAGCAGGTCGGCATGCCGGCAACCGCGCCGGCTCTCCTTGCCGCGTTGGCCGCGCCAGCTGCGCCCCTCGGGCTGCAGCCAGCGGCCGCGTTCTTTCCAGATCCGGGCCGTTGGCCCTTCGCTTCGCGCGATCCCCCTGCACCGACCTGACACCCGCCGCTGAGGCGGGCTGCCGATACCTTCCTCCTGCCGCCCGGTACTTCGCAGACGCCCGGTGGCGTACCAGTTTTCGTGCCTTGCCGCGCCTTCGCAGCGCGGTCAGGCCGTCTTGTCGAGTGCCGTTCATGATCCCCATCTACTTCGCAGGGAACCGGGTTGCCGGGTTCCGCCTGCTTCCGCTTGCCCTGGCCATGGCGCCCCTGTTCGCCGGGCCTGCCATAGCTCAAACCGCTGAAGCTCCGGCCGAGGCCCAGCTGTCCACGATCGAGGTCGTCGGTCGCACCGAGTCCGGCGCCTACCATGCGGAAGAAGCCGCCGGCGCCAAGACCGCCCTGCCGCTGCGCGAGCTGCCGCAGTCGGTGCGCATCGTCACGCGCCAGGCCATCGACGACCTGGGCGCCACCAAGCTGGACGACGTGCTGGACTACGTCGGCGGCGTCTCGCGCCAGAACAGTTTCGGTGGCCTTTGGGACAACATCGCCATCCGTGGCCTGCCCGGCAATGAGAACACCGGCATGGCGACACTGCTCAATGGCTTCTCGTCCAATCGCGGCTTCAATGCCCCGCTCGACCTCGCGGGTGTCGAGCGCATCGAGTTCCTGAAGGGCACCGCCGCCGCGCTCTACGGCAGCAGCGAGCCGGGAGGTACGCTCAATATCGTGTCCAAGCGACCGCTCTGGAAGGCCGCACACTCGGTCGAGGGCTACGGCGGCAGCTACGGTTTGAAGCGGGTTGCCTTCGACAGCACCGGCCCGATCGGCGAGCACTTGGCCTACCGTCTGAACGTCGCAGTGGAAGACCGCGACAGCTTCCGCGACCATGTGGGCGCCAGCCGCCACGTGATCGCGCCGGCTTTCACCTGGAAGCTGGGGCACGACACGGTGCTGGAGTACGCGGGTGAGGTGCTGCGCCACAAGACCCCGCTGGACCGCGGCGTGGTCGCGGTCAACAACCAGCTGGGCGCGATCCCGCGCAGCCGTTTCCTGGGCGAGCCCGCCGACGGCGACGTGACCGTCGAGAACCAAGGCCACCAGTTCATCCTGTCGCACGAATGGAGTTCGACCTGGCGCAGCCGGGTGGGCCTGTCCTATCGCGAGACCTCGGTGAAGGGGTTCTCGACCGAGGCGACGGCCCTGCGCGCCGACAACGCAACGCTCACCCGCCAGCGGCGTTTCCGCGATTTCGACTCCAGCGATACCGCCGTGCAGGCCGAACTGCAAGGCAACGTGAAAACTGGTGCCATCGAGCACGAATTGCTGTTCGGCATGGAGAGCTTCCGCTTCAGCATGGACTCGCTCATGCTGCGCGCCAATCCGACGACCGCGCGGCCGTACGCCATCAACATCTACAACCCGGTCTACGGCCAGGCTCAGCCCACGCCGACGGCCAATACCGACACGCTGGAGAACCAGCGCGGCACTGCGTTCTATTTCCAGGATGCGATCAAGCTCGCCCCCGAATGGCGCCTGGTCGCCGGCGTGCGCGTGGACAGCTATCGCCAGTCGCTGCTGAACCGCCGAACGAACAGCCAGGCCAACCAGGATCCGTCGTCCACCTCGCCACGTGTCGGCCTGAGCTGGCTGCCGACGCCGCAGTGGACTTTCTACGCGAACGCGGGCCGCTCCTTTCGGCCCAACGTCGGCTCCGACTTCGCGGCCAGCGCCTTCGAGCCGGAGAACGGCCGCGCGCTGGAGCTCGGCACCAAATGGGAGAGCGCGGACCAGCGCATCGGAGCCACCGCCGCGCTGTTCGACATCCGCAAGCGCAACGTACTGACGTCCGACCCGGTCAACACCGGCTATTCGGTCTCCGCGGGCGAAATCCGCAGCCGCGGCCTCGAACTCGACTTCGCAGGCCAGGTCACGAAGAACTGGCGCATCAATGCGAGCCTGGTGTTCAACGACGTAAAGATCACGAAGGACAACAGTCTGGAGGTCGGCGGCCGCCTGCTCAACGTGCCCAAGGTCAACGGCAGCGTGCTTGCGGTCTACGAGGATGCTTTCGCCAACGGCCAGCGCTACGGCCTCGGCGGCGGCGTCACGCACGTGGGCAAGCGCCTGGGCCAGGCCCGCACCCAGGCCGAAGCCAACGCAGGCACGCCCGCCTTCGAGCTGCCGGGCTACACCACGGCCAAGCTTGTCGCCTATTGGCGCCTGAACCCTGCGCTGCGGCTGACACTGGATGTCGACAACCTGTTCGACAAGACCTACTACACCAGTTCCTACAGCCGCCTGTGGGTGACGCCGGGAACGGCGCGCACCCTCACCGTCGGCCTGCAGGCCCGGTTCTGAACGCGAACAAATGCCACGCATGCCTCTGACCAACCTTCCACCGCCGCGCGCCGCGGCCCTACCCCCTCCTGCCCTCGAAGCCTGCGGGGTGGTCGCCGGCTATGGTGCGCGCACCATCCTGCACGGGCTGGATCTCACGGTCGAAGCCGGTGAAATCTGCGCGCTGCTGGGTGCCAACGGCGCTGGCAAGACCACCGCGCTGAGCCTGTTCCTGGGCTTCGTGCAGCCACGGAGTGGTCACGTGCGCGTCAACGGCGCCGACCCCGTGGCCGACCCGACGGCCGCGCGGCGCCAGCTGGCGTACATCCCCGAGAACGTGGCGCTCTATGAGCACCTGAGCGCGCGCGAGAACGTTGCCTACCTGCTCCACCTTGCGGGGCAGCCCGCCAGCGCGCAGGTCATCGACGCGGCTCTGGCGTCCGCCGGCCTGGACGCCGCGGCGCACCACCGGCGCGTGTCGGGGTTTTCCAAAGGCATGCGCCAGAAGGTCTCGATCGCGCTCGCGCTCGCGCGCAAGGTGCCCGCGTTGTTGCTCGACGAGCCCACCTCCGGCCTGGATCCGCAGGCCACAGCCGAGTTCAACCGCCTTCTTGGGCTGCTGCGCGCACAGGGGGTGGCCATCCTCATGGTCACGCACGACCTGCTCAGTGCCGCCGACGTGGCCGACCGCATCGGTTTCATCGACGGCGGGCGGTTGATCGAAGAAGTCGCAGCTTCGGGCGCGGAGCGCTTCGACGTGCGTGCGCTGCACCGGCGCTACGCCGGCCAGGAGGTGAGGCGATGAGCGTCGCGTGGCGCATCGCGCGCGAGGAGTGGCGCCTGCTGCGGCGCGACCGCGTGGCGGTGCTGGGCCTGGCGTTGCTGCTGCTGTTGACGGCCGTGGCCACCTTCACGGCCTGGGATCAGCGCCGCACCACGGATGCCGAGCGCGCGCGTCACCAGACGCAGGTGGATCACGAGTTCGAGACCCAGCCCGATCGACACCCGCACCGCATGGTGCACTACGGGCACTTCGTGTTCCGGCCGCTGAACCCGCTGGCCGCCTTCGATTCCGGGGTCGACGCCTACACGGGCCATACGCTCTTCCTCGAAGGACATCGGCAGAACAGCGCCAATTTCGGCGACGTGCGCCAGTCTTCGCTGCTGCTGCGCTTCGGCCAGCTCACGCCGGCCTTCGTGCTTCAGGTGCTGGCTCCGCTGCTGCTCGTCTTCGTGGGCCATGCGGCCTTGGCGCGGGAGCGCGAATCCGGCACGCTGCGCGTGCTGCTCGCCCAAGGCGTTCGACCGCGCCAGATCGTGGCGGGCAAGTTGCTGGCCTTGAGCGGCGTGGCCGCGCTGGTGCTGCTGCCGGCGCTGCTGGCGCTGACCTGGATCGGCGCGGCGACATCAGCCCCAGCCAGCCTGGCCGTCGCGCTGGCGGCGGGCTACGGGCTGTGGCTGCTGATCTGGGTCGTCGGCATCGTCAGTCTGTCGGCATGGTTCGCGCACGGGCGCGGCGCGCTGCTGGCATTGCTGGCGGTCTGGGCGGTCAGTGTCGTGCTCGTGCCGCGCCTGGCGCCGGAACTCATGGCTTCGGCCCTGGTGCTGCCCACGCGCTTCGAGACCGACATCGCGGTGGCGCGCGACCTGGCCGCGCTGGGCGACAGCCACAACCCCGACGACCCCTACTTCGCCGACTTCAGGAAGACGGTGCTCGCACAGTACGGGGTCCCGAAGGTGGAAGACCTTCCCGTCAACTACAAGGGCCTGCTGGGCATGGAGGGCGAGCGGCTGACCAGCGCGCTCTTCGAGCGCTACGCCGACACCAGCTTCGAGCGCCAGGATGCACAGTTGCGCCGCGTCGACGGCTTTGCATTGCTGAGCCCGGTGATCGCGCTGCGCCGCCTGTCCATGGCAGCGGCAGGCACCGACCTGCACAACTACCGCCGCTTCGTGGAGCAGGCCGAGCGCCATCGCTATCGCCTGGTGCAGGCGCTCAACCGGCTGCAGGCCGAAAAGCTCAGCTTCGCGGGCGACCGTTCCAGCCGCGACAGTCGCATCAGCCACGCACACTGGCACGGCGTTGCCGACTTTCGCTACGAAGCCGCACAGCCGATCGACGCGCTGCGCCGTGCGGCACCTGCCGCGGGCGTGCTGCTGCTCTGGCTGACCGCGCTCGCGGGCCTGTTGGTGCCGGCCACGCGCCGGCTGGGGAGGATCACGCGATGAGCTGGCTCGCCCACGAATGGCGCCTCCTGGCGCGCTCAAGGCTGGCTCTGACTGCGCTGGCATTGCTGCTGGTGCTGTCGACCCTGGCCGTGCTTTCGGGCACGCGCGAGGTTGCGCGCCAGCGGCAGACGATTGCGCGTCTGGCCGGGCTGCAGCAGCAGGATCTGGCTGCGCAGGCGCGCAACTACACCCGCGGCGGCGATCCCGGCTCGGCCGCGTACTACACCTTCCACAGCACCTGGGATGCACCGTCTCCCACAGCCTTCCTCGCGCTCGGCCTGCGCGATGCCGCACCCTATGTGCTGCGCGTGCGCGCACTGGCGCTGCAGGCTCAGTTGCACGAGGGCGAGAGTTTCAACCCCGAACTGGCGCTGGCCGGACGCTTCGACTTCGCTTTCGTGCTGGTGTACCTGGCGCCGCTGTTCCTGATCGCACTGTTGTACGACCTGGTTTCGGGCGAACGCCGGGCCGGCCGGCTGGGCACGCTGCGGGCCATGCCCGGCGGCGGCCGGCGCCTGTGGTTGCGCCGCGCGGGCCTGCGCACGGCGCTGGTCTTCGGCGGCCTCGTGCTGCCAGTGCTGGCCGGTGCACTGGCCAGTGGTACCACGATGGCAGCCCTGGCCGCCGCACTGCTGGTCACGGCGGCCTACCTGGCGGTCTGGAGCGGCTTGGCGCTGATCGTGGCGACGCGCAGTGGAAGCTCTGCCGCCAACGCAACGGCACTCATGGGCTGCTGGGCTGTGCTGACCCTCGTCGCGCCCACCATCGCCAACGCCGTGCTTGCGCGCGCCGTGCCGGTGCAACAGGGCGTGGAGCTGATGCTCGCACAGCGCCAGACCGTGCACGGCGCGTGGGATCTGCCGCCGGCGGCCACGATGGATAAATTCTTCCGCACGCACCCCGAATGGCAGCACACCGCGCCACTGCCTTCGGGCTTCCACTGGAAGTGGTACTACGCCTTCCAGCAACTCGGCGACGAGAGCGTGGCATCGCAGGTCGCGGCTTACCGTCGCGGCCTGCTCGCGCGCCAGCGCTGGACTGCGCGACTGGGCTGGCTGCTGCCGGGCGTCGGCGTGCAGTCCGCGCTGCACCGACAGGCCGACACCGACCTGCAGGCGCAGCTGGCCTATCAGGATCGCATCGCCGATTTCCACGCGCGGTTGCGCGCCTTCTACTACCCCTACCTGTTCAACGACGATCGCTTCGGTGCGCAGGACTTCGCCGCCCAGCCACGCTTCATCTCGCCGGCCCGGTCGATGGAGACGCCTGGCGGCCAATTGCTGGGCTTGGTGTTGATGGCCGCGCTGGCCCTTCCGCTGGGTGCTGCCGCAGCCGGTCGGGTGCGCCCGACGGACGGCTGAGTAGCTCCGGCGCCATCCACCTCGACAAGCTCACCATCGAGTTCAAGCCGACAATGCCAAGTCGCATCTATTGGGCGGGCAGGCCGGCGACGCGGGTTGTCCAGGCCCTGCACTGGCTCAAAGGACATGCTGCCGACCGGTAGCGACCGCATCAGAAAGATGCTGGCACGCCTTCTTTGCGATCCGAAACACGGCGACAGCGTCCAGGCTCAGGCCCAGGCCCTGGCGCTGCCAGGCCCGGCGAGTCAAGACTACTTTTTACCGGTGATCGCCTCCTAACCTCGCGCGGCAATCACCGCTGCCAAGGTACGCATCCCCTGCTCGATCTCATCGACCGTCAGACTGGCATATCCCAGAATCAGTCCAGCTGGCCGAGGTTGCACGGGTGATTGCGGCTTGGCAAACAGCGGCGACACCGGGTAGACGCCCACACCCTGGCCGCGGACAGCAGCCACCAGCGAGGGCTCGTCCTGCGGCCGCAGGAAAGGCAGCCAGAGCACCACATGCAGCCCGGCTGCCGTACCGGTGACTCCAGCGTCGCCAGGCAGGTGGCGCGCAATGGCATCAAGCAGCGCCGCACGGCGGCGTTCGTGCTCGCGACGCGTGCGCCGCACGTGACGCTCGTAGGCGCCGCTATCGATCAGGGATGCCAGCACACGCTGTTCCAGAACGGGCGCATGGCGGTCGGCCAGCCGCTTGGCCTGCCGGAACACCGGCACCAGTTCGGGAGGAAGCACCAGGTAGCCGAGTCGAAGTTGCGGCGACAGCACCTTGGAGAAGGTGCCTATGTAGATCACGCGGCCGTCGGTGTCGATCGACTGCAGCGCATCGATCGGGCGCTGGCCATAGCGAAACTCCCCGTCGTAGTCGTCCTCGACGACCCAGGCGCGGTGTCTTCGCGCCCATTGAAGCAGTTCCAGGCGCCGGCCGATGGGCAGCACGCCCCCCAACGGGAACTGGTGCGAAGGCGTCACGTACGCCAGACGGGTGCGACCGTCCCGAGGCAATCTGGCAGTGTCCAGGCCCTGCGCGTCCACCGGGATCGCCAAGAGCTTGGCGCCGGTGGCCTCGAAACAGCGGCGCGCCATCAGGTACCCAGGCTCCTCGAAGACGAAGGCATCGCCGGGATCCAGCAGCAGCCGCGCGCACAGGTCGATGGCTTGCTGGGAGCCGTGCACCACAAGGATCTGTTCGGCGTCGCAGGCGAGACCCCGCGCGCGCCTCAGGTAGCCCTGGAGGGCGCGGCGCAGCGACGCGTCACCTTCGGGTGCCACGTAGTACAGACTGCGTTGATGGCGCAGCAGTTCGGCCCGGTACTCGCGTCGCCAGACCAGCGCCGGAAAGTCACGGGAAGCTACCGCGCCATACAGGAAGTCGATGCGGCACGGTTCTGCAGGAGCAAGTCCTGGCATTTCGATCCCCGCAACGCGGCGGCCGAAACTCGAGAGGGATGGCGCGGCTCTGGCGCGCCGTTTCGTGTCCGAGTCAGACGGCGCAGGCGCCCCCAGCCGACTGGCGACCCGGGCAACGCGCCCGATGGAAGTGACAAGGAAGCCCTCGGCCGCAAGCTGCTCGTAGGCGGCGGTGACGGTGGTGCGCGACACCCCTAGATCGGCCGCCAATGCACGTGTGGACGGCACCCGCGCGCCCGCAGGGAGCGTCCCGTCGGCGATCTGAGAGCGCAGAAGGTCGCAAATGCGGCGTCCGGCCCCATTGACACCGGAACCCTGGCCAAGTGGGGCAGGAAACTGGTTCATGCAAAAGGAATAAAACTGGATCTTCCAATTGTGCCGGTTCCGCGCGAAAGTTCCGGCTGCTCACACCCTTTCAGAACCCCTCGCCTTCCATGTACATCCCCACGCCCTTTGCCGTCACAAGGCCTGAGGATCTGCACCGCATCATGCGCGAGCACCCGCTGGGCGCGCTGGTCACGCAAGGGCCCACGGGCCTGGACGCAGATCACCTCCCGTTCGAGTTCGATCCTGACGTGGGAACGCAAGGATTGCTCTCGGCCCATCTGGCCCGCGCGAACACGCTGTGGCAGCGATGCCCCACAGGAACCCCGGTGATGGTCATCTTTCGCGGTGCCCAGGCCTACATCTCGCCCAACTGGTACCCGAGCAAGCACGAGGCGCACCGCCAGGTGCCGACCTGGAACTACGAGGTGGTGCACGCGCATGGCGTGCTCACCGTGCACGACGACGAGCGCTTCGTGCGCCGCATCATCGCGCGCCTGACGCGGCGGCACGAGGCAACCGAGCCCAGGCCCTGGAAGATGGGCGACTCCGCGCCCGAGTACATCGACAGCATGGTGCGCAACATCGTGGGCATCGAGATCGCCATCACTTCGTTGGTGGGCAAGGCCAAGCTCAGTCAGAACAGGGAAGCGCGCGATCGCCTCAGCGCCGCCGACACTTTGAAGGCGCGCGGACTCGACGATCTGGCCGAAGCGATGCGCAATGCCAGCGAACCGGGTTAGGCCGACACGATCCGATGTACACATCGACCTTCACTTTCGCAAAGGGCCAGTTCGATGACGAGTTCCACGCCGTGGACAGTGTCATCGCCCAGCTTGCCAAATCCATCCCCGGCTACCTCGGCGAAGAGAGTTGGGAGAACCCTGCCACGGGACTCATCTCCAACGTGTACTACTGGGAAACGATGGATTCGCTTCAAGAGCTCATGAAGCACCCGGCACATATCGCCGCTAAGCAGCGGCAAGCGCTTTGGCTCAACGGCTACCAGGTGGTCATCGCACAGGTCATCCGTTCCTATGGCGATGGCCGCATTCCGCACCCGCTCGCTGACGGAACGCAATCAGCACCAGGTGTCCGCTGCGTTTCGGCGGGCAGATAGAAAGTGGCGGAGTCGATCTGATGCGGCGTCTGGATCACCGCTGGAATGGAAAATCTCATATGGCGTGGACGCTTCTGGTTGTTGCTGGTCTTCTTGAAGTGGGTTGGGCCATCGGCCTGAAGTACACCGAAGGATTCACAAAGTTGTGGCCCAGCGTCTTCACGATCGCTGCCATGGTCATCAGCATCGTTCTGCTGGGAGTCGCCATGAAGTCCCTCCCTGTCGGCACCTCCTACGCCATCTGGGTAGGAGTCGGGGCTGTCGGCACAGCAATCCTCGGCATCATCCTGTTCGGAGAACCCGCCACGCCTGGCCGACTGCTGAGCCTTGGGTTCATCGTTGCCGGCATCGTCGGCCTCAAACTGACGAACTCAGCTTAGCCATCTGGTGGAGGCGTACGCATTGGAATCGTACAGTGCCTTCCTCATTTGTCAGGCCATGCATGGCAATACGTTCCTGAACTCACAACTGATCCCACAACTAACACCGCAATCTTCTGGAGGTACTGAGTGGAAAAAAATTCGTCCAAAATCAAGCTGGAATCGTGGCTCGTCACGGCAGGCCGTGCCTCTGAGGCCGGCGCTCCGTTGAACGTGCCGCCGGTTCCGGCTTCGAACTTCATCATCGGCAGCGGGCGCGACTATTCGCGTGATGATGGCACCCCGACCTGGGAAGCACTTGAAGAAGTCGTCGGCGGGCTTGAGTCAGGTAGGGCCATAGCGTTCGCCTCTGGCATGGCGGCCATTGCCGCAGTGTTTGATCAGCTTGCGGCTGGTGCAGTTGTGGTGCTACCCGATGATTGTTATCAAGGTGTTGCAGGCCTAGCGGCAGCGGGCGTTGAAAGAGGGCGTTGGTCCGTGCAGCGCATGGCGTTGGACGATACAGCCGGTTGGATTCGCGCCTGCGGCGCCGCTGACCTGATTTGGCTTGAATCGCCCTCCAACCCCCTGCTGACCGTTGCGGACCTGGAGGCCATCTGCGCAGCTCCGCGCAAGGCCGGGGCGATCCTGGCCGTAGACAACACCTTCGCCACGCCCTTGAATCAGCGGCCGCTTGACTTCGGCGCGACAGTGTCTCTGCAATCGGCAACCAAGTTCATTGGCGGCCACTCCGATTTGCTGGCAGGGGTCGCCACGACAAAAGACGATGCGCTGTGGCACGCCCTCAGGAAGTCCCGCGAGTTGACTGGCGCGACACCGGGAACGCTGGAAGCTTTTCTAGCCATCCGCGGCGCGAGAACGCTCGCGCTTCGCTTGCAACGGGCCCAGCAAACAGCCATGCTGCTTTCGGAGCGGCTTGAGGGGCATCCGCTGATCACCCGTGTCCGGTACCCTGGCTTGCCTTCACATCCGACGCATGCCACTGCCAAGCGTGTGCTCAAGGGCTTCGGAACCATCATCTCGTTCGATATGCGGGGCGGTGCTGACTTTGCTGACAGTGTCTGCGGAAAAGTCACGCTCATCCGCCATGCCACCAGTCTTGGCGCAGTGGAGTCGACCATGGAAAGAAGAGCTGCGATCCCTGGTCAGGGGCACCTTCCGCCTTCGCTTCTACGACTCAGTGTTGGTATCGAGGACGCCGACGATCTCTGGGCCGACCTCGACTCGGCGATACGTTCTGCTGCACCATGACTCTGGTTGATGTCCCAGGAAGTGGTGTAAATCCCTTCGTTTACTCGCTGCGCGGCAAGGCGCGTAGGGAGTAGCCCGAAGCGGCTTGCCGCGCAGCGGCCGCCGATGCAGCCCGAGCGCAATGGAGGTCGGTCGCCGACCAGCCCCGAGACGAGTTCCCCCAAGCTCGGCGCCCTGATGGACGACGCGCAGAACGCCGAGTGGTCACTCAACCGGCGCTACAAGGTCTGCAAGCTAACTCAGCCTTCTCCGGGCCTGTGGATCTACACCACGGAATGGGACGCAACTGAGGCGCCCGCCTCCGCAAGGAATGATCACCTCATGCCGCCCTCTGGGCAGCAGCCCGCTCGCGTTGTTCGCTTGCACGAAAAATCTCGGGCGCCGACAACGGCAAGGGGCCGCCACTCGCGTGGCTGCCTTACGATTCGCATCCATCCGCAATCCGACCATGCACCTCCATCTCGACGAAGAGATCACCTTCCGCAAGCTCGAAATCCTGCTGGCCTTCATGGAGACTGGCAATCTTGCCCGTGCGGCGGAAATGCTCGACATCAGCGCGGTCAGCGTGCACCGCGCGCTGCATTCGCTGGAAACCGGGCTGCGCTGCGCGCTTTTCCGGCACGAAGGCCGCAACCTGCACCCGACCGAAGCCGCCCATGCGCTGGCGGAGGTTGCGCGCGAGGTGCTTCGCACGATGTCCGAGGGCATCCGCGCGACGCGGGAGGTCGCCGGCTATTCGGCCGACCGAATTCGCATCGGTTCACTCTATTCCCTGACGAGTCGCACGGTGCCGCAGCTGATCATGGGAATGAAGTTGCGCAAACCGGATCTGCATACCGAACTCGTGCTCGGTTCCAACGCCCACCTGCTGCAGAAGCTGCGGGACGGCGCGATCGACGCCGCGCTCATGGCGATCCCCGACGATGTTTCCGACGTTGAATCGGAGCCACTGTTCGAGGACGACATCCAGTTCGCTGCGCCAGTGGGCTCCGCCTACTCGGCGCAAAAGGAAATCGACTTGAGCAGTTGCGCCGGCGAACGCTTCGTGAGCCTGAGCGAAGGATTCGTCACCTACCGAGGTTTTGTCGAGGCGTTTCGCATTGCCGGCTTCACGCCCAACGTCGTGATGAAGACCGACGACATCTTCTCCCTGATGAACCTGGTCAGCGGCGGCGTCGGCTACACGCTGCTGCCGGGGCGAGTGCGTGGCGTCATGCCGCAAAAGGTGCAGTTGATCCCGTTGCAGCCCCGGTACCTCATGCGCCAGGTCATCGCGCTCAATTTTCTGCGCACACGCGAGCGCGATCCCAACCTGCTTGCACTGCTCTCGGTGTGCCGCTTGGCGAGAGCCGAACTCGGCTAAGCATTCGACATTTGCTTGATTGGGGTTAACCCTCGATCGTTTCACAAGGCGTAAAGGTCGACGACGCCGCTTCATTGATCGTCCCGGAGGGGGTGCGTACCGTACGCATCCAGACGCACGGTGCCATGTGCGTCGTCCCCAAAACACCGGAGACGCAATGATGAGTTCACACTGGATTTCGATCTACGCACTGGTCGGCATGTTCGTGCTTGCAACGGTGCTGCCAATCAACATGGGCGTGATTGCCTTCGTCGGTGCGTTCCTGGTCGGCACGCTGGTGGCCGGCATGAACGCCAAGGCGATCATGGGTGGCTTTCCCGCCGACTTGTTCCTCACCCTGGTCGGTATCACCTACCTGTTTGCGCTGGCGCAGAACAACGGCACCATCGACTGGCTCGTCAAACTGGCCGTGCGCGCCGTGCGCGGTCGCATCGCCGCCATTCCGTGGATCATGTTCTTCATCGCCGCGCTGCTCACTTCGGTGGGTGCGGTCAGCCCCGCGGCGGTGGCCATCATCGCGCCGATCGCGCTCGGCTTTGCCGCCAAGTACGGCATCAATCCGCTGCTCATGGGGTTGATGGTCGTGCATGGCGCGCAAGGGGGCGGCTTCTCGCCGATCAGCATCTACGGCGGCATCACCAACAAGATCGTCGCCAAGGCCGGCCTGCCCCTCAACGAGATCGCAACCATGATGGCCAGCCTCGGGATCAATCTTTCCGTGTCGCTGCTGCTGTTCTTCCTTATGGGCGGCATGAAGCTGATGCGCCAGAAAGCGAACGTCGACGGCAGTGCGCCGGTCGTGCGGCGCGTGGCGCATGGCCAAAGCGGCCCCCAGGTCTATGGCGACGCCGAAGGCGAATCGTTTTCCGAAGAACGGCGTACGGCGGGCGGGGCAGCGAACTCGTTGATGGACGCAACGCCTGCCGAAGCCGCGAATCCAGGCTCGCGCTCCTATCAGATCGCGACCGTGGCCGGGCTGCTGGCGCTGGCTGTGTTGACCTTGTTCTTCAAGCTGGACATCGGCTTCGTCTCGATCACCATCGGGCTTGTGTTGACGCTGATGGCGCCGAATCTGCAAAAGCGGGCCCTCGGCCAAGTCTCGTGGCCGGAGATCATGCTGATCGTGGGTGTCAGCACCTACGTGGGCGTGATGGAGAAGATGGGCACGATCGATTTCGTCGGCCACAGCGTGGCCGGGCTCACCTCGCCCATGGTCGCCGCGTTGCTGCTGTGCTTTGTCGGCGCGGTGGTCTCGGCCTTCGCCTCGTCGACCGCGGTGCTCGGCTCGCTGATCCCGCTGGCGGTGCCGTTCCTGCAGGGTGATACCGGCGTCAGTGCGATCGGCTTCATTGCGGCGATGGCCGTTTCCTCGACCATCGTCGACGTCAGCCCGTTCTCGACCAATGGGGCACTGGTGCTTGCCAACGCCAAGGGCGTGGATCGCGATGTGTTCTTCCGGCAACTGATGGTGTACGGCGCCATCGTGACCCTGGTGGCCCCCGTGGTGGTGTGGCTGCTGTTCGTGGTGCTGTGAAGCGCTCGGCTGTTTCGACTGAACTTCAACCTCCTCAACTTCCCATGAACTCCTGCTCCTGGACCACCAAGGCCGACGACCGCGCCGCCCGGTTGGCGCGCGCGGCCGGCGCACTCGGGACGCGGCTCGCCGGCAAGCGTGTCGATGCCGAAGCAATCGCCACGCTGCTCGAAGCGGTGCTCTCGCCCGGCGACCGTGTCTGCCTGGAAGGCAACAACCAGAAGCAGGCCGATTTCCTGGCGCGAGCGCTGGTGCAGGTGGATCCGCAGCGGGTTCATGGTCTGCACATGGTGCAGTCAGTGCTGGCACTTCCAGAGCATCTGGACGTCTTCGAGAATGGCGTGGCCGCCCGGCTGGACTTCAGCTTTTCGGGGCCGCAGGGCGCGCGGCTGGCCAAGCTCGTGTCGGCCGGGCGCATCGAGATCGGGGCGATTCACACGTACCTCGAACTGTTCGCGCGCTATTTCGTCGACCTGACACCCAAGGTCGCGCTGGTCGCCGCGCAGGCAGCCGACGCTGAAGGCAATCTCTACACCGGGCCCAACACCGAAGACACGCCGGCCATCGTCGAAGCCACGGCGTTCTCGAGTGGCATCGTGATCGCGCAGGTCAACGAACTGGTCGACGGCAAGACCACCACCCTGCCCCGCGTCGACATCCCGGCCGACTGGGTGAGCTTCGTGGTAAAGGCGCCGCGCCCGAATTTCATCGAACCGCTGTTCACGCGCGATCCCGCGCAGATCAGCGAGGTCCAGGTGCTGATGGCGATGATGGCGATCAAAGGCATCTACGCCGAGTACGGCGTGCAGCGTCTGAACCACGGCATCGGCTTCGACACTGCGGCGATCGAGTTGCTGCTGCCGACCTATGCCGAGTCGCTCGGCCTCAAAGGGAAGATCGGCAAGCACTGGGCCTTGAACCCCCATCCGGCACTGATCCCGGCGATCGAGGCGGGCTGGGTTGAGTCCGTGCACTCCTTCGGCTCCGAACTGGGCATGGAGAACTACATCCGCGCGCGCTCCGACGTGTTCTTCACCGGCCCGGACGGCAACTTGCGCAGCAACCGGGCGTTCTGCCAGGCGGCGGGCCATTACGCCTGCGACATGTTCATCGGCTCGACCTTGCAGATCGACCTCGATGGCAACAGCTCGACCGCAACGCTGGGCCGCATCGCCGGCTTCGGCGGTGCGCCCAACATGGGCGCCGATGCGCGCGGCCGCCGCCACGCCAGCCCGGCTTGGCTCAAGGCGGGGCGCGAGGCACGGGCGGGGCGCACGGGTGCAGCCGGCACGCCGCGCGGGCAGAAGCTGGTCGTGCAGATGGTCGAGACCTTCCGCGAGCACATGCAACCGGCTTTTGTCGACAGGCTCGATGCCTGGACGCTGCAAGAGCAGGCCGGCATGGCCCTGCCGCCGATCATGATCTACGGCGACGACGTGTCGCACATCCTCACCGAGGAAGGCATCGCCAACCTGCTGCTGTGCCGCAGCGACGCGGAGCGCGAGCAGGCCATCCGTGGCGTGGCCGGGTACACCGCGGTCGGTTTGGCGCGCGACAAGCGCGCGGTCGAGAACCTGCGCGACCGCGGTGTAATCCGCCGGCCGCAGGATCTGGGCATCGACCCGCGCCAGGCCACGCGCAATCTGCTGGCCGCACGCAGCATGCGCGACCTGGTGCGCGCCTCCGGCGGGTTGTACCAGCCGCCCGAGCGCTTCAGAAACTGGTAGCAGGAGATTCAACGATGAGCGACGTTCCCGCAGGACTCGAAACCCTGGACTTTTCCTTTTCCGGCGGCCACGCGATCGGCGCTTTTGCGCCCGTGCTGGTTGGCGTCGTCGGCTCAGGCAACCTCGAGGTGCTGCTCGAGCCGGCCGATGGCAATGAATGCGCGGTGCGTGTCGAGACTTCGGCGCGCGGCTTCCAGCCGATCTGGCAGGCCGTGATGAACGACTTCCATGCCCGCCACTCGCTGGCCGGCGTGCGCGTTTCGATCAACGACATGGGCGCCACGCCCGCGGTGGTGAGCCTGCGGCTCGACCAGGCGTTGGCTGAGATCGGCGGAGGTCAGCCATGATCAGCTATGCCGAATGCTCGGCGCGCGAGCGGCTGGCCCTGCTGCTCGATCCTGGCAGTTTTCACGAGTGGCTGCCTCCCAGCGAGCGGGTCACCAGCCCGCACCTGGCGCAGCTCGGCGTGCCTTCTGCTTTCGATGATGGGGTGGCGGTCGGCCGTGCAATGCTCGATGGCCACAGCGTGTTCGTGGCCGCGCAGGAAGGTGCGTTCATGGGCGGCGGTGTCGGCGAAGTGCATGGCGCCAAGCTGGTCGGCCTGCTGCAGCGCGCGCTGCGCGACCGCCCGGCGGCGGTGCTGCTGATGGCCGAATCGGGCGGCGTGCGATTGCACGAGGCCAACGCCGGGCTCATTGCTGTCTCGGAAGTGATGCGCGCCGTGCTTGACGTGCGGGCCGCCCACATCCCGGTGCTTGTGCTGATCGGCGGCGCCAACGGCTGCTTCGGCGGCATGGGCATCGTGGCGCGCTGCGCCGACTACATCGTGATGAGCGATGTCGCTCGACTGGCGATGTCGGGGCCAGAGGTGATCGAAGCGTCTCACGGCGTGGAAGAATTCGACTCGCGTGACCGTGCGCTGGTCTGGCGCACGACCGGTGGCAAGCATCGTTGGCTGACGGGGGACTGCGACGCGCTGATCGAAGACGACGTCGCGGAATTCCGCGCGGCGGCTGTCGCGGCGATCGATGCATCGAAGCCAGTGACCCTGGCGGCGCTGGAGAAGGAGCACGCGCTGCTCACCGAGCGCCTGCACGCACTGCCGGCCGAGACCGCCGGCCGCGACGAAGCCACGCTGCTCTGGAGCGCACTCGGCATCGCCGATGCGCAGCAGGTTCCAGAGCTTTCGGTGGAAGCCGTCCGCGCGCTGCGCAGCATTTAACCCAGGAGCATCACATGCAGTGGAGTTCTCTTGCCACCCAGCTCTTTGGTCCCTTTCACGGCCTGCGCGCAGTGGACGATTTTCTGCAGGGCGAAGCGATGTTCGAGGGCGAGCCGCTCACGGTCATCGGCACTACCAATCATGCACCGATCGGGGTTCGGCTCGCGCTGGCGCAGGCCCGTGTCGTCCTGGACACCATCACGCAACACCCGGGCCGCCCGATCCTGCTGTTGATCGACACCCAGGGCCAACAACTGCGCCGGCGCGACGAACTGCTTGGCATCAACCGGGCGATGGCGCATCTGGGCGCAAGCATCGACCTGGCGCGGCGCCGCGGTCATCGCGTGATCGGTCTGGTGTACGACCAGGCACTGTCGGGCGGCTTCCTCACCTCGGGGTTGATTGCGGATGCCTGCTATGCGCTGCCGGATGCCGAGATCCGGGTGATGCGCATTCCGGCCATGGCGCGCGTGACCAAATTGCCGGAAGACAAGCTCACCGCGCTGTCGCTGTCCAACCCGGTGTTCGCGCCGGGTGTGCAGAACTACGTGGCCATGGGGGGCATCCGTGCGCTCTGGCAGAGCGACCTGCAGGCCTGCCTGCGCGAGGCGTTGACCCCTACGCCAACCGAAGACCGACGCGCCCGGGATGGGGCCGAACGAGGCGGACGCCAACTCGCCGCCGCGGTGGTGCAACGCGTGCTGGACGCCGCCTGAACGCCTGGTGAACGTGCATGACCGCCATGGTTTCCCTGCGTCGCCATCAACTCGCCCGGCTCTCCAAGAGTGGCTGGGCCGCCGTCCTGCGCCATCCTTGGGATGAGCAGGCGCGCGACTGCCTGGCGCATTGGGCGTTGCATCAACTGCCGCTGGTGGTGACGCGCCAGCCGGCCCATTCGGCCGCCAATGGATGGATTGCACTGGGCTTGCCGACACCAGCGCGCTGGGACAGACGCCGGCTTGCACTGCACGTGCCGCGCGCGGCGGTGCATTGCATTGACGAGTTCCCGCGTCTTGCCGAGGTACAGGCGCTGCTACGACCATCGGCGCGAGACGCGGCGCGCGAACTGCTGGCCGGACTCCGCGCATGCCATGCGACGGCACGTGTGTTCGGCAGCTACGGCTGGCAAGCGATCAGCGCCCTCGATCACGTCCGGGCGGGCTCCGACCTCGATCTGTCGGTCGTCGTCGAGGGGGTGGCACATGCGGATGCCGCAGCTCGTTGCCTCCAGTCCTTCGGTGCGGCACGACCTCGGCTGGACGGCGAACTCATATTCGGCGACGGCGCAGCGGTCGCGTGGCGCGAGTGGATCGAGTGGCGTGCCGGACGCGCGCGGGCGGTGATGGTCAAGCGATTGGACGGCGTGACCCTGCAGCGCGATACCGCATGGTGCGAGCATGCCGGGCTGGTGGAGATAGCCGCGTGAGGAGCTCTGCGCTTTCGCTGACACCGGACTCACGGCTCACCCCAGCGGCGCTCGGCCGCGCCGCCACGCTCGCGCTGTATGACGAACTATCGCTGGCGCCCAAGCCGGGGCTGGTGACGTTGATCGACTGCGGCAGCCACGACGACATGGACGCGCACACCTTCATGCGCAGCCTGTTCTCCTTGCGCCGCTACTTCACCCAGATCGCCGATGCCGGATTCGGCGGTGCAGATTTCGCCACACTCGAGCGGTATGGCATGGCGGCGGAGGCACGCATGCTCGCGGCCACGGGCGGCGTGAACACGCATCGCGGCGCGATCTTCATGCTCGGCCTGTTGTGCGCCGCGGCGGGCGCCGCGCTGCGAGAGGGCGACAGCGCATCGCATCCATACCAACTGCGTGATGCGTTGCACCGGCATTGGGGCGATGCGCTTGCCAGGCGCAGCCAACGCCCGCCCACCCTGCCCGGCGGCATCGCCGCACGGCGGCACGGCCTGCGCAGCGCGTCCGAAGAGGCATCGCTCGCATTTCCGGTGCTGTTCGAGACCGCGCTGCCCGCGCTGACGACGGGCCTGGCCCACGGCCTGACGCCCCACCAGGCCAGACTCGACACCTTGTTCCACGTCATGGCCGTTCTGGACGACAGCAATCTCGCGCATCGAGGCGGCCTCGCGGGCTTGCACTACGCCCAGCGCACTGCACGTCAGTTTCTGCATCGAGGAGGCATCGCGCGGCCCGGTGGCCTTCAGGAGGCACAAGCCATTGCGGACGATTTCGTGCGGCGGCGCCTGTCGCCCGGCGGCGCGGCAGACACGCTCGCCGCAGCGTGTTGGCTCCGGCGCGTGTGTCCAATCTCATGACCTTCGCGCTGCTTTTTTCTGGCCAAGGCACTCAGCATCCTGCGATGCTGCCCTGGTTGACGGACGATGGCGCCGTGCGTGACATGTGCGCGCGACTTGGCGTTGACGACT
The DNA here is from genome assembly GCF_051216545.1 of Variovorax nitratireducens. Taxonomy (NCBI): domain Bacteria; kingdom Pseudomonadati; phylum Pseudomonadota; class Betaproteobacteria; order Burkholderiales; family Comamonadaceae; genus Variovorax; species Variovorax nitratireducens. Next base: position 37,038 of record NZ_JBPJZO010000018.1, read on the forward strand.
GGCGCCATGCACTCGCGAATCCGGGGTGGGCCGAACGGAACGACAACGCGCAGACGCTGCTGACCGGCCTTGCCTTGGCAGCCTGGGGGCAGCTGGCGCCCCTCCTCGCACCGCCAGCCGCCGTGGCGGGCTACAGCGTGGGCGAACTGGCCGCATTCAGTGCGGCCGGCGTGATCGATCCCGCCACGGCTGCGGCGCTTGCACCCCAGCGAGCCGCGGCCATGAACCATTGCGCCGCTCGTACGCCCGGCGGCCTGCTGGCCGTCAGCGGTCTGCATGAACAGAAGCTCGAACAACTGGGCGTCGAAGCCGGTCTTGCACTCGCCATCCGCAATGGCCCCGGAAGCGTGATCTTCGGCGGCCCGATGGCCGCGTTGGAAGATGCCGAACGCATTGCCGCCGCCGCGGGCGCGCAGTTCACGCGCTTGCGGGTCAAAGTCGCATCCCACACACCCTGGATGCGCGAGGCAGCAGAGAGCTTCTCGCGGACGCTTGCTGAAGTACCGTTTCACGCGCCTCAGGTCGTGCTGTTCAGCAATGCGGCGGATCGCATCCGGGATGCATCGTCTGCCCGGGATGCGCTGTCCGCGCAGGTCGCCCAAACGGTTCGCTGGGACGAATGCATGGAAAACGTCGTGGCGCGACAGGTAGGTTGCGTGCTGGAGGTGGGACCGGGCCAGGCGCTGACGCGCATGTGGAATCAGCGCTACCCCACCGTTCCGGCTCGCGCTTGCGACGACTTCCGCAGCGCCGCATCGATTGCAGCCTGGCTCAACAGCCATGCGGATCGATGAAGCCGGGCAAACCATTTGACGTCTTGAATCAAGCAACAGGAGATCCACGTGAACAGCAATGCAGCAACGACCCATCCGTATCCAGTCCCGGACATGAAGGATGCCCATGTGTCCGGCATGAGCGCCTACGACAAGCTGGTGGCGGAGGCGGAGGCAGACTACAGCGGCTATTGGTCGCGCCTTGCGCGCGAGTTCGTGAGCTGGCAAACCCCGTTCAGCAAAGGGCTCGACGACAGCCAGGCACCATTCTTCAAGTGGTTCGAGGATGGCAAGCTGAACGTTTCCTACAACTGCCTGGATCGTCAGGTCGAGCGTGGGCTGGGCGACAAGACCGCGATCGTCTTCGAAGCCGACGATGGGCAGGTGACGCGGGTGGGCTATCGCGAATTGCTTGCCCGCACGTGCCGCACGGCCAATGCGCTGAAGGCGCTCGGCGTGAGGAAAGGCGATCGCGTCGTCATCTACATGTCGATGAGCATCGAGGGCGTGGTCGCGATGCAGGCCTGTGCACGCATCGGCGCCACGCATTCCGTTGTGTTCGGTGGCTTCTCGGCGCAAAGCTTGCGCGACCGCATCCAGGATGCCGGCGCAGTGATGGTCATCACGGCCGACGAGCAGGTGCGCGGCGGCAAGCACCTGCCGCTCAAGGCGATCGTCGACGATGCCATTGTGCTGGGCGGCTGCGAGAGCGTGAAGAACGTCGTCGTCTACCGGCGCACCGGCGGGCCGATTGGCTGGATCTCGTCGCGCGACCGCTGGCTCCACGAGCAGACGCAAGACCAGGCAGAGACCTGCGAACCCGAATGGGTGGGCGCCGAGCATCCCCTGTTCGTGCTCTACACCTCCGGATCGACCGGCAAGCCGAAGGGCGTGCAGCATTCCAGCGGCGGCTACCTGCTGCATGCGGTGCTGACCACGAAGTGGACCTTCGATCTAAAGCCGGATGACGTGTTCTGGTGCACCGCCGACATCGGCTGGGTCACGGGTCACACCTACATCACCTATGGCCCACTCGCGCTGGGCGCGACCGAGGTGGTGTTCGAGGGTGTGCCGACCTATCCGGACGCGGGCCGCTTCTGGAAGATGATCCAGGATCACAAGGTCAGCGTGTTCTACACCGCACCGACGGCGATCCGCTCGTTGATCAAGGCGGCCGAGGCCAACGAAACCGTGCACCCGAAGCGCTACGACCTATCGAGCCTGCGCATTCTGGGCTCGGTCGGCGAGCCGATCAACCCGGCGGCATGGGAGTGGTTCCACCAGCATGTCGGCAGCGGCCGCTGCCCCATCGTGGACACCTTCTGGCAGACGGAGACCGGCGGGCACATGATCACGCCGCTCCCGGGCGCCACGCCGCTGGTGCCGGGCTCCTGTACCCTCCCCTTCCCCGGCATCGCGGCGGCCATTGTTGACGAGACGGGCACCGACGTGCCGAACGGCCAAGGCGGCATTCTGGTGGTCAAGAAGCCCTGGCCCAGCATGATCCGCACGATCTGGGGTGACCCGGAACGTTTCAAGGCGAGCTACTACCCGCCGGAACTCAAGGGCTTCTACCTTGCGGGAGATGGTGCAATCCGCGATGCGAAGACCGGCTATTTCACGATCACCGGGCGCATCGACGATGTGCTCAACGTCTCTGGCCACCGCATGGGGACGATGGAGATCGAGTCCGCACTGGTGTCGTGCACCGATCTCGTGGCCGAAGCCGCGGTGGTCGGCCGTCCCGACGAAACCACCGGCGAGGCGATCTGTGCCTTCGTCGTCCTGAAGCGCAGTCGCCCCACGGGGGATGAAGCGAAGAAGATCGCAAATGAGTTGCGCAACTGGGTTGCCAGGGAGATCGGCCCGATCGCAAAGCCGAAGGACATCCGCTTCGGCGACAACCTGCCCAAGACGCGCAGCGGCAAGATCATGCGCCGCCTGCTGCGATCGGTTGCCAAGGGCGAGGCCATCACGCAGGACACCTCGACGCTGGAGAACCCGGCCATCCTGGAACAGCTGGCAGAGAAGAACTGACTGACCTGCAGAACCTGGAGCATTCATGGCCTTCAACAAAGTATCCCCAGGTAAAAAAGTCCCGGATGAATTCAACGTGGTCATCGAGATCCCGATGAATGCCGACCCGATCAAGTACGAGGTGGACAAGGAGTCCGGCGCGATCTTCGTCGACCGCTTCATGACGACGGCCATGTACTACCCGGCCAACTACGGCTACGTGCCGCAAACCCTGAGCGGCGACGGCGATCCGGTCGACGTGCTGGTGATCGCGCCGTACCCGCTGCTGCCCGGCGTAGTCGTGCCATGCCGCCCGCTCGGCATCCTGATGATGGAAGACGAAGCCGGCGTCGACGGCAAGGTGCTGGCCGTTCCCACCACCAAGGTGCTGCCGATCTACAGCCACTGGAAGTCGATCGACGACGTGAATCCGATGCGCCTGAAGGCCATCAGCCACTTCTTCGAGCACTACAAGGATCTGGAAGAAGGCAAATGGGTCAGGGTGCTCGGCTGGGAAGGCATCGACGCCGCCAAGAAGGAAGTGCTGGACGGGATCGCATTAGGAGTTCAAACCAAGGCGGGGGCATCATGAGACTTGTCCTCTTGGGCGCCCCCGGGGCAGGCAAAGGCACGCAAGCCACTTTCCTGTGCAAGAAGTACGGCATCCCGCAGATCTCGACGGGTGACATGCTGCGCGCCGCCGTCAAGGCCGGCACGCCGCTGGGCCTGGAGGCCAAGGCCATCATGGAATCGGGTGCGCTCGTGAGCGACGACCTGATCATCAATCTGGTGAAAGAGCGCATTGCGCTGCCCGACTGCACCAACGGTTTTCTGTTCGACGGATTTCCCCGCACCATTCCGCAGGCCGATGCGATGAAGGCGGCGGGCGTCAAGATCGACTACGTGCTCGAGATCGACGTGCCGTTCTCCGACATCATCGAGCGCATGGGTGGCCGCCGCTCGCACCCGGCATCCGGGCGCACCTATCACGTCAAGTTCAACCCGTCGAAAGTCGAAGGCATCGACGACGTCACGGGTGAACCGCTGATCCAGCGCGACGACGACAAGGAAGACACCGTGCGCAAGCGGCTCGAGGTGTACGGCCAGCAAACGCGTCCGCTGGTTGGCTACTACTCGGCCTGGGCCGGGCAGGATGCGGCCGCTGCACCGAAGTACCGCGCGATCAGCGGCGTCGGCAGCGTCGACCAGACCATGTCCTTGGTGCAGGCGGCGCTTGGCGACTGACTGTGCAGCACCAACTCCTCAACTCATACGCCATGCACTTGCGTCATAACTGCCGCCGCTCGGAGTTCCGCGGCCAAGGCAGGCTGTCCATTTTGATGGCGATCCGCCAACGCATTCAACTCGTCGGCGGTTCGAACACTGGCAAGCCGGCCGATGGCCTTCCAGAAAGCGGCGAGTTGGTGCCGCGCGCCGCGCACTGTCGCCGGGGCTGCATCGAGACTGCCCTGCGCGGAGGCGATCCTGCGTGAGGCGCACGACCATGTTTCCCGGTGCTGCTTTATCGAAATGAACCACGAGGAAACCGCATGCACGCCGCCCCCCACTCGTCCGTTGCACAGGCCGCCTTCGAGCTACGCTTCCCCTCTCTCAGTGGCACGGGCCCCGACCTGACATTTCCCTGCGATGCCGGCGGCTCGGTGCAAATGGACAGCTTGAGCGCGCGCGCGCTGCACAACTACCTTCTTGCGCGCGCACTGATGGGCCGTGACTATGGGTGGCCCAGCGTGCAGGCGTCGTGCCAAGTGAAAACCTGAAGCGTGTTGGCTGGAAGACGCGCCTGTTCTTGCTGCTGAATGCTCGCGGCCAACGGTGCCGGTTGCATTAGCTTGGATGCGCGTGTGTCATCACGATTTCTTGCGAGCGACTGATGGGTAGAAACGCAACGCACGCGACGAACACATCCTGAGGTAGCTGCAGCACGGGGACAATGAGTGCGGCGGCTCTGCTGCGTCTCTGGCTCGCCCCGCACCTCAATCTCGGCGGCAATCCTTACTCCAAGTCCCACATGAATACCCGCACAAAGAGAACCGGCCTCCCGAGGAGGCCGGGGCGGCTCACCGAGGCGGGGCTCGGCGATCTGCGTCGGGCAGTTAATCCCCCTCAAGCCGATCCCGCCGCATGGCACGCCAGAGCGCGAGATCGTAGGAAATCTTGAGAAGCCCGCATGCGATGAGCGGCAACGAGATCCATCCGGCTGCGAACAGTGCGCCGCTGAGCGTCGGGCTGATGGCCGCGGCCAGGCTCCGCGGCACGGCGGTGAAGCTCGCTGCAGCGCTGCGTTCCGCCGGCGTCACGACCGCCATCACATAAGCCGTTCGCGTGGGCACATCCATCGACGACAGTGCGCTGCGAACCATCAGCAGGCCCAGCGCGACCGGCAGGCTCGGAGCCAGCGCAGCCAGCACCAGGCAGACGTTGGCCGGCAGGTGCGTGAAGACCATGGTGTTGAGCAACCCGATGCGCCGGGCGACCCGCGGTGCAGCGAGCTGCGACGCCGCGCTGAGCAGGCCGGTGAAGAAGAAGAACACGCCAGCCTGGCTCAGCGAGAATCCGAATCGCTCCAGCAGCCACAGTGACATCAGGGCGTTGACCGTCAGCCCGCCGGCAAACGCGTCGACGCTGAAGAGTGCTGCCAATCGCACCACGACGCGGCGCGAAGGTCCCAGGGGCGCTGGCGCGACAGGCGCGCTGTCCGCGTTGTCGGCGCCAGCGTGGGCTGGCAGTTTCCGGTAAAGCCAAAAGACGAACAGCCCGATCGCCGCGTAGACCACGAACATCCCGCGCAACGCGTCGAGCCGCGCGAACTCGCTGTGCCGAACCAGCCAGTCCGGCACCGCGGCAGCCAGCGCACCCAGCGCTGCACACAGGGCGCCCAGGAGGCTGTAGCGTGCGAACAGGGCGATTCGGGCGTGCCCCTGCGCTGCAGCAGCCAGACGGGCGTGCTCCAGGGGAAGGAACACGCTGACATCACCTGAGCTCGGATTGAGCGTACCGACCAGCGCCACGACCAACAGCGGCCAAAACGATGACAGACTAGAGAAGCCCAGCCCGTGGCGGCCATCAGCAAGGCGGCGCCGCGCAGCAGCCGTGCGCCAGAGAAGCGATATCCCCACGCGCCGACCGCGAGTGTGGCCGCCGCCGAGCCCAGCATCGTCGCTGTGCTCACGATGCCCACTTCCAGCGTGCCCAGTCCGATCGACAGTAGATGGGCTGGCAGCAGTACGGCCATGTAGCCATCGCCAAAGGCGCGTAGCGCTCTGGCGGCCAGCAGGGGCAGCGCACTGGCGTCAACACCTGGCGGCAACAGGCGTGCGAATCCACGGGGCGGCTGAGGCAAAGGATCTGCATTCATTGTTCGTCCTGAACTGGCTTTACTTCTCGCAATGGCGAAGCCAACGATGCCATGGTCACTGGATTCGCAGCAAGCTGGCGGCGCTCGCGAATGGGGAAGTTAGGCCAGGTGGAATCATTGGCTGTCCCAACTCGTCAAAGCCGGCAAGGCCAGCTAGCTGTCCTTCGGCGGTACCCGAACCTTCATGGCGCAGGCGCGGCGAAGTCCCGCCGCTGCCTGCCGGCGATCCGCCGGCATACCGAGGCCCCACCATGATCGGAGACGACTATGTCATGCGGGCGAACTCGAAGGGCAACGTGATCCTCCACCAGGCCAAGATCGTGGTCTGCCCACCCGACCAGCTACTGACCATTGGCGCCTGCGATCTGTCCTGACCCCTGCTACGAGCATAAGGTCGGACTTTAGTGCGTGCGCTACAGGCCCTCTGGACGTGCGCCCTCCGGCATGGATCACATGGTTGGCGTGCCGATGTCGAATGAGATCGATCAGCGCGCATATTTCGCGTGATCAGGCTCGAGTCGATGCAACAGGCCTAGATGTGATGCGCCGGAAGGGGCGACCGCACCAGCGAGGTCAGGCCCACGGTCGGTTTCTTGCGGGCCCCTTGAAGCCGCGAGAACAGGTGCCGTCGAGCGCCTCGACTTCTGCACCGCTGAACCTGTGACTATCGGGCGCTCGTCCGGCTGCCAGATCCAGATCGACGCCGACCAGGGCAGCGTGGTCTTGAAGTCGGCGCTGGAACTGCCTCGTTTGTTCGGTGAGGCGCACACCGGAGCCGAGGTGGTGCAGAAGGCTTGCGCCTTTCTGGTCCAAGTGCTCTCACCCGTCGTCAGTTCGGCCTATGTCGTGCAAGCGCGTCCCGAGAACATATGCATATGCGCCACCGTCCAGCACACTGCCTGATGCCCGAACCTTGATTTGCGCGGCCCTTGCGCATTCAGGCCATGCGCCCTACCCTTTCGATCCACCTGCCGAACGCATTCATCTGGTCGGTGACGAACTTTCGCGTCGTGTCGTCCGTGCACGCGCCCTTTTCGTCGAACTTGGCGGCAGCATTGCCGATGAACACCTCGGGCTTGACCAGAGGCATGGCGTTGAGGAACAACATCACTTTGCGCAGGTCGTACTGCACGCGAGCGCCTCCCAATGGACCAGGGGAGGCAGACACGATCGCAACAGGCTTCTCGTTGAACGGCTGATCTTCGCCCCGGCTCACCCAATCGATCAAGTTCTTCAATCCGCCAGGAATGCTGAAGTTGTATTCCGGCGTGGCGATCAGCACGCCGTCGGCCGCCCGGATTCGCTCGCGCAACGTGGCGACCGACGAGGGCATGCCACGCGCCAGTTCGTCGGCGTCGAAGATCGGAACCGCACGCCAGTCCAGTTCGTCGATGGTCATGCCTTGAGGCATCACTTCTCGCGCGAGTCTGATGACGAGGCGGTTGAGCGACGAATCGCGCAAGCTGCCGCACAGAGCGACGATGTCCAGCTTTTTCATTTTCTTGTCCAGATGGATGACGTCACTCGAGCGTGATGTCGTTGTCCTTGACGACCTTCGCCCAGCGCTTCGACTCGGCGCCGATGACCTGTGCGAAATCCGCAGACGAGCCCCCGACGGGGATCAGACCCAGGTCGGACAGGTAGCGCTTGTATTCGTCGGATTCGGCGATCCGGCGAGACGCACCACCGAGCAGGTCGATCACGGCCTGCGGCGTTCCCTTGAGCGCGAACACGCCGTGCCACGAGTCACCTTCGAAGCCGGGAAACACTTCGGCCACCGTCGGCACCTGCGGAAGCGACTCGAGCCTGCGCGGACTCGATACCGCCAGAGGACGAACCTTGCCGCTCTTGATGTGTTGCAGCACGTCGGCGATGGGAGAAAAGGCCGTATCGACCCGGCCACCGATCAGGTCGGTCAGTCCGCCGTCCTTGTAGGGCACGTGATTGAGTTTCAGTCCCGCGCTGTTCGCAAAGTAGGCCATCGACATGTGCGGCACCGTCCCGACACCGTACGACGCGTAGCTGACCTGGCCTGGCCGCGCCTTGGAGTCCTTGATCAGGTCCGCCATAGTTTTGTAGGGGGACTGGACGGGCACCGATATCACAAGCGGGATCGACAGCATTCGAGTCACCGGCACCAGGTCCTGCGCCTGATAGGGCATCTTCTTGTAGACGAACGGATTGATGGTGACGGTGCCACTGGCCGTGTAGAGCAGGGTGTAGCCGTCCGCCGGTGCGGCAACTGCAGCCTGGGTGCCAACGATGGTCGATGCGCCGGCCCGGTTCTCCACCACGACGGGTTGTTGCAATTGCTTGGAAATGCGGTCGCCCCAATAGCGGGCCATCACGTCGGGCGCCGTGCCCGCCGGAAATGGAACGACCAGGCGGATCGGCTTGCTGGGATATCGATCCTGCGCGTGATTGGTTGTGGCGACAGCCGCGAGCAGCGCGAAAAGAACCAGCGGGCGTTTGAATGGAGGGCTCGGTGCGATAGACATGTTGGTCGTGCTCGTTTCTTTCCGGTCAGGCCGGCCAGGTTGAAGGAAGGGAACCTTGCGCGCCGCTGTTGGGCATTGGCGCGCGGTTCCCGGTCGTCTCGCGGATCGCGATCTCGCCACGGCCTGGGCCGCGGCGGGAGGGCTGCCGCTTTTTCAGTGAGTCATCCCGGAGCGCAGATCCGCCGTCCTGGGCGGTGCTCCATCAAAGGCGGCCTGCAGAAGTTCGCGCAATGCGGCGCGTTCCAGCGGGCGCGGGTTCCAGTAGGGGTTGGCGCTTGCGAGATCGGCAGCGCGATCGAGATCGGACTCCTCCATTCCGAGATCGCGCAACGCCATCCGTTCACCCATGCCAAGCGCCAGGTCATAGACGCCGCGAGCCGCGTCGCTTGCGTTCAGCGCGCGCGCAATGCGCCGCATCGCTTGCGGAACGAAAGGCGCGTTGTAGGCCAGCGCGTGTGGCAGCACGGCGGTATGCGTCTGGGCATGCGGAAGATTGAAACTGCCGCCCAGTGTGTGACACAGCTTGTGATGAAGCGCCATCCCGACGTTGCCCAGGACGGTGCCGCACATCCAGGCACCGTAGAGCGCTGCGCTTCGCGCCTGCCGATCCCGTGGGTCGACAGCAATCGCAGGAAGCGCCGACGCCATGGACCGTATGCCTTCTTCCGCCAACAGGCTCGTGACCGGATTGGCGTTCTGCGCGTACAAGCCCTCGGCCGCATGCGCGATGGCGTTGATGCCGCTGGTGATCGACAGGGCGGCCGGCAGGCTCAGCGTCAGGGCCGGGTCGTAGAGCACCGTCTTCGGCAACACGCGCCTGTCGGTGCCGGTGCGCTTGATGCCGCCCTCGGTGATGCCGAAGACGGGCGTCATCTCGCTGCCGGCGTACGTCGTCGGCACGGCCAGGATCGCAAGGTCGCTTTCCAGCGCAATGGCTTTGCCCAGCCCGATGGTGGACCCTCCGCCCACTGCCACGGCGCAATCGGCGCGGCACCTGCGTGCCAGGTCGCGCCCTTCCCGGGCCACCTCGATGGGCACGTGCATGACGGCTCGGTCGAACAAGCCGACGGCGCTGCGGCCGAGACGGGCGACGATGGATTCGCCCATTTCACGCTGCTCCGGTGTGCACAGCACCAGGGCGCGCTGCGCGCCCATGGCCGCTAATTCACGTTCGAGGTGCTGAAGGCTGCCAACGCCGAAGACGACGCGCGTGGCGCTGGCCTCGTAGACGAAGTCTGCTGAATCTTGCATTTCGTCCTCGCTATTCTTCGACAACGTAGTCGACCAGATGCCGGGACGTGCGCAGCGTCCCGAGCTCTCTTCGCACCCTCAGATGCTCTGGATGGGTGGCATAGGCGTCCAGCGCGGCTTGCGATTCAAAGTCGCTGACCAGCACGACGTCGCATGCGTCGTCGGCCGCACTGATGTCGATGCCCACTTCGAGACGGCGCATTCCCGGTATGCGTCCGCGCAGGCCTTCGAAGCCTCGCTTGACCTGCTCGCGCGCGAAAGCGCTATCGCTCACCCGCCACATGACAATGTGCCGGATCATTTGCCGACTCCGCCTTGCGGTTGAGATGGGTTGAGCACGAAGTCGAAATCGAGGGTGTAGAAGGTTGCGTCGCTGACGGCGCCGTCCGGAGTCGGACCGGGCGGATGCTCCATCCAGTCGGCGATCAGCGACCGCCGGACGCCAAACACGGCGTCAGAGTCGAGATACTGGTCTCCGCTTCGGAACACGTGCGTGATCAGGCGCTCGTAGCGGGGGGCAGTGATCATGAAATGCAGGTGCGCGGGGCGCCACGGATGGCGCCCCAGCGCCTCCAGCATGCGCCCGACCGGCCCGTCATGGGGGATTGGATAGGCCTCGGCGCGGATCGACTTGAAGTGGAAATTTCCGTCGCTGTCCGTGTGTAGCGTGCCGCGCGCGCGGTGTCCGTGATCGCCCGCGTACTGCACGTCGTACTTGCCGTTGGCATCGGCCTGCCAGACCTGCAACTCGGCATGTGGCACCGGCCGGCCGTCCAGCCCGACGACGCGCCCGCGCACGAAGCAAGCGTCGCCGCGCGCTCCGTTCGACACGTCCTCGCCCAGCGAATACACCGGAGAGCCTTCGACATGAAAAGGCCCGAAAACCGTGGCCTCCGTGCAGGCGAGCGGCTTGGGGTTGTTGAGCGCCGTCACCAGCATCGACAAGCCCAGCGTGTCCGACAGCAGGATGAACTCCTGCCGCTTGTCGTCCGTGATATGGCCTACGTCGGTCAGGAACTGGATGCCGGCGAACCACTCCTCTTCGGTCAGCTTGATGTCGCGGGCGAACGCGTGCAGGTGCTGTACCAGGCTCGTCATCACCTCGCGCAGGCGAGCATCGTGCGCGCCGGTGTGGCGTGCGAGTACTGCTTGCGTGATGGTGTTCTCGTCGAGGTCGCGCATGAATTTGTCTCCTGTGTCTGGACTGGACTATGGAGCTACGTGCGTCTCGCGTGAAGTACGCTAGGTGGAAAACTCTTTTGCTGGCGTAACCGGTGATCCGGCGGCCCTGGGCTCGATCTCGCGTCAGCGCCGCTCCCACGTCAGTGGCAGCGCCGGAGGTCGCCTGGTCCCACGCCATGGCTACCTGCCCTGGTCTTGAGCGCGGTGCTGCGCTCGGCTCTCGCGTAGCTGATCGGTCGTCAGCGTCTGCCGTCGACGTCGCCCCTGGCATCGTCGCGCCGGACCACTTCGACGCTGGTCCACTTGCGCTCATATTCCATGTGCTTGAAGTGTTCCACCAGGAAGTCGATGAAGGTGCGCACCTTTGCCGACAAGTGGTGCCTGCTCTGGAATGCGATGTTGATGTGCAGCCGCGGCAGATCCCACTGGTCGAGCACTGGCACCAGACGACCGGCCACGAGGTCGTCGTAGACGATGTATTTGGGCTGCACCAGAATGCCGAGTCCGTCGAGCGCTGCTGCGCGCAGCACCTGTCCGTCATTGGCTTCGAGCAACCCTTTCACCTTGATCGTTCGCTCTTCCCCGTCGCGCGTGAAATTCAGTTGATCGGGGTTAAGGCTGTAGCTGTAGATCAGGAGGTCATGAGCAGCCAGGTCATCGATGGTCGCGGGCGTCCCGCGGCGGTCCAGGTAGCCCGGCGAAGCGGCCAGCACTCGGCGCGTCTCGGCAAGACTGCGAATCGTGATGCTCGAGTCGGCCTCGTACTCCCGCGTGCGAATCGCAACGTCGATGTCGTTGTCGATCAAGTCGTAGTAGCGGTTTGCAGTCACTACTTGCACGGTAATGTCGGGATAACGCCCGGTGTAGGCACGCACCAGCGGCGCGATGTGCAGCATCGAGAAAGACAGCGAGGCTGTCACACGTAAAGTGCCTGTTGGATTCAACGCCGATGAATTAACCGCTGCTTCGGCATCGCGCAAGTCCGCAAGGATGCTCTTGCAGCGGACGAGGTGATTCTTGCCCAACTCCGTCAGCCACATTCGGCGAGTGTTGCGCTGCAGCAGTCGCGCCCCAAGCCGCGTTTCCAGCGACGCCAAATGCCTGCTTGCAGCGGCGTTTGACAGGGCCATCGCCTCAGCTGCGCGCGACAGGCTATTGAGTTCGGCGACACGGACGAACAACTCGATCTCGGTCCAGCGGTCCATCGGTCTCCTTTCACCGGGATTGCGATTCTCTCTCGAAGGCGACCGTATGGACTACGGCGAATTTCGCATCATTGGCCCTGATTGGGGCCAAAGTGGATGCCCATCAAGTAGGTTCGTCGGGAATACAACGAGTTGCCGGAATTGGCGGGCAACGACATGATGGCACGGGGAACGATGAAGCGCGTCGGCGCTCACCAACAGCACCGCTGTCGGCTCCGGTGACCCTGCCTCGATTTCACGTACAGCAAGAAAGTTGGAAACTTGAGCTGTATGGAGAATCGAAATGCGAGATAGCAAGCTGCCGAAACGGCAGTACACGGACGAATTCAAGGTCGA
>NZ_JBPJZO010000019.1:0-34361 GCF_051216545.1 Variovorax nitratireducens
AACACACGACCGCCACGACGAGGAATTCCTCGAGCAGCTTGAAGCCGAGGTTGCGCACCGCACGCTCGATCAGGTTCGACCGGTCGTAGGTCGGAACGATCTCCACCCCCTTGGGCAAGCTCGCCTGCAGGGTCTGGAGCTTTTCTTTCACGGCGGTGATGGTCTCCAGCGCGTTCTTGCCCGAGCGCATCACGATCACGCCGCCGACGGCTTCGCCTTCGCCGTCGAGTTCGCCGATGCCGCGTCGCATCTCGGGCCCGATCTGAATGCGAGCCACGTCGCCCAGACGCACGGGCACACCGGCGTCGGTCGTCATCAAGGGGATCTTGCGGAAGTCGTCCAGGCCCTGGAGATAACCCGAAGCCCGCACCATGTACTCGGCCTCGCCGAGCTCGAGCACCGAGCCGCCGGTTTCCTGGTTGGCCTTCTGGATGGCCTCGACGACCTGCGTGTGCGGGATCCGGTAGGCCGCCAGTTTATCGGGGTCGAGCACGACCTGGTACTGACGCACCATGCCGCCTACGGAGGCCACCTCGGCAACGTTGGGCACGGTCTTCAGCTCGTACTTGAGGAACCAGTCCTGCAGGGCGCGCAGTTGCGAGGCGTCCTGCGTGCCGCCGCGGTCGACCAGCGCGTACTGGTAGATCCAGCCGACGCCGGTGGCATCGGGCCCGAGCGAGGCCTTGGCGCCCGCGGGCAGGCGCGACTGCACCTGGTTCAGGTACTCCAGCACCCGCGACCGCGCCCAGTAGAGATCGGTGCCGTCCTCGAACAGCACGTAGACGAACGAGTCCCCGAAGAAGGAGTAGCCGCGGACTGTCTTGGCGCCCGGCACCGACAGCATGGTGGTCGTCAGCGGGTAGGTGATCTGGTTCTCGACAATGCGCGGCGCCTGCCCCGGGTAGGTGGTTCGGATGATGACCTGGACGTCCGAGAGGTCGGGCAGCGCGTCCAGCGGCGTGCGCAGCACCGAATACACGCCCCAGGCGCTGAGCACCAGCGTGGCCAGCAGGACGAGGAACCGGTTGGCGATGGACCAGCGGATGAGCCTGGCGATCATGGCTTGACTCCTGGCTTGGCGGGCGCAGCAGGCGCGGCCCCGGCTGTGACCGGGCCCACGCGGGTGAGCTGCGGCAGTTCGTCCTTGTCGATGAAGAACTCAAAGCCTGCGCGGTCGCCGGCCTTCACGTTCCGCGGCGCGCCGCCTGGCGGCAGCTTGAAGTCCATGGTCATCGCGCCCCACTTCATCGTCGGGATCGGGCCGTGCGAGAAGGTCATCGCATCCGCGGTGATGCTTTCTACCTTGCCTTCGCCGACATGCCTGGGCGAGGCCGTCGCGGACGCCGCGGCGCCTGCAGCCGGCACGGCGTTCAACCGTGCTTCGACGCCCTTGAGACTCGCCTCCGAGTCGATCAGGAACTGCGAGGAAACCACGACCCGCTGGCCGGCCGAGAGGCCGCGTTTGATCTCGGTCTGACCACCGCTTTCGATGCCAATTTCGACGTCCACCGGCCGGAACCGACCGTTGTCTTCCGCCAGCATGACAACCGAACGCTTGCCGGTCTGGATGACAGCCTCGGTCGGGATCAGCAGGGCCTTCGGCGCCTGCGTGTCCGCGAACTGCATCGACACGAACATGCCGGGCACCAGCCGGCCGGTCGGATTGGCCAGCTCCAGGCGCGCCTTCAGGGTGCGGGTGGCCGGGTTGACGTCCGGCAGAATGGCCTGGACCTTCCCGTCGAAGACGTCCCCGGGCGCGGCGGGCGATCGGGCCTGCACCTTGGCACCCGGACGCACGAGTGCGGCCTGGCTCTCCGGGATTTCGGCATGGGCCCAGACGGTGGAGAGCCCGTTGATGCGGAACAGGGTCGAGCCGGCCATCACCGTCATGCCTTCACGCACGGCCAGCTCCGTAACGACGCCGCCGATGGGCGCGACCAGCGTGATTCGAGGCTGGGTGCGGCCACTGCGGGCCACGAGCTCGATCTGCCCGTCGCTCATGCCGACCTGGCGCATGCGCTGGCGGGCACCGTCGACCAGAGGCTCCATCTGGGTGCCGCGCATGCGCTGCACGGACAAAAATTCTTCCTGTGCCGCGATCCACTCGGGCACGTAGAGCTCGGCCAGGGCCTGACCTTTCTTCACCGCATCGAGCGTGGCGCGCACATGGAGACGCTCGACATAGCCGGTGGCCCGCGCCTGCACGATCACCTGGTCGCGTTCGTTGAAAGCAATGCTGCCGACTGCCGCCACCTGCGGCAGGAGGATGCCTTCCGCCACCGGCGCGGTTCGCACGCCGAGGTTCTGCTGCACGCGCGGGCTCACGGTCACATTGTTCTGGTCGCCGCTGTCGCCGCCGGCATAGACCGGCGACATCATCATGTCCATGAAGGGCGACTTCGCCGGCTTGTCGAACCGGTTTCCGGGCACCATCGGGTCGTTGTAATAGAGGATCTTCTTGCCGTTGGCGGGGTCGGTGTCACCGGCCTTGAGACCCGCCGCGATGTGGCGCCGGGTGGCGTCCTCGCCGGTCTCGTTGGGAGCAGCGGCCGATGCCGTCGGAGCGTTCGCCGCGGACATTGCGGCCGGCGCTGGGGCCATGCTTTTGCCGCGCTGCAACCCGAAGGTGTAGGCGCCAACAGCGGCAGCAGCCAGAAGCGCCGCGGCGATCAAGCCAAGGACAATGGGTCGGGTTTTCATTGTTGTGGCTCCTTGGCGTCCACGGTCGTTGTTGACGTGTTTGCAGCGAGTGCCGGGTGGTCGGCGGGGATCAGGAATTCGAGCTGGGCCCACAGCGCAGCGGTTTCCATCTCGAGGCGCAGCCGGTCCATGTGCGTGTCGACCTCCATGCGCCGGGCGTCGAGGGCCGCGCTCAGGCTGCCGGCGCCGCCGCGGTAGGCGGCCAGCACCGCCTGGGTGCGACCGGCCGCCAGCGGGATCAGTGCGCCGTCGTACTGCGCGAGCCGCTTGCGGTTGCTCTGCCATTGCAGCAGCAAAGAGAGGGCTTCGGCCGTGCTTTCGCGCGTCGCCTCTTCGCGCTGGGCCTGCATCTGTTCGGCCGCCGCGAGCTTCGCCGAAAGCTCCCGATCCTGACGATTCTTCTGGTCAAGCTGCAGCGGGATCGACACATTGAGCGACACCATGTTCGAGTAGGCCGGGCCGCGCTGGCTGTACATCAGCTCGACGCTCCAGTCGGAGCGCTTGTTGCTCTGCGCGATGTCGGCTTCGGCGCGCGCCACCGCTTCCTGCCCCGCCATCAATGCAATTTGCGGGTGCGCTTCGATCTGGGTTTCCAGGTGGTCAGCATCGAACCGGACAGCGCCCAGCTCCGGGAGCTTGCCCGACAGCTGGACTGGGCCAGGGCCGATCCAGCGGGCCAGGCGAGTCTGGGCCGTGGCGATCTGGCGGTCTTGCTGAAGGATGCGGTCATCCAGCTGCGCCAAGGCCGAGCGGGCCGCGAAGACGTCGGCCTGCGTGCCCCGGCCGCCGCGGTAAGCCGCGTCGGCGCCTTCGATCTGCATCGTCAACTCTGCGCGCTGGGTCTGCAGCAGGTCGCGCATGCGTGCCTGAAAGTAGCGCTCGAGCCAGGCCATGGCGGTGTCGCGCCGTAGATTGGCCAAGGCCACTGCGCGGGCGGCTTCGGCCACTTCGGCCTCCCGGTCGAAGCGCGCCGCGCGCGCCTGGCGTTTGTCTACGCGGGTGAACTCCTGCATCACGCCGATAGAGCGCATGGTCATGAAATCGCGTGTGAGGCTGAAACGGTCGCTGCCGTTGAGCGGCAGGTTGCTGATGCCGGCCTTCAGCACCGGGTCGGGCAGTTGCCCGGCGGCCACGGCCATCGAGCGCGCGGCGCCGGCGGCGGCGTCCTGCGCGACGAGCAGGCGCGAGCGCTCTTCGGCAAGCCGCAGCGCTGAGTCGAGAGTGAGCGCCTGTTGGGCATGGGAACTCAGGCTGACGGCGGCGGTGCATAGCGCCAACGCCATGGCCCAGCGACGGGACCAGCGCCGTGCGTTTGGCTTGGCGGGGAAAGAAACGGTGAACATGTGATCTCCTGACGACAAACCCGTTGGGGCAGGTGTCGGGCCGCTGCGCCACGCCAGGTGAACCCGCGCGGACGGCATGGCACGACCGGTGCGCCGTCCCGGCTCGCGGGCAACCGTCGGCGCAGCGTCAATCAGTGGATCAAGTTCGGTAGACGCAGTGCAGGATGGCGTGCGGGGGCGACGCCGCAACCAGTGCACTCAGGGAAGCCGCCGCAGGACGGGGAGGATGTGTCGCCTCGGGTGCCCAAGGCGACAGGAGAAGCGGCGCCAGCAGCACGACGGGGATCGTCAGCGTGGACGCATGGTCGCTTTGCTGGCCGAATTTGCAGTGTTCGGCACACAGGTTGGGAGAGCCCGCATCTGTCATGCCGACCATGTCGCCGCAGGGTGGCGCCTGCGTGGCCGCGTCCGCGCTTGCATTGACATTCGTGGTCATCTCGCCGGCCATCTGCATCGAGGCAGCCGGATCCATGTCCATGGCGCCCCACGAGAGCGCCGGGCAGGCATAGGCGGCAATCGCCAACTGCGCGAACAACAGCACACCGATCACTCCGCGGGCGATCAGGTGCGCCAGCCGGCGTGTCATGACCGCGCCCTTGGCAATGCAGACCAGGGCACGTTGGCGGCGCAGGGTGCGCCACGAACCTGCTTGGACGGGGCTGTTGCAATGGAGGCCATGGATGGACGCGTGGATGCTCTGGAAAAGGGGCGGTGCGTGCGAGGTTGCGAGGTAGTTCCGCGAATTCTAGGCCTTGTCAATACGCGCGGCTTGCGATACCGAGCGCTCCAAGGCTCAGGTCTAGCCAGGGCGTGCTTTCACATGAATCTCTGGCACTTGACTCGCAAGCTAATCTAGCAACCGGCGTACAATTAAATCTAGCATTCGATCTACAGCAAAATCTAGCAACTGCCTGACATAACCCCTGACACCCACAAACAAAGCCCTTCACATGGCAACCAACCCCGCGCGCAAAGTCACCCCGGCGCAGCGGCGGCTGGCCACCGCCCTGGAGGCGCTTCATGCCCTTCAGCAGCGGGGCATGAGCGTCTTCAATACGAGCGAGTTCTCACGCGCGCAGCGTGAGGCGCTGGTAGATGCGGGGTTTCTCCAGCCGGTGATCCAGGGCTGGTACATGTCCGCCAACCCTTCGACCAAGGCAGGCGACACGACGCCCTGGATTGCGGGAATGAAGGACTTCATTGCCGCCTACTGCAACGCCAGGTTCGGCGCCGACTGGTGCGTGTCGGCCGAGTACTCGCTGAAACTGCACGCCGGCACGACTTTGTTGCCCCAGCAGGTTGTCATTCACTCGCCGCTGGGTAAAAACGGAGTGCTGGACTTGCCGAACGGGTACTCGCTGATGGACTACCAGGCGAGAGACTTTCCCGGGGCCGACCGGCGCGACAGCGTCGGCAATATTCGCACGATGACGCTGGCGCAGGCACTCCTGAAAGCACCGGAGAATTTTTTCAGGGCGTCAGCGCAGGACGCACAAGTCGCACTGCTGTCCATCAGCGACGCGTCCGAGCTCAGCCGTCTGCTCGCAGAGGGCAATCACAGCACGATTGCCGGCCGCCTCGCCGGCGCCTTCCGGGCGGTGGGCCGAGACGCCATCGCGGACGACATCGTGGGATTCATGCGTGCCCTGGGCAACCAGGTCACCGAGTCGATTCCGTTCGAAGTCCCGCTTTCGGTGATCCCGGGCGACCGCACCGAGTCGCCCTACGTCTCCAGATTGCGGCTCATGTGGGCCTCGATGCGAGACGACGTGGCGAATGCTTTTCCGCAGAACGAGCCAGGAACGCCCGACGACGTCGCTGCGTTCATGCAAGCGGTCGAAGACGTCTACGTCACTGATGCCTACCACTCGCTGTCCATCGAGGGCTACAGAGTCACGCCGGAGCTGATCCGCCGCGTGGCGAGCGGAGATTGGAACGAGGACATTCACGAGCAGGATCGGCAATCCAGGGATGCGATGGCAGCACACGGCTATTGGCTCGCGCACAACGAGGTCAAGGTGTCCATTCGGAAAATCTTCGGCGGCGCGAACGCCGGTGATGTCCTCAAGAGCGATCATGGCGCCTGGTTCCGCGCGATGTTCACGCCTAGTGTGACGGCCGGACTCCTGGCGGCAACGGATCTCGCGGGCTACCGCGCGCATCAGGTTTACATCCGCAACGCGCAACATGTGCCGCCGCCGCGCGAAGCCGCGCGCGAGATGATGCCCGTGCTGTTCGAGCTGTTGCGCGACGAGCCCTCGGCTGCGGTGCGCGCGGCGCTTGGTCATTTCATGTTCGTTTTCATCCACCCGTACATGGACGGCAATGGCCGGCTCGGGCGCTTCCTCATGAACGCGATGCTGGCCTCGGGCGGATTCCCTTGGACGGTGCTGCGCCTCGAGGATCGCGATCGGTACATGGCGGCCCTGAACGCGGCAAGCGGTCAGGGCGACATTCGGCCATTTGCGGCATTCGTCGCCCAAAGCCTCCACGCGGCCAAGGATGCCCAGGCCGACTCGCAGCGCAGTGATGGCGCCAGGGGCGGCGAAATTGAGTTCGAAGAGGTCGATCCGCAGCGCCCTCGCAGCTGAGAGCGACGCCTGCGCCACCCGGCACAAGCGTCACATGCATCGCGTTCAGTCTTCCGACACCGCCATGGAGAAACTGATCTCGGTGACGGCCTATCGGGACATGGCGCGATCGGCTCGCCCTGCATCCGTTGCGATCGCGGCGACGATCGCCGGGCCCAATCCATGGTGCTCTGACGCGTCGGTGCGAGACCGCTCCGCCCGGAAGAGGCGTTTGAAAATTTGGGCAGCATGTCGGCGGCGATCGGTTCGCCGCGTTGCAAGCCGCGAAAAGCAGCCGAACTGGGATGCCGCAACGCGCCTCGGCGCGCACTTGACAGCGCCCAAGGGCGTGAGCAAGGCCAGTTTTAGGCGCAGACCTGAGGGTGGCGCTACGCCGGATCGACGCCCGTACTGGATGCCCACACAGGCCACCTGACACACTGCCCCAATTAGAATGCGGCCCATGTCTCGGGTTCGCCTGTTCGTCCTTTGGATCATGATGTTCGCCGTACCCTTCCAGGGGTACGCGGCGGCAGCCATGGTCTTCTGCGAACCCGGACACGCCGGTGCGGCGGCAGAAATGTCCGCCAAGCTCTCCGGGGGACATGACCGTGTCCAGCACCAGCATGCTGACGGGCATGCGGATCATCACCATGCGTCCGCACAGGACGCCAAGCAACCCGCCAAGGACAGCGCCGGCAAGACCGCTAGCGCAGAACCTGATGCGATGCACAAGTGCGGCACCTGCGGCACCTGCGGTGCCTGCCATGCCACGGCGCTGACCAGCACGCTGGAGCTGGCCGTGTTCCACAACCTTCCCTGCGCCGACCTGGCGGAGCCAGCCTTCACGGTGGCTACGCTCGCGCCGCGCGTTCTCGACAAGCCTCCTCGCTTCTGACGCGTTCGTGCGCCCGTGGTTCGTCACGGGCCGCCGCGAACGCTCATGCATCGCCTGCGTCATGCGCCTTCGGGCAGTTCTGACGCACTCCGTTCATGAACTTGCGAGGACTCCATGCTCCATTCATTGCCGGCCCGTTGGCTGGCTGTCTTTCCCGCCGTGGCGGCGCTGGCCGCCATGGCCCAGCCCGCACCTACGACAGAA
Organism: Variovorax nitratireducens; assembly: GCF_051216545.1. Classification (NCBI taxonomy): domain Bacteria; kingdom Pseudomonadati; phylum Pseudomonadota; class Betaproteobacteria; order Burkholderiales; family Comamonadaceae; genus Variovorax; species Variovorax nitratireducens. The sequence goes on from NZ_JBPJZO010000019.1 coordinate 7,716, forward strand.
CCTGCCGCTGCAGCTTCGAGCGCAGCACCCGCTGCGGCACCCACGGTTCTGACCTACAGATCCGCGCTCGAGGGCTACCAGCCCTTCACTGACGAAAAACCCATCCCCTGGAAGGAGGCCAACGAGACGGTCTATCGCCGCGGCGGCTGGCGGGCCTATGCCAAGGAAACGTCCGGGACCGACGCGGCCGAGGTCGAGTCGCCGAAGGGCGCAACCGCTGCACCCGCTGCGCAGCCGGGCCACTCGATGCCGATGCCGGGGATGTCCGGGACGCCTGCGAAAAAAGAGAAGCCATGAAGCGCGCCTTGCACCTGACGGCCCTCGCCGTCGCAGCCGTCTTTCTGGCCGGGTGCGCTTCGGTCGGTATCGACGACGCCCTGAAGGAAACGAATACCAATGCCCAGCAGTTCACCGGCGGCAAGCTCGAACTCAGCCGCACGCAGGAACAGCGTGACCGCCGCTCGGCGCTGACGCAGGATTTGCTGGCCAAGCCGCTGTCTCAGAACGACGCGGTGCAGCTCGCGCTGGCCAACAGCCCTTCCGTCCAGGCCCTGATCGCTCAGAGTTGGGGCGACATCGCTGCGTCGAATCAGACCAGCCGGTTGCCCAATCCGATCTTCACATTCGAGCGCATGCGCCTGAACAGCGAACTCGAGTTGGGCCGGTTGCTGTCCTTTGGCCTCGTGGATCTCATCCTGCTGCCGCAGCGTCTGTCGATTTCCCGAAGCCAAGCCAACCAGGCCAAAGTGCAGCTCACTGGCAGCGTAATCGACCAGGTTACGCAGGTGAAGCAGGCCTGGGTTCGTGCCGTCGCCGCGCAGCAATCGCTGCAGTACGCGGAGCAGGTCAACAGGTCGGCCCAGGCCAGCGCCGAGTTGGCCCGCCGGATGCAGCTCATCGGCAACTTCAGCAAGCTCCAGCGCGCTCGCCAGCAAGTGTTCTACGCGGATGCGACCACGCAGCTTGCTGCGGCGCAGCACGCCACCACCGCCACACGCGAAGAGCTGGTTCGAACACTGGGCCTGGACGACGCGCAGGCCGCCAAGCTGACCTTGCCCGAACGCCTGCCCGACCTGCCGAAGGCGCCGAGAGAGGCGAAGGAAGTGGCTGCCACCGCGACCGAGCAGCGCCTCGATGTCCAGCTCGCGCGCGCGCAACTGGACGTCGCGGGCAAGTCGCAAGGTATCAACTTGTTGTCGACCTTCATCGACGTCGAAGTGGGTGGCCGTCGCGACACCGTATTCGACAACGCGGAAGGCACCAAGAGCACGCGGCGCGGCTTCGAGCTCGACATCCGGCTGCCACTGTTCGACTGGGGATCCGCGCAACGCGATGCGCTGAATGCGCAGTCTCTGGCCGCAGCGAATCGGTACGACGCTACCGTGCGCGGCGCCTCCTCGCAGTTGCGCGAGGGCTACTCGGCCTACCGCACGGCCTACGACATCGCGCGGCACTACCGCGACGAGATCGTGCCGCTGCGCCAGGCCATGGCCGACGAGAACGTGCTTCGCTACAACGGCATGCTGATCGGCGTCTTCGAGTTGCTCGCCGAAGCGCGGGATCAGATCTCGAGTGTGACAAACGCGATCAATGCCCAACAGCAATTCTGGCTGGCCGACGCAGCCTTGGCGGCCTCTGTGATGGGCAAGCCCACGTCCACGGGCGCCTCGATGGCCAGTTCGGGTGGCGAAGGCGCCTCCGCTGGCGCCGCCCACTGAGCCCAACACCTGAGCCCTTCAACCGATTTGAACGACATGACAAACAGACGCAATTTCCTCAGCGGTGCCGGTGCCATCACAGGCGCTATTGCGGCCGCGAGCGTGAGCAAGGTTGCCATGGCCGCCTTGCCCGAGCCAGTGACTCAGACGACTCCGAACACGATGCCGCCGCTCGCACCGTCGAGCGGGCGCCCCTACAACCCCGTGGTCACGCTCAATGGATGGACCCTGCCTTGGCGCATGAACAACGGCGTCAAGGAATTTCACCTCGTGGCCGAACCGGTAGTGCGCGAGATGGCACCGGGGTTCAAGGCCAACCTGTGGGGATACAACGGCCAGTCGCCCGGCCCGACCATTGAAGTCGTGGAAGGCGACAGGGTGCGGATCTTCGTAACCAACAAGCTGCCGGAGCACACCAGCGTGCACTGGCATGGTCAGCGCCTGCCCAACGGCATGGATGGGGTCGCGGGCCTGAACCAGCCGCCGATCCGCCCGGGCAAGACCTTCGTCTACGAATTCGTGGCACGCCGCCCCGGCACCTTCATGTACCACCCGCATGCGGACGAAATGACGCAGATGGCAATGGGGATGATGGGCTTCTGGGTGACGCATCCCAAGGCCGACCATCCGCTGATCGAGAAGGTCGACCGCGACTTCGTGTTCCTGCTCAATGCCTACGACGTGGAGCCCGGCAGCGCCACGCCCAAGATCATGACGATGCTGGACTTCAACCTCTGGTCCTGGAACAGCCGGATCTTCCCCGGCATCGACTCGCTCAACGTCAGGCTCAACGACAAGGTGCGCATCCGCATCGGCAACCTGACGATGACGAACCACCCGATGCACCTGCACGGGCACGAGTTCCTCGTCACCGGAACCGACGGCGGCCCGACGCCGAAGTCCTCCAGGCAGTACGAGGTGACCACCGACGTTGCGGTGGGCCAGATGCGCCAGATCGAGTTCCTGGCCGACGAGGAAGGCGATTGGGCCTTCCACTGCCACAAGAGCCATCACACGATGAATGCCATGGGGCACGACGTGCCCACCATGATCGGCCTGGACCACAAAGACGTAGCCAAGCAGATCACTAACCTGGTGCCTGACTACATGGTGATGGGTGAGCGCGGCATGGCCGACATGGCCGAGATGGAGATGCCGATCCCCGATAACACCGCGCGGATGATGACGGGCGAAGGGCCTTTCGGCTCGGTCGAGATGGGCGGCATGTTCAGCGTGGTGAAGGTGCGCAAGAACCAGAAGGCTGGCGACTACGCCAACCCCGGCTGGTTCAAGCATCCCAAGGGCACCGTCGCCTACGAACTCGACGGCCCGGCGCCCGAGACCTCGCGCCAGCGCGGCGCCGGCGCGGCCGCGATGCCTGCTCAGAACATGCCCGCCAAGAACATCGAAGTTCAGATTCGCAAGCCCGCCAGCGGCCATTCCGGTCACTGACATTTTTCCACTCCCCTCCAACCTCACACCTCTGCAAGGAAACCTATGAAACACGCACTCCGCAATACCGCTTTCACAGCGCTGGTTGCCCTGGCTGCCGTCGGCGCCTCAGCTTCTGGCACCCACGCAGGTGGTCATGGGCATGACGCCAATGAAACGATCGGCAAGCCCGGAGTGGCCACCAAGGTCACCCGCACGATCAAAGTCGACATGACGGACGGCATGCGCTTCACTCCCGCCGACATCAGCGTCAAGCAGGGCGAGACCGTGCGCTTCATGATCAAGAACTCCGGCCAACTGAAGCACGAACTCGTGATCGGAACCGAGAAGGAGCTCAAGGAGCACTACGAAGTCATGAAGAAGAACCCGGAGATGGAGCATTCCGATCCCAACATGGTGACGCTGGCCGCGGGCAAGAGCGGCGAGATCGTGTGGCAGTTTACGAAGGCCGGCAAGGTCGACTTTGCGTGCCTCCAGCCAGGTCACTATGACATGGGCATGAAGGGCGCCGTGAAGGTGACCAAGACTGGAAAGTAAGCGCGACGCTCCCGCTGGTGGCCTCCACGGGCCGTGGCGAGACTGCAAATTCATTCATATCCAAGGAGATTCTCATGTCGAACATTCGCATCGTTCTTTTGGCATTCGTTGCCGCCCTCTCGTTTGCTGGCGCAGCCAGCGCGCAATCCTCCAAGTCCATGTCGGACATGCCTGGCATGTCCGACAAAGCTCCGGCGGCCGGCGGCGCAAATACCGCCGCGGCCTCGGAGCTCGCTGAAGGCGAGATTCGCAAAGTCGATAGGGAAAACAAGAAACTGACCATCAAGCACGGCCCGCTAAAAAACCTCGACATGCCCGGCATGACGATGGTTTTCCAGGTGAAAGAGGACACGATGCTCGACAAGGTCGAGGTCGGCGCAAAAGTCCGATTCAATGCCGAGAAGCTCGACGGAAAGTTCGTCGTCACCGACATCGAAGCCGCGCGCTGATGAGGGCGATGCCCGCGTCCCACTTTATGCAGATACTGATTCAGGACGTGCCTCGCCTCTTTACTGTTCCACAAGCATGAACGTTCTTTTGGTCGCGAACTATGAACCGGACGCTCAGAAGAGCATGCTGGCGTTCCGGGACGTTCTTGCGCGTGAGCTACCAAGCCATGGCTGCCAAGTGCGCATCGTCGCTCCCACGAAACTTCTGTTGAAGATGGCAGTTGAATCACGCTGGTCGAAGTGGCTTGGCTATATCGCCAAGTACATTCTCTTCATTCCTTCACTGTGCCGCAGCGCGCGCTGGGCTGATGTTGTCCATATCTGCGACCACTCCAACGCCATGTATGTGCGCTGGATAGCAAACAAGCCCAACGTCATAACCTGTCACGATGTGATCGCAATTCAGGCGGCCAAGGGCATGGTGCCGGGTTGGAATGTGTCCGGAACGGGTCGATTGTTTCAACGGCTGATTGCCCGAGGGTTGGGGCGCTCTGACCTGATCGCCTGCGTATCGCACCTGACCCGGCGCGCACTGTTGGCGCTGCGCCTGGCGAACGAAGGGAATGCGACGACCGTACTCAATGGCCTGAATGATGACTTTTCGCCCGTACCCCTCGAGGTGGCAGATGGTCTTCTCTCCTCCATGGGCGTGGAGCCGCATGACACGTATCTGATTCATGTCGGACTTGATTTGCCTCGCAAGAACCGAAAGGCCGTGGTGATGGCATTCATCGCGCTGCATCGGAGGGCCGTCGAAAGCGGCGCCTCGGCCATCGTCCGCAAACTCGTGCTCGTGGGGCCGGTGCTGGCGCCGGACACGGTCGCTTTGGCGCAAGAGCTTGGCGTTGCGCATTTGATCCTTGCCGTTCAGGACGTTTCTCACAAGCAACTCTGCGCCCTTTACAGCCGTGCCACCGCATTGCTGTTTCCTTCACTCCAGGAAGGATTTGGATGGCCGGTGATCGAGGCGCAGGCTTGCGGGTGCCCGGTATTCACATCCGATCTTGCGCCGATGAACGAGATCGCAGGCGCAGGCGCCTGCTACATCGACCCGAATGATGCTGCGGCCACCGCTTAGGCCATCGAGTTGGCTGTGCCCCGCTTCAGTGAGATGCGCAGGTTGGGGCTCGAAAACGCGTCGCGCTACTCATCGACTCGGATGGCCGAAGATTACGTCGCGGCCTACAGGCGAGTGCTTCGAGAGCGTCAAGGGGAATCGAACAAGGCAAGGCCGCACGATTTCTGAGTGACGCGATCAGTGGTGATATCGACGGATACTAGCCCCGGATTCCGGTGATCTGGCACCCACTTCGGGGCAGATCATTTTTGCGTGGACAGCCAGCGATCGAACTTTGCAATCTCCTTCTTCTGCGCAGCGATGATGTTCTTGGCCATCGCTTTCATGATCGGGGATTTGCCGTGCGCCAGTTCCATCTGCGCCATATCGATGGCTCCCTGGTGGTGGATCTTCATCATCGTCGCGAAGTCCTTATCGGTGTCGCCGGACATCTGCATCTTTTGCATGCTGTCCATGCCGCTCATCATCGACTGCTTCATGTCTGCCGAGCCACCTGCTCCCGACTGCATGCCGCCCATGGGCATGTTGGCAGAAGAGGCCGCCGGCTTTGCGGTCTGTGCCTGCGCGGCAGACGCGAGAGACACTGCGGTCAGCGGGACGAATATCGCCGCGCGCAGCAATTTGAGCATCTTCGAATTCATCGTGGTCTCGTTGGGTTCAGGTGAGTCTCTCACTGTATGCAGATGCAAGCTGGGGCACTGTAGGACGCCACCACCTACAGACTCAGTCGGGGCTCGTGCATCCCGGGCAGGACCATCGAAGCAGCGTGTCCGGTCCTCTCACTTGGCGACCTGAATCTCCGTCACGACGCATCGGAGCCCGTGGTGAGCGCGCAAGAGGCCCTCTATAGCGGATGCTTCTGCCTTACGAGGCAAGTCCGTCGCACTGCTCAGCGCAAGAAGCTGCACATTGATTCGGCGCATTGCCTTACGCCGCTATGTCCGCCATCGTACCGACCACACCCCGACTTGGGGCCAGTCTGTTTACTGAATGGCGATGGTTGTTGATGCAGGTCAACTCGCATCGACGATGGCCCCGTACCATGAATCGATCTGAATGCTGGCATGAAGCTCCTCTTACGAACTACCACTAGCCGCAATGCCGCATCGTTGATGCTGGCTGTGTGGTTGTTCGTGCTGGCGTCGGGCTTCGCGAATGCTTGCCTGTTGGAAGCTTCAGATCACAGCGGGCACCAGTCTTCCACCGAGAGCCCTCACATGACGGGGCACGCCGCGGCGACCGCCCACGACGGCGAACAAAGCTCCAAGGCCCCGTGTCTGAAAGCCTGCGACGAAGGATCGCAGGCCTTGCAAGGCACCAACGGGATGGGCTCGGTAGATCCGGGGGCCCCGCCATTGGCCGGAGTCATCTGGCCCGCGCCGACGCTCCTGTCGGCGCGCTACCGCAGCGGCTTCGAAGCCCTGCCCTCGCTGAGCGACCCTCCCGAGCGAATCATCTACTCGCGGTGGGCGCTCTAGCCTCCTGTTAAGTCGACCGCAGTCTCATTGCGGCGCGTGATCTTCGGTTTCCGCTTGGCGGGGCCGATCAGCCTCGACCCGCGCCTGGCTTTTCACCACATCCACAGGAGTTCCACATGAAGATCCGTCTTTTCCCTCTCGCATTTGCAGTTGCCGCCCTCGGCGCATCAGCCTGGGCGGCTCCGAACGACCAGCACACCGGCCATCATCCCGCCGGGAGCACCCCCACGCCCACGTCCAAACAGGTACCTGCCAACAAGGGACCGAGCATGACAAAGATGGAGGCCCAGACCCAAGCCATGCGGGATATGCACGAAAAAGTGATGGCGGCGAAGACGCCAGAAGAGCGAAGCGCCCTGATGGCAGAGCACATGAAGACGATGCAGGACGGCATGACCATGATGAATGAGATGCCGGTCCGGGGCATGCAGTCCAGGAAGGGCGACACGGCCATGCATCACCAAATGATGGAGAAGCGCATGGAAATGATGGGCGCCTCCATGCAGATGATGATGGACCGCTTGCCCTCGGCCCCGGGCCCGGCCCCGGCAAAGTAGGCAGAACGGCATGACACCCCTGCGCACCGGCCTTGCCCTGGCCGCAACCGTTGGTGGTTTCTATGTTCTGTGCACCGTGGCGTGGACATTCGCGCCGGGCACCTTCCTGGGCCTGATGAACAGCTTGTTCCATGGCATGGACTTCACTGCCATGGTTCGTCCACAGCCCTTCGCCTTCCCGGAATTCCTTGCGGCGCTTCTCATGTTGAGCACGTGGGCGCTTCTTGCTGGGATGTTCTTCAGCTGGCTGCACAGCCGGCTGGCGCGTTAACCGTAAGTCCTTGGAAGCACCAAATGACCGACCTCCATTCCCCGCCCCAGCCGGAAGCGCCTGGCTTTTGGCGCTCGCGCTACGCCATCGGGCTACTTGTGATGGGTGCCATCGCAACATATTTCCTGGCCAGCGAGCACCGGGCCCACTTTATCGGCGCGCTGCCCCTCCTCCTGCTTCTCGCATGCCCGCTGATGCACGTGTTCATGCACAACGGGCACGGTTCCCACGGCGGCGGTCATGCGGGTCGTCACGGCGCCAAAGCTCCACCCGCAGGGACAACCCCCACAACGGGAGAGCAACCATGACCCACGACACTTCCGCCTACGGACTCTGGACGCTGGTCATCCTGAACTCGGCGATCTTTCTGATGTTCGCGTTCAGCTTCTTCAAGCCGCAGACAGCGCGCGACTGGCGAACTTTCGGCGCTTTCGCTGCCTTCATCGTTGCGCTCTTCGTCGAGATGTACGGCTTCCCTCTCACGCTCTATGTCTTGTCCGGATGGCTGCAGACAAGGTACCCCGGCCTCGACCTGCTGTCGCACAACTCCGGTCACCTGTGGTCGACCCTTCTTGGTGAAAAGGGCGATGCCCATTTAGGGCCGCTTCATATCGCCAGCTACGTGTTCCTGGGATTCGGCTTCTATCTCTTGTCGACCGCATGGAACGTGCTGTATCACGCGCAGCGGCACGACACGCTGGCGACCACGGGCGCCTATGCCCACATCCGCCATCCGCAGTACGTGGCTTTCGTCTTGATCCTGCTGGGTTTCCTGCTGCAATGGCCGACGCTGCTTACCCTGGCGATGTTTCCGATCCTGCTGGTCATGTACGGACGGCTGGCGGTCACGGAAGAAGCGGAGATGCGAAAACACTTCGGAGCGGCCTTTGACGCCTACGCGGCGCGCACCCCGCGGTTCATTCCTTCCTTCGGAAAAAAAGAGGCTGCCACATGAAGACCAGCACTGTCGAAGTCGCGGAAATGGTCTCCACCCTGAGCGCGGCGGGTGTCGGGCGGCAACTGGAGGCACTCCCAGGCGTTCACCACGCGGACGTGAACTATGTCGCCGGCAGCGCCACGCTGCACTACGACGAAGCAAGGATCACCCTGGAGGCAATCCAGCAAAGCGTGAAGGACTGCGGCTATCACTGCCGCGGTGAAATGGTTCCGGCCCATGTCTGTGATGCCGCCGGTCGCAACGGGAGAGCGCCGATCCGGTCCGATCACGCGGGGCATGCTGATCACGCTGACCACCAGCCTCATGCAGCACCTGGCAAGTCCATGGCACACGACAAGGCGGAAATGATGCACGACATGGGTCATGCACCGGGCATGTCCATGCAGGACATGGCCCGCGACATGCGCAACCGCTTCCTGGTCGCGTTGCTGTTTGCCATCCCGGTTTTCCTGTACTCACCCATGGGGGAAATGCTCGGGGATTTTGCGGTGCCGTTTGGCATGAACCGGAAGCTCTTCCTGTTCGCCGCTGCCACGGGGGCGATCGCCTACCCAGGCTGGCCATTCCTCGTCGCTGCTTGGCGCTCCGCCCGCAACGGGGTCGCCAACATGGCGACGCTGGTCGTCCTCTCGGTGGGCACGGGCTACCTGTTCAGCGTGGGAGCCACGTTCCTGTACGAGGGAGAGGTGTTCTACGAAGCCTCGGCGGTGCTGCTCGTGTTCATCCTGCTGGGCCACTGGCTGGAGATGCGCGCGCGCGCCGGCGCCTCCGAAGCCATCCGCGCCTTGATGGATCTCGCGCCGCCCATGGCCACCGTGCTTCGTTCCGGCGCCGAGGTCGACGTGCCTACAGCGGAAGTGCTGGCGGGCGAAACGGTTGTCGTCAAGCCGGGTGGCAGGATCCCGGTGGACGGGCAGATCACCGAAGGAAGCTCCCAGGTCGATGAGTCGATGCTGACTGGGGAATCGATGCCTGTGAAGAAGGTTGCCGGCGACTCGGTCATCGGCGCCACCATCAACAAGAGCGGTAGCTTCCGCTACAAGGCGACCAAGGTCGGCGCCGACACCGCGCTTGCCCAGATCGTCAAGCTGGTCCAGGAGGCGCAAAACTCCAAGGCGCCAGGTCAGCTGCTCGCGGACCGCGCATCGCAGTGGCTGGTGCTGGCAGCCATTGCCATCGGCTTGCTCACCTTCGCAGCGTGGTTCTGGGTGCTCGGTGAACCCCTGCTGTTTGCCCTCACCCTGACCATCACCGTGTTCGTCATCGCCTGTCCCGATGCATTGGGACTGGCCACTCCGATGGCGATCATGGTCGGCACGGGCCTGGGAGCGATGAACGGCATCCTGTTCAAGAATGCGTCGGCGCTGGAGAACGCCACCAAGCTGACAGTCGTCGTCTTCGACAAGACCGGCACGCTAACCGTGGGCCAGCCCGACGTGGTGGAGATGGTCACGGCGCCAGGGGTGAGCGAGGCGGAATTGCTCGCCACCGCCGCTGCACTGGAGAAATTTTCCGAACATCCCCTCGCGCATGCCATTCTCAAGCGCGTCGGGGCCATGCCGACGGAGATGGCTTCGGGCTTCACCAATGTCGATGGTCAGGGCGCTCGCGCCAGCATCGGCCCCGACGCGGTTCTGCTGGGCAACCGCAAACTGATGCAGGCCGAAGGGGTGGCCCTGGACGCCCTGGCGGTGGAGGCAGCCCGGCTCGAAGGGGGTGGACGCACCGCCGTGCATGTCGCGCGGGCCGGAAAGCTCATTGGCCTGATCGCCATTGCCGATGCAGTCCGGCCAACATCCAAGGCGACGATTGCCAAGCTGCAGGAGCGGGGTGTCAAGGTAGCGATGATGACCGGCGACAACCAGGCAACTGCCGATCGCATCGGCAAGGAGCTGGGCATCGACATCGTGCTGGCGGAAGTTCTTCCCGGCCAGAAGGCCGCCAAGATCAAAGAGCTGCAGGATCAGGGGAACAAGGTGGGCATGGTCGGCGACGGCATCAACGATGCACCAGCACTAACCCAGGCTGATGTCGGCTTCGCAATCGGCGCCGGCACCGACGTAGCCATGGAAAGCGCCCAGGTGGTGCTGATGAAGAGCGACCCGTACGACGTCGTGGGGGCCATCGAGCTTTCGCGCGCCACTTTGCGCAAGATGCACCAGAACCTCTGGTGGGCCGTGGGCTACAACGTGATTGCCTTTCCGCTGGCGGCGGGGGTTTTCTACCCGTTCACCCTGTCGCCAGAAATCGCGGCGTTGTCGATGTCCGGCAGTTCGGCGCTGGTGGCCTTGAACGCGTTGATGCTCAAGCGGACGAAGCTTGCCGGCATCAAGCCGGCGCCATCCCGCAAGGCGCATGCCGAAACGGCGCGCGTCGCAGCAAAGGCCCTGGCATGACCGCGGCGACTCTTCTCGCAATTGCCCTCCTTGCCTGCGGCGGCGCAGTCAGCGCTGCCGACAAGGTGTACATCGCGAACGAGAACGCCGATACCGTGAGCGTGCTTGACGCGGCGTCCTTCAAGGTGCTCACTCCCGTCCGCGTGGGCAAGATGCCCCACAACGTACAGCTGTCCCCCGATGGCAAGGTCGTCTGGGTGACCAACAATGGCGAGCCGGATCCGGATGCTCCGCCCGAGCACCCGGGCATGAACAAGGCAGAGCACGCCGAGATGGCCAAGCCCGGCGCCGTGTGGTTGATCGATACGGGAATCGACGCTGTCATAGCCAAGATCCCGGTTGGCTTGCACCCGGCTCACGTCGTGCTGACACCAGACGGCCGCTTCGCGTACATCACAAACGGCGGGGACAACTCCGTTACCGTGATCGATGCCGCGGCGAGAAGCGTCGTGGCAACGATCCCCGTCGGAAAATTCCCGCATGGCTTGCGGTTCGCTCCCGACGGGAGGCACGCCTACGTCGCCAACCTAAAAGGCGGAACGGTCTCGGTGATCGAGGTCGCGAGTCACAAGGAAATTGCCCAGATACCGGTGGGCAAGGGGCCCGCCCAGGTGGGTTTCACACCGGACGGGCTGCTTGCATTCGTCTCGCTGTCGGAAGAAAAGGCGGTTGCGGTGATCGACCCCGCCACGCGGACGGTGACGCGCAAGATCAGCGTGGGTACGGTGCCGATCCAGCTCTCCGCCACACCCGATTCACGAACCCTTCTGGTCGCGAACCAGGGCAGTAGGAGCAAGCCTGGCAATACCGTCAGCATGATCGATCTGCAGACGTTCAGGCTGGTCAAGACAGTCGTTGCCGGATCGGGCGCGCACGGTGTGGCTATCGACCGCGAAGGCCGGCTTGCATATGTCACCAATACGTACGCGGACACCCTATCGGTGATCGACATCAAGTCACTCGCCGTGGTGAGCACCGTCCGTGTCGGCAAGGGCCCTAACGGCGTCAGCGTAAGCCCATGAAGCCATCACCCCTGCCTATGCGGCTTTCCGGCAAGGTTTTCGCGGGCTGCGGGCTATGGATGATTCTGCTGGGCGTCTATTTCGTCCTGCTTCGACCGGCGCTGCTGCCCGAGGATCCACGCTTCATGGGAACAACTATCGAAGCCCTGCGCGTAGCGGCGCCGGGCCTCGAGGGCTGGCTCGGCCACGTGTTCAACGTCATGGGTGGATTCATGGTCGCCGGAGGCACCATGACGATCCTGGTGGCCTGGCGATTTCTCGCCCGACGGGCTCCAGGAACCTTGTTGGCGCTAGCCGTCGCAGGGGCGTCCGGTGTCGCGCTGATGAGCGCGACCAACTTCCTGCTGCACTCGGACTTCCGCTGGCTGCTCCTGGTGCCCGTCTTGCTGTGGCTCGCAGGGCTGGTGTGCTACCTGCGCGAAGATGCGACAGGCCCGGTGGCCGGGGCGAAATGAATTAGATGTGCTTCTCGGCAACCGCAAGCTTTTCGGCGGGGATCCTTCTGCTGGGCGCCGGCGTTGTGGCGGTCAAGTCGGCGCACGGTTCACGCGAGCTGCCGCTCGCGGCCATTCCGCTTCTCTTTTCCATCCAGCAGCTGATCGAAGGTGTCGTCTGGCTGACATTCCGCTACGAGGCGCCGCTGCTCAACGCCGCGACGACGCACGCGTACTCGTTCTTCTCCCACGTCCAGTGGCCGGTGTATGTCCCAGTGGCCGTGCTTTTGGTCGAACCACCCGGGTGGCGACGCACGACTTTGTGGGGTCTAGCCGCAGCAGGCGCTGCCGTGGCCGCGTACCTCAGTACACGCTGGTGGCGTTTCCGGTCGTCTCCCGTGCCACAGGCCAGCATATCGAGTACGTCTCTCCTCATTTCTTCGCCGCCGCGGTGATGAGCGTCTACCTGCTATCGACAGCCATCAGCCCGATGGTCTCCACGCATCGGTGGGTGAAGGTATCTGGCGTGCTCGCGCTGGCGTCATTTGCAGCGGCCTACTACTTTTACGCACGATGGTTCATCTCAGTGTGGTGCCTCTTTGCCGCCCTCCTGAGCCTTGTCTTGTGTGCGCATCTCACGTCGGGGACGCGGCGAACTGAACCGAGCGCGGCATGACTGGGAGGGCGCCACCGACGGCGATGTCTTTCGGCCATGCAAGCCTGCGGCGTTCAGAGCTCGCTTGGCTCGCAATGGCCGTCTTCGTTGTCTCCGCCGGGTACGGGGCGCTCCTGCCGGTGCTGCCGGGTTGGTTGACGCTGATGCTGCCCGCAGCAACTCCCATGGACATCGCGCGCCACATTGGTTTCGCCAGCGGCGTGTACGCCATGGGCGTGCTGGTCGGCGCCCCCTTGTGGGGTTTCATTTCGGATCGCGTCGGCCGAAACCTGATTCTCATAACGGGATTTGCGGGATACCTGGTCAGCCTGATGGCTCTCCTCGTCCCGGGGTGGGTCGGCATCGAGGGCCTCTACGTGCTGCGGGGCAGCACGGGGTTCTTCGTGGCCGCCATCGTCCCGCTCGTCTCCGTGATTGTGGCGGAACGCACCGTCGAGGTGGAGCGCGCGCGCCGCTTCGCGTGGCTCGGATCCATGTCCCTGCTCGGGTTTCTGGTGGGCCCCGCCGCGATTGCCGCTGCGGGCTGGCTCGCGTCATCGGCCGGCGCACGCGAGCTGACGCCTGCATCGATCGCACAGATCGTGATCCTGCTGACTGCTGCATTCGGAGGAGTCACGATGATCGGGCTACTGCGCGTTTTGCAGGCACTGCCTGTGGCTGCGCGGCTGCCGGAGAGACCTGACGCAGGCCGGCGCAACCAAAGCGGCCTGCCGCTTTGGGGGCTCGGCGCCGGGGTGATGTTTGTACTGGCTGCCTTCGAGCTTGGCATCCTTCTTGAAGGCCTCAGGAACCCCCAAGTGTCCCCCAGGAACGTAGCCTTGATGTTCGCCGAATGCAGCCTGGTCATGCTGGCGGTGAACGCTTTGCTGTTCTTCACGCCAATCCTAAACCCGAAGTCGGCGCACCGCCTCGCGGGCATTGGCCTGCTTGTCGCCATGGTAGGCCTGGCTGTCCTCTCGAACCAACCGGCGCACGGCTGGATGTACCTCGGGGTGAGCCTGACCGCCGCCGGAACGGGGTTGGTCTTGCCCGTCGTCTCATACCTTGCCGCCGGCGTTTCGCGTGCCGACCTGGCCGTGACGATGGGGGGCTTGGCCGCAGGGACAAGTCTTGGACAAACTCTAGGCTCGGCCGCAGGTGGCTGGCTCTTCGGCGCTTCCCCGCAGCATGGTTTCGGCTGGCTCGCCCTCCCCCTCGCCTCGTTGTTCGTGCTGCTCCTTTTTCACCGCGCCTCGCTGAAAAACATCAAAAACTCCGATCGCGACCAAGCCATCGGCTGACCTCATGAGTATTCGACATCTTGATCTCCCCGTCGCCTTCAGGCCCAGGCGCCGACCGGTATCGGTCGAGGTCATCATCGCCTTCATCCCATGCTGCCTGGTGGCGCTGGTGCGGTGCTGGCAGCAGTGCTCTGCCCGTCCGGGTGGGATAGCTTGCTCGGCTGAGACTGAAGCCCCAGTGTTCTCGTTCAACCAGGCCAGCACATCGGGCAGATGGGATGCCAGTAGCCCGATCAGCCGTCGATGTCTTGGCCGCCGCATCCGCGCGCGTACTCAAGTCGCCAGTCGGCAGGCCTCTCAACCCACCCGGCGCAGCAAGCCTCCATCGCAGCCCAGCGGGCTTCGTCGAGGGCACTTGCCGCTGGCCTGCCCCCTCCCAGCCGTACCAGCATAAACGAAGCGGGATTCGTCAACTGGGAGAATGACGGACATGAGAAAGAGCAGATGTACCGAAGAACAGATCATCGGTTTCATCGGGCAGGCCGAGGCCGGCCTGCGGCGTAGGGGACGCCGGGATGACACCACTGCGCGCGAGCCTTTCGCGCAGCGCGATGAAGCTCGACAATGGCTGCATGAAACGCGCGTCGAGCGAATCCTGGATGGTTTATGCACGGCCACGCAACGCGCGTGGACGCATCGAGTGGACAGCAGCCTCCGTCCTCTTGGCCCTCGGCGCTGCGGCGCTGATCGGTTGGCTGGTGCTGGAGCTTTACGTCGGGGTCGTCACGGTCGACTGACCGAGCACCGGCCCGCAGGCCATCAATGCACGTGCCGATGATGCGCGTCGGGAACGTGCGCATGCGCATGGTGCAGCGGATCGTGGACATGCGGGTGGCTGTGCGGCTGCGTTGGCATCACATCGTGAACATGATTGTGGTGCCCGTCATCGTGACGATGCGCGTGCTCATGACTCAGCGACTCGTGTTCATGCGTATGGCCGTGCGATTCAAATAAATGCAGGGCGACCCCCGCCATCATGAGCAGGCCACCCGCCAGCATGGCCCACGTCCCGCTCCGGTCGCCGAGACCGAAGGCCACGGCTGCACCGATGAAGGGCGCAAAGGCGAACACGGAGCCCGTGCGAGCGGCACCAAAGGCGCGCTGGGCCAGAAGGTAAAAACGCAAGCTGAGGCCGTAGCCGGTTCCACCGACGAGAAACAGGGCCGCTGCGGCGCCAGTTGTCGGTAGCGGCTCGCGGGCCAGCAGTGCCAGCGTGGTCGTCGCGACGACGCCGAGAACCGCCTTGCCCAACACCACCTGGCCAGGATCGCGCTCTGCCAAACCGCGCGAGAGCGTATTGTCTGCGCCCCAGGCCGCCGTGGCGACCAGGACGGCCAGCAACCCCAGCAACTGCGTGCCCCCGCTGAAACCCTGGTCGAGAACAAGCGCAATCCCACCGGCGAGCAGCAGAAACATGGCCGTCCAGACGCGTCCATCCATCGTCTCCCGGTAGAGGTAGCGCGCCAGCACCGCGGTGAACAGCGCTTCCAGCGTCAACATGAGCGAGGCGCTGGTGCCGCTCGTGTGCTGCAGGCCCCAGGCCAGCGCCACCGGCCCGAGGGCGGCGCCGAACATGGCCATGGACAGCAAGCGAGGCCAGTCGCCGCGCAACAGCCGGGCCTCCCGCTCCACTTTTTGTCGGGAGAACGCACCCACTGCGGCTGCACCTGCATACAGCAAGGCCGCAGTCGTGAAGGCGCCCATTCCTTTGCCGACCTGCTGAACCAGCGGTGTGCTGACACCAAAGAGCGCCGCCGCCAGGAGCGCCAGCAAGCCACCGCGCACGGCGGGCAATGAGAGATGGCGACCCGTCATCTGGCAATCACTTCACGGTGAAGCGCACCGTCATGGTCTTGCGCCCCTCGGTCAGGGCGGCCACCACCTTGGCACCCTTTGAAACCTTGACGCCTTTGGCTTCGAGCTTGTTGCCGCCACCCGGCGTCAGTTCGGCTTCCGATTTGTCTGCGCCGTTCAGCACGGTCAACTTGCCAGCCATTTTCTTGGTGTCGTAGGCGTCATCGTGGTCGTCGACATAGATCGTCGCGCCGGTGGCGCTAGACACCAGCTCGAACGACAGGTCGCCGGCGCTTTGAACCACACCGCCGTGTTGAGCCGCAGTCACGCCGTGCGCGAACGCGATGGGCGTGCTCAGCGCGGCAGCGCCCAGGAGCACGGAAGTCAATGCTTTGGAGAACTTCAATTTCATGATCGTCAGATCCTTGTATCTTGGTTTGTAGCGCGCTTCGACAGGCGGCGCCACCGGGGCCTTTTCTGGAAAGTGATGCTTCAGGCACCCTCAGTACGCTTCCTGCAGCTTGGGCGAATCGGCGTCTTCGCGGGCCTCGTCGCTCAACAGCCGCTCGGTGGCACTCCGACCGAACCGCCAGAACACGACGGGCGTGAGCAGTGAATCCAGCAGTGTGGAACTCACCAGCCCGCCAAAGATGACCACCGCCACTGGATGCAGGATCTCCTTGCCCGGCGCATCCGCCGAAAGGAGAAGCGGCGTGAGCGCAAATGCAGCCACTAGCGCCGTCATCAGCACCGGTGTGAGCCGCTCAAGCGACCCGCGGACGATCATCGGCACGCCGAACGTCTCGCCCTCGAACTTGCAGAGGTTGATGTAGTGGCTGACCTTGAGGATGCCGTTGCGTGTCGAAATGCCGGCCAGCGTGATGAATCCCACCATCGAGGCGACCGAAAGGCTCACGTCCGCAATCCACATCGCCACCACGCTGCCGATGAGCGCCAGGGGAATATTCGCCATGATGATGCCCGTCAGCACGGCCGACTTGTAACGCGCGTAGAGCACCAGGAAGATCATCCCGAGCGATACCAGCGAGAGGCCGACGATCAGCTTCATCGCTTGCTCTTGCGCCTGGAACTGCCCTTCCAAGCTGACGAACGCGCCGGCCGGCAGTGAGGTCTTGTCGATCACCGCACGAATGTCCCGGATCACCCGGCCCATGTCGGAACCGTCTGTATTGGCATAGACAACGATGCGGCGCCGACCGTTCTCGCGGCCGATCTGGTTCGGGCCGTCGGCCTCCTGTACCGACGCGAAGGCCGAGACGGGCAGGCGTCCTGCCGGGGTATCCACCAGCGTGGCCGCAAGATCCTGCGGGCTGCGGCGCTCGTCGGGGAGGCGCAGCACGAGTTCATAGCGGCGCAAGCCGTCGACGATGTCGGCACCGTGCGCGCCGTCGGTCAGTGCCTGCAGCAGCCGCACCGCTTCGCCCGGCGCCAATCCGGTCTGCGCCAGCTTGCGCTGATCGATGCGCACCGTGATCTGTGGAATTAGCACCTGCTTCTCAACGGTGAGGTCGACCAGGCCGGGAATGCCCCCCAGGCCCTGTCGCATCTTTTCGCCCAACCCGCGCAAGGTGTCGGTGTCGTCCGCGAAGATCTTCAAGGCAATCTGCGCGCGCACGCCGGACAGCAAATGATCGAGCCGGTGGGAGATGGGTTGACCGATCGCCACCTGCGCCGGCAGAACCGACATGCGACTGCGGATGTCCGCCGTGATCGTTTCGCGATCACGGCTGGAGCGCTTCAGATCCACGTCGATCTCTGCCGAGTGCACGCCTTCGGCATGCTCGTCGAGTTCGGCGCGCCCCGTGCGGCGCCCGACCTGTGTCACTTCGGGCACCTCGGCGATGAGCGTCTCGGCCAACGCGCCCATGCGGTTCGCTTCTGCCAACGCGGTACCCGGATTGAAGACCATCCCGAGCACCAGCGAACCCTCGTTGAAGGCAGGAAGAAAGGCGCGCGGAAAGAACGGCACGCTGGCGGCGGCGAGCGCCACCGCAATGACCGCCGTCATGATCAACGCATGCGCATGTCCGAACGACCACGCGAGCACGCGCTCGTCCCAGCGCTTGAGCCGCGCCACGAGCGGACTGTCGCCATGGTCGAGCCGCTTCATCTTCGGCAGCAGGTAGTAGCACAGCACCGGCGTGACGGTCATCGAGACCAGCATC
This sequence comes from Variovorax nitratireducens, assembly GCF_051216545.1. NCBI lineage: Bacteria > Pseudomonadati > Pseudomonadota > Betaproteobacteria > Burkholderiales > Comamonadaceae > Variovorax > Variovorax nitratireducens. The sequence continues at coordinate 26,002 of NZ_JBPJZO010000019.1, forward strand.
GAGGCGAGGATCGAGACGATGTAGGCGATGCCCAGGGGAGAAAACAACCTGCCTTCGATACCCGGCAATGCAAACAACGGAATGAACACCAGCACTACGATGGCAGTGGCATAGACGATGCCGGATCGCACCTCGACGCTCGCCTGCCGCACCACCTCCATCGTGCCGAGCGGACTGCCCGACGCCCGGTTTTGCTTCAGCCGCCGCACGATGTTCTCCACATCGACCACCGCGTCATCGACCAGTTCGCCGATCGCGATGGCCAGGCCGCCGAGTGTCATCACATTGATGGACTGGCCCAGCAGCTTGAACGCCAGCGCCGTGACGGCCAGCGAGAGCGGGATTGCCACCAGCGAAATTAGCGTCGTGCGTGCCGACAGGAGGAACGCAAAGAGCACGATCGCGACCATGATCGCGCCGTCGCGCAGCGCCCCACTCACGTTGCCGATCGAAGCCTCGATGAAATCGGCCTGGCGGAACAGCACCTTGGGCGCGGCGAGCCCCGGCGGCATGCCCTGCTTGAGTTCACCCAGCGCGGCCTCGATGGTGCGCGTCAATTGAACCGTGTCCGCCGCAGGCTGCTTCTGCACACTGACGATGACCGCCGGCATGCCGTTGTAGCCGGCATCGCCCCGCTTCATCGCTGGTGCGAAGCGGACGTTGGCAACCTGGCTCAGCAGCACGGCGCGGCCGTCCTTCCAGGCCACGGCGATTCCTTGCAGGTCTTCGACGCGCTGGGTGCGTCCGATGTGTCGGATGAGGAATTCCCGGCTATTGAGGTCGATAAAGCCCCCGCCCGCATTGCTGGCAAAGCCGCGCAGCGCCTGCTCCACCTGGGAGAGCGAAATGCCGACTTGCGCCATACGGGCCGTGTCCGGCTCGACGCGCAGTTGCCTGACATCCCCGCCAATCGGAATGACCTGCGACACGCCAGCGATCGACAGCAGGCGCGGGCGAAGCACGAAGTCCGCGTATTCGCGAGCCTGCATCGGGTCTGCGGCGGTCTTTCCGTCGCCCGCGGACAGCGACAGCGCGATCAGCATCACTTCGCCCATGATCGAAGACACCGGCCCCATGACGGGCGTGATGCCAGCAGGCAACTGCTGGCCAACCACCGTAAGTCGTTCCGCCACGAGTTGCCGGTTGCGGTAAATGTCGGTGCCCCAGTCGAACTCCGCGTAAACGATGGACAGCCCGACACCCGAAGTCGAACGCACGCGCGTCACGCCTGGCGTGCCGTTCAATGCGGTTTCCAGCGGGAAGGTAACGAGTTGCTCGACTTCTTCCGGCGCCATGCCGCCTGCTTCGGTCAGCACGGTGATCAGCGGCTTGTTGAGGTCGGGAAACACGTCGACCGGCGCACGCCAGGCCGTGACGGTGCCGCACACCAGCAGGATTGCGGCCACCGCCAGCACGAACAGACGGTTGTGAAGGCTGCTTTTGACGATCCAGTTGAACATGCGTGGCCCCGTTCAGCGGATTTGCGCGATCAGCGATGCGCCTTGCACCACCACGCGGTTCTCCGCACCCAACCCCTGTGTCACGAGCACCGTGCCGGCGTCGAGTGCGCGGTATTGCACCGGCTGGGCGATGTAGCGCTCGGCACCGGACTTGATCCAGACGATCGGCTCGTTGGCGCTGTTGCGCACCACCGCCTGTGCGGGGAGCACATAGCCCTTTACGCGCTCTTTGAGCGAAGCGACGACGGTAACCGGCTGACCCACCGCCAGGGGCATCGCCGCACCCGCCTTTTCGGGCTGGGCCCGAAATGTCAGGGGCAACACGCCATCTCGCAGGCTGCGTGCGGCGCCGATCAGTTCGAGATGTACACCGGGCGTGCCTTGCAGCGTCGCGCCGCCCACGCGCGCGGGCAGCGCAGGGTCGGCGGTCGTGGCTTCCACCAGAACCCGGGACGGATCGACCACCTCGAACAAAACGTCGCGTGCCTCCACGATCTGGCCGGACACGGCGTCGGCTCGTGCGATGACGCCGGACACGGGCGCCACCAGGCTTTCGCGCGCGTTCAGGCTCGCGCCGATGCTTTTCTCGCGCACGCTCAGGCTCTTGAGTTCTGCACGCGCCGCCTCGATGTCTTTGCGCGGTACCGTTCCCTCCAATGACTGCAGGCGTTGCACGCGCTGTGCGGCCAGTTCGCGGTTGCTGCGCAACTCGGCCAATTGCGATTGCTGGCTCGCCAGCGCATAAGGCTCGGCGTGGTGCTTTACACGTGCCAGCACTTCGCCTTGTCGCACCGACTGACCCGCCACCGGTAAGCCCCGAGGCCCGGGCTCGATCCGGCCGCCGTGGCTCGGCTGTACGCGTCCGCCTGCATTGGGATCGACGATCACCCGGCCGGAAAGCTCGACCGTTGCAGATGCGTCACTTTCGATCGCGACGACAGTCCTGACGCCCAGCCGACGCTGCGCCAGCATCGGTACCTGCGCACTGCCATCGGGCAGACGGGCCGGCCCCGATGTGTTCGTGACATTGCCGGGTGCGTCCAGGTGTTCACCGTTGGGGCCGTGCGCGCCCGGTGCTGCCAGGGCCGTCAATGGCATCGAGACCGCCAACGCGACGGCGAGCCATGCTGCGCACGAGCGCGGGAAAAATGCCGGCTTCATTGCGCTGCTCCCGTCTGCGGCGCTTTGCTGCGGGTAAGCAAGTAAATCAGCGCTCCCAATGCCAGCAGGGCGAGTGCGAGCCAGACCGAGATCGGTATGCCGCGCGCGTGCGCGGCGTCATGTGAATGACCGTGGGCGTCCGCCACAACGCCGTCGCTCTTGAGCGTGCCGTCCAGCAGGTCGGCATCCGCGCCAGCCACAACAGTAATGACAACCCCATGTTCCCCCGGGGCCTGCAGCACCTTGAGGAATGCGGCGTCGTCGACTGCATAGTCTCCGAGATCCGCGTGGAACTTGGCCGGCGCCTTGGCTGTGCCCGATTCCACCTCGACTTTCGCATTCAGAACCGGCTCGTTCGTCTCGAACCGATTGATCAGCATCGAGAATTCGTCGGCGCGCAGGGTGCCGACCAGCTCGAACGTTTCCGATTTGGCCTCCATGCGCGGTGCACTGCTGCCGGTAGCCGCACTGGCTTGCGCCGGGCCATCGAGGTGCTCCCCGTTGGGGCCATGCGCGCCTGGCGCAGCGCCGGCGCTGGCGCCAAGCAGCAATGCGCAAGGAACGGCAAGCGCGAACAGCAAGCGACGCAGGCTGAGGCGGTGCAGAGATTCGATCATGGGAAAAGTCCGAGTGTTTGTTGAAGTTGGGCGTGTGCCATGCCGAGCCCGGCCCGCTGTCGGGCCAGTGCCGCATCGGCCTGGCCGGCCGCATTGACGGCGCGCAGCAGGTCGGGCAATGCGCTTTCGCCGGCCTGGAAGGACGCCTCGATCAGTTGCGCGCGTTCGCGCAGAAGGCCCGCGCGGACGCGCGTTCTTTCGAGTTGGCGAATCGCGTTTTGCACGCCGATCCTGGCAACCGCGACATCACTGTCGCGACGCTCGCGCAGGCGCTGCGCTACGGTTTCCGCCACATCGAGATCGCCGATCGCCGCAGCCTGCAGGGGCGCGTTGCGGCCGTCGGTCCCGAACGGGATGCGCAGGCCGATGCCAATACCGCGTTGCGAGCGCTCGCTGTAACCCGGCGCCTCTTCGCGATACCGGAGCGTGACCTCCGGTGGGTCACGCCGCGATGTGTTGACTGCATCAAGGCGCTTGCGCGCACGGTCGACGGACAGCGCTGCGGCTCGCAGCTCCGGATGGTCGGCATTCGAAATGGCCGGCAGCGCGGGCGGATCCGCGGGCACTTTCAGTTCGGGCATCGCGTCGAGACCGGTCAGAGACACCCAGCGTGCTTTCGCCGCGGCAAACCGCTGGTCGGCCTCGGTTTGCATAGCTTCCGCTTCGAGGTGTTCTCCACGGGACGCCAATGCATCGGCTCTGGCGAGGTCACCTGCCTCGACCCGTCGCTGCACGTCCGCCGCGATGCGCTGAAGGTACTGCGCATGGGCGCTGGCGGCAGCCGCCTCTGTCTGCGCGGCCGCCAGTTGCCACGCAGCCTCGCGCACCTGACCTGCCACGCGAAGGCGTGCCGCGTCGGTGCTCGATTCGGCAAACCTCAGTTCGGCGTCGGCTGCAGCCTGCCGCGCGTCGCGCTGTCCCGGCAACCAGATCGGCCAGACCAGCCCCACTTCGGTTTCGCGGCGGCCTGCGCTCGAGTGAAAGCGGTCGTTCAAGTGATTGAGTTCCAGGGCGGGCGGCGCGGCCCACAGGCTGGAAGCCGTGGTCTGCTCGGCGCGGGCGCGGCGAGCCTGCGCATCACTCTCGCGCGACTGCACAGCACGTTCCCAGGCGGCTTCCCACGCTTGAGTCAGGGTCACGGTGGCCGGCTGCCCCCATGCAGGGACGGCGATACCGATCAGCATGCCGGCCGCGCCCATACATGAAAAGAAAAGGGGCGCGATCTTCACAGGACACCCCGGGAAATTAGAGACGCCTTGGTCTGCAGCGGTGTGAGGCAATCCCGAATGTGAACGTAAACGTCAGTACTGACGCTGACCGTCTCCTTCGTGGGTACCACGGCAACGCGTTCTGCATAGCGACTGGGCGCGACGGCGTACCGCACCAAGACGTACGGCTGCTGGATCGCTGAGTTCGGCGGCGCGACATCCGCGCAGCGCGACGTGCTGGGCACATCCCGGCCTATTCGGATCACTCGACCCGGGTGCCAACCATCCAGAAAACGCGCGCGCTGCGCGGTGAAGCTGCCGCAGCCGGTTTGGGTGGCTGCAACCGCGAGCGCGACGCAGGCCGCGCGCGACATCGAACGGCGCGCGCGCTCGACACGCACGCCCGCATTGGGGCAAAGAACGGAAATCACAGGACTCCTGACAGACACTTGGCCACCGGAAGCGGGCTTCAGGCATGCCGGCGGGCATGCGCTGGAGCTACGGCCGATCACCGGATGAAAACGGCTCGTCAGCGCGCATGCGCTCCGAGCAACGGCGTTTTCAAGTCGTCAGTCGAGGGGGTCTTCGAGGCCCGTCAAGATGCGGCCAAGGCGTCGCCGCGTTGGTGTCGATGACGGGGCGGACAGTTCCAGGGGGGGCAAACGCCATCGTTTCGGTAGCCCCGATGGCCGTCACGCCCAGGCAGCCATCAACCACAACGTGCTGAACGGATTCGTCCGAGTCATCTAGTGCAATGGAGCCGTCATCATGGTGGTGATGAGCAGTTTCCTGCCAGTGCAGCACGGCGTGCGCCGTCTGCTCTGTTTGCTCGAATGCAATGGCCCGGCCCGCAATGGCTATGCCTTGCCACAGTGCAGAAATGAACAAAAGGGCGAGAACAAGCCTGCGAAGCATTGCGCGAGTCTAGCCGAGCGCTCCGGTTTGTCAGAAGCAAGCCTTCTGCGCATCGGGGTTTCCAAACGGGTCAAGTAACGCGGGAGGGGCAGATTCCAATGTACGGTGCAACGAGCTTGCTGTATCGGCCCGGCGGCGCCTTCGTACATCGGATGGACGCATGTTCTCGGATTGGGCGCTTTCGAGCGCCGGCCGCAGTGGTGCACGCCTGTGCGCGCACTGGGCGATGCAGATCAGCGACTACACCGATCCGAAGGGCATGCGCGGGATGTCGTTGGTTCCGGTGTGGATCAGCACCCTGAAGCTGGCCGAAGTGGATGGCCGCAAGGGCAGCGCCTATGAGCTTTTCGGCCAACTCGAAAAGCTCGATCGCCGCGTCAAGGTGCCTTTCGCGGGTACTTCTACATGCTGCATGGCAACCGCGTGAACGATGCTGCAGGCCACCGGGTCATCAAGGCGGCCGAGGCCGGCCAGATCGTGTTGCCGGAACATGACTACCGGATCCTCACTCCGGTTTAGCTGGTCAGTTTTCGGTCGGCGCCAACAGACACCGAGCACAGCCAGAGAAATGATGTTCGCCACCGCCGGTGGTGCGGCCGCACTGGACGGCTCGGAGTCGCCCCAAGCTGCCACCACGCCGACGGCCAGCACAGCCAGCGCCACGACGGCCCCTGCTGACGTCAACACGGTGGGCTAGGCGTGGCGCCTGCGCAAAACCCATTCGATCTGAAATTCAAAGGTACCCTGCTCTTCACGACAACAATGGCTTCGATTTTTCAGACACGCTTGCACTTTCCACGAAGTAAAGACCTGTGAAGCTTGGGAACGAACGTTCGGGGTAGCCAGGGAGGTCCATGGCGCGCTCCTGAACAGCCCACTTGTCCCAGAGTGTGTATCCGAGCGCCTTGATGTCTTGAATGAGGCGAGCGCGGTTGTAGACATGCAATGGGGCAAAGGCTCCCTCGCCGATGTTCTGCACGGTGACGAAATCCTCACCGCTGTAGAGCGGCAGCTTGTTCAAAAGGATGTGCCTCGGCCGTCGTGCACATCGCTTGATCAGCTGGTCGGGCCGCCCTTCTTCAAGGTAGTGAATCGCACCTGCGGAAATCCAGATGTCGTAGGAGGCGGTTCCGACGGACTGATGGAGGTCTTCGGTGAAGCTCAAGACGGTAGCACCATTCTGCGTGGCCAAGTCTTGTCCAATGGAGACGATTGCCGGCACCTCGACTACACGCCAGGTCACTAGATTCGGCATGTCGAAATACCGCCGATAGGCGTAGTAGTGCACGCCGACCGAGCCGCCGATATCCAAGACGCTGGTCGCTCCATCTCGCAAGGCACGATCGAGCCACCACATGACCGGATAGTCGTAAGAGAACACCTTCTTTGACCGAACGTCTACGTACTCGGCGGCCAGAGCAGCTTGGTCAAACGCCGGACTGCGAGGCAGCCAAGCGCGCGCGGCCTTGAAGTCATCGAAAACCCCAAAATGGGACCCGTGTCCATCCTTGGATAGGAACTGCCGACGGCGCCATTGCAAGTGCGCAGGTCGGACCAGAGGCTCGTCCAAGATTCGGCGGACTATTTCGGCTGGACTGAAGGAAGACATTTCGACTCCTCATTGCTTTCGCTAGTGATGCCGTCTGAGCGGAGCTGAATCGCTCCCTCAGCCGGAACTGAACGCGGCGCATCAACAACAAAGGGGCTGCGCCTTGAGACATGCTGGGCTGGAACTACGCGCGTTCCGCTTCGGTGGACTGAACAGCTCGGTGCCGAGCTGTTGAGACCTGTCGGTCGCGGACTAGGACGGATGGAGCGCTTGCGCGGCCGTCGGGCTTAGGGCACCCAGGGGTGTCCTGCCTGAGCAGTGCACAAGGAATGAACTCACAAAGCTCATCCGTGCGAGGGCCAAACTCATGGCCCGCCAAACCGCGGACGCGATCCCACAGAAGCCGATGAGTTGGCGAACGTGAAAACGGCCTGCCTGCGCGCGCAGGCCAGCGGCAGCGTTTTCAGGTTGTGAGTCGTGGAGGTCGTCTAGGACCGGCGAGATCCGGCCACGGTGCGTCGAGTTCGTCGGTGACGATGGGACGAATGGCCTCTCCGGGAGGCAAGGAGAGAGGAGCTACAAACCCAACAGCGGATGCGCTGAGAAAGCCGTCGACGGCCACGTGCTGAATCGAGTCTTCAGAACTATCTTGTCCAATGGAGCCGTCGTCGTGATGGTGATGCGCCAGGCCCTGCCAATGGAGCATCGCGTGGGCCGTTTCCTTCGGTTCACCAAATGCGCTGGCGCGGCCACCGATCACAAAGACCTGCGCAAGGGCGTAGGCCATGAGGAACAGAAGGACTAGCCTGAGGCGCATCATTCATCCGTCGGGGTTGTGGTGATCGATCTCGGTGGAGTGGAGCTAATTTTAGTCACATGTAGTACCAAAATGCTACAAAAATATGTGATCTTTTCCCATCCAGCTCGCTCAAATGCAGCGCCCGGTCAGTGGACGAGCCGGGGGCGGTGTCGCGATACGCCCGACCGAGCTGCTTCGCGCCGCGCCCACGATCGAGGGCGCCATTGAGTTTGACCCGCCAACCGAAGGCGTCGACATCGCGGCCGACTAAGTTCATGGGTCTCGCGTTGCGCCCGCCGTCGGTTGGCGCTGCGACGGCTCAAGCTACCCAAGTGGTGCATTTGAACGGCAGACGATCTGCGCCGGAGCGGCAAGGACAATGAACTGGTGCGTGCGAGCGGCATCGTGGCGCACCGTCGCAACTGAGTACGTCCAGCGGCGTGATCTTTGCGACACTTGAAGACGAGACTGGCACTGTCGACATCATTGTGTGGCCGAGCGTTGCCCAAGCGCAGCGAGTGGCGTTGCGAGGTTTGACCCTGCCTCGATTTCACGTACAGCAAGAAAGTTGGAAACTTGAGCTGTATGGAGAATCGAAATGCGAGATAGCAAGCTGCCGAAACGGCAGTACACGGACGAATTCAAGGTCGA